>NZ_KV812781.1:0-5367 GCF_001813505.1 Streptococcus sp. HMSC061E03
TTTTTCTACCTTTCTTTGTTTAAAAAATATTTTAATTTTATATCCTATCTAATTAACTATAGTATAGCACATATTCTAAAATAGTACAAGTGAAATGTTTAATTATTATAAAAAAATTTCTATTTTGATATTATTAATCTTTTAATTTAGCAATATAGATCCTTAAAGCCTTATTTATAGGGCTTTTTATCAAGACGAGGAGGAGGAAAAAGAAGGGAAACTAAAAAGGTGCTTGCTAAAATTTTGTTTTATTTGCTAACTCATTTAGTTTGTGCAGAGTTTAAAAAATAGATTTAATTTCATAGAGTATTAAATTAAAATATTAAATAAGAATATTTTAATTTTAAATATATTTCTACTTAATTTTGCATACTTTCGTTTTTTAATTTAAGGTAAATGTAAAATTAATTTTAGCAATTTTAGTATTTTAATTTAATAATTTTAATTTTTTAATTTAGTGATTTTAATATTTTAATTTGATAGTAGTGCTAAATTAATTACAACATAGCGTTATGTGTCCGGATAGCCGAAATCTGGTAAGGGGGTCTAGCTGAATTTGAAAAGTGCTATTTTCTGATTTGTGGGGGGCTTACGTCTGCAATGCGATAGCGCAGACGTTCGGACGTGATTCGTCCGAAAGAGCGAAAAAGGAAAGGCGCCCAAAGCCTTTTCGCTGAGCGGATAAATGTTTATACGGATATTTTTTCGCAGAAAAATGAACGTATAAACATTTATCCCCCTAGTTTTGTGTTTATCTGAAATTTTTTTGTGTTTCAGTTTGATTTTTATTTTTATAAAAATGTGGCATACTATAAGTATGATAAATTGAAAAGCTAGAGAACGTGAAATTGACCTGATGATTTATTATCAGATCAATGAATGAGGAAAAATAAAAAACGCAATTACCGAAAAGAAAAAAACGAAAGAAAGGAAGAAAAAAGGAACAGAAGAGGAAAAATAAGCGTTAAAATTATCAAAAAATAGTGTAGTTAGAAAAAAAGAAAGAAAGGAAAGAAAAAAAGAGCAGTCAAATACCGAGTTTTTCAAGAAGTCAGTAGTAAGAGAGCCTAAACTCTACAAAAATTGGAGTCACGCAGAGACTTTAAAAGATTGCCCATCTATAAAGATGGAGTCACGCAGAGACTTTAAAAGATTGCATTAACGTTATTTTACGTTAAATAATTGTACGACTAACGTACAATGAGGTCTTAACCCTCGGCATAGGAGAGTGATTTACTCCGAAGTTTGAACGGACACGTCTGAACGAATGAAAAACAATCTTTTCAAATTCAATTAGAAAGGGGTCAATATGACGGTTCACCAATCTCCAGGGCGCTGGAATAAAAAACGCCAAAAGAGAAAAGAAAAGGCTCTACAACAGAAAGAGGGCTATCGTAAAACCGCTAGACTACGACTGCAAGCCATGTTAAAGGCTGGCATGGGGTCTAAGCGGTCAGAAGATAAGGCAGAAGCCGATACAAGAAATAAAATCTATTCAAAAGCAACGTTTGAAACGTATAAACAACAGTTCCGACACTTTGCGGAATGGCTAGACAAAGCCCATCCAGAAGCGGTCACGTTAGAGGACGCTAGAGCGTTCGTAGACGAGTATTTAAGACATCTAATTGAATTAGAGCGGTCTGCTTACTCAATTTCAACCGCAAAGGCTGCAATAGCCAAGGTTATGGGCGTAGAAGCTACACAATTCATTGCAACACCTCCACGATTAAGAGCCGATATTAAACGGTCTAGAGGGGTTGCAGAGCGAGACAAACATATTTCAGATAAAAAAGAGGAAGAGCTGGCACGATTCACAAGTGCGACAGGTCTTAGAAGGAAAGAAATGACAATGATTAGAGCCGAAGACCTATTTTTTGAGAATGGGCAGGCTTATTTAAACGTAGACAAGGGAACGAAAGGCGGTAAGCCTAGAGTTGCCAAAATCGTAGGAAAAACAGAAGCGGAAACAAAAGAAATCGTAAAATGGATACAATCCAAACAAGGACGATTGTTTAATAAATTATCGTCTAATTACGACAATCACTTTTATCGAGCGACTTACGCTAATCGCTTGTATAATCAATTAAAAAGGGATATTGCTGATATTCCAACAGAAGAAAAA
The DNA here is from genome assembly GCF_001813505.1 of Streptococcus sp. HMSC061E03. Classification (NCBI taxonomy): domain Bacteria; kingdom Bacillati; phylum Bacillota; class Bacilli; order Lactobacillales; family Streptococcaceae; genus Streptococcus; species Streptococcus sp. HMSC061E03. The sequence goes on from NZ_KV812781.1 coordinate 2,123, forward strand.
TACATTATGAGAAAAGATAGAGCAGGCGAGGTTTATGATAAACAAGCCATGCTTCACGTCTCAAAAGCTTTGGGACACAATAGAATTTCAGTAATTGCGCAATCGTATTTATACCAAAACTAAAAAAAGAAAAAAACAAAGAGGGTCTGCATATTGCAGATCCTTTTTGTTTGGTCTTAAAAAGCTGAAACTCTTAGAGCCACAAGGGTTTAAGAGGTGTCTGTGGTAGTGATTTTAAAGAAAAGTCGTGATAGATTACCCACGGAAGAGGTTGAAAATGCGTCAGAATTGCCCTCTCAGCACCTCACAAACGCAGTAATATCAAGGATTTGCGCCTTTCTAGTTAAAAAATACAGTTGTTTTTAAAGAAAAAGTGTATTTTCTGTATCAATCTTAGGGCTACAAGGGGTTAGCTGTTTTGTATCAACTGTATCTAAACAAAAAAGCAAGGTCAAATGATCTTGCTTTTTTTGTGTCGTTTTCTAAGGCTCTAAAACGTGTTTTAAGAGCCTTAATCGTGGGGGTGGTATATTTACCCTCGAAAGATACTTCACTTTGTTTTTTATAGTTATCTACACACGTTTCAGGGCTTAAAATCGATTTGAGTAGTTTTTACTCGTCTGTTTCAACATTCCAATACTTTGTAATTGTTGTCCGTGATAAACCAGTTTCTCGATGACAATCATTTTTCTTGCCCCAAGGGTTGTTTTTGCGCCATTCTTGGACAATCGCTTTTTTATCAGGTCGTCCGCCTAAATATTTGCTATCTTTACGCCCTTTTAATTGCCTTGTGAAATTCATGATTTCAACGTGTTCCGCTCTTGTATTGCCATTTCGTTTGGCTCGCTGAAGCGGTATTCCAGTCCGTTCGCTGATAAACTCAATTTTGCGTGTAAATGCGCTTGTATCGTTTCTGTAATACGTGCTAAGAGCTGAAATAACGTCAGACATTGTAAAATGGTTCTTATCGTCATCTGTTAAAGTCTCAAAATGTTCCATAATCATTTTACAGTCCTCTTCCAGCTCTTCGGGACTGATACAACATTGAACTGCTAGAGAGCAAAGATTTTCAAGACAATAGTAACGCTTGCCGACAGTAGCACCGCTGATAATCTTTTGTTTCCAATTATCGTAAATTCCACGGTATCTGTGAAAGACAAAATCTTCACTTGATTTCTTTTGTCCCTCAACAATTCGGCGCTGGTACCAATCAGGATACCTCTTTTTAGCTTCTTCCAAGCTCATTTTAGACTTATAACCGATTTTGATTTTATCATCATCAGAAAGAATTTCATTCAAGCTTTCCAGCGTGTGCTTCTCGCCTGTTTTAAAGGCTAGAACGTAGGTATCATCTAGTCGTGTCTTGCTACCGACTGCACGAAAGCCCTGGGTAAGTGTTTCGTACTGAATACTGTTCTTGTCGCTCATTTTGGTAACTCGTGAATTCCAAAATAAATCAACCCAACGCTTGCGAACTCGTGATAACTCTTCAAAGATATTTTTATATAAAACAATCGGTTCTTCAAATACAAAATACAAATGCAAACCACGACCGCTACAAGTGATATAGGTCGGCTGTGGTGTCATGGTATAGAATTTCTTACCGTCCATTTCAATAACTGGTCGATGCCAAGTGTGAATTAGTTGCCGAACTCCGTCCAAGCCTTTGATGCCGTCAATCTCAATAGCCATTGCATACATTTTTGCTACGTTATCTTGAATGCGACGTTTACCGACGTAAGAAATGCCGTTCGTGATGATAAAGTTATCACTATGGTCTATCTTGTGATAGAGTTCTTTATTGCCTTTAAAGAATAAGTGATTTCTTGACTTCGTAACCCTATGACCTTTGTATTTGCCTTCTTCGTGATAGAGGGGTTTACCAGCCTTGTCGCTTAGTTGTTCAATCTCAATAAAGATACCACTGTACTCCCCTTTCTTGTATTCCTCATGAACAGACTTCCTTTTCTCTTGTAAGTCGTCTTGGAATATATCGTTATAGAACTCTCTTGCATTGACTGGAATGGCTTTGTCTCCAGCTCGTTTTAGCTCTGCTTGTAGTTCTAGAGTAAAGTTAGGTAGTTTAATCCTTTTATCACTCATGCAGAAATAACTAGAGTATAGGCTCGGGTCTCCGTCAGGATAGCAAGCAAAATGATTAAAACTAAGCAGAGATGAACCCATTAGAGAACTCCTTTCAAGATATAAGGGGGTGGTGCTGGTGGTGGTATAGTAGGCTAGGTGTTGAGAGATAAGGGAGAGAGAAGTCTTACCCCATGAAAAAGCGTGGTAGTGAGGTACGTGGGTACGAGTGTAGTGGTTGGGAGTGCTTCGCACCCCCTTATGGACCGTTAAATGAACAATGAGTTTTTGGACGTTTTTTTGTTAGATTTTTACCCTAAATCTATTGTTTTTTCCTACTATTTTATAGGAAAAGCGCCTTTTTATTAGATTTTAGGGTAAAATCTATTGTTTTTGCTAAAATGTATTAGTTTTTCCTAAAATGTAAAGGGTGAAAAATCTACAAATTTGTGGTTTTTCTTGATTATTTTACCATATCCTCGTTAATTGTGCCGTCTTCGTTGACTGCTTCCAATTGTACTTCATCGACTGGCTCAAACGTCAAGACGATTTGGATGTTGTTGCTGATCGACTTGAAAAATCGTTCTGCTTCCGCTGATAACTCGTAACTGCCTTGCCCGATTGCAGCGTTGCTGATAACTTTCTTATCACGCAATTTCTTGACCGTCTTTTGTACGGTTGGATAAGACAATTCTAACGCTTCTGCGATAGTTTGAAGGCCGTCAAAGTAGATTGTATGCCCGTCTAGCTTTCGTGCGTTGTCATAGATGAAACAAAGGATTTTAGAAGCATAATCTTCTGTAATATCGTAATTCAACACAAGATGGCGTACTGCAAGCTCACGGACTGCGTTCCGTTCTGCCTTTACGGTAAAGTCAGCAACCTCATGCTCGCGAATTGCCTTGTCGCGCTTCACAAAATCCAGTTTTTGCTCGATTGCCTGCAATGAAGCAGACTTCCGTCCGCCTTTCTTCTTTTGAGGGGTAACTGCTTCTACTACTAGCTTTTTATCTTCTTGAGGGGCTTCTGTTTCTACTGCTTTCTCTTCCGCTTCCTCAGTTGGTTTCTGCTCAGTTACTTCTACGCTGTTGATGTCAAATTCATCTTTTGGAAGGTCGTATTTTTTTGCCATTTTTCTACCTTTCTTTGTTTAAAAAATATTT
>NZ_KV812782.1:0-6243 GCF_001813505.1 Streptococcus sp. HMSC061E03
ACGTGCCGGTTCGACCCCGGCCGCCGGTATAGTATTAAAGACAAGGTTTTCGGACCTTGTCTTTTTCTTTTATTTGTTGAATTTGTAACGCTGAGTTACTTAAAATTACTAGTTTTATAACAAATCATCTAATTTATCCGCTAATTTTTGTTGCTTGCTTGGATACAAATGAGAGTATGTATCTATTGTTGTAGTTATAGAAGCATGTCCTAATCTTTCTTTTACGACAAGATAATCTTCTCCTTGGTTTATTAGTAGGGAAGCATGTGAATGCCTGAAGTCATGAATTCTTATTTTTTTTAAAGAACTATCTCTTTGTAATATTTTTTTATATTGTTTTTCGATTGAATCCTTAGTTATCGTAATCGGGCTATTTTGAAATATCTGTAGATCATCTAGGTTGGTTGTAAATTCTTTTAATCTTTCATGCTGTGTTTGCCTCCATTCTTCTAGTGTCTCCACTAGTTTGGTGTTCATGATGATTCTTCGGGTTCCAGCTTTTGTCTTTGTACTACTAATGTGTTCTTCACCTTTTTTAACGTATATTGATTTACTTACATGGATTGTATTTGTAGAAAACTCTATGTCCTTCCACGTTAGAGCAAGAGCTTCTCCGAGTCTTAGACCAGTAAAAAATAGAACTGTGAATAGTAATTTTATATTGTATTCATCGTTGCTAAATAGTGTTAAGAAATGCTTAAATTCTTTTACTGTCCAGAAATTTAATTTTACTTTTTCTATGGGTAATTTTTTCAGTAATCCTACGGGATGTTCCTTGTAAAATCCCTTTCTTAATCCAACATCCAGAATTTTCTTTAGTAAAATTATAATTTTATTAATAGTGTTTGGACTTAGCTTCTTTTCTGAGTTTTGAGTATTTTTATCTCTTAGATGTTCTCTGAATTGATAGATATCTTCATAAGTTAATTTAGCTACATCATCAACTTTTTCAAAATAGTTTTTTATATGCCTGTTATAGTTGTTTTCTTGTGTATCTATATAGCTTTGTTTTCTGTTGTTTATTCTATCCTCTTCTTTTAAGAGATCATAAAGGATATCAATTGATATTTTTGAGTTGAAACTTTTTTCTTTAAGTTCGACACTTCGTAAGTATTGTTCGGCCTCCAATGCTTCTTTTTTAGTTTTGAATCCTTTTCTTACAATTCTACGTTGTTTTAGAGATATTGGATTTATACCATTGGAAACATCAACAATCCAAGTTCTGTCTCTACTTTTACGTAAAGCCATAAGCTACGCTTCTTTCTGGAGTTCAATTCCTAATAGTTCTTCTGCGACACTGGCTGGAATTGTACCAATCCTTTTGTTATCGTAGATGTTAAAACCACGATTCACTAATAGTAATTTGCCGGTATGGATAATCTTTCTTGCAGTTCCTGGAGCAAATCCAAGTTCGATAAGGTCATCTTTTGTTACAGTTTTAATCATGTGATCTCCTTTTCTAATTAGATTAACTAAGGGGAGGATTAACTCCCCTTGTATTTTACTTATTTTTGTTTTACATCTACTAAATGGATAGCATCTGCCTTGTAATACATTGTCGAACTAATCATAGTAGCTTGTAAATTGTCAAATGTAACTGGTACTTCATCCATTGCTTGGATATAGTCATTATCAACCAAGGCATCTGGATTGTCTACTGAGACTTGGGTTGATTTCTTTTTGAATTGTCCATCCTTAATTGTTACATTGTATTTCCAACCAATGATTCTATCGGTATTAAAACGTCTTTCGCTACCATCTCGGTTTTTGATAATTTCTCCGTTTGCATCTGCTCGGACTTCCGTTTCAAATTTTGGAATAACTTCATCCAATTCAAATTTTGTTCCAATGTTATTAAAATTCCAGTCATTTTGTGAAAGCATTTTTGCCATAATTAATTTCTCCTTTTGATATTTTCTTTGATTGTGGGGATCAAATCCTCTCTTTTAAAGAGAATTGCCCTTTCTATTAATCCACTTGCTAAATCTGGTGGATATTCCATATTGTTGAGTGCGAGATAGTTAGATTTCTCATACTCATGCAGTAAGTTATTGTCGTATAGAAATTTATACGCTTTTAGAATAGCTCCAGAACCTTTATAGGTAAACCATTCTAATTTTTGTTCTAGTTCTGTTTTTGGTTTTGAAATAATGATAGAGACAGGTTTTGAGTGACCTAAAAACTTTTCCCAAGATCTCAAGGGTTTTGAGAAGTGACTATCACTATAGAACCTCACTTTTTCTTTGAGATATCCCTTGGTAAAGTTGAGAAGATCTATTTCTGAATGCAACCATTCTTGAATGAAGTAGTGAGCTTTTTCTTTCCTAAGTTCTAACTCAGTTCTTATCCAATTTTCTATATACCGCTTGCTGATACCGAGCTTCTCAGCTCGTTCTAAGCGTTTATCGTAAATTCTAAGTCTTTCATCATCATTGGGTTTTCTCAAATATAAGGTCTGGCCGATTGTTTCATCTCCGTAGGTATTGTAGTAGGTACTTTTTCCATATATAAAGCGTTTCTTCTGACAAATCTTTAGAAGCTGATTAGGAGTGAAATAGGGTGTTTCATTAAAATCATCTATTGCAATATCAATTCGTCTTACTGAAAATTGATTGTAATTGTAGTAGAGGTTGTTCAGAAACTGTCTTTCGGACAGACTATTTGGATCTAATACCATATCTCTATAGAACTCGAGTGCCTGTCCTGACATGACAAGCATGTAGGACGACTCTTTCGCTCCATAGTAGATACGGATATTTCCATAATGAAGCTGGCTATCATAGTTATAGTATTTAAGGCTCCCTATATTCTCAATAAATAGGTCATAGTCAAGAAATAGAATGTCTTCGATTATTTCTCTTGGCGAAAATTCAGTCTTGTCAAACTGAATTTGAATCCAGTCAAATACAGAACGTAAATGTTCATTTTTTGCCATAGATTTTGATTCAACTTTTTGCCTAATTTTGCCACCCTTAAAATCTGCGAAACCCTTGGCAATACTGAATTCTTTCGATGGTACACCTAACTTGCAGAGGGTGGTGTTACTACACACCCTATCGGTCAAAAATGGTCCGTCCGCATCTACGCTCATTTTCGGCTTTCTGCCTCATGGCTCAGCCGAAAACTCGCTATTAGCCGAACCTATTTTTTGACCTCTTGTTAACAAACCCTAGTAAGCCGGTTTGCATCGACTCTTCAATATCTTGGATTTTCTTTTTTAGGTTGGAATTCTCAATTTTTATCAGTCGCATTTCTCGCTTAAATTCCTGTTTTAAGGCGCTCAGTTCATCGTAGAGCTCATCTATTACTTGGTTTAGGGATTCATGTACATTGTCTGCTAGACTCCCAAATACGGCTTGTATAGCCTCTTTTAGACCTATTTCAAGTTTTAGTTTAGCTAACTTTTGAAATTGTCTAAGGTCTTCGTCTGTAAAATCATAGGCAACTGTATAACTTAATTGATGAGTTCTGGGATTTCTACTGATAGGAACTTTAATTTTCTTAAATTCCTTGCCACTTATCTCTTTAATCAGTTGAATCCAATTTTTAAGAGTAGAGGTAGAGTTTAGGCCAGAAATTTGATTGACTAACTCTTTATTGGTCATCTTTTTGTGAAACCTCCGAAATTTTCTTGTGCAACTGAAGAGTTTTCTGTGGTATAATTGTTACATAATATGTTTTGATCTTGGAACGAACGGCACATTTGTTTCAAGATTTTTTATTTTGTCGAATCCTACCTCCTTTATTAAAATTTTTTAAATCGACTACTAGTTACATACGCTTTTACCTCCTTTTATGCTATAATATTCTCAATGGAATATTCAATCTCAAAATAAATATTCCTTATGGAATAATTCTATTTTATACCGTTTAGAATATTTTGTCAAGCTAAAATATACGAATAAGAATATCTATAGGAGAATTATGTATACAGAGGATTATAAATTTTCAGAGAGGTTAAAAACTCTCAGAAAATCAAAAAAGTTAACTCAAGTACAAATATCGGAATTAATTGGAGTTCAACAAGGGACATATTCTCGGTGGGAGAATGGAACGTTAGAACCAGGATTAGAATTCGTTGTGAAATTAGCAAATATCTTTGGGACTACTACAGATTATTTGCTGGGACAAAAACCTTATTCAATTATCAGTAGTTTACCTCTAGAACAATTAGATCTTACCAATATTGCAAACTTTTCAAAGGATGAGTTTGATATTTTGAAACATTCAATAGCAGTTTCGGTGGCAAGAAATAAAATAAAGGCAACAGAACTAAAAGATAGAGTTATAGAAAAAAATCAGTTGTCAGAAAAAGATGCAGAACTTTTGAATAAGATTTTTGAAGAAGTTAAAACTTATTGGGAAAATTAGGAGGACGCTAGTCTTCAAAATTCCCTCCCAAAATGTGTCCAAAATATTGACAGAATTCTAGCTTTTCATTATAGTTCTTATGGAACTTTTTTTCTACAACAAAATAGGCTCCATAATATCCATAGGGGATTTACCCACTACAAATAGTATAGAGCCGGTTTTATTAATGTCCTGCATTTCCTAATAAGTTAACCATGACAACACCAATGATAATCAAAATTAAACCGATAATGCTATAAACATTTAGTGTTTCTTTGAAAATCATTACTGCGATAGAGGCTATCAAAACTAAACCGACAGCTGACCATGTTGCATAAGCTATTCCTACAGGAATTTTTTGCATTGCTAGTGATAAGAAATAGAAACAAACGCCATAGCTAAGTAGGGCAGAAACGGTTGGAATAGGCTTTGTAAAACCGTCTGATAATTTCAAAAGGTTAGTTCCCAATATCTCTCCTACAATGGCGATAAAAAGATAAAAGTATGACATGTCTTTAACCTCCTATATGTCATGTTTTTGCTCTAAGAGCTATTATAGCTATCCGTTTTTTATAAATCTTGGCACAAGTCATGAGAATTTGTAGTAAAACTGTGGCAGACACTTTTTCAGAACCAATAGCTGATAAGTTTAGTATATCATAAGATAAATTTTAAATAAAGTCTTGATTTATTTCAATGTCTTGCGTGGTCTCGATTTTACTGGTAAAATTACTTTTAAGAACTTTAAAAAAGAGGCTTCTGACTATTTTAATGCAGATTGATGGTTTATTTGATTAAGTTTCAATAGGTAAAGATTAGTATATTCTTGTTGAGTGATTTTATTTTATGAAGGTTGTTTATAGTTGAAAGGGGAAAGAGTTTGACTGATATCCACTGGTAGAGAACTTCTGATGAGGCTTTGAACAAGCCCTTATATGATATCAATCACCGACAACGAAAATATTTGGCTTACAGAACTGCTTGTGAAGCTCTAGTGGATGAGTTTGAGTAAATGTTGTACTTATTCTTGCAATTTATCATTAACAAAAAGAGAGAACCGACTCAAAATCGACTCTCTCTAATCAATCACTCTAGCTAATACAGTCAATAAATTTAAAATTCATTTTTAAAAAACTAATTACTTCTATAATTTATTTTCACATGCAAATTTTAACTCTTGAAGATCTTTTTTTAGTAAGATAGGCAATTCACGTCTCATCATTTTCCTTAATAATAAGATAGACCAGCCACTTAAACTCTCTTGAACTACAACCTCAGAAGATCCATTTGATAATTTTTTTATATACCAATTATGAATTGCATGAGCTCCTATTGTATTACCTGTCCATCCAAAACATGCAGCTGAAGCTGTATGGATTTCGGATTTATATTTTAGACCTCCTGATTTCCATTCAAATTTTGCCCCCTCTTGAATGTGAGATGCTAATAATTTTATTTCTGAAATTCCATTACGCCAGTTATGCCAATTATTGATTTCAGATAATACTGCCATAATTTTATCTCTTTCTGCATGAATAATTATATGTTCTTCAGCAAAAACAAGTGCATTAAAATCACATACTACATTAAAGTCCATCATATCTAGTGCCACCTCTCTATTTAAATTAATTTCAATCAATAGTCATTTTGATGATTGACTTATATTATAGCAATTATTTTAAAAATAGTGAAGAATATAATTAAGATAGCGAGATTCTCTGATGATGATCTTAGGACGATAAGTTATGGAGTGTTACCAAAAAGTTACTAAAATTTGAAAAATGAGTCTATTTTGCAAGATTCAAAAGTCCCAAAACCCTATTAAATCAAGGATATAAGATTTAAAAAGTGTATTCATAGAACTCAAAATCCAGTGTCCGCAAGGACGTGCCG
>NZ_KV812783.1:0-37882 GCF_001813505.1 Streptococcus sp. HMSC061E03
TTTCAATAAAAGAAAGTAAATTTGTCACTCGGACAAAAATAAAAAACCTTGCTAAATGCAAGGACACGAACTTTAAACAATCAACTAAATGAGCCTTCGCTCTACTTCGATTGTACGCAATTTATTGACCGATAGCCTACCACGGTCTGAGCCATAAGGAGCGACCCTATAACTTCCGTAGCGATTAAATGACTAGGCACGACTGGTTACGTCCAACTTTCACCCAACATTCAGAAATATGTTTTAAGCATTAACATACAATAATGTATCGTCTGCACATTTTGGGCTACTTGTACTTATCTTTGGTGTTATTGGCCGATCCCTCGACCTCAAGTGCAAAACGGTTTAATTTAGCATTTCTGGTTCGGTTCTTACCGCTACGCAAGGCCTACCCAGATTATTCTTTCACCGAAAGCGTCTATTGTCACCGCCACCGTCTGATAATGGTCTAATTACGCACAACCTCTATACTGCATACACCCTCAATCTTCTTACACTTCATGATCTCTTTCAATTACTCAAAAGAGAATTACTTATCCCTCCGCAATATCTCACGGAGAGCGTAACGGGAATTATGTATACAATCCAAGCAAGGTGTCACCCTATCTACACTTGGTTATTCAGTAGATTGTTTAAAATCCGTGTACAATTATTATAGCACTGTTAGTCGTTTTTTTCAAGTAAATAACAGCATAATTGCCGTTTTAATAGACAATCTCGATAATTGCCATTATAAACACAAAAACCACCAATTGCCGTTGGTGGTTTTCTAGTGATGGTATTCGATTATCACTTATATTATACCACATTTTAAAATATACTGCTATCTCTTAATGTTTCAGACAAATAAAAAAAGCCCTCCCGAATTGGGAGGGAAAATACATTATATAGGAACTGCTTCGAGGACTTCGACACGTTTCAGTAAGTTTTGAAACAATTCTTTTGACACGTAAGCCGTGCTGGCTTGGTGGCTAGTGAGGAAGTTGTCCCCACCGTTGCGTAGTTTCTCATCGATCAGCGCATCAAGTCCTAGCTCTAAATGTTTATTCTTAATGTTACTTGTCATTTGAGCTTGTAACGTTGTATACGTCGCGAACGTCTGATAAGCCATATCTGAGGTCATATACGCGCTCAAGTCAACCGCTGGCGCTGTTGGTGCCGGCTTGTTTTCCAAAGCCTCCACGCGCTTTTCTAGTGGCCCTAAATCAATCGTTTGGACCGTCGGTGCCGGCTTGCTTTCCAGCGCTTTGACTGACAAGGCTAACTGTTGTACTCGACTTTCTAACGGCCTCAGGTCAACCGTTGTAGCCTGTGGACGTGCTTCGAGGGCTTCGATCCGTGCGACTAGTGGCCCGTCATTGTACGCTTGTACAGTGTGGCCAGCGAGATAGTTCGCGATCTCATCGCGCAAGCTGACTTTACCAAGCTCGACCACTTCTGCAGGCTGGTATTCCTCCGCTGACTGAACCACATCAACTCGGGCGCTCTGGTCACTTGGAAATACATAACCAGCACAATCAACCTCGACGAGATAGCTCTCGACTGGTAAGACTTTGGGAATCTTAAACGATACCTTTGACCCTTGGACAGTAGCGCTGAATGACGCTTTGCCTTTTTTGCTCACAAAGTGGATTGTAGCCTCTTGCCCGTCTAGATCAATAGGGACCCAGTTCTCATCGTATAATGCAAAACCAAAAAGGGAAGCCGAGTCGCCCTGCTTGACGACCCGACCGCCCTCAAACTGCTTTAAATTCGTACAGTTTGAGCGATTCATTAAATCACCCCTTTACTCGTAATAGTTGACTAAATCGTCTTTGTCCCAGCATGACAACCAAACCGGGCCGAATTGCCCAAACTCAAACAAGCGCCAGTAGTAGCCACCATAATAACCACCCTTGCCTGTGTCTGAGATATGGGCTTCATCAAGTTCAAAGCTAAAGTACATACCAGCTTTAAAGTCTTTGTCCGCACCGTCTGGCAAGTTGTTCCCGTCTTTGTCAACCCAGTTTACCAGTGACACGGGAATACCGTTCTCGGTCCAGTCAAAACCAACGGGCGCGAGATAATCGCACTTGATTTGATAGATACCGTTGACATATTTGACCTCATTTGCTTCGTAATATGCCTTTTCTTGCGGTTGTACTGCCGTGTTAGCTTGGTTTTTTGTCTGCGGTGCTGTGTCAGCATATCGCCAAACCTCGATATAGTTCGGTTTATTCCAGGCATAATAATCATTCCAAGGATAGGTATTAATAGCCTGACCTGTTGCGCCCTGCGTTGAGTAGTCGCAAGAAATGAAGTATGTATCATCGATCATCGCTCCGACGTGGCCACCAGCACCGCCTGAGCTTGACATATCAGCGCCCCAGCTCATAAGAATAATATCGGCCGGTTGTGCGTCCCAATCTTGGTTGATACTTACGCGGTAAAAGCCGTTGTTTGCGAGCTGTTGACCAAGAGTAACTGTTGACGGTAAGCCGATGATATTGATACCAGCTTCTTTCAAAACTTGCGACATGATCCCCGAACAGTCACCGGTACCGTCCGAACCGTTACGGCTTCCCAGCATGGAATAGGTAATCAGCCCACGACGACTAATAAAGCCGTTTACGATAGATTGTTGTACACTCATTTTCTATCTCCTATTTTTTCCACTCTTCGTTAGCACGTTTAACTGCTGCCTCGATAAAGGTATTGAGTTCTTGATTCGTCAAGTGGATATTTTGAGACTCGAGGCCTTCAATAAGGCTTGTTTTGGCGTGCTCAAGTTTATCTTTGCCGTGGATATCCAATTTATCCGCGACCTGCTCTGTAGCGTTGACTGCGTTTTTTGCCAAGATCTCCACGATCTCGATCGCTTTTTTGCCACCACGCATTAACAAGTATTTCTTGATCGCTTGTACTACGATACCTGTTAATACAACTAAAATACTCATTGCTGATGATGTTATAATGCTTGTGATTTGATCCATGTTATTTGTCCTCTTTTATTTCTAATTCCAAAAAGCGCTCAAAGAGCACTCTGATAGCTCCGTTCCCGCCTAGCTCGACGTAGCTCTCATATAATTTCGACAACTCTTCTAGTTCGTGCTGGTTCGTATATCCGCGTTTTAACGCGTTTTTTAAGTTTTCCTGCAATCGAAAACGTTGAAGCCGTTGTAAGCCTTTCCCGATAATCGTCAAATTCCGTTGGTTATCTTTACCGATTTCTTCCACGGTTGAGACTGACTTCTCGAGGGCGTCTATCTTATTAGATAGACCCTCAATACGTTTGTCAGCTTCTTTAGTGGTTTTTGTACTCTTAAACGAAAAATAACTCGGAATAATCACGACCAGAACGGGAGTCAGCTTATCTACTAGTGCCAATAGGTCCAATTAAACCACCCCCCTATTATGCTACTAGCCTACTGGACGGGTTGAGTTTCAAGATCTCCCGCTGGTTTTGGATCTTCCGGTTTTGGTTCAGTCCATTTCCAGATCCCGATTTTTCCGTTCTGGTGCAATGATTCGAGCTGGTCAAGTGTTTCTCCATTATATGTAAACGGCTCAGTGACTTGTACCATCACGCGCTTCCCTTCGCTGAATTTTTCAACGTGGTTAGGGTCCTCAAGTGCGAAGATTGCTTGCGCTGGATAGGTTTCGCCTACCTTACCAAGATCGACCAACTCAAGGCCACGCTTGAATACTGTAGGATCGAGTGGGTTGTCCACGTCAGTCACTCGAGCAAGTACGCTCCACTCAGCGACGTCTTTGACTTTCTGAATTTCTTCGTCTTTTTTGGCGAGTTTAGCTTCGTACTCTTGCGCTTGAGTGTGCAAGTCCTCTTGCAATTTCTTCACACCCTCAGCCGGGTTTAGCTCGGTCACGACTTGACCAAGTACAGCTTGGATCAGCACTTCATCTGATTCGTTCGTGCGGTCACCAATTAGTACACGTTCAAATGCTGTGTAAGGGTTCGCTGACCGGATTGATACGAAAGTGCGTCCTTCTTCTTGTAAGTATTTGTTAATGATTTTAAAATCCATATTTTTATTTACCTTCTTCTAATTTTTGAGAGGCCTCATCAAAGAGGTCCTTGAGTGCTTGATCGCTATCCAAAACATCGTTAAATTTGCTCAATAGCTCGTTTACGCGTTGATATTCCTCGTTTATGCGCTTGTTTTCTTCGTTTGTTTCCTCGTACAAGACCGAATATTTTGTAGCCTCAACGATAGCATTTGCGAGATTATGCGAGATCGCATTTATAATTTTATCTGATGTATTCATCTATTGCCTTTCTAAAGACTTATGTCGTAAAAACCTGGATATCCTTCACCATTTTGGTCACGAAATCTTTGTAACGCCTTAAAGTTTTCGTTGATATATCTAAATATATCTGCCAAAGATGTTGAAGGTGCATTGTTCGATACAGAATCTTTCACGATGTGTACATCACCAATAAGGACAACTTTGCGGTGGCCGTATTGGTTAAATATTTTGAGTCCTGTAAAATTGGCGTTCGGGTCCATTACTCCTCTATCATTGACTCCAAATGCAAATGCTGCATAATTGGTTCCATTAGAAATAGTCGGGGATAGGAAAGCCTTACGACCCCCAGAGTTAAATTCCAGCGAGTTTTGTGGGGACATGAACTCAATTTTGGCTGTTCCGTTGTAAGTCGTTACATTTGAGTTCAAATTGATCACGGTATTTCCATAATTTCCGCGAATAATACCACCTTCGAAAGTTAAACCTTTAAACGTTCCAGACGTTACGCTTTTAGCGTTTAGATTGATTAGGTTTACTTCGCGAGCGTCGATAGTCCCAGCGGTTACTTTGTTAGCAGATACGTTAGCGATCATACCGTCTTCTATAACCGCGTTGTCGATAACAGTCTGCCCCGTGATATGTGTTAGCCTTCCGTCTATTAGGTTCGTACCGTTAGCAAGTAGATTGATAGAGTTGAGTACGTCGCCCGCGCTACTTAGATTTTTGACCGACCAAGAACCAGCGAGCTGGCTTACTTGTGTGCGTACTGCTTCGATAGGTTCTGCGCTGTCGTCTGGGCTTGGTTGCCATAAGCGATCTGATGAACCTTCGTAAAAGTCCAGCTCTGTCATAAATAGACCAGACCAGCCGTTAGGATTCCCTTGATAATTAAATAATAGATAACCTTCATCAAATGCCCCTGTGTTAAAGCTAAATGACTTCTTGACGGCTCTTTCTGAGTTAAATGCAGGAGAACCAGTCTTGTCAAAGATTATTTGCATTTCGTCGAAGTCATTCGTCGATCCTTTTCTACGCTTACAGAATGCAATTTTAAAGCGTGCTGTGTTAGCATCAAAAGCTATCAAATTCAGCATATAATTTGTATTTTGCTTAATGATAAAACGTGGACTATGGACAAATGCTCCCGGTCTTAGAGAAAACATTCTTTTTTGACCGTTGAGGTAAAATTGGTGGGCTGTGAAGTTCAACCGTCCATTAGCTTCTGTCCAATATTTCAAGCCGTCATCAGCTCGCGAATTTCGGAGCATATTTGGTCCACCCGTTGTTGAGTACTTCCCAACTTCCGTTTGGAATATCTGGCTACTCATGACAAGCCTTGAAAGCCTATCTGGTGCGTCCGTCTCGCTCTTTCCGAGAATTCGCTCATACATCTTGTTTGATTCCGTGAGCTTGTTAAATTCTAGCGTCTGAGCTGTGATCTGTTTGGACAGATTCAGAAGATCGCGCCCTTGATCGTTTTGGACCCGATCAAGGCTTTCAAAATCACCTTTATTTGCGAATTGCGTTAACAATTTGGAAAAGATTTTACTATAAATCACGTTACCATCAACGCTATTTACACCTTCCGTGACTTTGTTCTGCAAGTCTGGGCTTGATAAAATCTGTTGCTTGATCTGGTCAGATAGCTTGCTAGTGTCTGGTAACGTGCCGGCTTTCTTGAGGGCTTCTTCTGCCTTCGCGTTCGCTTGTGCGATTGCTTGGTTCGTCGAGATTTTAGCGTCTGAGATTTGTTTATCGACTTCTTTCTTGACCTTGTCAATATCCTCTGTGTCGATCCGTTTCTCCCACTGAGAGCCGTTCCAGACATACATACGGTCATAGAGACCGTTCTTTTCAAACCAGATGTCACCGATCTTATGCTCGTTGTTTTCCGGACGGTTGTACCAGACTTTGTTACCTTGAGCATTTAATAGATAGTCTGGTAGGGTATTTACTAGACGTTGCTGATTGCTGGCCAGGTCGTCAATCTTACCGGATAGGTTGCTGGTCATTGATGATTTAAAGCCATCACCGATAACTCCGACCTCGACACTGTCATTCTGCTCTAGCAGTACATCATAGACAATAGTTGTCAGTTTGGCATCTTCGCTGGTAAGCCCGATCTCTGGATAGTAGATTGGCACAATGTCGCAAAGTTCAGCTTCTTCTAAAATCTGGGTAAGTTTATAATCAAGTGTCTTTGATAAGTCTACATACTCGATTTTAGTATTGATCTTTGGAAGCCCTAGACGGTTATTAATTGCGTATTCTTTGGCAAGTCTGCGCAACTTGTCAATCGTTGGCACTTCCTTGTCTTTGAAGTTGGACGAAAAGTCAACGATCAAAACCCGTCGCTCGTTATACAACCCAATATAAGGACCGTCTACATACTTCTCGGGTAGTTCAACTGTTACTTGTTGACTAGTCGCTCCACCCTCACCAGTTCCCTGGCTTTCCGGGGTGTATGTCGCATAAGGATAGACGCTGGTATAAGCACCATCGATGTCTTGGTCGTCTTCTGCTCGCAGGATATTGCGACCATATTCCAGGACAATAGGGCTTTTACGTCCTAGTTGTTTATGCAGTCTAATAACCGTATTATCAAACTCATATTCACCGCCCCAAACATCGAGAATTGAACCAGCGACACCACCAAGAGCATCACGCGCCGTTTTAAAATCTGCGATATTCCAGCTAGTCTTTGAGGTTAGATCAATATCGGACCATGTATCAAACCGAATACCACCAAGGGCATTTAAAGCCCAGATAGCCAAAGCTGCCTGAGCAGTTCCCGATACATTGGTATTATTCCTAATAGCCATCTTTTCGGT
This sequence comes from Streptococcus sp. HMSC061E03, assembly GCF_001813505.1. Classification (NCBI taxonomy): domain Bacteria; kingdom Bacillati; phylum Bacillota; class Bacilli; order Lactobacillales; family Streptococcaceae; genus Streptococcus; species Streptococcus sp. HMSC061E03. The sequence goes on from NZ_KV812783.1 coordinate 7,080, forward strand.
CAAGTGGCTGATATGTTTGGCATAGACTTTTAAAATGCCTGTACTGTCCTTAAGGATACGGGAAATGAAGAAAGTCTGATTTTTGGTCCGTAAACCAGCATCAGACTTGATCCGCATATCGTTTTTAAACGTACCGGCAAGCGGGCCACTAGCCGGGTACTCGATATAAAGAGTGTAGTTCCCGTTTCGCTCTCGTGTGACTTGTGCCTTTGTCGCGTCAATTTCTCCCAAACCGTAGGTTTCGAACGCTGTTTCGTTTGCGTTATAAAGTATAGGTCTCATAATTTGACCCCCCAGTTTGGAATAATAAACACTTCAAAGTTACCGTCCCATGAAATCAAGTTCCGACCATAATCAAGGTATGGCATCTGGAATTGAGGAGAGCGAACCACCTTATCCCAGGCTTGCAAGTTGCCAGAGAATACTTGGTTTGCTTGCATATCCAGCGTGATCTTATTCTGTACAGCCTTTAACTTGGTTTTGCGACCGTTAATGGTAAGTGTACAATCACCCGACCCGACTAGAGTGATGATAGGTTTTGCGTTGACATTGCCCAGACCATTGATAGCGACTCCGTTTGTTAGCTTTTGAGTAGTGCGCCCCTGTTTATAAAACTTGACTGGATAGGTCAAGAAGTTCAGCTTGACTTTCCCAAACTGTCGCATAAGGCTAGACACCTCAAAAGTTTCAATAAAAGCTGACCGGTAGATAAAATCTGGATCCCAGGATAGGGTCAAATCTTTGTAGCCGTCAACGTTTAGCCAGTTACTGATCTCGCTTTCTGCATCTGTGAGTTTACGATTCGAAAGGACGGTACAAGGCAACTCGATAGTAACCGACTTGAGCCGGTTCTTTGAGATCAAAAGATCACCATCGCGACCAGGGACCGCTACTGTTTCCACGTCGCTACCAGTCGAACTAATAATATAGTCGCTGGTCACTCGTAGCCCGTGAGTAGTGCTTGATACTCCGTTAAAAGTAAAACTTCCCATTATGCCATTCTACCTCCTTCCAAATTTGTGTAGTAAGCAAGCTCACGCAAGAGCCTGCGCATATTTTCCGGGCTAAAGAAATTATCATTAGCTGTGCCGTTTGCATTAAGTGTATAGTTATTTGTCACGTTTGAGCTTGAGCTTCCACCGCCTGCATAGCCAAAGCGCGTAGCTAGTGTATCAGTTAGACCACTTACAAGATCACCGCGACTTGGTAAGTTAAAGCCAAAGCCGTCCGTGTATTTCTTGCCAGACTCTACTGTCTTGTTAGCAAGGTCGGTCATTGAGTCGTCTACATAGTAGCCGTACTTCTCAATACCTACCGCCATACCTTCTGGGATAGCACGACCTACTTGATCTCTGAATACCTTAGACGGCGAGTTAATAGCCAAAGCAGACCGAGCTGCTGCCACAGCTCCGAATGCAATGCTTGATGCTGCTGATGCAACTGCTCCAGCCATCGCGTAGATACCGCCCATCATACCCTCGCCAATAGACATACCGGCATTATATCCGCCGTTGTATCCGCCGGACATACCGTTATGTGCTGACGCTTTAAGGTTGCTAGACGCGTTAAACACTGCTCCGTTGTGACTCGCTACACCGCTAGTAACACCAGTACCAAATTGTGATCCGGCATTTCTACCGTCGTGGCCTAATGATCTAACAGATGCATTAATCATCATCTTCATGGCATTAGACGCACCAGTAGCTATCCCTTGTGATGAATTGATACCACCACCGATGCCAGAGCCAAATTGTGAACCGTACTGTTGCCCGTTCATGGACATCGCGAGGAACTGAGCAGAAATAGCAAGGTTCATGACTGATGCTGCACCTACTGCGACCTGCTGGCCTACACCGATACCAATCGCAATACCAGAGCCAAATTCTGAACCTTTAGCCTGTCCATCTGTAGCCATGCCAGCCATCGTAGCAGTAGCGTTTGATTTGAGGGTGTTAGCTGCACCTTGCACGACATCGGACCGGCTTAATACACCATCTCCGACACCAGCGCCAAGTTCAGCACCTTTTGCTTGACCCTCACCGAACAAATTAGCCAAAACACCTAGAGATGCGTTTTTAAGGCCGTCAACTGCTCCCTGGACCGATCCCTGGTTTTCTGTGATACCTTGAGCATATCCACCGCTCACTTGTGATCCGCTGTACTTGGCTTCAGTTGGCAAGTTGTTGAAGGCTTGTTTAGATGCCTCTGTGACTTCTGAGGCTGCCTGTTGGACGTCGCCTTTTCCAGATCTAATACCCTCTGCGGTCTTTTGAGGGATTTCGCGACCTTTTACTTCAAAACCTGCATCAGCGAGGGCCATTCTAAACTCATCACCGATAGCTGTTACCATACTTTGGATTTCTGGAGGTAGCTCTTGACCAGTTGCACGAATACCACGCAAGAAGCCTTCCTTGGCTTTGTCGCCGGCTTCCGTCCATTTAGTATTAAGAGCGCCTAGCTGTTCATCTGATGCATTGACAAGGGCCTGCGTTTGGTCTGCCATTTTAGGGCCAGCCTGTCGCATTTGCTCAATAAGACCTTGGTCAAGCCCGCGTTTAGCGAGTGTTTCGAGGTTCTGCGACCACTTATCAACCGCGTCGATGTTCTTCTGCAAGTTGGCAGTCATTTGATCTGCAGATAAGGCTGTCTGCTGTTCGATAGCTTGAAAAGCGTTCTGAACTTCACCTTTAAGATTAGCAAACTCTTGTTGCATCATCTCTACAGCTTTCTTCTGCTCATCGTTCATGGTCTTCGTGTTATAGATCATACGACCAGACGCATCTTCTGTAGCTTTCGCTTGGGCTTCTAACGAATTTTGAATGATGCCTGTCAAACGTTCTTCTTGTTCGCCTAATTGTGCCTTAGCATCTTGAAGTTTCTTAGAAGCCTCTTCAGCTTCCTCGTCAATCTTCTTACGCATACCCGCTTTTAGAGTATTTTCGGCCCATGTCAAACCTAAGTGCGTTTCTTTCGAATCCACTTCTTCAATGGCTTGTGCGCGTTTCTTTTTAACCTCTGCTTCTTTATCTTCGATTTCAAGCCGTTTCTTGGCAATCTCAACCATTCGCTGTTGTGCCGCCTCGGCTTCCGCTGACTGCTTGGAGATTTCAATCTGCTTACGGATAGCGTCCGTAGTCATGTTGATCGTGCCCGTTGCTTTATCATAAACGAGGTTTAGGCCATCAATACGTGAGTTGAGGATTTCAGCAGCCGAAGCAAGCTCTTTCTTCTGAGCTGCAGTCTTATTCTCGACTGCATTTAGTTCATCGATCTTTCTGACCAGTCGCTCGTTATCTTCTGCTGTAGCTTTGATTTCGTTTCTGCGATCTTTGTAGGATTCGTTGCCTTTGCTCACACTATCGTGCAAGTCGTCAATGGAACGTTTGAATTCTTCGTTCTCAGCCTTGGCTTTCTTTACTTCCTCGCTTTCCTGTGTCAACCATGACACCAGACCAGCGATAGCACCAACAACCAGAAATACTCCACCAGATGAAAGAGAAGCCAAAGCCCCAGCTAGTCCGGTAGTGGCCCCTTGTGCTATTAGAGATGTGCTGGTTAAGGATACAAGGGAAGTGATAAGCGTACCAATTAGGCTACCGATACCCTTGATAATGGACAACCCCAGCATCGCTCCTTTAAAGAGCAGTACTGCACCTACGACACCAGCAAATACCGAGATAAGCGGGTCTAATACAGGTTTAAGGAAGCCCAATACACTCACTAGTGATTTAACAACTGGAGTGGCACCACGAATGACACCAATAATGATATTAAAGGTGTTATTAATTGCGTCTTTGATACTATCCAAGTGCTTGGCAATACTCTTACCAGTGACAGCCTTGCTCAAGTTGTCAAACTCAGTAATGATATTTGCTATACCTTTTGCCACGGCCAAGATAATATTATTAAATGATGTCTTGATCCCCTCAGAGTTTTTCTTCGCCATTTCAGCAAAGCCGTTAACTCCTTTATTCAGCTCAACCAGACGCTTACTAAAATCACTAAAAGTTATCTTGCCGTCTTGTAAAGCCTTGTAGAGGTCATTCTGTGCCGATGCCCCAGCATAACCAAAAGATTCTGCTGTCTTCTGCAAGGCATAAGACATGGTTTCTTGCAAAGTCTTCCAAGATTGCAAGTCAACCTTACCAGATGATAACATCTGGGTATACTGCGTTAAACCACGGCTCGCTTCTTCCGTCGATGCACCAGAAGCAAGAAAGGCATTATTTAGGGCGATTGTTAACTTCGTAGACTGTTTAAGGTTACCAGTCATTGAGGTTAGCTTTTGAGTCGTAGCTACGACCGTATCAAGAGAAGTTGGTAAGCCCTCGATACCCTCAGCCAGTAACTTGGTAGATGACGCTACATCTTTTGAAGAGTGCCCCAGCGACTTCATGACTTTCGGGAAGCGTTGCAAGGTATCGAAGCGGTCAATAGCCTTATCCATTGACTGGCTTACAAGGTTCATCGCAGAGCTGACAGCTTTAAAGGCTACCGCGCCGACTGAGAAGTTCTTGATTGCGTCCTTGATCTTGTCAAATTTTGACGCGCTCTTTTCAGCCTGGTCGCCTGTGGTTTTGATGATGTCTTTTAGCTTGACAAAACCGCCCCCACTTTGAGATGCGACTTGTCCAGCTCTATGGGCTAGATCAGCGCTTACCTTAAAGCCATTCCCACCGGTTTTACTGATTGTGCCAGCTTCCCTTACTTTCTCGGATGCCTGTTTAAAAGCATCACCGCCAGACTTGGAAAGCGCACCGGCTTCTTTGATTTTAAAACTTGCTGACTTAAAGCCCTCTCCGCCTGTTTTGGCTTCGTTGCCAGATGCTTTTACTTTTTCTGCCGCTTGCTTAAAGCCATCGCCCGACCGTTGGGCAAGATCAGAGCTTTCTTTGACTTTCTCCCCGGCTTGTTTAAAACCAGAGCCAGAGCGTCCAGCTAAATCAGAGCTTTCCTTGATCTTCTCCCCAGCCCGACGAAAGCCGTTGCTTGATGTCTCGGATAGCTTAGCACCCTCAGCCATACGGTCACCAGCACGTTTAAAGCCTTGTCCAGCTCTTAAAGCCTTGTCACCAGTAGCCTGAATACCATCGCCCGCGCTTTTGACTCCCTGGCCCGATCTTCGGGCTTCTGACTCTAAACGCTTCAAGGCATTAGATAGCTCTGTAAGTTTGCGTCCGTTAACCTGGACATCAATAACTATCTTTCCATCTGCCATTATTCATCTCCCTCCTTTCCGTCTAATCTATATTTACTTTGTAGCCGTCTCATTTTGGCCTTGTACTCGCTACTATCGTTTTTCGAGGGCTTCCAAGACCGTATCTCTACCAATTGAGATACAGCCGTTCCCTCTGGCATACCGTTTAGTAACGCGATAAATTCGGGCCATGTGAGCCGGCCTTGTGCTTCAAAGAGATTGATGTTGTACGCTTGCACAAAGCTAGCGTATATCTCTTGCGCGTCTACTTCAAAATCAATCAAACGAATATCATCTTCTTCGTCCTTGGCTACTGGCATAGGGTTTCCGTGGCGGTCATAAATCACGCGCTCTTTTTTTGTCCTCAAAAAATGCTCGTCGATATATTCCCACACAGCTACTATATCCTCTGGGTTGTCCAAGGCTTCGTCCGTCATCATTAAAACCGCTGTACGCATCTTTTCGAGATTATTCATGACTTCGTTGTCAAACATCTCAAAGACATCAAGCACCAAATCAAAGGAGCAGTCCACCTCATAGGTGCGCCCGTTTAATTCAAAGGAGTTCTGTATAGGCTCATTTAATTTCATGAGCGGTCCTCCTCGCTATTTTTTACTGGTCTTTTTTGTCTTTTTGGCTTTTGCTTTTTTAACAAACGACTCAGCAACCGCACCCGATGCCTTGGCCCGTTCTTGGCCTAGACGGTCAAGCTCAGCACCCAGCAAGGTATCTACCTCATCAAATGCATGATCCAAAGCGTCAAGGTCTGGATAACGTTCATAGAGCTTAGCAAAGGTCCCGTTACCGAATAAGACATCATACTTAATCTCCGTCATTTTCTTCTGCATTTCAAAGGCTTCGTCAATAACTCTTTTATTAACAATTCCTTCTTTAAGATCGTCAAAGTCTCCGTTATTGGATCGTTCAATAAGTTCTAACTGATACTTGTTAAAGCGTTCTGCAATATCTTCCTGGAGCGTTGCGAGGCGTGAGATATTCTCTAGTGATGTATCAAACTGGAGTTCAATTTCTCCGATATTGATAGGGATGTAATTGCGTTTTAGTTCGATTGAAATAGACATGATTTTTCCTCCTTTATGCACAAAAAAGAGCGTCCCAAAATGGAACGCTTTTACTTTTACTATTAGCCTACGACTGCAGTAGTTTTAGGAAGTGAGTTGTAAGAGATCTTACAAGAGAATTCCTCGTAGTTTGCAGCAGCCCCAGAGCCGGCCTTGATTGCTGACACGGTAGCAATTCCGACGTGTTGGTTCTTACCGTCTGAGTCTACCACTTTATGCCAAACAAGGCGATCGTTACCGAGTTTGTACTTCAACCCAGCGATAAGAGCCATTGCTTCATCTTCTTTGTCGTAGGTACCTTTAAATGTGTATGAACCTTTAACAGATGTTACTGTTGTTTCTTCTGTACCGTCGCCGTCATAATAAGCGACAGATGTAGTAGCTTCATCTGTATCGTCGTCCACATCTTCGATCCATTTTGCAAGCTCTTTGTAGGCTTCTTTTGCTGGTTCAGTCTTTGGATCAGTGACTGGTGCGATAAAATGCCCGCGTAGGGCGTTCTTTTGACGTGCCATATATTACACTCCTTTGTTATTTAAAATTGTTAGGTTTGCAGTTATATCCTGCAGATAAATATAAAAGCCACGCTCGTCCCGTTCATTTAAGGACGGCTGGGTAGTTGTTAAGTTGTTAAAAATATATGAGTTGTTTTGACTCGGTAAGACCAGATCAAATTCAGAAAGTGCTTTGTTAATTTCCCAAAGGCACTCACTAGCTGTTGACTGATCTTTGACCTTTACTGCGATTTCAAAAATTAGAGTAACGTCCCTTGAGCCGTCCATATATACACGCTCAACCTTACCGCCTGGTAACGGATAAAGGACCAGAGAGTCCAGCTCGCTTAGAAAGTCTAGTTTACAAGCAAGCGGTAGACCGAGGGTATTTATAAAATCACGCAAAACAACATTAAAATCATTGTTATTTTTCATTTAGTAAACCCCATTGCTTTTAATCCAACTTCTGCCCACTTGTTACCGTGGTTTGCTGATGCCTTTAAGTCCCAGCGCTTCCCGGTTCCAGGGGTTGTATACTTGCCAAAGCTAAAACTGCGGTACTTGTTATAAGCACCACCGTAAAACTGAGCGCGTGCGTACGGTGTGTTATAGATAATCTTAGACCCGTCGCCTGCAACATGACCGCTAGAGCGTAGCGGGCCATGTAACAAAGGCACATACGGCTCCATATCTAGCAAGGCTTGGTTTGCGATCTCTAACTGTGCCTTTCGCTCCGACGCTTGCGATGTCTTCCGTGTTGCTCCGCTCAAATCTATCGTGACATTGATGCCCATCACATCACCTCGATTTCGTAGCAAAAGACTTTGCGGTTGAAAGGCTCATAAACAGGAACGATCTTGTTCACAATGTATTCATCGTCGCCATCTTTTACAATCGAGTTACGATATGAGGAATCAAGCTCAACGTTGCAATAGCGAGGATATACGAAGATAACACCAGGCGCTCTAAATGACGGGTTCTTCTGTCCGGACGGGTTATTTACTGACCCAGGGCCGTCAAAGTTGCGGTCAAAGCGTACCGGGCTCAAAAGAATAGGGTAGGAGAATTCATCTTTCCCCCACCCGTCTTTTTTTCCAGTTGGTTTTGAGATCGTCACCGAATCGACTAGCGTCCGTTTATCAATAACGACCATAATCCACCCCGCTATACAGAAAACCAGCCGATTTAAGAGCATTAAACGCATCAAGGGATAGATTATATCCCGATGCTGTTTCAGACGCTCTAGAGCCGTTATTTGAGCCGTAGGACACCGATGTACGTCCTAGTGTGGTACTTGATATTGTCTGCTTATCCTCGGCTGTCAAAATGCCCGTACTATCCAGGTACTGGATCTGGTATGCCGTGGCAAGTTTAACTGCCTTTTTACGAATCTTATGATCTTTATCAAAATCATGAAACTCGTAAAAGTGACGGATAAAGAGGTCAATAGCTAGCTCTGCTCGTTTTAGTAGCTCATCAAACTCGCTTGTACTGTCAAAACCTAACTCACGATATTCTTCATGCGTTAAGTATGCCATGATACCTCCTATTCAGAGGCCACCTCTTGGGCCACGGGTTCGCTGTCAGAAACAAGAACCAACCACTCCTCACCAAACGCGAGGTTTGTTTTTTGGTTGATTTCTTCTGCTTCTGCAGTCGTTAACTCGTAGACCGTGCCCTCGTCAAAGTTTTGGTCCGTTGACTCAATCAAGAAGTTACAAGTAGCTTTGTATTTCGCCATTCATTACTCCTTGATCTCGTAACCGCTAGTCAGAAAAGCAGATACTAGATTGGGATCAGTGATGGTAAAGGTCACATCGTCCTTTACCAAAACCGTCGCAACCTGTTCAGTTACTACTTCTGTTTTAGTTGTTTTTGTTTCTTCTGCCATTCGTTACTCCTTACGCAGTCTTGTGTACATAGATCGCTTTTTTCTTGCTGTCAAGGACAAAGGCATCATAACGGATACGTCCTTCTACAAGGTAGCCGTTGATTCCTGGTGGGTTATCGTGGATCTTGTAGTCTTCGAGTTTGACAGGGGAAGTGGTAGCGATAGGGTGCGCAATAACAAACGCTACGTTTTCTGGCAAGCGAGAAGTTGGTGTCAAGATAACTGGCAAGCCGTCGATAGCTCCCACTTGTCCTTTGAACGCTACTTCTTGACCAAGGTCAGAGTTCTTCACAAATGATGGATCAAGTTTGATGAGTTTATAAAACTCAGGAGATACGTGTAGTTTACGTCCTTCTTCTGGTACAAGCGCATCAGTCAATTTAACTTGACCGTCAAGCACTGCTTCATAAGCGTTGTTTTTAGTAACAGCGCCAGTTTTAACGTGGTCAGTATCAGCACCAGCAACGACTTTACCAAAACGGTACTTGTCAACTTCTGGGATAACAACTTCTGAAAGTTGACGGGCAAGAGCTTTCCCTGCTTCCATTGTGCCGTTTGTATCTTGTACAGAGCGTTTGTCGATTGTGAACGTGAATGAACGGTCTTTAGTAAGTGTCAATGTTTGCACATTGTTTTCTAGTTCGGCTGCCGTACCGTAACGAGTGTTACCAGTGAGTGCGTAGTCGTTCATCGCTGTAGTTGGGATTGAGTATACCTTAACGGTATCTACACCAGTAAAGTCAAAGTCCTGGTTAACAATACCAGTTGAGAGGGCTTCTTTGGCAAAGCGCTCATCTACTTTTGCATCAAATTTTGCTGCATAGTTAATAGTCATATAGGCTTATCCTACTTTCTTTTATTTTTTAAATGCTGTCAAAGCCAGCAAATAGAGCTTTTTCTTCCGGGCTGAGGTCGCTATCACCACCAGCGGACGGATTGCCACCAAGTGCGAACTTTGGCTGTGGTTCCTGTGGTTCTTCCTTTGTTACGAAAAGGTAAGGGCTTGATTCTTTTAGACCGTTGATAGTTTCTTCTAGTTTTGGCTTGCCGTCTTCTGCAAGCTCGATCTTGTCAAGATCAATAAACTTCATTAGGTCCTCAGAGTTATGCGCTCCCACGTCTTTCAAAGCCAAGGCAACCGCGTTGGTTTTTTTCACTTGCGCAAGGTTCGCTTCATTCTCGGTCTTATAGCTTTCAAATTGAGCTTGTAAATCTTCCAGTTGTTTCTTGGCTTCTTCACTAGCTCCCTCTTTGGCTTGTAAGTCCTTGATAGCTTGGTCACGTTGCTCAAGTTGTGTTTTTAAGCTGTCGTTTTCTGCTTGCACCTCGGACTTGGCTTCTTTGATTGCTGACCCGTACGCTGCCATAATGCGCTCAATAGTTTCCTTGTCCTCGATACCTGCGTCAACTAACATCTCACGTTTTAAACTCATGTTTAAAACTCCTTTCTGTTTTACGTCCAGGAGACGAATTCGCCGGTTTACGTCCGACAACGAAAGCGCCCAGCGGGTAACGATCCCGCGAATAGGTAAGAAAAAAGGAGGAAATCACCTATCCATCCAGAAAGGGCGCAAAATAAAAACCGCATGATCTGCGGTTCTTTTTTTATAATTTGATACCTTCAAGCTTTGCACGTTCGTTCAAAACGCACAAATAGTTATACATTGCAGTCTTCTGCGCTTTTAGTAAGTCGATAGGACAGTTTGGTTTAAACTCAAGTGTCCCTTCTTCGTATTTACTAATCATGTATACCAATTTACCGAAGCGTTCATGCAATTCGTAGTATTCAATTTTGAAACGTTCCTTCCAATCTTCCATCTTTTAACATCCTTTCATTTGCCATTTTAAAACCAAATTTAAATCCATCAAACGCTGCACGATCAATGTCGCGATGATAATCTAAAAGAGTTTTTTTGTTTTTAAATACGACTCTTTCTAATGAGCGCCTGAATTCGTCATTCATTCTCGATTTCCTCCTTTGATTTGAAATACCTTTCTCTCGCATAGTCACGATGCAAGAAAGGCTTATCCGCAATATAATCTCGCAGGGTTGCTTGCTGGTCTCTGATTTTAGTTTTAAACTTACTGATAAGCTCTTGGTCGCCCAGCTTCTCGGCAACGTGCAACTTCTCCTTAGACTTGCGAATGGCTCGCTCGTATGCCCTTTGTTTAGATTGGGCATTAGCATTTTTTATAGCTTCTTCTTGCGTTACGTTCTTAACGTCCGGTCCTAGTTCTGGCAACTCATTTATGCCAGGGACAAAAGGAGTAAGCATGTGTCCGCAGTTGATACCAAGACAACCGCCAGGAGTGCCGTAGCCATGATCTGCAAGCGATAGAATACTGATGCCGTGTTCTTCCCTTGCTTCGCCATAGGTTACAATATGATGCTGTAAGGGAGCGCAAGCCTCGCGGGCCGTTGCCTTTTTAGAATAATAAAAGGTATCAATACCAAGCTCGTCCGCTGGCATGGTGCGCATCTCTCGGTAGCTACGCATGACCGTAGTTTTAATAACCGTTCTAGCGTAGTTATCCACTTTCCAATAATGACCACCGCGGTCAATAAAACCCTTAAAACCTATCTCTTGCCATTTCATGACGGTTTGAGATACAGCCTTGTCATGTGTGACTAGACCGACCACTTGACGGGCTACCACTTCCTGCACCATTTGACGGTATACATCTGTAACGATGCCTGGAAGCGTGGTATTAATCAAGTTGCTGATGTCACCGTGTGACTGTTCAAAATACCCGGCTAGTAGCTCCTGCGCGTGTTTAGAATTGCCAAAATCACCGCCTCCGAGGTCGTCTATGAGCTGTTCTTTGGTCGTCTGATAGATTTTAAAGCCCTCATCTTCAATGACCTTACGGAGCTGTTCACGGCCTATTTTAGAGTAGCGGGCGATTGTGTCCAGGTTCTGCTCGTTTAATAAGTGCATCTGGCTCATACGCTCTAACTGCCAGACATACGGGTTATCAGCCAAAGACTCAGCCCCACGTTCTAACAGTCTATCAATCACCTCATCGAATAGGTCACGCGCCATCTGATGATAGATATCACCGACTTGTGAAGCGCGCAACTCTAACTGTTCCTCGTTGAATAATACTGGGTACTTGTTACGCGCCATCTACTCACTCTCCATAAATATCAACTTCGCCTGTGCTACGTTCTAGCTCCATGCTCTCAGCGGTCTCTTTCTTGATATCCGCAAGCATTTGTTCAGCTTCCTTGTCTGACAAGCCCAGCGCCTTGGAAATAGCATACTGCTTGCTGACAAGGCCACTTAGCAAGGCTTTAGCATAGTAGTCCAGCTCGTTATTTTTATCAACAAAGACACCATCGTCAAGGTTTACTGTGATATCGTTCATCTCTGGAATAGGACCGCTATACAAGCCGTATAGTTTCCCAATCTCACAAATAGAGATCACAAGCTCTTTGATAGACTGGTCTACAAGGCTCACGATGCTGTTTCTTAACTGGTACGTGTCAGAGTTTTCGGACACAACCTCGGTCGCAGTCTTCATGCTCTTACCGTCAAACGTAAACATACCAGGCGATACTCCGACCTGCATCTCAAACAGCGCAAGGCCCTCGTTGATTGCCTTGATATAATCGTCTGACCGGATAGGAGTAGTTAGGTCTGTGATATTGATTGGTGTATCTTTCCCACCGTCAATCTGTTCGTATACGTTTTGCTCTGGATCAAATTCGCGCGTGACTAGATCGGTATCTCCGTGATGGTCAAACCCGATCCGGACAGTTTGGTCTGGTACTAACACGCGCCGTTGACCCATGCGCACTTCCCACTTAAACTCGTCATAAGTGGTATTGATAAAGTCAATAGTACTCTTAGCATTATCAAAGATAGACAGACCAAGTGGGCTGTTAATATCTTTGTTATTCATTCCAGGAGGTTTTAAATATGTGAATAACGGGCGTGTAAGCCCGTCAAGCGTTACTTCTTCCTCTAAATCCTCATAGATCTCGGATAGCGGTACACGATCACCAACACGCTCCTTTTCGCTTGAGCGGTACAATTCATTAGTGATTGTGTATTTCTTATCCTTGGTCCATTCGTGCAACTCGACCAAAGTATAGTAGATTGTTTCTTTCCCTACTGTCTTTTGACTCTTATTGATAATCGCTGCAGAAGATACGTCCTGCGTGTTAGACTGCAATGGATAAAAGACAGGGGCTTGAATGAATGAAATCTTGATCTTGTCGTCGTCAACGTATGGACGCATAGCAAGACCACCCAAAGCCAAACAGCTCTCAAGGTATCGCTCAAAGTTCTTGTTAAAGCGGTCATTTAGCAAGACTGATTGAATGAACTCGTTTGTCGTTCTATTCGCAACGCTTATCTCTGCCTGTTCATTGAATACCAGGCTGGCAATCTTCTTACAAGCTGTGCGAGCAATAGGCAAGTGATTTCTAGTCCGTTGTTTATCAACTCGATTTGAATTGCGGTAGCGGATAGGGTCCCACTTACTCTGATAGTATTTCAAATTCTTCTGAATACGATCGTATTCATCCTTGTTAATTGCGATTTTAGGATGCTCTGTTATGTTGCCTAGTGATTGGCTTGTCATTACATATTTACCCCTCTTAAATATATTTCTTATTGATTGTAAGATACTCATTTCAAACCTTTCTCTAGGCTTTTAATCTTAGTAGTTGTGCATTATCTACGACCATATATTGGAACGCGTCGCAAGTGTGATCGTCCTCTTTAATAACTTTCGGGTCGTCGTCCTTGACCGTTTTCTCGTCCCATTGATATCGTTTGTGTTCCTCAATGAAATACTTGAGGTTGTTTTCCGTTGGAAAATAATAAAAACGACCATTCGCAAGGAGCGATTGGACATATTCGGTCATTATTATTTTCTTCTTCTTCGCTACCGGGTGCCAGCGAATGCCAAAGTCTTCTAAATATTGGTTTCTCAAAGCTCCCTCTGCACTATCTATTGTCATTTCGATTACTGATACATTCGGATATTTCTGCGTCTGCTTGATAACAAAGTCATGTAGCTCCTTAGATAATACGCTCGGAGCTTTCTTCTTAACCTTACCAGCGGGGCTGTAGTAGTAGTTGTCCACAAGATAGAGATTGGATCTGTTAGTAACCACAGCATGCAAGCAAGTAGTTGCTGATTGCTGGTGTCCGGTATCCGCTGCGAACAACTGACCTATGACACGTTCACCGTCTGGGATCTTATCTACGCGTTTAAACAAATCCATGTTATACACGTTTGTACCAAGACCAACGGGTTCTCCCAGGTACAAATACCTGTAATAGTCGTAGTCGTTGGTCTTGATACGCTCAATCTCGTCCAGCATTTGTTCTGTAACAAAGCCCAGCTCATCGTCCAGATAGCTAGATTCATGTATCAAATACTTCTCAGCCGTTCGCAGTGAGTCAACCCACTCATTGATCCAGTTATAAGGGTTACGCGGTGGATTGTACGACCAGAAGAATTGCACGAATGGATAGTCCGGGTGCTTTTGACGCATGAATGTACTGTTTGACTGGTCAAACTCTTCGGAGTCAGCAAACTCGGCTGCTTCCTCGTACCATACAGCGATAACCTTTCCGACCTCATTTGATTTCAGTTTCTGGAAATCATCCTGGCCGTAGAAGTGGAACGTTGATCCCGTCCGCCTATGTACGATCTTATAAGGGCTTTTAGTTCGTTTAAACTGATTAGCCATGCCAAACTTATCAAGCGCCCAGATTATCTTCTTGTAGACACTATCAAAGATTGTGTTACCAACTTTACGAACAATGATAATCTCTACGCATTGCCCCTGGGTTATCGCTTTAATCATCATAAAGACAAGCAACAAAGCAATGACTGACGATTTAAACGAGTTCCGCCCACCTTTTAAAATGTTGTAAGGCTTTGCTGACCGCCATACTTTGTAAAACTTAGGATTGATCTCTTCACTTAGTTTTATAATTGGCTTAGTCGTTCGGGATATCGTCGATGATGAGGATTGACTCATCAGCACCACCTCCCGCCTCGTCTAACGCTTGGGCCTTACGTTTGTTCTCAAGCTCAAGCGACTTGATACGTGCTTTCTGTTCTTTCTTATCAAGCGTATCCTTGGCACCCTCGCTGTTTGCTATTTTGGAAATCAATTCCATGTGACGCGAACTACCCTTCAGGGCTTTCTGCATAGCCACCAAAAGAAGCGCTGACTCGTAGTCGTCTTCAAAACCCATGTCCTTCAATATTTTTGAAAGCTGAGGGTTTGAAACTTTAGAAACAAGTAGCGCGTCTAGCGTCTTTTTCATGTTCGCTTTTCTTCGTCGAGCCTTGCCCGAGGCAATACCCGCTTTTCTTGCATTCGCTCGGCGTTCTTCGGGCGTTCGCTGTTCATTTGGTATTAAATTATCTGCACCAGCCATCGCCTCACTTCCTTTTCAAATATTATTCTTAATTCAATTTAACTGCCGTCTGTCCTGTGTGTTCTTCCCAGCGTTGAATTGTAGCGTCCACATATCGTGGGTCTAGCTCCATGCCAAAATAGGTCCGTCCTAAATCCTCACAAACAATCATAGTCGATCCAGAGCCATTAAAGCTATCTAGTACATTCCAGCCTTTCTTGCTCGAATTCCGTACCAGCCGTTCAATCAATTTCAGTGGCTTCATGGTAGGGTGCAAGCCATTTCTTGTTGGTTTATTCTCATTGATGATAGTGGTAGGAGAGTTGGCCTGCATACGTTCAATGTACTCGACAAGCTCTGCCTTCGTCATCTTGTTCAAATCTTCCACGTCTTCAATGATAGTTGTTAGGGACCGGTCATTCACAAAGTAGTGTGCTGCCCCCTCTTTCCAGCCATACAAGCAAGGTTCATGCTTCCACTGATAATCTTGACGACCCAAAACAAGGATGTTCTTATTCCAGATTAAACATTGTCGTACCGTCCAACCAATATCAGAGCAAGCACCTCTAAAATTGTAACCCTCTAAATCTGCGTGCCAGATGTAGAATGCCCCACCTTCGCGCAGAACCGTGTCTGCAGCAAAGAACGCGTCTCTCAAAAACTTTCTGAACGATTCATTATCCATGCTGTCGTTCATAATCGTTAGAGCTTCCTCGGTTCCACCTTCATAGGCTACGTTGTACGGCGGGTCTGTCACAATCAAGTCAATCTGTTGTCCGTCTACCAATTTAGCAAGCTGGTCTGGATCAGTGGAGTCACCACACATGAGACGGTGCCGTCCAAGCTGATAGATATCGCCCAGCTTCGCGATTGGCTCTTTAGTTTCTTCTACTTCGAAATCATCCTCTTCAACTTCGGACTCTGGCTCGTAGTAGTCAAAACCGAAATCTTCCATGTCGATATTTACGATGCTTTCAAGCTCTGAGTTCAAAAGCTCAATGTCAAACCCAGAGTTCATGGTCAATTTATTGTGAGCGAGGATGTAAGCGCGTTTCTGCTCATCGTCCATGTGAGATAGACGAATGACCTCGATTTCATCATACCCTAACTCTTGCAAGGCCTTATAGCGTCCGTGGCCCTCAATAATAACGTTGTTCTCGTCAATTGCTATCGGGTCGTTATTTCCAAACTCCTGGATTGATTTCTTAATTTGTTCAATCTGTTCGCGAGGGTGTAGCTTCGCGTTGTTCTCATATTCAGTTATTTCTGAAATATTGATTTTTTCTATTTTCATTTTTAACTCCAAGCACCAAAAAGAGCGCACCTTAACGATGCGCGCTTCTCGGGTTATATGGTTCTACTTTGTCCTCGTTGACAAAATAATTCAAGGGGCCTAGTAAGTAGCACCAAACTTACATCATCGGTCACTTTCTTTTTTGTTTTTTGCGGTGCTTTTTATAGCCGGGACAGGAATCGAACCTGTACTATACGGGTGAAAAGTCCGTTACTCTAACCGTTGAGTTACCCAGCAACCTACTATAAGGAGACAACCAAATGGCGCAGGTCCTTCCTACTTCATTGGATAATACTATAATACCACTCAATACAGCGCTTTTACTCCCTACTTTCTTTCAATTATCTCCCAGAAATCTATACTCTAGCAACTCCCCAGCTTTATAGGCTTCTGCAAACTCTAATAATGCCCGATCCAGCAATCTATAGTATTCACTTTCCGAATATCCTAAGCTTGGATAAATAGCCTTGTCTTGTCTAAATCTCACTCTGCAATATCGCTCAATCAAAATCTGTGATAGATTGAGATCAGACAGCCGGTTAATAGCCGATGCCATAAGCTCCAGTTCTTGCTGGGCGCTTACCCGTCTAATCACCATCTGCTCAGTTTGACGGCTGGGAGAGCTTGGTGCGCTCTTTGGCTCTAGTGAGTAAGTAGCTGTGACTTTAGGGCTGTATTCCTCCCCAGCAATTCTTAACAGTACGCGGTAGTTCTTGAGCGTATTGTCTGCATTCTCCTTTGTCTTATTTTTTAGCACTTCACCAAAAAGCATTCAATCCCACCCTTCCATTTTTAAGATTAAATCTAACGCTTCCAATTTACGCTTTAAACGACGCTCTCGCTTGCGTTCTTCATTCCGTTTATAATTATGATTATCTCTGTAGAATCGTTCCACCAGGTCCTCGCTAGACCGTCCTGGGCCTACTTTATCAAGTGACTCTTTCATACATTCATAAAGCAGATCGGTTTCTACAAAACCTACAAACTTCGCGATAATTGCAGATGATGGCATTCTGTTTTGTTTCTTGTATTTCTCGTATCGCGCTCCGTCCTGGTAAGCATTGTGACTTTTCGCGACTTTAAAAAAAATCATAGATAGAGTCAAATTCAGCTATCGCCTTGTCTGCTTCCTGGAAGAACTCTTTCTTCAAGTCCATCTTTTTCCCTCCGTCGATAAATCAAAAGTATTTCATCAGCCCAGCTTCTTTTCTCGTAAGAGGAATTTTCAAATATTGTCGTCGAAGTAACGACAACATTCAGCACTTCACACGAAGTTTTATTAATAAAAATCTCCAACTTTTCAGCCGGGGATCTGGGATCTCCTAACCTACTTTCATTTTCAAACCTTATCGCTCTAATCATGTTATCCCCCCACGCCGTTCATATCGGCAATTTCTTGTAATTCTTGAGCCATACGTGAGTTATAATCGTTGTTCAATTTATTAATTATCACGTCTTGCATTGTGTTTTTTTCTTCGATTTTCTCAAGCTCGTCCTTTTGTGTTTGGATTGTTCGCTGTAGATCGCTATTGCTCGTTTCAAGCACTCGAACCCGTGCGTTTAGGTTGATACATACCACGAATAGGATGAAGAATACAAACGCGATATTCGCGCATACTAGCTTTGCATTATTCGTCATCGCTCGTCCTCCGAGATCAGATCTTTGTAAAATTGACCTATACTGCCAATTCTTGCATAGTCTCCGTTGCCAGTGAGAATATGTGTACAGCACCGATCTCCACCATCGTCAAGTACCAATTTTAAACACCGTTCACCGAATAAAGCATACTCTGTTACAGCAACAATTTTTGAGGTATTTACAATGAATTTAGTAAAAAACTTTTCAGGTTTTTCTAAACCTAGCATTAAAAATTTCATTATTTCTCCTTTCTGCTTTTAAAAGCTATCCCACCAGCCCAGATCAGACCAGATAGCCAGACCAGTGTGAATAGTAGGTATATAAAGTTTTGTAGGTCCATTAATACCCCCTCAAAGCTTCTCTCAATTTTCTATTTCCTTTTTTGGAAAAACCAAAACTGATCGTTATTTCCTTATTCTCTAAAGTGATACCATTGCCCGATAGTACACTAGCATCAATAACCCCTGCTTCCATAACCATACTATCTGGATCAAAATCTTCGACAGTTGGAGAAAGTATTGTCCATTTTTTATCATCAGCCGTTTTTATTTTCAAGCCTAAAAGACGGCCATTGTAATATCCACGATACTTCCTAATTAATCGTTTTCTTGTTTTATTCAATGACATTGTCTTGACTCCTTTGTAATTCTATTACGTTCTACTCTTAATTTGAAGCTAGTGTCATCACCGAAACATACTAGAGTTGTTTCTTCTTCCCACTGACTTTTTGTGTATGGGTATCTGTTTGGTCGTGTCATGTTTACTCCTCATTCATTTCTTTAAGGGTATCCCACATACCTTTATGTAGGTTTGTGATATTCTTCATGTACTGCTTTCTTGCTGGAATACTCTTAAAATCCCACCATTCAGCACCATCATACTCATAACGCTCAATCCACCAGTCTTCACCAACTAGCACAAGGTCTTTTGGTACATGTTGAGCACCATAACCAGAATCATAATTTGTATTCCTTGCCACTGTTTCAAAGTTTTTTCTTGTGATCTCAAAATCATCACCTTGGATATACAAAACATCAACCAGTGTTTTACCATATTTTTCTAAAAATTCTACTGTTTCATCTAATAAATTTGTACTCATTTTGTTACCTCCAAAATTAATTTTCATTTGCCTTTTTACCGTCAATTAAATCACCGTCCTCCCAAATATTCCCAATGACTTCGACTTTGAATAGGTATGGACTGAATAAGTCGTACAGAGGGGTTTCAGGCACTTCATACTTCAAATTTACTTCCTTGGAAATAAACATAGCCTTATCGTGATCGTATTTAACAACTTCAAACCAACTCGAATCATTATTAGCGACTTTCAGTATATCTCCTTCAAAAATCTCCTTGCCATTCTTATCAAGCAAACCTGTTGATTGCATGAGTTTGACTCCCTCGATGCTTCGCTCAACAAACTTGTCTGTCTCTACTAATTCATCGGTAAATCGTAGTGTTCTGACTTCTGCCATAATCTTTTTATCCGTAGACCACGCTCTAAACTTTGGAATCATCTTGCACCTCCTATGAAACTATTAACAATATTTTGCTGTTCAGTATCGATTATTTTATTTTTATAATTCAATATCGGAGCCATAATGTCATTAATCAGTGCAGGTTTCAAAATGATTTCATTTGTTGTCAAAAATCTTTTACCGTCGATTTTTATTTTTATATCATAACCGTTAGCGATATGTTCAAGGTCGTTTTTAGATAAATATATTTCAAATCTACTCATTCTTCTACCTCATCGTCATTGTTCGGAAAGATTTCTTCAAGTTTCTCCAAGGCAAATTTTTGTCCGTCTTCTCTGAATTTTATCCATTTTTCGGTCGATATTATCATTCTTCTTCCATCTCCTTTGGTGGTTCCGGATAACTCATCCAAAATACCGTGTCTTCATCAGTGTCCTCAAAACCAATTCCCTCCCCATAATCAATCCATATATCAGTGTATATACTTTGTGTGCTTGGATTATAGACAAGGACTTCTTCATCAATTTCTGGAGTTTTGCCTTCCCAAATAAATTCAATGCCACCATTAAAATATTCCTTTTCATCTTCAGCAATATTTCTTGTTGTTAGCTTATTCCATTCCATCACTCTAACACCTCGATCTCAACACCCGGACAATCAAACACCCATCCGAAGTTGTCTTGTTCTAGTTCTTTGCGGGTATGACTTTTTCTAAAATTCCCATCAATAAGTTTTGCCTTAAATAACCATGTCTTTGACCCAACCCCATAGTATAAATAGTTAGTTCTTGAATCCACACCCTTCATCTTCACCAGATACCGCTTCTCTTTCTCGACCTCGTAACCAAACAGCTTCATCTTAATTAAGGTTTCAACAGGATCATTCTCACATTCAGCCAACCACTCGGTAAATTGTCTATTTTTAATCTTTTCTTCTTCTTGTATATATTTAATCCAATCCCAAATGTTAAATTCAAGTTCTTCCTTGTGTTCCTCATACCAATCCGCTACAAACTGCTTTACTACTGGCTTATTCAACTCTTGCCGAACCTTATCAGCGTCTTTTAATTGCTGACCGACATATTCGCCCTCAAACCTCCCTTGCTCGTAACCTGCTTTATATTTCAAAGTCCCATAGTCGCTACCCAATTCATTCAAAATTTCGTTAAGCCAAACTTTCTGAGTGCCAAGATCTAGCTTCTTAATTCGTGCGATAACGTCTTTTAATTTTAGTTTATCTTTTTCAATGAAATCACTTGCATTTTTTACGAAGCATCTAGGAACTTCTACTTTCTCACCATTCTCTAAAACCAAATATAAATTGTCATCGCCAAGGGTGCTTCGGCTAAACCCGTCATAAGTTCCATATAAAATAAATTTATACCATGGTTCCATCTTCCAAATCCTCCTCTTTTACAAAGCTACCCTCGACCCAGCGACCCTTTCGGTCCTTGATCTCGTTATAAGCTAGCTCGAAGCAATCTGCGAAGTCGTAGCCTAACTTATGCGCGATTGATTTCAAGTGGCTGATAATTCGGCATAAATTAAATTCACCCGTTGTGTTTACTTCATTCTTGCGAGTAAATTGAAATTCACTTGCATTCTCAATCAGTAACTCAAAACAGTCTTCAATACTGTTCCTTTTTGATCTCGATGCCTTAATCAAAATCTCAACCGGATCTAGTTTGATCATCATTGCAAGCCCTACGACAACCACGGCACAATCACCGATGCTGTCCTTTGTGAGTTGTTCTTTTTGCTTGGCATATCCTGCACATAGCTCGCCCAATTCTTCAAATAGCTTGAGCGTCTGTTTAAATACATTTCCCTGCGTGATATCCCGGTCAATAAACCATTGTCTAGTTAGCTCGGTTAGTTCCTCGATTTTATCAATATCCATCTATCATATCCCCCTCGATTTCCTTTAATTTCTTGTCTATGGCCTTAATTTCTTTGTGTAGCCATTCGCGATAATTCGCGCTATAGTGATGTCCTCGCGTATTGCTGATTGTTTTAAGTTGCAGTTCCTCGCTCAGCCGTTTCTCATAGATACGCTTGGACCGTAGTAGATTTTCCTTTTCCATGTCAAATACCTAAACGATGATTTTCTAAACCGTCTCTAAAACGGTACATTTCTTCAAAATATAGCCCGATCAAGATTGCGTCCGCTTCATCGTCCTTAACATCTTTATTAAATTTATCTGCCACGATGTCGATTGCTTGCTGTTTCAAAACCTGCCGGCCTTTGCCTTTAATCGCAAAGTGCTTTCTCCAAGTTCTAACATTGACGAAGTAGACACGGTCCGCAATGAGCCTGGAAATGATAATGCCCGTTGCAATTCCGATTTTAACCATCGTCTGCTGGTTGCCACCTCCGACATTGTTCTGCTCGATCACAATCTCTTTAAAGGGTTTGTTATACTTTAAAATCAACCGCGACTGAATGGCTTTCAGCTTATTCGCCATTTGTAAAGCCCGTTCTAAAAATGTACCTTTAGGGTTAACGACCCCACTTTCTAACAGGTCTGGGCCGTCATAAACAGCCCAGCCTGTCGCACTAGTGGAAGCGTCAAGTGATAACGTCAATTCTTTCATTCGTTACTCCAAGCCACGTTTTAATAAATGACTCAAAAAAGCTTTTATTTCATCTTCTTCATCGTTTACTTCCAGCTCTTTTAAATCTGAGCCATCTTCCTCGGTAATTTCATACTCAGCTTTGATTTTAACCAGGCGACCACCTACTGCCTTAGCTAGATTTTCAATAGATTTGTCAGTTTTCTCATTTCCTTTTTCAAAAATCGAAGCAAAGCGAATGTCATCGGTTGTTTTAGCAGTGAATGTTAATGCTCTGTCATTGTTTTTATAATCAACCAAAAATCGGTTGTTGTTATCATTTGCGATTGCGTAGAATTCTTTTTGTTGTTTCATGTTATTTCTCCTTGTTTTACATTTTTAAAATGGCAAATCATCATCTGAGATGTCCATAGGGTTTGCATTCATAGGCTCTGCCTGACGTCCAAAATCTGGCTGGCTGTAACCTTGTGAGTGCCCAGCTTCACGGTCTTTCCGACTTTCCAAAAGCTGGAAGGTTTCTGCTACAACTTCAGTGACATAAACACGTTGACCTTGCTGGTTTTCATAGCTTCGTGTTTGGATCCGTCCCGTGATCCCAATCAAAGCCCCTTTCTTAGCCCAGTTAGCCAAGTTTTCCGCTTGTTGTCGCCAAATCACACAATTAATAAAATCTGCTTCACGCTCTCCATTCTGGCTTTTAAAGTTGCGGTTTACTGCAAGTCTGAAAGTGGCTACTGCTTGATTATTTGGCGTGTAGCGTAATTCTGCATCGCCAGCCATACGACCGACAAGACATACATTGTTAATCATTAAAACTAATCTCCAATCAAATTATTTAAAGTCACGATGCTATTTAATTTCTTCTGACTATGGCAATAATCACAATGACCGCAAGCCTTAGGTTCTACCTTGTGCTGAATAACATCCCAGACTTCCTTAATGGTTTCTTTCACTTCTTCCAAGCCTTCCTCAAGCCATTCTTCATCAATCCGAATCACTTCCTTGTCTGGCACTTCTTCCTTGCTGACTGCTACAATGATAGGCCGAAATTCGTCACCCGTCATTTGTTTTAGCAGATCCCGATAGATCGCAAGCTGTGAGTGATAGCCAAAGCCTAAAATGTTATTTACTGCCGTTGGTACTTTGCGTCGCAGTTCTGCGTTCCATTCCATATCATAGATAGACTTCATTGTCTTTAGGTCTGCAAAATATCCCTGCGTCAAGTTCACGCTGTCCAGCTTACCTTTGAATGGCACTCCCTTAATTTCTCCATATACGATCATTTCTTTTTCAACGTTTTCGGTTGAGCTGCCGTGATACAGCCGATTAAAAGAGGGATCATCTTTCAGTGATGCAATCATAGAGTCGCCAATTAAAAACTCTTTCTTTAGTTGCCCCTTGGTTTTACCAGCCTTTGAAATCAGCTTGTCGCCATTCTCTTTTAGAAATGCTTCGTGTGCTTCTTGGCTTTCAAAGTAGCTGTGTACGTAGTTTCCTAAAAGCAAAGGCGTTTCATCTCGCGACTCGGTCCATTCACCATCTTCGACAGCAAGAGCGCGTGCTGGACATTTTAAGAACTGCTTCATTCGTGAGTAAGACAGGTACTCTTTATCTTTATAATAATTTTCTTGAGTTAACTTTTTCATTATTGCTCCTTAGGTGTGATTGTCCCACCCTCAAATAGTCCAAGCTCTTCATAAACACCATCTTCAATCTCAGAGCCATTCTCAGACGCTCCTGTTTGCTCTGTACGCTCCTTTTCTGGTTCGGTAGCATTATCTGCTGGTGCTCCTTCTAAAAAGCTCTCAAGTGATTCTGTGGCTTCTGGCGGGGTCACGTCTTTCGCTCCATTTTGGACGTTGCTGTCTACATTATCATCAATAATGGCCTGTTGCATTTCGATTGACAAAGGAGCATAGGTTGAAAGCAACTGCTTCAATACTGTCTTGCGTGCCATTGCGTCAAAGTCAGTCTGCCACGGGCTAGATTTACCACTAAAAGAACGGCTGTATTTCTTACCGTGTGCAAGAACGCGATCTTTGGTCCAGAATAAGGTTTTTTCAAATCCGTTCGAAAGTCGCATGAATGCAAAGTAACCAGCTACTTCTTCGTTTGCTTTTGGCAAGGCCTGCATGTCTACTTCCAGGTCTTCGGTGAGTGGGTTGTAACCTTTGAACTGGCTTGCGTAGATTTCCCCAGCATTAAGTTTGACAATTTGACCGCTACGCTGTGCGAGTTGGATCAAACCCTTGTAGCCCAACTGAAATTGTGCTTCTGATCCATACGGTACAATGTAAGCAAACCCGAGATTAGGATCAATAGGCAAGTCAAGCGTTGCTGCTTTCATTGCTGCGTTCAATACGCTTGTGTTTGAGGCTTTGGCAAGGTGGCTGTTATTGTTTACGATTGATAGCAAACTGGTAACAAACTGTGTTTCACGGCCGTTTACTACCGATTTCAGTTTTTCCAAAACCACTGGGCTGTTAAAAGCGTCCTTTGGTGCCATTAAATCAAAATTGCTTCTACTCATTTTTCTTTTCTCCTTTTTAATCTTCTTCGTAGTGAATCCAGCGACCATTCACACAATACCAATCGTCTGGATCTCTGCGTTCTTCTTCAATCTCTGGTTGTAGATAGTCACGGTCATAATCAAATGGAAACATTCTCGCGCTCCTTAAATTTCTTGTAACTATCCCAGCTTGTAGATTTCAAACTGTTCAGTAGCTTCTGTTCTGTCTTGATCTGCTTCTTGTACTGCAAGACCCAAGCTGTGTATTCATCATCATTCTCCGCAAAATAATATCCGCGAGGCAATGACCGACTAGCCACAATGGGCACTGAGTAATTAAGTCGAAGTTCTGCGATGCCACCTCGAACCTTACGGACTGATAAGTTCGTCATTTTGGCAATGTCGCGCGTGGTCAGTACATTCGCCCGTCCTACTCTGATACAGGCTAGTATTAGTTGTAAGCGTTCGTTCATAGCTTACCCTCCTCTTGATACTTCATTAAAACTTCTTGATACTTTTTCAAAAGTTGTTTTTTTTGGTTCAGTTCCTTCCGCAACCTTCTGTTATCGTTCAAGGTTACTCGAAGTATATTATTTTTGCCTTCTAGGTCGATTTTTTGAAAACGTATCTCTTGTTTTAACGCTTTAATTTTTTTGCTATGAAACATCTGCCATGCTCCAGTCGTTATCTGAGTGTGAATGCTTGCGTGCATACGCTAGATCAGCTTGAAATGCTTGGTAGCCCTCGTTAAATTTCGCTTGCAAATCTTCTTCATACTGTTGCATGATTGCGTCCTGCTTAGCTTGACGTGCTTTCTTCCGTTGCGCACGTTTGAAATCCCAAACCGCCCCTGCGAAGCCTGCTGCAAAAAATGTCCCTGCAATTGTCATACACCCTAAAATTTCGTTATACATTTCAAATCTCCTTATTAATTCGTCTGATTGCGTTATAATAACCGCTGTCTTTTGGTATCGTGTACCCTGTTAAATCTTCTACCTGGCTACCGTCCGACATGATGTTAATAATGCGCGGTCGCCATTGATTTTTATTTCTCATAATGTTATAATTCCTTTAGAAAAGTTTTATCTCTTGGCCTCTTGGAGTTCCCTTCTCCAAGGGCCTTTTTTATGCTCTGCCAGCTAAACGACAAGCGTACAGGTCCATGATCTTACCTCTAGCACTATCTGGATCGCTCGCTAGTAGCTTAGTTTTTAATTCGTCAGAAAGCTCGTAGCAAGTAGCTTCGAAACCCTCAATCATTTTGTCAATCAAAATGGCAATTTCCTCCGATCTTCTGCGTTGTCCGGGTACTTGAAGTAAAGGTCCCGTCCGCCTTTTGTGATTCGGCTGACCAGGCCGGTTTCAAAAAGTGACTTCATTTCCGATCCTACAAGGTTCGTTGTGATGATTGTTGATTCTCGTTCGTCTAATAAGCTGTACAGAAAGTCTTGCTTCCACTGTGCATTGTCAGACCGTCCAAGGTCATCCAGGATAAGATAGTCAACTTTCTTTAGTAGCTCCAGCCATTCGTTACTGGTCATTCCCTCTTTACGGTTGAAAGAGTTTTGAATTTTGATAAACAAGGCTGGCAAGTTAACAAATAGTATGCTCTTTGGTAGCTTGTTTGCTTTCCAGTCAGCGTTCAACTTACTTGCTATTGCCATCGCTAGATGTGACTTACCGCGTCCAGCTTTCCCCATTATCAGAGCGTTACCTTTCCCATCGTGCAAGTAGTGAGATACCAAGCGTAAAGCGTAATTTTTGGCTTCCTGGTCGATTTGATTCGTTACCGTGAAGTTTTTAAAACTAGCTTCTTTCAGTCCGCTCGGTATGATGCTGTTTTTATCAAGCACGTCGTAAGTCCTGCGCAAGATTGTTGATGCGTGAGCTTGACCTATTTTCTGATCTTCCTCACGTGCCATCTTTTCACGTTGACACTCTGGGCAAAAGGTTCTATTCCGTTCGTCCTGCAGTTTCACATCATCATTCAACGACCATTTGAAGCATTGATGTATTTCACAAGTCTCTTGTTCGTTGATGTGATAGACAAGCGGTAAATCCATAGGCTATCCCTCCTCGTCCTCTTCCCAAGGTAGTAAGTCCGTGTAAGGACTAAATACTGGGTTCTTGATAGGATAGGGACTGGCCTCTTTTTTTGTTTGTTTAACCTGCCTTTTACGGTCATGCTCCTCGACTTCTTCAAGCGAGGTAAAACCCTCTTTCTTCCAGTTTTCTAAAATTGCTTTTAGATAGTTAAAACTGGTAGAGCCTGCATCTTCAGTCTTTTCTACCGCGTACTGGATCATAGGAATTGTAAAGTGATCTAATGCGATATAGTCCATTAACATTTGAGTGTGTCGCTCGTTAATTTTGATGTTGCTATCTTTAATAATCTTTGAGAAAGATTTTTGACCAGCGTCATCGTCATTATCTACTGACCTTGACTCTACTAGACTATACTCACCTATACTATCCTCTACTATCCTATCCTTACCTATACTATGCTGACACTTGCCCGTCACTTGCCCGTCATCTGTCTGACACTTGCCCGTCACTTGCCCGTCAATGTATTTCTTTTGACCTGTAACCCGTTTCCCTTCAACTACCAAGTCTGTTTTTTCTAGTAACAGTTCGCGGTATCGTGAGGGTTGTACCCGGTCTGCTCTGATTTTGTTTTGTTCTTCAAAGTCAGTGATAAAGTAAACCATGTCGTCGTTTAGTGGTAAGATGAATTTTTTTACAACCAGCAAACCCAGCGAGTCTTCCTTAGCTCCGATCATTCGGACGATTGGGAAAGCCTCAACCACTCCATCGTCGTCACTCGATAAGATCAAGTGAGTATATAGAGCTTGCGCTTCGAATGGCATCATCAAAAATTTTCGGCTTTGAAAAATCTTTTTAGATAACATTCTTCTCTCTGCCATCTTTCTCCTTTCTATTCACTCGCAAAAGTTCATGCTTCATGAACTTTGTATTTAAAAAAATATGCTGGGATATCTTTCGGATCAAGACCAAGCACTTCAACCGCTTTTGAAATTTCGCTATCTTTCCAAGATACCTTATTATTCAATTTAAGCGAGATACTGCGCTCCGATACCCCCATAGCCTGGGCAAAGGCCAGTTGCGTTCCCATCTTTTCTGTGATCGCGCCTAGCAACTTTGAGTAGTCATTGCTCATATTGTAGCTCCTTTCTTTGTTCACGTTCCGTGAACTTTGTTTATGGTTAAAGTATAACACGACCTGTGAACTTTGTCAACAGTTTTTTCATAATTCTTGAACTTTTTTATTTTTATTTTTCAAGTTTTGTGATATACTATAGTAGAAATAAGGAGTTGATCAAAATGAGAAAGTACGAAACAGCCGATAGAATACGGCAATTAATGGAAGAAAAGAACTGGAAACAAGTAGACATCTTTAATAATTCAAAACCATTTCAAGAAAAATTAGGAGTCAAACTCGGCAAAAGTGCAATCTCACAATATGTGAATGGTGTACAAGCACCAGACCAAAGACGGCTGGCCTTGCTTGCTTTAACGTTCAATGTGTCAGAAGCTTGGCTCATGGGATATGACGTGCCACGGGAACGGGAATCAACCACTGAAACAGGTTACTCTGAAACAGATCTGCGCAAGCTGGCAGAGAGCGCAAAGACTTTCGACGGTAAGCCACTAACAGAAAGCGACATACAAGCGATACAGAATATAATAGAAATATACCTACAAGGCAGATTATGACGATAGAAGAAATATGCGACAGTGAGGGAGTCACCCTTGCTTACTTTGATAACGACCTATGGCCACGACCGGGAATGATAATCTCAGATATGAGGATTATCTTTGTTAATAAATCACTAACTAGAGAGGCCCAGAAAAGGGTCATATTGCACGAATTGGGCCACTTAAACCACACCAAGGCTAATTATATTATCAACCCGATAAAGTGCGAAAATGAAGCCAACCGGGCCATGATACACGCGCTTTTAAGAGAGGAGCTGGAAAGAGTAGACAAGGAAGATTTTAACTATTTAAACTTTATGGAACGACACAAACTAAAATCAGTAACCGACGAATTAATGGTAATTGATGAATTTTATAGGCTAGTTGGGTAGCCGGGAGGGAAATATGAAAAAGGTAACACTCGCAACAATCGCAGCACTCACTCTATTATTGACTGGGTGCAGTCAGCAAGAAGCAGATACAGACCAGGGGCAAGAAGAATCAACCGAGCAAGTGACAACCGAGTCCAGCTCTGAAAAATCACGAAAAGAAAAAGCCTGGGAACTAGTAGATAAGGCTAAAGCGAAAAACAAGGAAGAAAACCAAGGCGAGGAACAGTACAGAAAGGCAACTGGACACGTTAGTACAGTTAGACCGCTACTGGATCAGTTTGCGAACTCTTATAAACAATGGCTTGACTCTAGTCAAATGGACGTATACTATCGCAGTGATAGAGTAGCTGTCTTGCTACCAGTCGCATCATCTGAATTGACAAACGACCAGCTACACCAGACAGCGGACGGCCTGCTTAAAATAAAAAACGATGTCGAAAAGACATATAAAATCACTGATAAAGGTTTTACAGCACCGCCCGTTTATGTGCATGACAAAGACGAGGTTCAACTTGCGCATGAAGAAAATGGCGCGATGGTTTACGACAAATAAAAAAAGCCCCACGCTCTCAAACTTTGGCGAGTCTGAGCGTGAGGGAATCGAGATAAGGAAAGGTTTCAAAATGAATATTTTGAAAGGCGTCTTTCTATACTCTATTTTATCAGAAATGGAGGGAAAAGACAATGAATAAAGTAGCATTATATGTGCGCGTGTCTACCACTTCGCAATTGGAAGAAGGCTACTCAATAGAAGAGCAGAAAGCAAAACTTGAAAGCTACTGCGGTATTAAGGACTGGCACGTTTACAAAGTATATACAGACGGAGGCTTCTCTGGCTCTACAACCGAGCGCCCAGCACTTGAGCAATTGATAAAAGATGCCCAGAGCAAGTTATTTGACACGGTACTAGTATATAAGCTGGACCGGTTGAGCCGTAGCCAAAAGGACACTCTATACTTGATAGAGGATATCTTTTTAAAAAATAACATCGAGTTCGTAAGCCTGCTGGAAAACTTCGATACATCGACACCATTCGGGCGAGCCGTTATAGGTTTGTTATCCGTATTTGCTCAGCTCGAAAGAGAGCAGATAAAAGAGCGTATGCAATTAGGCAAGCTGGGACGGGCCAAGTCTGGAAAGTCCATGATGTGGGCTAAAACCTCCTACGGGTACAACTACGACAAAGAAACAGGATCAATGACTGTTAACGAGTATGAAGCGCTGGCAGTCAAAGAGATATACTCGTCATATTTGGCTGGTATGTCAATAACTAAACTAAGGGATAAGATAAACGAGGAATACCCAAAACAGCCGGCTTGGAGCTATCGCACAATCAGAGGAATACTGGCCAATCCTGTATATTGTGGTTTAAACCAATACAAGGGGCAGACATTTCAAGGCACACACAAGCCTATAATCTCTCTAGTAGATTTTGAGCAGACTCAAAGAGAGCTGGCAAAGAGACAGCAAACAGCAAAGGAATTATCGAACCCTCGACCATTTCAGGCTAAGTATATGCTATCCGGGCTGGCACAATGCGGGTACTGTCACGCGCCCCTAAAAGTCATTTTAGGTCAAAAGCGAAAGGACGGCACACGATTTAAAAGATACGAGTGCTACCAAAGACACCCTAGAAAGACAAAAGGTGTCACGGTCTACAACGACAATAAAAAGTGCGAGTCTGGCTACTATGACATGGAATTATTAGAGCATTATGTGTTAACACGCATCGCTCAGCTACAAAACGACCCAGACAAAATAAAAGAGCTGTTTTCGGACGATGCCAGCCCGGCAGTCGACAGGCAGGCAATCCAAAAACAAATAGACAGCCTAACACTCAAACTAAGCAAGCTGAACGATCTATACCTGGACGATAGGATCACGCTGGACGAATTAAGGACCAAGTCTGCAGATTTTATCAAGCAAAGAAGCTCCTTGGAAGCTGAAATAAAAAAAGCCTCGAATGATGAGCAAGCGGGCCAAAGAGAAAAGATAGAAAAGCTATTAGATGCTAGTAGTGTACTTGATATGTCATACGATAATCAGAAAGTTATTGTCAGAGAGCTGATTGACAAGGTGCAAGTCACATCTGACAAGATAGTTATTCGCTGGAAGATTTAATAAATTTAGTTACGCTATTTTCAATAA
>NZ_KV812784.1:0-32740 GCF_001813505.1 Streptococcus sp. HMSC061E03
GCACTTTTCTCACAGCGGAAAGTTTCAGTAGATTCTTGCATCAGTTGAAAATCGTGATGATGTTTTCTGCTTTGAAGAAACCATTCTTTTAATATCAAATCATTTAGAAGTTCTGTTTTGCAGAACTTTTTTTCTCCTCTGGAAATTTGTGATACAATGAAGAGAAAGTATTTCAATGACAGCTCAATTTGTTGGCGGATCATTGGAGAAACTAGGTACGAAGAAGAGGTAGGAATGTTAGAGAAGTGGGAGAGTGTGAAAGGAACCATCAAAACGATGGTAAAAGAGCTATCGGCGGCCTTTGACTGGGCTTTTGATCGTCTCTTTTCAAGGATTCAGCTGACCAATGAACAGTTTGTCTATGTGCTCTTGTCAGTCGTTTTTATCGTGGCCAATGCTATCTTGTGGGTGCAAAAGTTCCAAGGCTTTCCGATCACCGCAACCGAACGGCCAGAGGTTGTGTACAAGGCTAAGACACCGGCTGATCAGATTCCTCATACAGCTCGGATCATGGCCAATGGAGATCAGCTCTATCATGATCTGGTCTATATGAGTGCACAAAAAGAAGATGGAAGCTATGATTTTCATGAAAATTATGAGTATGTCAAACCCTGGCTACAAAAAGCGGATCTAGCCTTGGGTGATTTTGAGGGAACCATTAACCCGAATTACTATTTGTCAGGTTATCCTCTCTTTAATGCACCGAGCGAAGTCGTACCAGCCATCAAGGATGCTGGTTATGATGTCATGGATTTGGGACACAACCATATCTTGGATTCAGGTCTAGAAGGGGTCTATTCGACAGCCAAGGCCTTTGAAGATGCTGGCATCACCCCTGTCGGTGTCTACACGCATGAAAAGAGAGGCCAGGCTCCCTTGGTGATCAAGGAAGTGAATGGCATCAAGATTGCTATTCTAGCCTACGCTTATGGGTTTAATGGAATGGAAACGACCCTTACTCCAGAGGAGCAAGCAGATGTCTTGTCTGATCTGGATGAAGAGCGGATGAAGGCGGAGATCCAAAAGGCGGAGCAAGAGGCCGATATCACCATTGTCATGCCCCAAATGGGAATTGAGTACCAATTGGAGCCGACAGAAGAGCAAAAAGAGCTCTACCATAAGATGGTTTCTTGGGGAGCTGATATTGTCTTTGGCGGGCATCCCCATGTTGTAGAGCCTGCTGAAGTGGTCAATAAAGATGGTCAAAACAAGCTCATCATCTACTCGATGGGGAATTTCCTGTCCAATCAGCGTCTGGAAACCATGGGGGATGTGGAGACTGCTCAATGGACAGAGCGAGGCGTCTTGATGGATGTGACCATCGAAAAGGTCGGCCGCAAGACAAAGATCAAGACAGCTACTGCTCATCCAACCTGGGTCAGTCGGACTCCGAAAGGAACTTATTCTCCTGAAGGCTATGACTTGTACAAGTACCAGACCTATATTTTGGAAGATTTTATCCAGGGTGGCAAATACCGCGACAAGCTGGATGAGGAGACCAAGGAGAGAGTGGACACGGCCTACCGAGAAATGAAGGAACATGTTCACTTGGACTGGCCTCAGAGTGGAAAGGAATAGAGCATGGAAGGAAATGTGAACTGGATCCCGCTTGGGATCCTAGGATTGATCGTGGTGATTTGGGCAACCAAATTTCTTACGGCCATCCGCCTCAAGCAAAAGCTGAAGAAGGCTTGGGAAGGAGCGCCTTTCTTTCGCAAGAAAGATACAGAAGAAAGTTTGATAGACAGTCTGGCTTATCCGGCTAAGGGAAAGACGATCGACAGCCAAGTGGATGATCAGACCTGGCATGATTTGGCTTTGGATGCGGTCTTTGATCAGCTCAACTATACCCAATCGAGCCTTGGAGCAGAGGCTCTCTATCAAAAAATGCGCCTGCTGGAATTCCAGCCTCAGGATCAGCTTCATGACTTAGAAGCCTTCTTTGAAGAGCATCCTGATTTGCGCCTCAAGGTTCAGGTTATTTTCAACCAACTGGGCAAGAAAAACCACAACATGGCACGAAGTATTGTCGCAAATCCCGGCAAGCATTATGCAGGTTTGCCCCTCTATCTAGCCTTGGCCTGCCTTCCTATTGTCTGTCTTTTTGCCATCCCCTTTGAGCCAGTTGGGGCCATTACCCTCTTGGTGATCAGTGTGGTCTTTAATATCGTCTTTTCAAGTTTGCGCAATTGGTCCAATAAAATCCGTCTGGACAATGTTAGCTATCTGGTTCGCATCTTTGCTTCGGCAGAACGCTTGAGCCATCTAGCCTTGCCACAACAAGAAGAACTAAAGCAAGCAGTCAAACCCTTTAAGAAAACGCGGATCCTTGCCAGTGTCTTACAGAGTCCAACGGGGACATCTGAGATGGAAATTATTCTCCTCTACCTCAACGTCCTCTTTTTACTCCCGCAGATCGCTCAGGTTTATATTTACAATCAGGTGAAGGCTTATCAAAAAGAGGCCCAGAAGCTTCTGGATCTGCTAGGGGAGATGGAAGTAGCCATTAGTCTCTTGCGCCACAAGCGGGACCTAGAAGTGGTCTGCCAGCCAGTCTTTACGGAAACGGGTGGCATTGAGGGAGAGACGCTCTACCATCCCTTGCTGTCCAATCCGATTGCGAATGATGTGCATTTTCAAAAAAATATGGTCATCAGTGGGGACAATGCGTCCGGGAAATCGACCTATTTGAAAACTGTTGCTATCAATGCCATTCTGGCTCAAGGATTAGGCTTTGCCTATGGAGAAAGATTGGCCCTTCCTTACGGACATGTCCTAACGGCTATGGATGTGAGCGATGATATTGAAGTTGGAGATAGCTACTTCATCACCGAAAGTAAAGCTATTTTGCGTATGATTCAGCATCTGAAAAATCCTGGTTTTCACTACTTCTTTATTGACGAGCTCTTTAAGGGGACCAATACCATCGAGCGGATCGGATCAGGTCTTGGGATTGTCCGCTGGTTGGCTGCCCAAAACTGCCTCTACATGATCTCCAGTCATGATATTGAGCTGGTCGCAGCCTCTGGTGAGGTCAATGATAATTACCATTTTGACAGTCGCTATGTGGATGGCAAGATCGTCTTTGACTACCAGATCAAGCCAGGGTCAGCCGTGACCAAGAATGCGGTCAATACCCTAGAAAGCCTGCATTATCCAGAGGAGATTACGCAAACAGCCAAGGACTTGATTGACCAGTATGAAGAGACGGGACACTGGTCTTTGAAAGAAATTGAAAAAGAATGAAAATGAACGAAGGAGTTTGTAAATGATCGGTTTAGGGACCTTCTATAATGCCTTAGGGGTCGTATTTGGTGGGCTTTTAGGATTGCTCATCGGTCAACGTTTATCAGAAGATTTTCATGAGACCCTTCTGAAAGTGACAGGAGTTGCTGTTTTTGTCTTGGGCATCGCAGGGACCTTGGAAAAGATGCTGGTGGTGCATGGAAGTCATGTGGAAAGTCACGGCAGTATGATGTTGATTCTGAGTCTAGTGATCGGGACCGTTATCGGGGAACTCTTGAAGATTGAGGAGGGCTTTGAGCGCCTGGGAAACTGGCTGAAGAAAAAGACGGGCAACCAAGGCGATACTAGCTTTGTCGATGCCTTTATGACCACGGCCTTGACCATTTGTATCGGGGCTATGGCGGTGGTCGGAGCTGTCCAGGATGGCTTGACAGGCGACACCTCGACCTTGTTGGCCAAGGCTATTCTCGATATGGTTATCGTTTTGGTCTTGACCGTTTCAAAAGGAAAGGGCGCGATCTTTGCGGTGGTTCCACTCGTGATCCTTCAGGGCTTGATCACGCTGTTGGCCCATTTGATCGCACCGATCATGACTCCACAAGCCCTTTCGAATCTGTCCCTAGTCGGGTCCAGCCTCATTCTCTGTGTAGGAATCAATCTCATCTGGGGCAAACGAATCAAGGTCGCCAATCTCCTTCCAGCAGTGCTGATTGCCATTATTTGGGCCTTTGTTGGGTGAAAAATAGAAGCTAACCGGTAAAGACTGGTTAGTTTTTTTGCTTGCCCTTGTAGTCTTGTTAGAAAAATGAAGGTGCTCCGAAAAGAAAGGAATTCTTTTAAATGTGATAAAATAAGAAACAGGAGTGAAGATTGGATTCATTTCGAAGGTGAAGGGTGAGTGAGTTATGATCAAACTAATTGCAACAGATATGGATGGGACCTTATTAGATGAACGAGGAGAGGTGGACCTTCCTCGTCTGGAAAGGCTGTTGGACCACTTGGATCAAAAAGGGATTCGCTTTGTCATTGCGACGGGAAATGAAATCCATCGCATGCGCCAGCTCTTGGGTCCCTTGGTCAAGCGGGTGACCCTGGTCGTCGCCAACGGAGCTCGGATTTTTGAGAATGACCAGATGGTTCTAGGAAAATTCTGGGATCGGGAATTGGTGGAGGCGGTCCTTGATTATTTTAAGGGCCGGGAAATTTCAGATCAGTTGGTTGTATCAGCTGTCAATGGTGGCTTTGTCAAGGAAGGCACGGTCTTTACAGAAGTTGAAAAATTCATGCAGCCGGAAGTGATTGAAGCCTTGTACAAGCGAATGAAGTTTGTTCCGGAA
The DNA here is from genome assembly GCF_001813505.1 of Streptococcus sp. HMSC061E03. NCBI lineage: Bacteria > Bacillati > Bacillota > Bacilli > Lactobacillales > Streptococcaceae > Streptococcus > Streptococcus sp. HMSC061E03. The sequence continues at coordinate 4,584 of NZ_KV812784.1, forward strand.
TTGACAGCCGATTTGTTTGACCAGGTGCTTAAAATGAGCTTGGTGGTTGGCTTGGATCGTCTTGATCAAGTGCGCCAAGAAGTCCAGCAGGCTTTTGGAGATCAACTGATGGCGGTTTCGAGCGGTTTTGGCAGCATGGATCTCTTACAAGCAGGCATTCACAAGGCTTGGGGACTGGCTCAATTAATGGAGAAGTGGCAGCTTCATGCCAGCCAGGTCATGGCCTTTGGGGATAGCGGAAACGACATCGAAATGCTTGAAATGGCTGCTCACTCCTATGCTGTGGCCAATGCAGAAGCAGGAGTCAAGGCGGTTGCCAAACACCTAGCACCGAGCCATCAGGAAGGTGGTGTCTACCAGGTGATCGAAGAGTATCTAGGATTGACCCCCTGGGAACAAGTGAAAGGAAAGAATTAGATGGCGGTACAACTGTTAGAAGACTGGCTTTTAAAGGAGCAGGAGAAGATCGTAACAACCTATCGGGAACTCAATCAAGCCCCTCTGAAGGAGCCTGGTTTGATCTTTATCGGAGACTCCATCGTGGAGTATTTTCCCATTCATGAACTATTACAAAGTCCCAAGCACATGGTCAATCGAGGAGTGCGAGGCTATAAGACGGATCTCCTTCGTGAGCATCTAGACGCCCATGTCTTTGGAACGGCGGTGGATCAGATCTTTCTCTTGATCGGGACCAATGATATCGGAAAAGAAATTCCTCAAAAGGAAACCTTGGACAATGTAGAAGCGGTCTTACAAGCGATCATGCGGGACTTTCCGCTGACCCACATCAACCTGATCTCGGTTCTACCGGTGAGTCAAGAAGAGCGCTACAAGCAAAAGGTCTATGTGCGGACCAATGAAAAAATTCAAGCCCTCAATCAAGCCTATCAAGAATTGGCCCAGGCCTACCACCAGGTCAGCTATGTCGATGTGTATTCGTCTTTATTGGATGAAAAGGGGCAGTTGGCAGAAGCCTATACGACTGATGGCCTCCATTTAAGTGTAGCAGGTTACCGCATCCTAGCCCAAGCTCTGCAGGAGACATTATAGAGACAAAAATAGGAGCGAAAAAAGCCCAACCAGACAAATCTTCAAAGGAAGATTTGTTTTTTTTTTAAAACTTTTGGTTGACAAATGTAAATCTTAGGTGTAAAATAGCATCATAAGATTTACAAATGTAGATTTAGAAAGGAGAGGCTATGCAAATTTCCAATGCGGAATGGCGCATCATGAAGATTATCTGGATGGAAGGCAAGCAGACCAGCAGGGATTTGATCGCCGTCTTGTCCGAGCGCTTTGACTGGTCGAAGTCGACCATCAAGACCCTCTTGACGCGCTTGGTGGAGAAAGGCTGTCTGACCAGAGAAAAATCTGGTAAAGCCTTTGTCTACTCGGCTCTGTTGACGCAGGACCAGAGTTTAGACTTGGTCGTTGAGGATGTGAAGGACAAGGTTTGTTCAAAAAGGATTGTCCAGGTGCTTGAAAACTTGATTCAGGAGAGTGACTTTACGCTTGCAGATCTTAATCAGCTGCAGCAGGTCCTGGAAGAAAAGAAAGCAGATGCTGTCGAAACAGTCCCTTGCAATTGTATGTAATAGAAAGAAGGAATTTTAATGTTTGGATTGTTAATTAGTATTGTTTGTTTACTTGGGGTTGCTTTTATTGCTTGGTGGTTCTTTGCAGAGCATGAAAAGGTAAGCGGCCACGCTCGTCAGAAATCAGGTTATCAAGAAATTGAAGTCGAAGTCATGGGGGGCTATTCGCCTGAAACCATTGTCCTGAAAAAGAATGTTCCAGCCCGGATCATCTTTAATCGCAAGGATCCATCTTCATGTCTGGCTCAAGTGATCTTTCCAGACTTTGGCGTTCATGAAGATTTGCCTTTAGGTGAAAAACATGTCATTGAAATTACGCCAGAAAAAGCGGGCGAATATGGGTTTTCATGTGGAATGAACATGATGCATGGTCAAATGATTGTGGAATAAAGGAGTTAGGTATGGTAGAAAAACAAAAAGCAGTTGTGGAAAACGGAGTGCAAAAGATCCGTATTACAGCAGAAAAGGGCTATAGTCCCAAAGAATTTCAACTTCAAAAAGGGATCCCTGCTGAAATCACCTTCCATCGGGTCAATCCTTCCGGCTGTTACAAGGAAATTTTGTTTGAAGATCAGGGGATTTTAGAGCCTTTGGAAGTCGGTGTGGATAAAGTGATATCCTTTACCCCGACAGAAACAGGGGACTTTGAGTTTTCATGTGGAATGAAGATGCAAAAGGGTTCCTACACGGTTGTGGAAAAACGCCGTCGTGTCTTAAGTTTACGGGATCGCTTTTGGATTACTAGTATCTTTACCCTTCCTTTATTAATCTTGATGATCGGGATGTGGGCAGGATTTGTCTCCCATCCAGTCAATCGCTGGGGAAACTTTCTAGCGACAACGCCGATCATGTTGGTAGCAGGAGTTCCTTTTATCAAGAGTGCCTGGGCCTCATTTAAGAAGCACCATTCCAATATGGATACCTTGGTAGCTCTTGGAACCCTGGTAGCCTATGTCTATAGTGTATTTGCCCTTTTTACTGGTCAGCCAGTATACTTTGAGGCTGCGGGTTTTATCATCTTCTTTATCCTCTTAGGGCAAATCTTTGAAGAACGGATGCGTAACAATGCCTCCGAGGCTGTGGAAAAATTGTTGGATTTGCAGGCAAAAACGGCTCAAGTTCTCCGTGATGGGAACTATGTCGAGGTGGCGGCAGAAGATATCCAAATTGGTGACTTGATTCGGGTCCGTCCTGGGGAAAAGATCGCAGTTGATGGGACGATTGTAGAAGGAAGTACGACCATTGATGAGTCGATGGTGACAGGTGAAAGCCTTCCTGTGGAAAAGTCGGTTGGTGATGCAGTGATTGGCTCCACTATCAACAGCAATGGGACCATTCTCTTTAAGGCTGAAAAAGTCGGTAGTGAGACCCTCTTATCTCAAATTGTGGACTTTGTCAAAATGGCCCAATCCAGTCGTGCTCCTATTCAAGATCTGACGGATAAGATTTCAGGTATCTTTGTTCCAGTGGTGACGATTTTGGCCATTGCGACTTTCTGGGTTTGGTCCGTGCTTCTGGGCGCGTCGCTTCAAGAGGCCATGCTCTATGCAGTCTCTGTCCTCATTATTGCCTGTCCTTGTGCCCTTGGTTTAGCAACCCCAACAGCCCTGATGGTCGGAACCGGCCGTAGTGCCAAGATGGGGGTTCTGATTAAAAATGGAACAGTTCTTCAAGAAGTGCAAAAGATTCAAACCGTTGTATTTGATAAGACAGGGACTATTACCATTGGCCAACCACTTGTAACCGATGTTGTAGGAGATGAAGCGCGTGTCTTGACACTGGCTGCTAGTCTTGAAACTTTTTCAGAACATCCACTAGCCCAAGCGGTGTTATCCCAAGCAGAAGAAAAAGGTTTGGTGTTATCCCCTGTGGAAAACTTCCAAGCGATTGAAGGAAAAGGGGTCCAAGGTCAGATCGACCAGCAGTTGGTGACCTTGGGAAATGGCAAACTTCATGACGGGACAGCGATGGATCCGGAGCTTGAAAAACGAATGGTAGAGTTGCAAGAGCAGGCCAAAACAGTGATCAGTTTGTCTGTGGATGGGCAAGTGATTGGCTTGATTGCCATTCAAGATGCTCCGAAGGCCAGCTCAAAAGAAGCGATCAAAAAGCTCAAAGAACGGGGCTTGAAAACGGTCATGTTAACAGGGGATAATGAACGGGTGGCCCAAGCTATTGCTAAGCAAGTGGGAATTGACACCGTCATTGCTGATGTCCTTCCTCAAGAAAAAGCTAGCGCCATCCAAAAACTGCAAGAAAGTAGTAAGGTAGCCTTTGTTGGAGATGGGATCAATGATGCTCCAGCTCTTTCGATCGCCGATGTCGGAATTGCTATGGGATCTGGAACGGATATTGCGATCGAGTCCGGTGGCATCGTGCTCACGCAAAATGATTTGCTTGGCGTTGTGCGCGCCTTTGACATGAGTCAAAAGACCTTCCGTCGGATCTTACTCAATCTCTTCTGGGCCTCTATCTACAATATCCTTGGGATTCCAATTGCTGCTGGAGTCTTTGTAGGACTGGGATTGACCCTCAATCCAGAACTAGCAGGTCTTGCTATGGCCCTTAGTTCTGTGTCTGTTTTGATTAGCTCTCTGCTTCTCAATGTTGCGAAAATTGATTAAAGAAAATAAAAAGTGGTATAGCATGCAGTATCGCTTAAAATGTAGAAAAACTTTTTAAGTAATATAAGTTAAGTGATTCAACGAAGAAAGAAAAATGAGTTCCAATTTTTAGATTGAATCAAGAAATACCAAAAACTTTCCGCCGTGAGAAAAGTGCTTGAAACATTATCATTTCAAGCACTCGGTAGTTTTGAGACCTTAGGCTCAAAACTAAGTCATGGAACTTCGAAGAAGTTCGCTGACGTCCGTACTCACCTAAGGAAAGTTTTTTTAAAAAATACTTTGCCTTCAATTTAAGTGCTACAGCATGCTGTAGCATTTTTTGTTCTTTCCTTACAGCTCCAAGGGAAGTAGCTAGGTATTAAATTATAGTATAATACCCTATTGTAGGATAGTTTGTGAAAATTTCTCAAAAAGAGCATCTGTTATGGAATAGGGATTGAGCATCTCTGAGCAGATCCTTATACATGTGAATCTCTTTGTGATAAATTAATACTGTAATCGTTTTGTAAATCGTTTTCATGAGAATAGTCAGAATAAATTCATTTTCAAGACGAGCTTTGATCGTAAAGATGAAGTAGAAGCGCTGTGCTTCATTTTTCAAGATCAAATTAGAAATAAAGGAGAGTTAGAATGACTCAAGGGAAAATTACTGCATCTGCAGCAATGCTTAATGTATTGAAAACATGGGGCGTAGATACGATCTACGGTATCCCATCTGGAACACTTAGCTCATTGATGGACGCTTTGGCTGAAGACAAAGATATCCGTTTCTTGCAAGTTCGTCACGAAGAAACTGGTGCTCTTGCAGCGGTTATGCAAGCTAAATTTGGTGGCTCTATCGGGGTTGCAGTTGGTTCAGGTGGACCTGGTGCGACTCACTTGATCAATGGTGTTTACGATGCAGCTATGGATAACACTCCATTCCTTGCTATCCTTGGATCACGTCCAGTTAACGAATTGAACTTGGATGCCTTCCAAGAATTGAACCAAAACCCAATGTACAACGGTATCGCTGTTTACAACAAACGTGTAGCTTACGCAGAACAATTACCAAAAGTAATCGATGAAGCTTGCCGTGCTGCCGTTTCTAAAAAAGGTCCAGCCGTTGTTGAAATTCCAGTAAACTTTGGTTTCCAAGAAATCGACGAAAACTCTTACTACGGATCAGGTTCTTATGAACGTCACTTTATCGCTCCTGCCTTGAACGAAGTGGAAATCGATAAAGCTGTTGAAATCTTGAACAATGCTGAACGCCCAGTGATCTACGCTGGTTTCGGTGGAGTTGGTGCGGGTGATGTGATCACTGAATTGTCTCGTAAAATTAAAGCACCAATCATTACGACTGGTAAAAACTTTGAAGCTTTCGAATGGGACTACGAAGGGTTGACAGGTTCTGCTTACCGTGTTGGTTGGAAACCAGCCAACGAAGTGGTTTTCGAAGCAGATACTGTTCTTTTCCTTGGTTCAAACTTCCCATTTGCTGAAGTTTACGAAGCCTTCAAGAATACTGAAAAATTCATCCAAGTCGATATCGACCCTTACAAACTTGGTAAACGTCATGCCCTAGACGCTTCAATCCTTGGGGATGCAGGTCAAGCAGCGAAAGCAATCCTTGACAAAGTGAATCCAGTTGAATCTACTCCATGGTGGCGTGCAAACGTGAAGAACAACCAAAACTGGCGTGATTACATGAACAAACTCGAAGGTAAAACTGAGGGTGAATTGCAATTGTATCAAGTTTACAATGCAATCAACAAATATGCTGATCAAGACGCTATCTATTCAATCGACGTAGGTGACACTACTCAAACATCTACTCGTCACCTTCACATGACACCTAAGAACATGTGGCGTACATCTCCACTCTTTGCGACAATGGGGATCGCCCTTCCTGGTGGTATCGCTGCTAAGAAAGACAATCCAGATCGCCAAGTATGGAACATCATGGGTGACGGTGCATTCAACATGTGCTACCCAGACGTTATCACAAACGTTCAATATGACCTTCCAGTTATCAACGTTGTCTTCTCAAATGGTAAATATGCCTTCATCAAGGACAAATACGAAGACACAAATAAACACTTGTTTGGTTGTGACTTCCCTAATGCTGACTATGCGAAAATCGCTGAAGCGCAAGGTGCTGTAGGATTTACAGTTGACCGTATCGAAGACATCGATGCAGTTGTTGCAGAAGCTGTTAAATTGAACAAAGAAGGTAAAACAGTTGTCATCGATGCTCACATCACTCCACACCGTCCACTTCCAGTAGAAGTACTTGAGTTGGATCCAAAACAACACTCAGAAGAAGCAATCAAAGCCTTCAAGGAAAAATACGAAGCTGAAGAGCTTGTACCATTCCGCCTCTTCTTGGAAGAAGAAGGGTTGCAATCACGCGCAATTAAATAATTCCTCTCACGGAAATTAAAAAGATCGGAGTAATCCGGTCTTTTTATGGAGATAGTAAATGAATTTAAATCAAATAGATATCATCGTTTCAAATGTTCCCCAAGTCTGTGCTGACTTGGAGCATATCTTGGATAAAAAGGCAGATTATGCTGATGATAGTTTTGCTCAGTTCACGATTGGCAGTCACTGTCTTATGTTGTCAGAGAATCATTTGATACCTTTGGAAAATTTTCAGTCAGGAATCATCCTACACATTGAAGTTGAAGATTTGGAACAGAATCAAAAGCGTTTGAAAGAATTAGGGATTGAGATTTTACACGGTCCTTGTGAAACGGATTGGGGAACAGAGTCCTTATTAGTTAAAGGCCCTGCTGGTCTAGTCATTGATTTTTATAGAATGAAATAAGGGCGCTTAGTCATTTGAAGTTAACCATAATTATTCTTAAAACAGAATATGAACTATTAAAAGATCGGAGTCATCCGGTCTTTTTGTGTTGCATGAAAGCGATCGTTACCTTAGAATAGGTTCGGTTTTTCCTAGGATCTTGTAAGACTTTTGGGTTAGAGAAGGGTATAATAGAACTATCAAATCAAGTGAGGTAGAGAGATGACCGACAAACTTCAATTTCCAGATGGTTTCCTTTGGGGTGGAGCGACGGCTGCAAACCAGTGTGAGGGAGCTTATAATGAAGATGGCCGTGGCTTGGCCAATGTGGATGTGGTACCGATTGGGCCTGATCGTCATGCGATTATTACGGGTCAGAAAAAGATGTTCGACTTTGAAGAGGGCTATTTTTACCCGGCTAAAGATGGCATTGATATGTACCATCGCTACAAGGAAGACATTGCCCTCTTTGGGGAAATGGGCTTTAAAACTTATCGCTTGTCCATTGCCTGGTCTCGGATCTTCCCAAAAGGGGATGAATTGGAGCCAAACGAAGCGGGTTTACAGTTCTATGAAGATCTCTTTAAGGAGTGCCACAAGTATGACATTGAACCCTTGGTGACCATTACCCACTTTGACTGCCCCATGCATTTGATTACTGAGTATGGTGGCTGGCGTAGTCGCAAGATGTTGAAATGTTATGAACGTCTCTGCCGAACCCTCTTCACTCGCTATAAGGGCTTGGTCAACTACTGGCTGACCTTTAATGAGATCAATATGATCCTTCATGCGCCTTTTATGGGAGCGGGCCTTTGCTTTGAAGAAGGGGAGAATGAAGAGCAAGTCAAATACCAAGCAGCTCACCATGAGTTGGTCGCTTCCGCCATTGCCACCAAGCTAGCCCATGAGATTGATCCGAACAACAAGGTCGGCTGTATGCTGGCAGCAGGGCAAAATTACCCGCATACCTGTGCTCCGCGAGATGTCTGGGCGGGTCTAGAAGAAGACCGCAAGAACTATTTCTTCATTGATGTGCAGGCGCGTGGGGAATACCCAAACTATGCTAAAAAAGAGTGGGAACGTCAGGGAATCACGGTTGAGATGACCGAGCAGGACCTTCAATTATTAAAAGAGCATACGGTGGACTTTATTTCCTTCTCCTACTATGCCAGTCGGATCGCTTCAGGGAATCCAGCTGAAAGGGAGAAAACAGCGGGAAATATCTTTGCATCTCTGAAAAATCCCTACCTCGAAAGCTCCGAATGGGGTTGGCAGATTGACCCTCTTGGTCTCCGCATTACGCTGAACACCATCTGGGATCGTTATCAAAAACCTATGTTTATCGTGGAAAATGGATTAGGCGCTGTTGATACCCCAAATGAAGCCGGGGAGATTGAGGATGATTACCGGATTGACTACCTCGCAGCCCATATCAAGGCCATGAGGGATGCTATTCATGAAGATGGCGTTGTCCTCTGGGGCTATACGACTTGGGGCTGTATTGACCTGGTTTCTGCCGGGACAGGAGAAATGAAGAAGCGTTACGGCTTTATTTATGTCGATCGGGATAACGAAGGGAAAGGAACCCTAGCCCGTTCGCGCAAGCAATCCTTCTATTGGTATAAAGAAGTCATTGCGACCAATGGAGCTTCTGTTAAATAAAAGTTTTCGGTACTTGCTGGCCGACTCTCTCCTATAAACGAAAAAGCTTAGAATTCCAACCACAAGTTGGGGTCCTAAGCTTTTTGTATGTAGCTAAGCCAAGTCCTTATTTACTGGTCGTAGTCTAAGACATTGTTCTCGATGACAAACTTAGATTCAGCGGAAATGCTGGCTTCTCCTAGTTGCAACTGAGAACTTCCGTCTGGTTTCATGATGTGCCACTGACCGTCCTTGTGGGCAAAGATAGCCTGAAAAGTGACGTTATCACTCTTGTCTCGAATAGGTAGAACAAATGCTTGATCAGTATTCTCTAAGAGAATTTCTTCTTTTTTTTCAAAGTTATAGATATAAAATTGCCCAGTTCTTTGTCCCAAACCATGAAGTTCATCGACTTTTTGCCAATTCTCAAACTTATTCCGAACAAGGGATTCATTATAAATCTTGTTGAAGGTTTCGTTGCGTTTCTTCGTTTCTTCCTCGTCTAGTGTTTTCTGAAACTCTGCAACCTTTTTAGTCGTTTGAATGGTTTGTCTGTTTTGCTCCCTGATTTGCTGGCGGTGGATGACTCGCATCATTCTTGCAGCAACGCCCAGGATGACAAGGATGGATACAAGACTGATTTTAGTTTTAGCATTATTTTTCATAGATGAGTCTCCCTATTGTGTCATTGGTCCTATTATACCCTTTGAAAGAAAGGATCGTCAAGTTCATCTTGTGATGACCTAACATGCAGATCTACCTGGGGACAATAGAATTTTATCAGATTTTCATTGACGAAGGTCCTTTTATTTGATAGGCTAGGGGAATAGAACTGATTTCGCAAGAAAAGAAAAAAGGAGTGAGGCAAGTGGCACGGGTTTTATTAATCGAGGATAATAATGATATCCAAGAAATTTTGTATAGTCTCTTAAGTGAATACCATGAGGTGCTTCAAGCCTTTTCAGGTACAGAAGGGCTGCGGCTCTTCCAGCAAGAAGCCGTTGATTTGGTTCTTCTGGATATCATGCTTCCAGGGAAAAATGGGGACCAGGTCCTGGAGGAGATCCGTTTGCAGAGTCAGACACCGGTTATCATGATGACCGCTCTGGGAGATAAACACCTCATTAGCCAGTATCTCCTTGCAGGTGCCAATGATTATATTGTCAAGCCCTTTAATCTGGACGAAGTGGCGGCTCGGGTGACGGTGCAGTTGAGAAATCACGTCTCTCCAGCACAGGAAGCTCAAGCGTCGCAAAAGCTATCCTTTAAGAATTTGGTCTTAAATCCAGAAACCTTTGAACTGGAGTCCAGCGAACAGACGCTTCGCTTGGGCAAAAAAGAATTTCAAATTTTTGAGACCTTGCTGGCGCATCCAAAGAAGATTTTTACCAAGGAAGAATTGTATGAGGCGGTCTGGGAAGAAGTCTATCTGCCTGGTGACAATACCCTCAATGCCCAACTGAGCAATCTCCGAAAGAAAATTGCCCAGCTTGATCCAGATGAGGACTATATTGAAACGGTCTGGGGTTTGGGTGTTCGCTTGAAAGGAGACAAGTAATGTGGGTTTTAGTTCTAATTCTTGTCGTCCTTGTCCTTTTCTTGGGTTTGGGCTATGCTCGCTTGCTTTCTGCCTTAAAGGATTTGCAGGAGCAGATTCAAAAGAAGCTCCAAAGCGGAAGTGGGGTACGGCTGACCTCTCAGGTCTCAAAAAAAGAATTGGTCGCCTTGACCAAGCAGGTCAGTGATCTCTTTGATCAGATTGAGCGGACCAATCGGATTGCCTTTCAAGAAAAGAAGACCTTGGATATGGCCATCAGTAATATTGCTCACGATATCCGGACGCCTTTGACCATTGCGTCGGGCTATACCCAACAAATCATCAAAGGTGGGACGCAGGAAGAGGAAAAGCTGAAGAAAATTGCTTCCAATCTTCAAGTCGTCTCAAAACGCTTGGAATCTCTCTTGGAATACAGACGCTTGATGGAGGGAGCTATTCAGCCTCGGCTTACAGACGTTAATCTCAGCCAAGTCCTGACCCAGCAGTTGTTCCAGTATTATGACAGCTTGTCCGAAGCGGGGATTGCCTTAGAGGTGGAGCTAGAAGAGCATCTTCATTATGCGACCGATCCTGAGCTTTGGGAGCGCCTCTTGCAAAATATGCTCAGCAATGTCCTCAAACATGGAAAGGAGCAGGCGCGTTTGACCTTGATGTCGGACGCGGACACGATTCGGGTAGAGCTGCGCAATATTGTGCAACAACCGATCCAACATTTAGACCAACTGGCTAGTCGATTCTATTCTGAAAATCTGTCGGATACAGAAGAGTCTTCTGGCTTGGGTCTCTACATTATTCAAAATTTTGTAGAGATCTTAGGCGGCGACTTGCAACTGGCGACGGAAGCAGACTGGTTTGTTTTGACCATTACACTAAGAAAAAATGCTTGAGCACCGCTCAAGCATTTTTGTTATAAATCTTTGTGTTTAAAAGTAGCGAGTCCCAAGAATCCGAAAACAAGGATGAATCCAAGGGCAATCGAGAGAGTGTTGTTCGTTGCTGTCGTACTTTGGACCATGGAATATTGAAACTCCAAGTTTAGATAGTGGAGAATATCAATATCTTTAAAGAAAAGCGCAGGTAGACTTAAGAGGATATTTCCAATGAAGTAGCCAACGAAGGCTAGGGTGATGGATTGGCTAGCATAAAGAAGGAAGGAAATGATACTGACCCAAGCCAGGGTGGCAAGGAACTGAATCAGCACGGTCAGTCCAAAATGAGCAAGGAAGTGCTTTGGCATGGTGCCAAGTCCATTGTAGAGGGTCGCAATCAAGAAGACGAGACCATAAGAAACAAGAAATTGGAAGAGGGCAATGGTCAGGACAACGGCGCTTTTGGCAAAGTAGTAGCTAGTGCGCGAAACCCCATAGGCCAGATTATTCTTGTATAAGTTTTGCGTTAAGTCTGTTCCTAGAACCAAGGTGATGACAATAATGGTAAAGAGGATAGTCACACTGATGCTGGAAGAGTAGTTGGTCAAGGATTTAAAGCCCGTCCAAACTTCGGTTGCTTGGGGTAATTTGGATTCCGTATTGACGCCGACGTGGCCGGTAGCTCCAAAGATGACTCCAGACAGGATGTTGAGAACGAGAATGGCTTCTGTAATCCAAAAACCTTTAGAGCGAAAAAGTCTGTAAAAATCTGCTTGAATGGTATGCAACATGATAAATCTCCTAAATGAAATATGTGGGATAAGTAAAACAAGACGGTGGTTTGACTAGTCTACCAAGTCCGTAAAGAATTTTTCCAGATCTTGGCGGGCATAGTAGATTTCATCCACGTCAATATCTGCTTGAACGAGGGCTTTGACAATGACTTTAATATCGTGAGTCTGGCCGAAGATATGGATTTCTCCATCCTTATCGATGACTTTGATACGGTGATGGAGTTGATCCTGGATCAGTTGACTCGCAAGGGCTAGCTGGCTAGTCTTGAGGATGATGTAATCTTCTCCTTGTTCTTCGAATTCAGCCTTGCTAATTTCTTTAATCAGGCGTCCTTGGTCGACAATACCAAAACGATTGGCAACCAGATAAAGTTCGGACAGGATGTGACTGGAAATGAGGATGGTCATGCCGAGTTCATCGTTGAGGCGCTTGATCATCTGACGGAATTCCTTGATTCCGACAGGATCGAGACCATTGATGGGTTCATCCAAAATGAGGAAGTCGGGCTTGGCAATGAGCGCAATCGCAATTCCCAACCGTTGTTTCATTCCTAGTGAAAAGTCACGGAATTTCTTCTTACCCGTATTATTCAGGCCAACATAGTTCAGGGTTTCTTTGATGACCTGGTCGGGATTGGGGATATGGCGAGCCTTGCAATAGTAGACCAGATTTTGATAGGCGGTCATATGCTTGTGGGCCACGGGACTCTCAATGACGGAACCAACCCGTTTCAGGGCTTGGGTCCACTGGGAACGATTTGTAGAAGAAAAGAGAGAGACGCTTCCGTCAGTTTCTTGAATTAGCTGGGTGATGACCTTGATGAGGGTGGTTTTCCCTGCGCCATTTTTACCGATCAGGCCGTAGACGTCGCCTTTGCGAATGGTGAGATTCACATCATTTAAGGCATATTGATGACCAAATTTTTTACTCAAATGGGAAATTTCTAATACTTTTTCCATGGTTTTCTCCTTCGTCCAAATGACTTGTTGTTTTCTTTACACTCTTAGTATACAGCTTGCTTTTAAAATAACTATCAAGCAATTCTCAAATATTTCTAAAAAAAAAAACGACTAACTTTTAAAAAGTTAGTCGTGACTTTAAGAATAAGTTTTCTTAGAGGTTTTCCTTAGGTGAGTTTCTAGGATGACTTTGTGTTTTTTTAAGAGTCTGGGACAAAAGTGCTAGCCTCTCAATTGTTTCTAGATTGTCGAGCAAGACGCAGTGGTTGAGTGGGCTCTAATACGCTGATTTCATCAGCTTATACAGGCCTACTCAACTGTGCGGAGGTGGAACGACGAAATCGAATTCTAACGAATGACCGATTTCTGTCCCACTCTCTCTTCATTTTAAAAACCAGCGACAAACTCCTTGATGGCTTGCGCGAGTTCATAGGGTTTCTCGGTATTGAGTAGATGGCCTCCGTCTGCGATTTCTTGATAGCGGCCTTTTGGCAGGAGCTTGGCCAATTTTTTAGAAGAAGATTGATTGGCCCAATCTTTGCTACCACAAATCACCAAGCTAGGAAGAGGGCAAACTTTAACGGTATCGGTTAAATTGAGCCCTTTTAATTCCGTCAAGATTTGAAGCATCTGTTGTTTATTGGCATCTTGTTTTTCAAAGACATGCTTGGGAAGTAGACGAAAAAGGAGAATCTGGAGCCGATAGAGGGGATTGGTGTTGAGTTTGTATTGTGTTCCTGCAAGGACCAAGCCCTTGAGTTGCGGGAAGTCTTGTCTGGAGAGATCAAGAGCGAGCACGCCACCTAGTGAGAGTCCTACCAGAATAAAGGGTTCGCTTTCTTGCTGGAGGCGCTCCATCAACCTTTCTTTGACTTCCTGATAGCTTTCTTTTGGATGGGAGAAAATATCAAAAGTTTTGGAGTGCAAGGGTGAAAGTGCAAATTGGACTCCTTGCCAAGAGAGGACATCCTGCCCTAGTCCATGTAAAAAAATAAGTTTCATCAGGAATCCTTTCTTTGAAAATTGAGCTCGTAGAGACCACGAAGAGCATTGCAGGCATAAATACGATCAGCGTCTGTTAAATCGTTCAGAGTTAAGAGTTTTTCTTCCACCTGCTGGGTCTCAAGAAGATGGCGCCGATAAATGCCATCGAGTAAGGGGAGGTGAGCTGGTGGGGTATAGAGTTGTCCCTCTATCTCCAGCACCAGATTGCCAATCGTCGTCTCTAGTAAGGTTCCATCTGGCAGATGGAAAATTTGCTCGTGATCTGACTGGCTGAGATGGTCTCTCTGACTCGTTTTGAAATAAGTAAATGGCGTCGCTAAATCAAGCTTTTGCTCGGTCAGTTGGGCCTGTAGATAGCTAGCGGGCAAGTCTGTCAGCTCCGTGATTACTAGGTGGAAGGTACCGTTTTTTTGCAAGGCAATCCGACAACGATAGTCAAGGTTGGACTCCAAATGAGCAAGCTCTTCTTGAAGTTCTTTCAGGAGTTTTTGCTCATCATAAGGATAGGCAAAGTAGCGACTAGCCTCTCTCAAACGGGTTAGGTGTTGCTCCAGGAAAGTCAACTCTCCTTGGTGGATGTGGCCAGTCGTTAGGAGCTCAAAGCGAGGCTCTTGCCGGTAAAGAACAGCCGATTTTTGCTTGGTTTCCTGGTATTCACTTTCCCACTTACTGTCCCAAGTTATGCCTCCTCCTACGCCATAGATGGCTTGATTTCCTTGCATTTGAAGGGTCCGGATGGCTACATTAAAAATCCGTTTCCCTTTTGGAAGAAGGATGCCGATCGTACCACAGTAGACACCTCGAGGAGCCTTCTCTGTCTTGTGGATGATTTCCATAGTGGAGATCTTCGGTGCTCCTGTAATCGAGCCACAAGGAAAGAGAGCTCGGAAGGTTTGGACCAGGTCGACCTCAGCTCGCAAGCGACTTTCAATAGTCGAGGTCATCTGCCAAACGGTGGAGTATTGCTCGACTTGGCAAAGACGGGTCACCTGCTCACTTCCAATCTCCGAAATCCGGTTCATGTCATTGCGGAGGAGATCCACGATCATCATGTTTTCTGCTCGATTTTTTGGATCGGCTTCTAGCCAAGCAGCTTCTTGAAGATCTGCTTGGTTAGTGAGACCACGGCCCGTCGTTCCCTTCATAGGGCGCGTGGTCAGTAGTCGGTCGTCTTGCTCAAAAAAGAGCTCAGGACTGATGGAGAGGATGGAGACATCATCGTGCTGGATGAAGGCATTGTAATGGGCCTTTTGCTCAACCACTAAGCGGTTGTAGATAGCCAAAGGGTCAGACTTTAGCTCTTGAGAAAGCTGGACGGTGTAGTTGACCTGGTAGGTATCTCCCTGGCGGATATGGTGATGGATGGTCTCGATGGCTTCTTGATAAGCAGGTGCCTCTACCTCTTCCTTCCAATTGGCTGGAAGATCCACAGCTTCATAGTGCTCTGGGAAAGGAAGGGTTTCGACCTCCTCGTGGATAGTAAAATAGAGGAGATACTCTCCCATAAGAGGTGCTGGATGGACAGCAAACTTCTTCTCAAAAGCAGGAGCAGCCTCATAGCTGACATAGCCAACCGCATAAAAGCCTTGCTCCTGGTATGCTTCGACTTCTCTAAGAAGAGCCTCTACCTGGTCGAGGTTTCTAGTTTTTAATTCCTTTATGGGCTTGGTGAAAAGGTGTCGCAATCCAAGCTCTTTAAAATCAATAATGGTTTGTTTATGCATGCTTTGAGTATATCAAAAATAGAGGAAAAAAGGTAGATAAGGATGTAAGATTCCTTGCTTGGCCTTCCCTTTCATGCTAAAATAACCATAGAAACTGCTTTGGGCAAGGAGTAGGACTATGTAAAAGAATCCCCTCTATAACACCTCTAGTATTAGCTTTTTTCAATACCTCTTTGCGATTGCAGTGATTTTGGTGCATAGTGGTCGCTTGACCTCTTATGAGCCACTGCATTTTGGTCTCAAGAGTATGCTTGGCCGGCTAGCAGTGCCATTTTTTATCGTCTGTGCCAGCTTTTTCCTCAAGCAATCACTAGGGAATTCTAAGAAAATGAAGACCTATCTGGCCAAAATCGTAAAAACCTATTTGTTTTGGAGTTTTGTTTACCTTCCTTATGCCTGGCTCTTTTTCTCTAGTCTCCATCTTCCTATCTATCTTTTTCCAGCAGGTGTTCTCATCGCACTGATCTATCTGGGGATGTGCTACCAACTCTGGTATATCCCAGCCTTTTTGCTGGGTTTGTTTTTGGTCAATCAATTGGTCAAACACCTAGGTATGGTTTGGACGGGGGTGATCACCTTTCTTCTTTACTGCTGGGGCTTGATCGAGACCTATTCGGCTTATCTGGACACCACAAGTCTTCTCAAAGGTTACCAGCTCTACAGCAATTTATTTTTTACAGCGCGAAATGGTCTCTTTTACACGCCCATTTTTATTTATATGGGTTATTATCTGTATGACCATTTTCATGCACAAACTTTTAGAATTCACCGTTGGCAAAAGCTAGCTCTTGCCTTTGGATTGCTCTGTCTAGAAGGGATCATTATTTTTCAACACCAAGGAATTGATAAGAACTTTTTCTTTCTTCTTCCTTTTGTGACCGTTTATTTTGTCAATGCCTGCCTGCGATCGTCCTTTTTGAAAAGCTATAATTTACAGTATTTAAAGCAAATGAGTATAGCTCTTTACTTTTCGCATCCGATCTTTATCGAGTGGGCTCGCTATGGCTTTAGCAGCCTCCCTCTCTCTTATCCAGACAGGGGCAAGCTGATTTTTGTGACTGCCTTGTTTGGTAGTCACCTTTTTGGACTAGCTATGCTGTGGGTACGAGAGAGAAGGGAAAAACAAAAGACTTCACCAATCTAGGATAAGGTGAAGTCTTTTTTATGACTTGTAGGGGCAATCCTTTTTTGATGTCCATTTGTTTGCGGTCGTTTTTAGGAGTAGTACCGCATTTCTTTGTGGAGTGTTTATAGAGAATGTTCACATTTGTCTGAAGGGCAATACCCTCTAGCTTTGTGTAGCTTTTTTCAATTCCCGAACGTTTTCAAGAAAACTTCAGGGAATTCTTGACTTCTGATGAAATCGGCGTATGATTAGTTGTGAACTGTTGAACAACCATTTTCAATAGAGTTCCTGATGTCGACTAAGGGGATTCTGCTAGAATGAAGGCAGTTCAACCATAAAAATCTATAGAGCGTTGCGTCCGAAAGTCTAAACAGACACGGCTCTTTAAAAACAAAAGGAGAAGATTATGAAAACAGAACCGATTCATCGTACCAGTATGTGGAAATTTAAGTTAAGTGCTGCCACCATGACTTTGATTCCCGCTGCCGTGGGGATTAACTATGTTGCTAAAGCCTTGGCGGAGGGGTTAAAGTTGCCCGTTTGGCTGGGGTCTTTGGGAACCTTTCTTGCCAGCATGTTGGCTGGGCCGGTTGCCGGTGCCATCAGTGGTTTCATCAACAACGTGATCTATGGGCTGACCTTATCGCCAATTTCAACCGTGTATGCGATTACCAGCATCGGAATTGGGATTGCTGTCGGAGTTTTGCACGCCAATGGGTGGTTCTCGTCAGCGCGACGAGTATTTGTTTCTGCTATTATTATTGCCATCGTTTCAGCTGTCATTTCAACGCCACTCAACGTCATCTTTTGGGGTGGTCAGACCGGTATCGCTTGGGGTGACTCATTGTTTGCGGTAATGGTCGCCAATCATGCACCAGTGTGGCTGGCCTCATTTACCGATGAGTTTGTCTTGGATATTTTGGATAAAGTCTGCGTGGCCTACCTGGCATTCTTCATCTATCGTCAGCTACCGAAGCGGTTGGTGCACTTCTTTAGCGGTGATAAATGATGACTGATCAAACATTGATTTCTGGAGCGCCACGGGTCAAGCTCAAGTGGTACCAGGTGATCGATCCGATTACTAAGCTCTTGTTCATCTTGGACATGACGTTGTTGAGCTTTGCCAGTATGAATTTATTGCTTCAGGCCGGATTAATTTTTGTCGCAACACTGCTATTGTTATTTTCCAAATTGAGTTCTACCATCTTTAAGGCGCTGGGATTCAGCCTGTTTCTGATTTGCACCATGCTGATCATCCAAGGGTTATTTTACAGTTGGAATCAAACTGTGCTGTTTTCTGTGCTTGGGGTGTCGTTCTACAAAGAAGGCCTGATTTACGCCACCACTCTGGGTTGTCGAGTATTGGTGATTATTTTGACCAGTGGCTTTTTTATGGTGACCACGAGTATTTCAGAAAACGCGGCCTATTTGGAACTGTCCGGATTGTCTTATAAAACCGTCTACGTTCTGATGTCGGTGTGTTATATTTTGCCGGAAATGATGCGCAATATGCGGAAAATCCAGCAGGCACAAAAAGTTCGCGGAACCAATCCGCAAAAAACGTTGATTCAGAAATTAAAGTCAGTCCTGCCGGTTCTAATTCCATTGGTGATTAAGACCTTGGATCAATCGATGGCGCGGTCGATTTCTCTCCAACTGAGAGGTTTTGATAATCCCAACCGGACTGTCAGAACCTCCCAGCGCGTGTATCGCCTGTCGCGGACGCTGCACATTGGTCTGACTGGATTGGCAATTTTATTGATTGGGTGGAAGATATGGACGAAGATAAACGGATTGTAATTGAAAATTTGACCACCCGTTATCCGGGTACTGAGCAACCACAACTGCGTCAGATTAACGCGGAGGTTCATACCGGCCAGGTGGTTGGGATTATCGGGAATAGCCACTCCGGCAAATCGACTTTGTGCCGTGTGCTGGCAGGGGTCATTCCCAAAATGGTGTCTGCTGAGATTGAGGGCGACTGGCACATGTTTGGCCAGCGAGTGTCCGACAATTGGCCCGTTTATAATGCCATGAATGGAGTTGTACTGCAAAATCCAGCTGGCCAACTAAGCGGGTTGGCAGACACGGTTGCCGATGAAATCGCCTTTGACTTGATTAATCAGGGAATGGCTGAAGGACTGATTCAAAAACGGGTTGAAGAAGTTGCGACGCAAATGGGGCTGATTGAACAGCTGAATTTGCGTCCCGAGAGCCTTTCCGGTGGTCAGAGCCAGCGGTTGGCAATTGCCACGGCGATTGTGGCTAACCCGGCTGTTTTGATTATGGATGATCCGACCAGTCAGATGGATCCCCTTGGCCGCCGACAATTTTTCCAATGGCTGGCCCAAGTCAAAGAGACGACTGTCTTCATTGTCACCAGTGAAATTGACGATTTGTGTGAAGTCGCCGACGTTGTGTGGGTGCTGCACGAGGGTCAAATGGTAGCCCAGGGCAGGCCGGGTGAGGTGTTTAATCATTTGGCAGCTGACTGGCAGATTCCAGCCCCGACAATCCAGCAACTTGCTCAAAAAATGGATTGGCACTTGGCTGATGGCCGGTATCCGGTGAATGACGCTGAACTGAAGGAGGTTTTTTATGCCCACAATTGAACTGAACCACCTGACGTTCGCTTATCCGGAACGGTCCTTTAGCTTGGATGTTGAAGACAAACACTTCGCCGATCCGATGGTGGCGATTGTCGGCCAAAATGGTGCCGGCAAATCAACGCTCTTCAAATTGTTGACGGGTTTGCTGACACCACAAACCGGTGTGATTAAGATCGATGGAGAAAATTTTAATGATCTTAAACCAGTCGAAAAGTTACTGAAGGTTGGGATTACTTTTCAGAATCCTGACGATCAGCTTTTCAACCCGACCGTTCAACGAGAGGTGGAGTGGAGTGTCGCGCAGGTCATGGATGACCGCGACACGATTACGAGGCGGGCTTTAGCGGCTCTAAAAAGAGTTGGCTTGGATGATAAAACAGCTGAAAGTCCGTATGACCTGTCATTGTCGGAACGCAAGCTGTTAAGCGTTGCCACAGTTTTGGCAGTGGATCCGGCGATTTATTTATTTGATGAGCCGATGATGTCGCTTGATTGGGAAAGCCGGCGCAAGTTGACCACAATTTTCCATCAGTTGGCTGATTCGGGCCACCAAGTTGTGACCATCACCCATGACATGGATTGGGTCGCCGCCGAGTTTGAGTCGGTGTATGTTATGGAACACGGGAAGTTTGGCTTCGCCGGCAGTCCACGGGAATTGTTCAGCGATCACGAACTTGTCCAGCGAGTGGGATTACTACCACCGCGGATTATGGACATAGCGGAGTCGCTGGGTGATTCACAGACATATTTATCGGTTAATGATTATTACCAGAAAAATCGAGATGTATAGAAAAAGTCACCTCTGCGGGTTTTCCAGGTTGAAGGATTAACTTCAGCTTCTGGCAAGAACTCACATGGGTGACTTTTGTGTTTAATAACGTTTCATGATCATCGGGTGCTTCCTCAGATCACTCGGTTTGGTTTTACTTTGTTTCATGGTCATAATCATATACCATTTCTTTTGGATCTTTTGTTTGACTAATACAAAATAGGTCTTCAAAGGTCTTCGCATTTTTAGCGCCCATTAGGATCATCAGTATAATTTTCTGAATTAGGAGACTGTCCCATCACTATTCGAACTTCGTCTCCCAACTTACGCTGTTCCCATTCATCCGTGAATCCTTTAAATCGCAATTCTGGAACTTTCTTTTTAACTGAATCATCTATTTTCTCCATAGTCCCCACCATTTTATTGGTTTTTCTTGATTTACCTTATCAACAGTCTGGTTGGTTGGTACCAATGGACGAAAGCTGCTAAGAAGGGGTATTAGTGACAATTAATAAAATGCATGAGGTTGGGCATGTTGCCCCACCTCTTTTTATGATATACTAGAGTAGTTTTTGAGACTTGTAAAAAATGTTTTTTTTTAGTTCAAATTTAAAAAAGAAAAGGGGAGAATATGGACATCTTTTTGAAGAGCATATCAGGGATCCTGGTCATCCTGGGCATGATTTTAGTGGGCTTTGTCATTGGTGAAAAAGGTTGGTTTGACGACAAGTCACGTGGCCTACTCGCTAAATTGGTCACTCAAGTTGCTCTTCCCTGCTATATGCTCTACACCATTACGCAACGCTTCACAGCAGCAGATCTACTTAAAATGTTGCCAGCCTTGCGTTTTCCTGCCCTGTCTATGGTTATTTTGCTTGGCATCGCGACAGCAGTAGCTAGAATTTTTGCAGTGAGACAGGACCGCCGTGGCCTCTTTATTTCCATGTTTTTTAATTCCAATACGATTTTTGTGGGTCTTCCCATCAACCAGGCCCTCTTTGGGGATGACAGCATTCCCTATGTTTTGATCTATTACATGTGTAATACGACCTTTTTCTGGACCTTGGGGACCTATCTCATCCAGCGGGATGGTGAGGGAGAAGCTCGGTTTGATCTCAAAACGAGTCTGAAAAAAGTCTTTTCTCCGCCACTCATGGGCTTTCTCTTGGGACTAGTCTTGGTGATGCTGCAGATCAAGTTGCCAGCCTTTCTAGCCAGTGATTTGCAGTATCTGGGTAATTTAACAACCCCTTTATCCATGATATTCATCGGTTTGTCAGTGTCTCATGTAGGTGTGAAGCAGTTGGTTCTGGGAAAAGATCAGCTATTGATTCTACTAGGTCGCTTCCTGGTTGCCCCTCTCTTGATGGCGACCATCGTCTACTGGTTGCCTCTTCCAAGCTTGATGAAGCAAGTCTTTATCATCCAGTCCGCCATGCCTGTGATGACCAATGCGCCGGTTGTTGCCAGACTCTACGGAGCTGATAGTGATTATGCAGCCGTCATGGTGACAGAGACGACCCTTGCAACCATGGTGGTGATCCCTATTCTTATGCTGTTGATGGCTTAACAAATAGAAACTACAAAAGCTCAAGTTTTAAAAAAACTTGAGCTTTTCTTATAACAAGGCTAACAAGATGGTGAGGACCAGAGCGATGCCCGTCCGAATCAGATGGTGGGCTGGATGGAAGTTTCCTTTGTGTTTCCCATTCCAATAGGCCCCGTAGCAAATCAAACCACAGCCGATCAGCCAAAGGACTAGAGCGACAATCGGTAAAAAGAAGTAGAGGATGAGAGATAAGGTCGCAAGGCTACTTCCGATGAGGAGAAATGTATTTCCTAGAGTGTGATTCCCTTTTTTAACTTCAGAAAGAGAAGCCAATAAGTGAAGAAGAGCAAAAGCAAGGGCAAAGAAGGCTGTAAAAAAGCCGAGAAGAATGTGGAAGAACATAGGGTTTCCTTTCTAAGATATGATTGCCTGAGTGCTATTTTTTATGACTGATTTTATGAAGAATCATAAATGATACTACAAGATTTAAAATAATAACCAATAAGGTAAAAAGAGAGTAACCATAAAGTTTAATTGGAAATTCATTTTTGAGATTGCAAAGAGCAAACAAACTCGTTAAAATGCCCGTCAACAATCCAGGCACATATTTTCGTATAACGATTGTTTGAATCAGATGTCCGAATACATGGTAGATATAAGCGATTATGATGCTTGCTAAATGCTATAGTTATTAAACTGGTAACTAAGATATAGCGACGTCATTAGGATCAGAAATTGTTCCAAGACAATAAAGTTGAAAGCAAAAGGAGTGTAATAAGTTAGGATTCGATTGTTTGGATACTGGATTGATATTTTTTTGACAAAGGATGGCATCCAAACGATTTCTTCGAGTTCGTGAAGCATGAAGAGTGATGGAAATAGAAAGTAAAATTGCACGCTGGTCATTGAAAATACTCCCTTCTAGTTCGAGCCTACTTTTAGAATCTCCAAATAAAATTGGATCACTTCTTGTTCGGTGTAGGACTTGCCTTTTTTCAACCACCAGCTGAGGGTTTCGATGAAATGGCTGACGACCAGGTGTTTGAGATAGGAGTGGGGAATGTTAGGGTACGATTGGATGAGTTCGTCGGCTACCATTGGGTAGACGTCATGTTCCAGCTCTTTTCGCAGTTGCCGGATGAAATAATCGTTTTTAGAGAGCAAGAGACTGGTCACATGATCTTGATTTTTCTTGAAATGCTGAAAGATATGAGCTAGATAGTCTTGTGGTGAGAGGTGTTCAGCACGCTCAAAGAGATGGTGAAAGAGCTTTTGACAGAGTTCATCTAGCAATAATTCCTTACTCTCGTAATGGCTGTAAAAGGTCGAGCGCCCCACATCAGCAAGGTCTATGATTTCCTGAACCGTGATGGCTTCGTAGTCTTTTTGGTTGAGTAAGTGTAAGAAAGCCTGATAGATAGCTTTTCGAGTTTTGGTGATGCGACGATCCTGTGCTGTCATATGGACACTTCGAACAAACTGTTCAGTAACGTACACCCTAAACGGTTTGCCCCTATCCTTTCTGTTGTGAATGTTAGATAATGATAATGAACATGATGTTCATGAATCTATTATAACAAAGGAAATAGGATTATGAAGACAAAACATGCGGTCTGGATCGCTTTTTTCTTGAATTTGAGTTATGCCATTGTTGAGTTTATTGCAGGAGGGATTTTTGGATCCAGTGCGGTCCTTGCGGATTCGGTCCATGACTTGGGGGATGCGATCGCTATTGGGATCTCTGCCTTTTTGGAAAGTATCTCCAATCGCGAAGAAGACAGCCGCTATACCTTGGGCTACAAGCGCTTTAGCCTTTTAGGGGCCATGGTAACGGCAGTGATTCTCATGACAGGGTCCGTTCTGGTTATTTTGGAAAATATAACGAAAATCTTTCATCCACAACCTGTCAACGATGAGGGCATCCTTTGGCTAGGAATCATAGCCGTCAGCATCAATGTGCTAGCGAGTCTCGTCATTCGCAAAGGACAAACCAAGAACGAATCCATTCTCAGCCTGCATTTTCTGGAAGATACCTTGGGTTGGGTGGCTGTTATCCTAATGGCCATTGTTCTACGATTTACCGACTGGTATATTCTGGATCCGCTCTTATCTCTTGCCATTTCCATCTTTATTCTGTCCAAAGCCATTCCACGTTTTTGGAGCACGCTCAAGATTTTCTTGGATGCCGTGCCAGAAGGAGTAGATATCCAGCAAGTCAAGAGTGATTTGGAGCAGTTGGAGCATGTGGCTAGTATCAATCAGCTAAACCTCTGGACCATGGATGGCTTAGAAAAGAATGCTATTGTCCATGTTTGTCTAGAGCATGTCAACCACATGGAGGTCTGTAAAGAGTCTATCCGAGACTTGCTCAAAGACTGTGGCTTTCAAAACGTCACCATCGAGGTAGATGAAGACCTGGCGACTCACCGAGCCCACAAGAGAAATATCGAAGAGCTGGAAGTGGATCAAGGTCATGGGCATGATCATCACCATCATTAATGACGAGTTGGTACGAGCAGAAGCCTAAGAAAAAGTGTATACTGTAGGTAAGTAAGCAATAGAAAGTAGGTTGTTCCTATGAAGAAAACAGTTTATACAAAAGCTGGGCAAGTGGGTCTAGTAGAAGTTGAACGTCCGCAAATCGAAGCGCCGGATGATGTTATTCTCCGCATCGTCCGCACATGTGTCTGTGGATCCGATCTCTGGAGCTACCGTAATCCAGATATTGAAGCAGGGCATCAAAATAGTGGCCACGAAGCCATTGGGATTGTCGAAGAAATCGGAGAAGCTATTACAACGGTCAAACCAGGAGACTTTGTCATCGCACCTTTCACCCATGGTTGTGGGGAGTGTGATGCCTGTCGTGCTGGTTATGATGGGACTTGTGACCGCCATATCGGGACCAACTGGTCTGACGGGGTGCAAGCAGAGTACATCCGTTTCCACTTTGCTAATTGGGCCCTTGTCAAGATTCCAGGTCAACCATCTGATTATACAGAAGCTATGCTCAAATCCTTCTTGACGCTGGCTGATGTCATGCCGACGGGCTACCATGCAGCGCGTGTAGCTAATGTGCAAAAAGGTGACAAGGTTGTCGTTATTGGTGACGGTGCTGTTGGCCAATGTGCTGTCATTGCAGCTAAGATGCGTGGTGCATCGCAAATCGTCCTTATGAGTCGCCACCAAGACCGTCAACAAATGGCCTTGGAGTCAGGTGCGACAGCTGTTGTGGCTGAGCGTGGTGAAGAAGGGATTGCCAAGGTCCGTGAAATCCTTGGAGGCGGAGCAGATGCAGCTCTCGAATGTGTCGGTACAGAAGCAGCTGTTGAGCAAGCTCTCGGAGTCCTCCATAATGGAGGGCGCATGGGATTTGTGGGCGTTCCTCATTACAATAACCGTGCCCTTGGTTCGACCTTTGCTCAAAATATCTCAGTGGCAGGTGGAGCAGCCTCAGTTACTACTTATGACAAACAAGTTTTGTTAAAAGCGGTCCTTGATGGTGATATCAATCCGGGTCGTGTCTTTACCTCAAGCTATAAACTGGAAGATATCGACCAAGCTTATAAGGACATGGATGAACGTAAGACTATTAAGGCTATGATTGTACTTGACTAACAAAAAAATTCTAGTAGAGGCTGTCTACTAGAATTTTTTGTAGTGAAATAAAATCTTATTTCAAATCCGACATCACTTGTTTCTTGGTGAAGGTGCGCTCTTGTTTGTTAGCTAAGGCCTTGATGCGCGCATCTAGGAGAACAGCACGGCCTTCGGCACTTCGGGTATAGATGAGGTCATACTTGCCCAGACTCTTTCGGATTTGTTCCACAAAGGCTTGGGCATCCTCTTTCCGTTTGTCAAAGAGGCTTGGTACTGCGAAATATTCTGTCTGATCGGACACTTTTTCCTGTGCTTTCAGGATATAGCGCTGATTTTCAATTGGAGCGAAAAACTCGATCATGGTTTGCGAGAAGAGTTCCTTCTCCCGCATGGTTCCGCCTTTCATATAGATTAGCGTGTTGATGGCATCCTTTCTGTCTCGTACGACTTGGATACGGGTCTCTTGAGTCTGAATATGCCCAAAGAGGAGCAGAGCTTGGTGGATAGCCTGACCAAAGACTTCTAGCCGTTTATAAGGGCTCTTATAAAGATAGTAGCGGAGCCAGGCAAGGAGTGCGAGAACAGCTAGGAAGAATAGAAGAATAAGAGACCCTTTATTCCATCCTCCTCTATATGAATAGTAAATAAAGTTGGCGAAAGCATCGGTCAAAGTGGCGGCCGTTAGCCAACGAGCTAGCTTCCTGGCGTCAAAAAATAGGGCCAGGGGCAGGAAGTGTTTATCCACTTGGACCTCGTTTGCAATCTCCATATTCTCCAGAATAGGCAGGGCTTTTTTCCAGCCGTCTCGGAGTTCTTGACGATGGGTGGAGCGCTCTAAGGTTTCTTCATTGAGTTTTTGCAACTGTTTTTTGGTATAGCGGATATTGTCAAAGGCTAGGCGTTCGATACCGGATTCGATGAAGGGCTCCTTGTAATGGAGACCTAAAAATTGCTTCATCCGTCTTTCTAAGAGCTCCAGATCAGGACTATATTCTTTCAGCTGATCAGTGAGGGCTTCGATCTCTTCTTTTTCAAGATCGGACTTTTCATACCATTTCTTTAGGGAAAGATTAATGGAGACCAGGTGCCAGATATTACTGGTCTTGTCTGGATCTTCGGGCCACACTCTGATGGCACGACCTCGCATTTGGTTGCTGAGCATAAAGCTACCGACAAAGCTCGCTAGGATCAGGGAGTTGACGCAAGGAGCATCCCAGCCTTCCCCTAGAAGAGACTTGGTTCCAATGACAACCTGGATGAGCCCTTCTTGAAAGAGCTGGGTCACGGCTGTCACCAAATCATGTTGAGAGCCAACTAAGCGAACCTTGAGAAAGTCATCAGGAGATAATTGGCCGACACTTTGGTAAGTCAGTCGATTCCCTCCAAGTAGCTCTTCTAGTCTTGGCTTAGCGACCGTCGGGATGATGACGATGCTACCGGTCAAGACAGCAATGGCAGGAGGAGTAGTTAGCTCTATGCTTTCTCTGCGAATAGATTCAAAATAGGAGAGAACTCCCAATTGAGTGAATTGGGCATCTTTATCCCCGAGATGAACTTCAAAATCTTGGCGGATATAGTCTGTTAGGACCAGTTGGCGCAGTTGACTTCCAAGCGCCTGGTATTCCGCCTTGAAAATTTCTCGAACCGCATTGAGTTTTCCGAGGGATTGGTTGAGCAGAAGGTCTTGTTTTTTGTTGCGGACCAGTTTGACTTGTTTTCGATCGATCAAGCTGGCTGCTTTTAGTTCATGGAGAACTTGCTTCTCGTATTCCTCAGGTAGATTGTACCAGTGAGGCACCTGAAAGAGCAGGCCTTGCAGGAGAATTTCAAGCCAGTCCAGGGTGAAAGCAGGTAATTTCTTGGCTCCTAAAAGGTCTTGGAAACGTTGGGGAAAGGCAATTCCCTTGCTTCGAAGAAAGATCAGGGTAGCAGAAAGATACTGGGGCTCATTGAGCAATTCATCATCGCTGATCTGACCCGATAAGGCCTGGCAGGTTTGGAGGTGTTGGCAAAAGAGGGGATCGGAAGTCAGTTGTTGCAAGAGAGCATTCTTTTGTTGGCTAAAAGCATCCAACTGCTCTTGCTCTTCCTTGGTTGGAAAGGCAAAGTAGACATAGTCTTGGTGAGGACAAAGGGTGTCTTCCTTGACCAATTCGGGAACCGTAATTTCCTCATCAATCTCACCACACATGCGGATATAGCGATCCCAAAGGGCAGGATCCCCTTCATAGGGAGGGGTGGCGGTAAGGGAGATCATCTTTAAGTCAGGGAAGGCTTGACGAAAGGCTTCCAAACTCTTCCACCATTCATTGCGTAAGTGGTGACACTCATCTAAACAAAGGGTTCCGAGTGAGATGGCTTTGAAAGTAGTGAAGATATCAAAGCCTTTGAAATCAAATGTTTCAATCTCTGCCTGGTCATCGGTATCCTCAGCTTGCGATTGACCGACGACTTGGTTCATGGCGCTGTGTAGGGCCTGATAGGTAGCTACTGTAATCAGCTTAGGATGTTTTAAGTCTTGTGAAATCAGTTGTTCCGCTTGACTTTCATCACTCAAGAATGCCTGGATAATCCGATCCACCCATTGTTGACGAATGGTGACCGTTGGAGCCAAGATCAGGGTTGGCTGACCTAAGCGTCTGATAAATTCGATTCCCAGGGTTGTTTTTCCAGAGCCAGGAGCTGCTACCAAATGCAGGCTGCCATCCGCCATAAAAGCGTCACTCTTATCGAGAACGCGTTTTTGATAGTGTCTCCATTGACCTGTAAAGGCTAGTTCTTGTAACATTGGTTTCCTCCCTTGTACTGTCCCCATTATATCATAGTGGAGGACAAGAATCTTTTGGTAGAAGTTGAAGAATCTAACATTCCTGATGAAAATGGCAAACAGGAATCATTCGTACAGAGCTAAAAAGGAGGCTGGGACAAAAGTCCTAGCCTCTC
>NZ_KV812784.1:32840-67622 GCF_001813505.1 Streptococcus sp. HMSC061E03
GAATTACCGATTTCTGTCCCACTCTCTTTTTCATGTTAGTCTTTCTTTGTTTTACGAGAGAGGCCAAAGGCAGCACTCATGCTAAGAAGACCAAGGCCAAGAGTTGTCAAGGCAATTGAGGTCTTGCTTCCTGTATTTGGAAGACTTGCTTCTTTTTGAGGAAGAGCTGCAGGTGCGATATAGACTGCTGTTTTGGCAGGCTCGTTTTTAGCAGGTGTGAATACAGTCGGTTTCGCAGGGGTTACAACAGCCGGTTTTTGAGGAGTAGGAGTCGGTGTTGCAGGCGTTTGGATGCTAGGTGTTTGTGGTTTTGCTTTCGCCACACGATGAGTTTTTGAGATCAACTCATACTTGTCTGTTTGGACTTTGAAGACACGACCTTTTTGGACAGTTTCAACGACTTTATTGGCAAATTGAACGTTCAACAAGTCAGCAAAGTTTTTGTCGATATCTAGGTAGAGACCATTAGTTTCTTTGACAAATGGATCAAAGTCTTTTTTTCACGTGTTTCACCAACCACTGTCAAAGAGATACCAGCATCTTGAAGGGCTTTCAGTGTCGCTTCTTTTGTTGGTGTATCCTTTGTAAGATCAATGTCCTCATCTGTAATCAAGAAAGCAAAGCGATGGTTGTTTGCCCCAGTCCCCCAGTTGTAGTCTCCTGAAGTAGCGATATGATGCAATGGAACAGTAGCATTTTCATAGTAGCCATCAGTTTTGATGGTTTTCAGGGCGGAAATGAAGCTTTCTGGATCACTTGTGAACTTAGATCCATTGAAATCATGGTATTTGACTTCACTAGCTCTTTCGTATTCAACCAATCCTAAACGAGCTTGAATATTTTTGGCCGATAGATTGCGAACGAAGGTCTCGACATTCTTCATCGTATCCCTGATGTGAGAATCCATTGAAGTTGATTTGTCAATGACAAAGACGATGTCGGATGTTGCTTGAACTTCTTTTTTATTGACCACATCGGCTTCTTTTGTAACTTCGACTACAGTTGTTTTATTGACTGTTTCGGTTGTTGTCTCAGTGTAGTCAGCTGTCTCTTTGGTAGATGTAGCTGTCTTAGTAGATGAGACTGGTTTTGAAGTGCCAACAGGTGTGTTTGGATCTGCTAAGCTAGTAGTTTTGATGGTTGCTGTTGAGGTAGTGGTTGTATCTGCACCGTCTGTTTTAGCAGATGGGCCAGTTTTTTTAACGTCCACAGCGATGACATCCCCAGTTTTTGCTTTATCAGCAGGAACAACTGGTGTATTGGCTTTGGCGTTGATTTCTTCTGTTGCAGCAGTGATAGGTGATTTTGCTGCTGTAGTAGCTGCAGGAGCAGCTTGGGTTGTTGCAGGTGCAACGTCATCAGCAGAAGCAATAGTCGTTCCTGTGAAGACCGTTCCTAAAACAACGGAAGCTAAAGTTAAAGTTTGTTTACGTGAAATAGTATATTTTTTCAAAATACGTCCCCTTTTTAATAAACTTTTTTCTATCATACAGGTTTTTGAAAAACTTGTCAACGGTATAATAATCAAGGGTTTTACCGACTTTTATATCCCTAATTATTGATAAAAAGCTGAGTGGGGAAAATATACACAAAATAATTTAAATATACAAAGCGTGCAAAAGAAAATAGGATTCCCACAAATTTGCAGGAATCCTTATTTTATCGGCATTTCTACTATATTTTTTAGTCGTAAAAAATACTAGCTAGTCACTTTATTTATGTTTCTAGATCAACACATAGGTTTCAACCGCTTGCCCAGCCCCGTTTTCATTGTTGGTCTTTGTCACGACTGCTGCTCCGTCTTTCACCTCTTGAGGAGCGTTGCCCATAGCGACCCCGATGCCTGCTTTTTTGAGCATAGGAAGGTCATTGAAGTTGTCCCCCATGGTGAGGACTTCTTCTAAGATCAAGTGGTAGTGGTTGGCGAGTTCAACCAGAGCATCCTCTTTAGAGACGTGCTTAGCCGTGACTTCTAGGTAGTTGGCTTTGGAGAGATAAAAGGCGGTAGAAGGGAAGTCGTCGGTAGAAATAGCACGATAGAGGGCTTGGATCTCTTCTGCTTCCCCAATTAAGAGCAATTTGTGGAGGGGCTTTGTCGCATCCAGTAAAGGATCCAATAGGGGAAGAATGATAGGTTTTTCTCCTGTAATCCGGGCCTCCTCTTGGCTCCATTGGTCGAGATGATCGGTCATCCAGTCTTTTCCACTATAGAGGTTGATCGAAACCTGAGGAAAGTGTTGGTTGGCCCAATCAATAAATTGACGGGCTTCAATCTTGTCTAAGGGATGCTCAAACAGAACCTGCTCTCCTTTTTGGATCAAGGCTCCATTGTAGCAGGCCATAGGACAGTCTTCTATGCCGAGCTCTTTGGCAATGGGTGCCATCCCTTTTGGAGAGCGAGCAGAGGCCAGCACGAAAGGAATCTTTTCACGCTTTAAATCCGGGATCAATGATGCTAACTGTGGATCGATCTGATGGTGGTCATTTAAGATGGTGCCATCGATATCGCTGATGATGAGACGAATGTGAGACATAAAGATTACCTCCTAATAGAGAATAGTGGTTTCGTTGCCGACTTGTTTAAGGATTTCAGGGCTTGGTTTTTGGTCGGTAATCCAATAATCAAATTGCTTGAGACGAGCAAGATAGTAGTTGGCATTTTGGGAGAACTTGCTGCTTTCTGCCACAAGGATCTTGGTACGAGCTCGTTCAAAAACGAGAGACTTGACGGCAACGTCTTCAGCATCCTCAAAGGTGACTTCGCCATTGGCTAAGCTACTCGCTCCAAAAAAAGCGAGATCAAAGCGAAGATTGTCCAGTATTTGTGCTTGATTCGCGTCATAGTAGAAGCGGTTTTTAGGGTAGAATTTTCCTCCTAAAAGATGAAAGTCAACCTGGGAATGGCTACTGAGCTGGATGGCATTGTCAAGGGAATGCGAATAGATTGTGACTTCCTTATTAAGCAAACCAGCAAGCAGGGTCATCGAGGTGGAAACATCGAGAAAGATCACTTGTCCATCTTGGATCAATTGCAGGGCCTTTTGAGCCATGGCAGTCTTTTCCTTGTTGGCTTTCTGACTACGGTCTAGATAAGAAGGGCCGGGTTCTTTGTTTAAGGGAAGGAGACCACCATGGGTTCTGCGGACCAGCTGGCGTTGGCTAAGAAGGGCAAAGTCTCTGCGAATAGTATCTTTTGAAACCTTAAAGTAATCAACCATTTCTTTAGCCGATAGCTGTTTTCGCTCTTCTAAGAGTTCTAATATTTTTTCGAGTCGCTGTTCCTGGTACATGAATTCGCTCCTTATTTCTGTTCTTGTCTTCATTGTACACCATTTTGTAAGTGGATGCAAGTTTTGTTAAGTTTTTTTAAGTGTTTACGATCTTTTTTCTTGCAAACCCTTATTCTGACGTTTGTTTTAAAGGGGGAATTCTGCTATAATATGTCAAAATAACGTGGAGGTTTCCTTATGGCCAGTGAATATGAAAAAATGATTGCGGGTGACTACTATAGACCTGCGGACCCTGAATTACGGGCTTTGGCCCAATCCTCTCGGGAGAAACAAGAAGCTTTTAACCAAGAGGTGGATCCTAAAAAAGGGGCAGCTATCATCAAAGAGTGGTTTGGATCAACCGGTGAAAACCTCTATCTCAATCGTCAGGTTCTTGTGGATTATGGGGTCAACATCCATCTAGGAGAAAATTTCTATGCCAATTACAATTTGACCATGTTGGACATTTGTCCCATTACGATCGGCAATAATGCCATGATTGGTCCCAATTGCCAATTTTTGACGCCCTTGCACCCACTGGATCCAGACGAGCGCAATTCTGGTCTCGAGTACGGAGCTCCGATTACGATAGGAGACAACTTCTGGGCAGGAGGAGGCGTTACTATCCTTCCTGGAGTGACGCTGGGTGATAATGTGGTCGCTGGCGCTGGGGCAGTGGTCACCAAGTCCTTTGGAGACAATGTGGTCCTTGCAGGAAACCCAGCCCGTGTCATTAAAGAAATACTCGTCAAAAAGGAGAAACAATGATCCATAAACATGAAATACCCATTTTAGAGTTTGACGACAATCCGCAGGCAGTCATTATGCCGACCCATGAGGGGTTAGACCTGCACCTACCCGAAAAATGTGTTTATGCTTTCCTGGAGGATGAGATTGATCGCTTTGCCAAAGCTGTTGGAGCCAAACAAGTAGCTAGCTTTGTCTCAGCTACCAAGGTCTATCCGGTCTATGTTATGGAGCACCAAGGAGAGGAAATCTGCTTGGCCCAAGCGCCAGTTGGATCTGCAGCTGCTGCCCAATTCATGGATTGGTTGATTGGCTATGGGGTGAAGAAGATTATATCGGCAGGTAGCTGTGGGGTCTTGGTGGACATAGAAGAAAATGCCTTCTTGATCCCTACCAAGGCCTTGCGAGATGAGGGAGCCAGTTACCATTATGTGGCGCCCTCCCGTTATATAGAGGTGGACGGCCGTGCCCTGACTGCTATTGAAACAGTTCTCAAACAAGCGTCCATTCCTTATCAAGAGGTCATGACCTGGTCGACCGACGGTTTTTATAGGGAAACACCTGACAAGGTGGCCTATCGCATCGAAGAAGGGTGTAGTGTGGTGGAGATGGAGTGCGCCTCCCTTGCTGCAGTGGCTCAACTTCGTGGGGCGGTTTGGGGCTTGCTCCTCTTTACCGCAGATTCTCTTGCAGACCTGGAAAATTATGACCAGCGTGACTGGGGCTCTGAAGCATTCGAGAAGGCCTTAGAATTATGCCTAGAAATGGTTCATTACTTGTAGGTCTATTCTCTTTTTATGATACAATGAAGCTATGTTAGTGAAATCATATTTTAAACAATGGCGAGCCAAACTGACTCGCCTGTCTCCGGCAAGGCGGATCTTTCTCAGCTTTGCCTTGGTTATCCTGATGGGCTCGCTCTTACTGAGTTTGCCCTTTGTCCAGCAAGTAAGCTCAACAGCAGGCTATATCGATCACCTCTTTACAGCAGTCTCTATGGTTTGTGTGACGGGGCTTTTTACCCAGTCGGTGGCTTCGACCTATAATGGCTGGGGGCAATTGATTTGTATGCTCTTGATCCAGATTGGGGGATTAGGGATTTTGACCTTTATCGGTCTCTTCTTTATGGAAGGTCGCCAAAAGCTCAGTTACAAGGATCGGCAGACCATTCGGGATAGCTTTAGTTTTAGCAATAACCAGAGTTTGGCCCGTTTTGTCCGCTCCATCTTTATTACCACCTTTACCATCGAAGGACTGGGGGCCTTGCTCCTCATGACTCGCTTTATTCCTCGCTTTGGCTGGGGCCATGGGATCTTTAACTCCATCTTTGTTGCTGTCTCGGCCTTTTGTAATGCGGGCTTTGATAATTTTGGGGGCGATAGTATGATGAGTTTCCAGACCGATTGGTTGGTCAATCTGACCTTGTCTGCTCTGATCATTACCGGAGGCTTGGGCTTCATGGTCTGGTTTGACCTAGCCACCAAGGCCCGCAATCAATCAGGGCGGCGAACTCTTCGCTTCCATACCAAGGTGGTTCTCTGGTTAACAGCTGCGATCCTTCTCTTTGGGACAGTGACTAGTCTTTTGACCGAGTTTAATAATCCAGCAACGATTGGGTCCCTTCCATTAGGAGAGAAGATCTTGGTCAGCTTCTTCCAAACTGTCAGTATGCGGACAGCTGGTTTTGCTTCGCTAGATTATACAGCAGTCCGGCCAGTGACGCTCTTTATCTATCTCTTACAGATGTTCCTAGGAGGAGCACCAGGCGGGACAGCAGGAGGGATGAAGATCACCACCTTCTTGGTGCTGATTCTCTTAGCGCGCAAAGAGTTGCTCGGCTTGCCACATACCAACCTGGGTAAACGCACCATCGCACCAGACTTGGTCCAACGCTCTTTGGGGACGGCAGTGATTTTCCAGTTGACTTTTCTCCTTGGACTCTTTGGTCTTTGTCTCGTGACTCCGGATGGTCAACGCTTTTTGTACCTGGTCTTTGAGGCAGTATCGGCTCTAGCGACAGTAGGTGTGACAGCCAATGTGACCTCGACCTTAAATGGGGCGGGACTAGGCATTATCATGGTCCTCATGTTTATCGGTCGGATCGGCCCCTTGACCCTTATGGTCAGTTTGAACAATTACAAAGCTAAGAAGGCAGATGCCTTGCAATATGCTAAAGCAGACATCATTATCGGATAGGAGAGACTTATGGCAAATCGTACCATTGGAATTTTAGGATTAGGAATTTTTGGACAGAGTGTCCTGAAAACCCTGCAAGACCAGGATGTGGATATTGTTGCGATTGATGATCACGCAGATGTGATCAACCAATATGAATCCATGATTACGACTGGAATTGTTGGAGACATTACGGAGTTGGACCTCTTGGATGCAGCAGATATTGGGAACTGTGACACAGTCGTGATCGCGACGGGTGAAAACCTGGAGTCCAGTGTGCTGGCTGTCATGCACTGTAAGGCACTAGGTGTCGAGCACGTCATTGCCAAGGTCAAAAATGAAGTGACCAAAGAAATTCTGGAAAAGATTGGGGCTGATTTGGTCATCCTGCCAGAGGTAGAAGCAGGCATGTCCCTCGCTAAAATGGTTCTTTTCCAACACCGGATTGAAGTTTTCCAGTTGGATGAAGAAGTGGTAGTAGTCGAGTTTACGGTTCCATCCAGCTGGGTAGGAAAAAGCCTTCAGGACTTGGCTGTCAGAGAGGAGTACCATCTCAACATTATTGGTTATCGAGATGCGGAAGATCAACCGCTTCATATTCAGATTGCTCCCGACTTTATCTGGCCAGAAGGGGTGCGCGTGATGGCGGTGACAGACAACCAGTATCTGGATAGAATCCAAGACTTGTTAGACTAATCGTGTAATTGAGAGTGGGACAGAAATCGGTAATTCATTAGAATTCGATTTCGTCGTCCCACCTCCGCACAGTTGAGTAGGGCTGTATAAGCTGTTGAAATCAGCGTATTAGAGCCCACTCAACCACTGCGTCTTGCTCTACAATCCAAAAATAATTGAGAGGCTAGGACTTTTGTCCCGGCCTCAGAATGTTGATAACCTATTTCTTAACTAAAATAGGTGAAATGATTCTGCAGAAATATGATTTTTAATTTTTACTCCGCAGACACCCTCTGTATCTTAATTTAGTCATGGAGCTTCCTGGATTGCTGAAATCATCCACTGGATAATTTCACCTAACGTCCGTCCTCAAGGTCGTCAAGAATCTCTTGCCATTTTTCCTCATGCATGCCTTGGCAGATATGTTTGGATCGAGTCTCATGTATCTCTTGATCCATTGGGGAAGTTGATCTTATAAAATTTTAGGAAAGGCTCTGTCAGGTGTTGACAGGCCTTTTTTTGAGTGCTATAGTAAAATCGTAAACGCCTACACGGAGAGGCGGAGCAGATAAAAAGCGGGCAGTCAGATGCCCTATAAAAAGAGGAGGAAAGACAAATGGCAGGATCAGTGATACAGGGAGAGAACTACCGAATCTCCGTATTAACGGAATCTTTGGTTCGCTTGGAATACTCAGAGGATGGTGTTTTTGAAGATGGTCAGACGCAAGTTGTGCAAAATCGTGATTTTGGACCTGTTGCTTATGAGGTCGTAGAGACAGAAGAGGTCCTCGATCTGCATACGGAGCATCTCCACCTTCATTTTGAAAAGGGACCTTTTACACCGGATCGGCTTTTTATCGAGCTCAAGGGTCAGTATGCAGTCTATGGTAGCCGGTGGCACTATGGAGATCAGCCTGAGACCTTGAAAGGGACCAGTCGGACGCTTGACGAGGTCGATGGAGCTATGGAGTTGCAAGATGGGATCTTGAGCAAGGCCGGTTATGCTCTTTTGGACGATTCCAGTTCCTACTTGTATGATGTCGAAAGCGGATATAGAGCACGGCCATGTCCAGAAGTGGATCTGTATTTCTTCGGTTATGGGCGCGATTATCTAGGGGCCTTGAAAGATTTTTACCATCTGACGGGACAACCACCCCTCTTGCCACGTTATGCTCTGGGAAACTGGTGGAGTCGGTATTGGCCTTATACCAGTCAGGAGTACACAGATTTAATGGATCGTTTCAAAGCTGAAGGGGTGCCTTTGGCTGTCAGTGTGATCGATATGGACTGGCATAAGACAGCGATTCCTGCTCGCTTTGGAAGTGGTTGGACGGGCTATAGTTGGAACCGGGACTTGATTCCTGATCCAGCAGCCTTCTTACATGGTCTTCATGAGCGTGGTTTAAAGGTGACCTTAAATGTCCATCCAGCAGATGGCATTCGCGCCTTCGAAGATGCTTACCCTATGGTTGCAAAACGCTTGGGATTAGATGCGGAAAAAGAAGAAGCGGCTAGCTTTGACTTTTACAGTCCAGCCTTTCGCGAAGCTTATTTCGAAGATGTCCACCATCCCTTGGAAAATCAAGGAGTCGACTTTTGGTGGATTGATTGGCAACAGGGAAGTCATGGCAAGATGGATCCCCTTTGGTTGTTAAATCACTATCATTATCTAGACAATTGCCGAAAAGGCCAAGCTGGTCTCATCTTATCGCGTTATGGGGGTCCTGGCAGCCACCGGTATCCGATCGGTTTTTCAGGGGATACCATTGTGACTTGGGAATCCCTAGCCTTTCAACCCTATTTTACCAGCACAGCTTCAAATATCGGTTATACGTGGTGGAGTCACGATATTGGTGGCCATATGCGGGGTTACTATGATGAAGATTTGGCTCTTCGCTGGTTGCAATTTGGGGTCTTTAGCCCGATCAATCGTCTCCATAGTTCTTGTAATGCCTTTAACAGCAAGGAACCGTGGTTTTACTCGCCTGAGACCTGTCGCTGGATGAAGCAGTATTTGCGCCTGCGTCACAGCTTACTGCCTTATCTTTACACCATGAATGTGGCGACGCATGAAGAAGGACTGCCTTTGGTTCAGCCTCTCTATTACCATTACCCAAACGAAGAAGAGGCTTATGAGGCTAAAAATCAATATTTCTTTGGTAGTGAACTCATGGTGGCCCCAATTACAGAGGCTCTGGATCCTGTCTATCATAGTGCTTCTGTGAGTGTTTGGTTCCCAGACGGAGTTTGGTATGATTTCTTCCATGATTGGAAGTACGAAGGAAAAGGCAAGCTTACAGTCTTTAGAGCTAGCCAGGATATTCCGGTCCTTGCGCGTGCAGGAGCCATCATCCCTATGGATGCACAACCGCAGACAGGGGTAGAGCTCCCAGAAATGCTGGACTGGCATCTTTTCCCAGGTGACAATCGTTCCTTCGTACTCGTCGAAGGAGAAGGAGATAACAGGGTTGAAACCCGCCTAACTGTCAATTGGGATGAAAGAAAGATTAGGCTGGATGTAACAGGTGATCGAACGCTGCTTCCTGAAAAGAGACAGCACCGGTTCTTCCTCCATACCTTTGAGACAGCCCCTATCTTAGTGGACAATCACAGTCAGGAGATTGCGATGGGTGAGCTGCAATCGCGTCCTACCGCAAAAGAAGATCGGATGTTTGAGCTCTTGAAATCTGCCAACCTGGCCTACGATAGAAAGAATGAATTATTTGCGACTTGTTCAACAGCCAAGGATTGGAAACAGTTGATGAAGATCATTACGCCTTTAGAGGAAGGTTTGCGTCAACGTCTCTTTGAAGTGATTTATTCCAGTGAAGAGAATGAAGACTTGTAAATTCTTGCAATTTCACCCCTATTATTGTAAGATGAAAGTGATTTCACAATCATAAAGGAGAAGAAAAAAATGGAACAAAAATGGTGGCATAATGCCGTAATTTACCAAGTTTATCCAAAGAGTTTCAAGGATAGTAATGGCGATGGCATCGGGGATCTCAAGGGGATCACGAGCAAGCTAGACTACTTGGAAAAATTAGGGATTACAGCGATCTGGCTCTCACCAGTCTACAAGAGTCCCATGGATGATAACGGCTATGACATCTCGGATTACGAGGATATTGCCTCCATCTTTGGGACTATGGAAGATATGGAAGAATTGATCGCAGAAGGCCATAAACGCAAGATCAAAATCATCATGGACTTGGTGGTCAACCATACCTCTGATGAGCATGCTTGGTTTATCGAAGCACGTGAAAATCCAGATAGTCCAAAGCGGGATTTCTATATTTGGCGCAATGAGCCCAATGGTATTATTTCTGCTTTTAGTGGCTCTGCTTGGGAATTGGATGAAGCATCAGGCCAATACTACCTGCATAACTTCAGTAAGAAGCAACCAGACCTCAACTGGGAAAACGAGGAGCTTCGTCATCAGATCTATGACATGATGAATTTCTGGATTGACAAGGGGATTGGTGGCTTCCGTATGGATGTCATCGATATGATCGGTAAGATCCCAGATCAGGAAATCATCAGCAATGGTCCCATGCTCCATCCTTATTTGAAGGAAATGAATCAAGCTACCTTTGGCGATAAGGATCTGCTCACCGTGGGAGAAACTTGGGGAGCGACTCCAGAGATTGCTAAGCAATATTCCAATCCAAAAAATCAAGAATTGTCCATGGTCTTCCAATTTGAACACATTGGTCTTCAATACCAACCGGGTCAACCAAAATGGCACTACGCTAAGGAATTGGATGTGCCAAAATTGAAAGAAATTTTCACCAAGTGGCAGACGGAATTAGGAAAAGACGAAGGCTGGAATTCCCTCTTTTGGAACAACCACGATCTCCCACGGATTGTGTCAACTTGGGGGGATGATGGCGACTACCGTGTCAAATCTGCCAAGGCTTTAGCAATTCTGCTTCACTTGATGAAGGGGACTCCGTATATCTATCAAGGAGAAGAAATCGGGATGACCAATTATCCATTTCAGACCCTCGAGGATGTAGAAGATATCGAGTCAATCAACTATGCCCATGAAGCCTTAGAAAAAGGAGTGCCACTCGAAGTGATCATGGATCAGATCCGCCATATTGGTCGGGACAATGCACGGACACCGATGCAGTGGAATGATGAGGCAGAAGCTGGCTTTACGACAGGTCAACCATGGCTTGCGGTCAACCCAAACCACAAAGAGATCAATGTTGAGGCTGCTCTAGCAGATCCAGACTCCATTTTCTATACCTATCAAACTCTGGTGGCCTTGAGAAAAGAGTATCCTTGGCTTGTGACGGCTGATTATGAATTGGTGGACGCAGTAGACAAGGTTTTTGCTTACAAGCGGGTAGAAGGAGTGCAAGCCTACCTCGTCGTTGTCAATCTCTCAAGTCAAGAGCAAGACTTACCACTTGTCAATGGAGTTGAAGAGGTTCTCATTGCCAATACCAAGGTGGAGCAGGTCCTCGAATCGGGCAAGTTAGCCCCTTGGGATGCCTTCTGTGTCAAATTAGCCTAATGAAGCAAATGAAAAAAATTAAGGAACGAACTTCCTTATAAAAGCAGGTCTTTCTCAGTAGAGAAGGCCTTCTTTAGTTTTTAGGGGCTGTTCTTCTAGCAGAATCCGCTCAAAAATCCGCTTAAAATCCGCTCAAAAATGGTTTTGGGGATGCTTGGGTTATAGGAAATATTTATAAGAAGTCCTAGTTTTTGATTTTGATTTCTGCTCTCAAGGCCTATTAAATCTGTGTTATAGTTTTTGGCTATATCAAAATTCGTGTAAAAGCAATTATACAAGACGGCTATCTTCTGATATGATAGTGTCAATTAGAATTTTTGGAGGACACAACATGTCAACTACAATTATCGGTTTCCCACGTTTGGGTGAATTCCGTGAATTAAAATTTACAACTGAAAAATACTTTAGAAAAGAAATCTCAGCAGACGAGCTCTTGGTAGCTGCTAAAGACTTGCGCGCAAAACACTGGAACATTGTTAAAGAACAAGGCATCTCAGAGATTCCTTCAAATGACTTCTCACACTACGACAATTTCCTTGATGCGGCCTTCCTTTTCAACGTCGTGCCTGCATCTGTTCAAAACTTGGATTTGACAGACCTTGAACAATACTTCGCTTTGGCGCGTGGTTACCAAGGTGAAAAAGGGGATGTCCGTGCCCTTCCAATGAAAAAATGGTTTAACACCAACTACCATTACATCGTTCCTAAATTTGAAAAAGCGACAGAAGTGAAATTGGCTGGTCACAAGATTTTTGATGAGTACCAAGAAGCCAAAGAATTGGGGATCAACACTCGTCCAGTAGTGGTTGGACCATTCACTTTCCTTCAATTATCTGACTTTGAAGATGGTGTGAAAGCTGAAGACTTCGTCGACAGCTTGGTTGCTGCTTACCAAGAAGTCTTTGCCAAATTGGCTGAGCTTGGTGCGACTCGTATTCAACTCGATGAGCCAGCTCTTGTCAAAGATTTGTCAGCTGAAGAAAAAGCTCTCTTCTTGAACCTCTACAACAAACTCTTGGCTGACAAGAAAGGCCTTGAAGTCTTGATCCAAACTTACTTTGGTGATGTTCGT
Organism: Streptococcus sp. HMSC061E03; assembly: GCF_001813505.1. Taxonomy (NCBI): domain Bacteria; kingdom Bacillati; phylum Bacillota; class Bacilli; order Lactobacillales; family Streptococcaceae; genus Streptococcus; species Streptococcus sp. HMSC061E03. The sequence continues at coordinate 45,304 of NZ_KV812784.1, forward strand.
GATGTCTACAATGATCTTGTGAACTTGCCAGTAGATGGTATTGGTCTTGACTTTGTTGAAGGCAAGAAAACACTTGAACTCGTTAAAGGTGGCTTCCCAGCTGATAAGACCCTTTATGCAGGTATTGTGAATGGGAAAAACATCTGGCGCAACAACTATGAAAAGAGTTTGGAAATCTTGGATCAAGTTCCAGCTGAAAAGGTTGTCTTGACGACTTCTTGCTCCCTTCTTCATGTGCCATTTACAACGGCTAACGAAGATTTTGAACCAGCTATTTTGAACCACTTCGCCTTTGCAGTTGAAAAATTGGGTGAATTGCGTGACTTGGATGCCATCCGCAATGGTCAAGGGGCAGAAGCTCTTGCTGCCAACAAAGAACTCTTTGCAACAGAACGCGTTGGAGCAAATGCTGAACTTCATGCTCGTATCGCAGCTTTGACAGAAGCAGACTACACTCGTTTGCCAGCTTTCGCAGAACGTGAAGAAATCCAAAAAGAAGCCTTCAAGCTTCCAGCACTTCCAACAACTACCATCGGTTCATTCCCTCAAACTAAGGAAGTACGTGCCAAACGTTTGGCCTTCCGTAAGGGTGAATTGACACAAGAAGAATACGATGCCTTCCTTGCTGAAACGATCGACGAATGGATCAAATGGCAAGAAGAAGTTGGATTTGACGTACTTGTACACGGTGAATTCGAGCGGAACGATATGGTTGAGTACTTCGGTCAAAACTTGTCTGGTTACCTCTTCTCTAAAAACGGTTGGGTACAATCATACGGTATGCGTGGGGTGAAACCACCAATCATCTGGGGAGATGTGACTCGTCTCAACCCAATCACTGTGAAATGGTCTAGCTACGCACAAAGCCGTACAGACAAACCTGTTAAAGGGATGTTGACTGGACCTGTTACCATTCTTAACTGGTCATTCCCACGTGAAGACATCTCTATCAAGGATTCTACTCTTCAAATCGCTCTTGCCATCAAGGATGAAGTTCTTGACCTTGAAGCTGCAGGCGTGAAGATCATCCAAATCGACGAGGCTGCTCTTCGTGAAAAATTGCCACTCCGTCGTAGCGACTGGTACGAAGACTACCTTGACTGGGCGATTCCAGCCTTCCGTTTGGTACACTCAACTGTAGCACCAGACACCCAAATCCACACTCACATGTGTTACTCAGAATTTACAGATATCATCCCAGCTATCGACAACTTGGATGCTGACGTCATCTCATTTGAGGCAAGCCGTTCAAACCTTGAAATCTTGGATGAGTTGAAAGCAAAAAACTTCCAAACAGAAGTTGGACCTGGGGTTTACGATATCCACTCACCACGTGTCCCACAAGACGGTGAAATTGATCATACCATCGAAGCAATCTTGGCAAAAGTACCAAGTGGCAAAGTTTGGATCAACCCTGACTGTGGTTTGAAGACTCGTGGAATTAAAGAAACAAAAGAAAGCTTGATCAAACTCGTTAATGCTGCTAAAGAAGCGCGTGAACACTTGTAAGAAATGTTTCGAGGACCTTCTATCATCGTGTAGAGGGTTTTCGAATCGTTCCCTTATCTTAGAAATAGTGGCTCAGAGTTCTTGATCAAAGAAACAAAAGAAAAGGATAGAATATGTCACAACACACACCGTCTCTGTCATTTGAAGTTTTTCCTCCAAATCCTGAAGTAGGCAATGCCAAACTCTTACGTGCTTTGGCAAATATGCAGGAGCTAGCTCCTCACTTTATTAGTGTGACCGCTAGCAATAATAAATACAATATCAAAGAGACGACGGTTGCTTTAGCCAATTACATTCAAAATGAATTGTCTATTCCGACGATTGCTCACTTGCCAGCCGTCTATTTGAGCAAGGAAAAAGTGGCCGATACTCTTCATGAGTTAGATGAAGTAGGGGTTCATCGGATTTTGGCTCTGCGTGGGGATATTATTCCTGGTGTGGAACCTTTAAAAGACTTTCGTTATGCAACGGATCTGATTGAATTTATTAAAACAGAAGCTCCTCATTTTGAGGTAATTGGTGCTTGCTATCCTGAGGGACACCCAGATTCTCCAAACCAAATTTCAGATATTCAAAATCTTAAAAAGAAGGTAGATGCAGGGTGCTCTAGCTTGGTCACTCAACTTTTCTTTGACAATGAGCGATTCTATGATTTTCAGGATAAGTGTACCTTGGCTGGGATCGATGTTCCTATTCATGCAGGAGTGATGCCGATTCTCAACCGTAATCAGGCTCTTCGTCTCCTTAAGACTTGTGAAAATGTTCATATCCCACGGAAGTTTAAAGCCATTCTGGACAAGTATGAGCATGATCCTGAGTCACTCAGAGCAGCAGGACTTGCCTATGCAGTCGATCAAATCGTTGATTTGGTCACTCAAGATGTGGCAGGTGTCCACCTTTACACCATGAACAATGAAGATGTCGCTTACCACGTCTACCAAGCAACAAAGGCGTTATTTGATCATCAACCGAATTTTGAAGGGAATTAATCAACACTTTTAGTAGGAAGTGTAGAGATTGAGAAAGAATCGTTCTCAATCTCTTTTTATTTGGATAAATCACTTGCTAAAAGCCAACTTTTTTTTTATAGTATAACTAAGACGATTTTGGAGGCGCTTGCAATGAAGAAAGATCTCACGTTAAAGTTATTTGGACCCCCTAAGGTTGTTTTCAATCAGAAAGATATTCGGTTTTCTTTTTCGAAGATGGAGGCCTTGCTTTATTACTTGGCGGTCATGGGGCAAGTCAACCGTGATGAAATAGCCGGTATCCTCTGGGGAGATAAGGAAAACCAAGTCGCTCGCAAAAACTTACGGAATACGGTTTACCAAGCCAATAAAATCTTTGAAGGAGATATCATTGTCTCACCAAGCCGGAGTAGTTTGGCTCTTAATCCTGAGTTGAGTCTTTGTTTAGATGTTCAGCGTTTTGAAAGAGACCCACTAAGTGCCTTGGATATCTATCAGGGAGACTTTCTAGAGGGCTTCTATGTCAAGGATGATGAAGACTTTGATCAGTGGGCTTCTCGTAAACGAGATGCTTATAGGAAGCTCTATGTCGAAAGCTGCTATCAAAAAATTGAGCAGGTCGGTTTTGCAGATCCTAGTATAGAAATCTTGCTCCATCATTTGGTAGAGCTGGATGAATTTGAAGAGAAAAACTACCAGCTCTTGATGGAGTATTATAGCTTCCATCATCAGCTAGGAAAATTTTTTGAGACCTACTATAAGCTAGTCGATTTATTGGATCGCGAGCTCAGTGTGCGTCCCAGTCGAGCGATTGAGGAACTTTATCACTCCGTTTTGGAAGCCAAACGAACTCATAAACTGAGTCATCGCTTAAATATCCATGAACTTCCCTTCTTTGGTCGGAAACAAGAACTCTCGCAACTCGAGGAATACCTTTCCTTAGTCGAGACGGGTGAGGCGGTAGGTCCTTTTCTCGTGATAGGGCAATCTGGAACAGGTAAGAAACGTCTGTTACGGCAGTTGGTCTTGATGTCCAATCGCAGTTTTAACTTTATCAAGGTGGAAGGAAAAGCTACTAGTCAACGCTATGAAGGAAGCGCCTGGAATGATCTCAGACAAGCGCTAGAGAAACTGGGGGATGAGATGGGGATTTCCCTTCTGGAAGAGGAGGATGATCTCATTTCTGTATGGAATCAGCTTCAGAGCCTTAGCAAAGAAAAACCGCTCCTGATCCTGCTTGAAAACGCCCAGTGGTTCGATGCAGTGTCTCTAGAAAAAGTGAAACAACTAGAGGAAAGAAGAAACCAGGAGAAATGGCAACTGATTTTTACAGCTGAAGAGCCTCTGCCAGCTTTCTTCGTCAACTTCTTGGGGGGCTTGAAGGTAGAGAAACGCTTGTCCCAACTAGAGTTGACCAATTTTGCCCCAAGTGAAAGTCGTGCTCTCTTGAAAGGGGAACTGGGAGCAATAGAGCCTGCAGTGATGGAGCAGATGGTCGAATGGAGTGAAGGCAGTCCGTTCTTTCTGTCCAGCTATATCGAAGAGTGGAAAGAAAATGAAAATTTAGAACCCTTGCCTGATATCATTCAAGCCTATCTTTCTCAGGAGCTTGGGGATATGAGCAGTGAGGAAGAGGCTCTTCTACACTACCTATCTTGTTTTCATAAGCCAATTTCTCTGTCTATCTTAGCAGAATTGACGGCTACAGAGCTTCCTGTTTTGACAGAATTAATCGAGCCTTTATCTGAAAGAGCGATCGTCTCAATCGTAGAAGAAGGCGAGGCTCTCATGGTTCAATTCTGCAAGCAATTGGTAGCCATGTACTTTTACCATCTTCTTTCGCCAGCTAGACGGCGGCTCTTCCACCAACAAATTGCGCAAAAATTGGAAGAAACTTTAGAAGATTCGACGGACCTTCTTCTTTATAAGGAAATTGCCTACCAATACAAACAATCCCAAAATCTTTTGCGTTCCATATCTTTTGAGTTGACCTATTTAGAAGAAATCCTTCAGCTGGAGCATGAGCTGTTTCCGATTTATTCCAAGGTAGATGAGGGGTTCCTATCAGATGGTACAAATAGCCATTTGGACATTTTTGGAGAGCTATCCCGCATTCGCCAAGAATTAGATAACCTCTTTTCAAGGCACCAAAGAGATAGAGAATACAAGCATTTACAACTGCGTTACTTGTACCTAGAAGGTCGCTATTTTATTCGAAGTGGGGAGTATCAAAAGGGGATTCATGATATCCAAAAAGTCATCTCCTATGCGCGGGAACTCAAGCAATCCGACTTCCTCTTAGAGGGTTATCGGCAAATCATTTATTATTGCATTCAAACGGAAAATATCTCTGAGATGGCCTATTATACAGATTTAGCTTTAGAAGATGCCATCCAAGCTAATAATCATGAGGTCATCGCGATCCAGTTGCGTTTGAAGGGCTTGTATCACCTGATGGTTGGGGATGAGGAGCAGGCAACCCGGCATCTGTATCGCTCTATTGATTGCTTTAGTTTGACCAATAGCATGCAGGCCAAGTATGCCATTCAAATTGCAGCTTCTTTGGCCTACCTCGCTGAAATCGAGCAAGTGAGAGGGCATTTCCAAGTAGCGGTCATCCACTTAGAAGAGGTTCTGCGTTTGGTGGGAGATCAAGCTGTTGATTCCGTCCGCGTCGTCTTTGATATTGATCTTGGGATCGCCTATTATTGGAAGGGAGATTTGATTCAAGCTCGCCTCTGTTTTGACAGAGCTCAGAAGATTTTGTCCAGTGTTCGTTTCCCTTGGAAGGAAGAATTGCTCGAATTTTACCAATCTTTGATTGCTTGTCAGCAAGGGGATCAGGAGAAGGTTGCGGATTATCTGGCTCGAAAAGAAAGGACGATGAATCCATCTGCCAATTCGCGGGATAAGGGGATGGTTCATTATCTATTGGCTTTCTTATCTAATCAAAAGGAGAAGGGAGAAGAGCTCGCTCCTGCCCTGAGCACCTTCTTGAAAGAAGATAAGAATTACTACAAGAAGGTGGCAGAGCAACACTTGAATCCCTACAGAGATCGTCAGTTTCTTAAGAAATTAAAAGACCTGTAGTGTCTCTTGCCTAAATCATAAGAGAAGGCTAAGTGGCCTGTCCTCTTTTCAGGCAAAGATCATTGTGTCTGAAAATGAAGAAAAAGCATAGAAATGCCCTAGCAATGGGTGTTTCTATGCTTTTTATGTGTGTAGAAATCTTCTTAGTTCAGTTTTTGTTGCGCCAATATTTGGGTCAAGTAAAAGATAAAGGTCGCAGCAAGATTTGAAGTATGGTTGTCAATGTCATGAGGAGGAGAAACTTCCACGACATCAAATCCGATTAGCTTACCACTGGCAGCAATGTGTTGGAGAAGCAGGAGGGCTAGTTTGGGATCGACACCAAGTGATTGGATGGCGCTAACACCAGGAGCAGAGCCGACCGCAAAGCAATCCATATCAATAGACAGATAGATCGCGGTTTGGTTTTCTAAAAATTGATCGATTCGATCCAGAATGGCTTGGTGGCTCATCTGGAAGAGATCTTGGCCAGTTAAAAAATCAATGCTTGGTGTTTTAGCAACATAATTAAAGAGGAAGAGGTTATTATTGTGCTCTTGGATCCCCAGGATGAGGTAAGGGAAGTCCTGACCTTTTTCTTTCGCATGATCAGCCATTTGACGAAAACCTGTTCCAGAATTGGGACCGGTTTGGTCGTAAGGTCGCAAATCAAAGTGGGCATCCAGATTGATCACAGCCAGTTGTTCATCTTTTTCTAAACTGGATTGAATCCCTAGATAGTGGCCGTAAGCAGTTCCGTGACCGCCTCCTAGGACAATGGGTTGGATCCCTAATTGGTACATGCGCTGAATCGCTTGTGAGAGACTTTCTTGGAGTTCTTCTAGTGAATGGTTGGGCCCGTCAATATTTCCCACATCATACACCGTCACATTGGTTCCCCAGTGCCATGGAAGTTTAGCGATTTGAGAACGGATGGCTGTAGGACCCTCGACTGCTCCTACACGCCCATTATTGATATAGACTCCTTTGTCGCTCTTAAAGCCGATGATCCCAAAGGTCATCCCCTCAAATGGAGTGAGGGTCTCGTCGTTTAGGTCTAAAAATTTGGTGACCATTCCCCATTTGGCCGTGTAGGGATTGTCCTCGATGCTACCTTGGTAGTAGCTGTAGGTCATTGGATAGTAGTTTGTGAGCAAGCTTGTCGCCTCCCTTATTTTTCTGAAAGCAGGCAGAGGCTGAGAAGATCGCCAGCCTCTGTTTTGCTTTATTCTTACTGTATCAGTATTGAATGCTTAAGTCAACTGCTTTTTCGATGGTTGCTAAGAATTCTTCGCTTTCGACAACAGCAGATGCTTTATTAAGTTCTTCAAAGATTTCGATGTCTTTGTCAAATTCAATGAAGGAAACCTTGTTGCGAATCAGGTCATAGGCAGGTTTTGTACCTTTACCAAGTTCATGATTTTCTGGTTTGAGATCCAAGGCTTGGCAGGCTGCCATGATTTCAGTAGCAACGATGCGACGGGAGTTCTTAAGAATTTCAGCCGCTTTACGAGCTGCTGTTGTTCCCATGCTGACGAAGTCTTCTTGGTTTTCACAAGATGGGATAGAATCGACACTAGCTGGGTGAGACAAGATTTTGTTTTCAGATGCAAGGGATGCACACGCATACTGGGTAATCATGAAGCCTGAGTTGAGTCCAGGGTGTTTAACCAAGAAGGATGGTAATTTACTAAGCTGGCTGTTGACCAAGCGTTCCACCCGACGTTCAGATACGTTTCCGATTTCAGAAAGGGCGATCCCTAGGAAGTCAAATGGTTGTGCCATTGGTTCTCCGTGGAAGTTCCCGCCGGAGATGACGTGGCCTTCTTTAGTAATAATTGGATTATCTGTCACAGAGTTGATTTCGATTTCAACTTTTTCTTTTACATAAGCAATAGAATCCTTGCTAGCTCCATGGATTTGAGGGATACAACGGAGTGTGTAAGGGTCTTGGACCCGTTGTTGGGTTGCTACCGTTGTGTTCTTGCTTCCTTCAAGGAGGTTGCGGATATTGCGAGCGGTTGCCAATTGTCCACTTTGAGGACGGATGGTATGAAGGTCTTCTTCGAATGGACTGGTAATTCCATTGTGAACTTCCATTGAGAGAGCACCAGCGATATCAGAGAGTTTGAGCAATTGGATACCATCATAAGTCGCAAGAGCACCGATACCGGTTAGGACAGTCGTACCATTGATCAAGGCAAGCCCTTCTTTGGCAGCTAATTGGATCTTTTCAATTCCAGCACGATCTAAGGCTTCTTGACCACTGAGAAGTTCTCCTTTGTAGTAGGCGCGTCCAAGACCCAACATTGGTAAAACCATATGAGAAAGAGGAGCAAGATCTCCAGAAGCTCCGAGAGAGCCTTTTTCAGGGATATAAGGAGTGACTCCTTTGTTGAGCAATTCTAACAGTTTTTCAACGGTTGACAGACGAATGCCAGAATAACCTTTCAATAGTGAGTTAATACGGATCAGCATGATGGCACGAACGGCATCTTCAGGAAGTGGATCACCGAAGCCAGATGAGTGAGTTCGAATCAGGTTTTCTTGCAGTTGAACAGTATCTTCTGGAGAGATGCTGACATTACAGAGGGAACCAAAGCCAGTGGTTACACCATAGACGACTCGTTTTTCCCGGACAATGTCATCAACGATTTTACGGGATGCGATAACGGCTTCTTTGGCTTGTTCATCAAGCTCACATTGGGCACCGTGCCGAGCTACAGCGATGACTTCTTCGAGTGTTAAGCTATTACCATCTAAATGAATCAATTGAGTCATATAAAACCTCCGATTATGAATAGTTGTTCTGTGGAAGTAGTGTTGTTTACTTCGGTTTGAATACCAAACATGGGCCCATTGTCTATTGATCTAAAGAATTGAAAAGAGTCATAGAGAAAAGGGCTCAGGTTTGATATTCGTGGAGTCCTAGATGGGTTAGGGAGCAAAACCGAGCTTCACTCCCGTCTCTGTTCCCATCTAGTGTGTAAAGAAAATTAGTGAGGAAGGGTTTTCGATTTATGTAGTTTATCGCCGTGGAAAACAAAGTAGAGTCCACTTGCGATCACGAGACCGATGGCACCCCAAACAAAGTTCATCATGTTGTCCCCTGCAATCATCAAGATACTGATCACAACAGCTAGAACTGGGATAACAGGACCAAATGGTACTCGGAAGGTAACCTTTTTGTCTGGGTACATTTTTCTGAGTTTGATGGCTGCCAAAGCAGTTGGAATGTATTGGAAGAAACGGAAGACAACACTGAAGGTTGCTAATGTTTCGAAAGAGCCAGATAACAAGAGTAAGAAGGCGAAGATACCAGAAATGATAATGGCAATGACAGGGGCATTCTTAGAGTTTGTTTTTCCAAGCCCTTCTGGCAAGAGTTTTTCAGTTGCTAATGCGGCACCAAAACGAGGGACCATGATGGATTCACCGATGTTTAGACCGGCGATTGAAATGAGGGCTCCGTAAGAAACGAGTGGAGCTCCGATAGGGCCAATCATTTCGACAAATGCGTCTTGTACTGGTGCACCAGTTTGCATAATGCGACCACCAAGCATGGCGATTGTTCCTGCGATGATCAACATGTAGAGAACAGATACAATACTGATAGAACCTAGAATAGCGCGGGGAACGTTCTTTTCAGGGTTGCGCATTTCCCCTGCAACGATAGACATGGTTTCAAATCCGATGAAACCGTAGAAGATGTAGACGGCTGTACTAGAAATAGAACTGAAGAGGTTTGTTCCACTTTCCAATTGAAGGAAAGGTGTGAAGTTGCCCTTGCTCACGCCACCGGGAATGAAGAAGATGGCAAAGAGTGAGAAGAGGACAATTGGAATTAATTTTGCAACAGTAGCTGTCAGAGTAAACATCTTAGAGGTTTTCAGACCGGCAATGTTCATCAGACTCAAGAGAATCAGCATACCGATACTGATCGGAAGGTTGTAGCCTTCAAATGCTGGGAAGGTGATGATGAAGATCTTAGCAAATCCGGCTAACATGGCAGCCCAAGCGATAACAGTAACGGCCCAACCGAGAATCCCAACGTTAAAGCCAACGAAGTCTCCGAAAGCGGCTTTTGAGTATTGCATGGCTCCACCGTTTTTGTCGAAGTAGCCAGCTGTTTCAGCCAGACAGGCTGATAGTAGCATGACGAGAATGGCAACCCCGAACATGACAGCTAGAGAAGCTGGTCCGAGGCCAGAATAAATTTTTTGAGGAAGGAGGAAGATACCAGATCCGATTACGGCGTTGATACCGTAAAGAGTGGCACCGCTAAAGCTGAATTTCGCTTTTTCTTGTTCCTCAATCGACTGTTTATGTGCTCCGTTCATAATGTTTCTCCTTTGTGAACATTATTGTAGTCCAGTCCAGATAGCAATCGGTTGCTCCCCAGACTGATGGGGTAAAAACGTGATTGTCATCTCTTGAAGAGGAGATGCTTGTTCGATCACCAGGAGCTCGTGAGTTTGGAGAGTTTGAGAATGATTGTTTCCCCATTCGAGTGTTAGTGGACAGAGAGCGTAGATCAATTGATAGCGACTCTGACTTTTGACACTCTCTTTTGGGGATATAGCACTCATATGCCCCTGATAAGAAGGTTTGTAAATCAAATTAAAGTCTTGACAAGTCCCTTGGCTAGATACAGGATCTCCCCCATCAAAGAAGTAGCTTTGAAAGGGGTTCAAAACCACTTCTTTATGGTGATGGGTGAGCCTAATGGAGGCATTCAAGGGCATCAAGATTCGGTGGTAGCCCGTGAGATCGGTAAAGTTACTTTTTTCAACCTCTACCGTTGCAGTAGAGAGGCGGAAGTCAAAGGTCCGATCTGGATAGCTTCCTCCCTCTGGGGAGAGAAAGAGTTGGGTGGTTTGGCCACCGGACCAGGTAGAAATTTGATAATCTGCGGGGGTAAGATGAAGGAGAGTCACCATAGGACGCCTTCTTTCTTAAAAGAGACCAGTGATATTGCCGTGGTCATCGATATCAATCTTTTCACTGGCAGGAACTTTAGGTAGGCCAGGCATGGTCATAATGGTACCAGTGAGAGCTACGATGAAGCCAGCTCCGGCAGCCACCTTAAGGTTACTGATTTTAACTGTGAAATCTTTTGGTGCTCCCATCTTCTTCGCATCGTCTGAGAAGGAGTATTGGGTTTTGGCCATACAGATTGGGTAGTTCGAGAAGCCCAGAGCTTCCAATTCTTTGAGTTCGCGTTTGGCCGCTGGTGTTAAGCTGATGCCTTTACCACCATAGACTTTTGTGACGATCTTAGTCAATTTTGTTTCAATGCTGTCTTCTTCGTCATAGACATAAGAGAAGTGGTTTTCTTCTTGAGCCAGTTGAATGACTTTTTCAGCCAAGTCACGACCACCAGCTCCACCATGTGCCCAGACATCTGAAATGACCACATCTACATGGCGTTTCTTACAAGATTCATAGACAGCTTCTAGCTCTGCTTCTGTATCCAGTGGGAATTTGTTAATGGCAACGACCACTGGTAGACCATAGACTTCTTGAATGTTGGCCAAGTGTTTGTCTAGGTTTGGTAGTCCATCGATAACGGCTTGGACATTTTCGGTAGCCAAGTCTGCTTTGGCAACTCCACCATGCATCTTGAGAGCACGGATGGTTGCGACGAGGACAACGGCAGCAGGTTTGAGCCCGGCCATGCGGCACTTAATATCGATGAATTTTTCAGCACCGAGGTCTGCTCCAAAACCAGCTTCTGTCACGACATAGTCTGCATATTTGAGGGCTAGTTTAGTAGCCAGCACACTGTTACAGCCATGGGCGATATTGGCAAATGGTCCACCGTGGATGATGGCAGGAGTATGTTCCAAGGTTTGCACCAAATTTGGATGGATGGCATCTTTGAGGACAGCTGCCATGGCACCTCCAGCCTTGAGATCTTTGGCTGTGACCGGTTGTCCTTGGTAGTTGTACCCAATAATGATGCGATCAAGACGTTCTTTGAGATCAAGGATATTTTCAGAGAGACAGAGAATGGCCATGATTTCAGAAGCCACGGTGATGTCAAAGCCATCTTCACGAGGAACTCCGTTTGTTTTTCCTTGAAGGCCATCGACAATATGACGGAGTTGACGGTCGTTCATATCGACCACCCGTTTCCAGGTGATGCGACGAGAATCGATGCCCAACTCATTGCCGTGATGGATATGGTTGTCAATCAAGGCTGCAAGGAGGTTGTTGGCAATCCCAATGGCATGGAAGTCTCCGGTAAAGTGAAGGTTGATATCTTCCATTGGAACCACTTGGGCGTACCCGCCACCGGCAGCTCCACCCTTGATCCCAAAGACAGGGCCAAGAGACGGTTCGCGGAGAGCAATGACGGCTTTTTCACCAATAGCTGAAAGAGCATCGACCAAGCCAACAGAGGTGGTTGTCTTTCCTTCTCCAGCAGGTGTCGGTGAGATGGCTGTCACGAGGATCAGCTTTCCATCTTCCTTATCCTTGAGTTGTTCCAGTTGGTTGCTATCAATTTTTGCCTTGTATTTTCCGTAGAGCGAAATATCGTCTTCGGTCAATCCAAGTTCAGCAGCGATATCGGTGATGGGCTTCATTTGGACAGAATTGGCGATTTCAATATCCGATAAAACCATAGAATCCCTTCTTTCTTTATTTTTATTTGCTAGGTTTAAGATAGACTTTCTAAAATGGTTTGGTAAATGTTATCTGCAAGATCAGAACCGGTTTGGAGAAGTTTGAGTCCCTTGCTGTGGTATTCTTGGACGAAGTCTTGGTCCTTGATTCCTGAAATGTTGATCAAGACATTGAGCCAAGCACCTTGAAGGCCAGCTTTAAGATTCAGAGCAGCTACCCCTAGGTCACTAGCCGCATTGGTGTTGGACTTGCCAACAGCTTCTTTGGTGGTTTCAAGAGCTTCAACGATGAGCTCCATCATAGAGAAAGGAGATACTGTCGCATGTTTCAAAGCTTTTTGCATGGCTTCACGACGAGCGGCTTTCTCTTCTTCCGTTTCTTTTGGAAGATCAAAGACAGCTGATACGACGTTGAAAGCTTCTGTATCTTTATCGATGGCTTCTAGTAATTGGTCTTGGAGTTGAGCGCTTTTTTCATGAACCCCTTTGATGTGGTCTTCAAATTCTGCGTATTTTTTCTTTCCAATGGTCAGTTCACAGACCATTTTTGTAAGGGAAATCCCATTCGCAGCAGATAGAGCAGCAGCAGAACCACCACCTGGAGCTGGAGCATCTGAACCAAGAACTTTGGCAAACTCCGTAATACTTAAGTCAACTAGTTTCATAGAACTCCCTTTCTAACCCAACAAGTGATTTTCCAAGACTTGTTTGCTGTAGTCAAAGTCTTCTAATTGCAAGTAGTATTCAGCAGAGTCGATCAAAGCCTTAGCAGGAGCCAGTCCAATGAGTTCTGTTCCGATGATGCGAACACCATAGCGTTGCGCTTCGAAACGAACGGTTTCAACGACACGATACAATGGGAATTGTTCCAAGTTGACCATGTTGATGGAGACTTGGGCGATGTTGCGATCTTCTAGCATGACACCGATCGCTTTACAGTATTTGTATCCACCGCTTGATCCACGAATGATTTTAGAAATCTTATTGGCAATCTCTAGGTCGTCTGTGTCAAGGTTGATATTGAAAGCAACGAGTGGCATCCGGACACCAACAGCTGTAACCCCTGCAGTTGGGTGAATCTTGCGTTCACCGTAGTCTGGCTTCCAGTCTTCTTCCAACAATTTTTCTGGCATTCCTTCAAATTGTCCTTTACGCACTTTGGCCAAGTTCTTCCGTTCTGGGCGAGTTGCAGCATCTTCATAAAGGAAGATTGGAATACCTAATTCACGATTGATGCGTTCGGCTACTTTATTAGCGATCTCAACGCATTCAGCTGTAGTGATATCTTTAACCGGAACGAATGGACAAACGTCTGTTGCTCCCATACGAGGGTGTTCGCCTTCGTGCTTGGTCATATCAATGTTTTCAGAAGCGTATTTCACCAATTGGAAAGCCACTTCTTGAATGCTTTCTTCATCCCCAACGAGTGTAAAGACGCTACGGTTGTGGCTGGCATCGGACGAGTAGTCTAGTAACGTAACACCTGGAATACTTTTTGCTGTAGCTGCTAATCCGTCGATCACAGCCTGATTGCGTCCTTCAGAGAAGTTTGGAATACACTCAACAATTTTTGCCATATGATTACCTCTTTTTATAGGAGAAGTTGGGGAGGAGGAGTCTTTGTATTTTCCTCCCCTTTCTCAGTTTTTATTTTTTGATGTTAAAACAATTTTTGAACGGCTTCTTTGACCAAATCTTCATCTGCCAGATAAGGAATGGTGATGTGGTCTGTTCCTGCATGGAGACGGTTGTACTCGATCGCTGTTTCGATAGCATGATCGTTCCGTGCCCAGTTCCGACGAGCAACCCCGCCCATGGTATCCCAGGCAATGGCAGACTTGATGATTTCATCGATCCGGTGGCTACCGTCTAGAACGAGACCAAATCCACCGTTGATGGCTTTACCGATACCAGTACCACCACCGTTGTGGAGGGCAACGAGACTCATACCGCGAGCAGCGTTACCAGCGTAACATTGAACCGCCATGTCACAAGTAACGTTTGATCCATCTTTGATGTTTGATGTTTCACGGAATGGAGCATCCGTACCAGATACGTCGTGGTGGTCACGTCCAATCATGACAGGTCCAATCTTGCCTTGGCGAATGAGTTCATTGAATTTCAATGCAATATTGACACGGCCCATGCAATCTTGATAGAGAATACGAGCTTGTGTACCAACCACCAGTTGGTTCTTCTCAGCATCGCGAATCCAGTTGTAGTTGTCGCGGTCTTGGTAGCGACGAGTTGGATCGATCGCTTCCATAGCTGCGTGGTCAGTTGCAATCAAGTCTTCATGTTTACCGCTGAGGCAGACCCAACGGAATGGACCGTATCCATAGTCAAAGAGCATAGGTCCCATGATATCTTCTACATAAGATGGCCAAATGAAGCCGTCCTTGTCATCCAAGCCATTCTTAGAAATTTCCTTGATGCCTGAGTCGTAAACAGATTTCATGAAGGCATTACCGTAGTCGAAGAAGTAAGTACCTTTAGCCGTCAAGGCTTTGATCACTGCAAAGTGACGAGCCAAGGTTTCATCAACCAAACGGCGGAAGGTTTCTTTGTCTTCTGCCAGCAAACGTGTACGCTCTTCAAAGCTGATGCCAACTGGGCAATAGCCACCATCATAAACGTTGTGGCAAGAGGTTTGGTCAGACAAGAGATGAACGTGAACATTGTGTTCATTGACATATTCGAGCAAATCTACGATATTACCATGGTAGGCAATCGAAGTGGATTCACCAGCTTCAAGGGCTGCTTGAGCCAATTTCACAGCTTCTTCGGCACTATCTGTCACTTGGCTAATCCAGCCTTGAGAGTGACGGGTTTCGATCCGAGAGCGGTCCACTTCTGCAACGATGGCAACCGCTTTTGCGATTTCAGCTGCTTTCCCTTGAGCTCCGCTCATTCCACCGAGACCAGATGAAATAAAGAGTTTACCAGTTAAGTCGCCGTCATCAGGCACACCGAGTTTAAGACGACCAGCATTGAGAAGGGTGTTGAAAGTACCGTGAACGATCCCTTGAGGACCGATGTACATCCAGCCACCAGCCGTCATCTGACCGTAGTTGGTTACTCCCATTTCTTCAGCGATTTCCCAGTCGCGCATATTGTCATATTCACCAATCAAGAGACCGTTAGTAATGACGACACGAGGAGCTTCTGGTTTCGATTTGAAGAGGCCTAGAGGGTGACCCGATTCAACCACCAAGGTTTGGTCTTCTGTCATGACTTCCAAGTATTTCTTGATCAAGTTGTACTGCATCCAGTTGGCGCAGACAGATCCTGTTTCCCCATAAGTGACCAATTCATATGGATAAAGGGCAATTTCAAAGCTCAAGTTGTTGTCGATCATGACCTGCATAGCCTTAGCAGCAGTGCATTTTCCTTTGTACTCATCGATTGGTTTTCCGTAGATCCGATCTTTTGGACGGAAGCGATAGCCATAGATCCGACCGCGAGTTCTCAGTTCTTCCAGAAATTCTGGGATCAACTCTTGGTGGAATTTTTTAGGAATGTAACGCAAAGCATTTTTAAGGGCAATTTCAGTCTGAGCTTGCGTTAAGCGGAAGCCTCTATCAGGTGCACGACGGATGCCTTCTTGAAAAGTCGCCTTTTCAGGTAGGACATCAAAGTCAAGTTTGACAGACATAGCAGCTGCAATTTCTTTCTCGTCTATAAATGACATAGCAGAACCCTCCTTATAGTTGGACTGTGAATTTATATTTTCTTTATTGTATCGAAGAAACGTCAATAAAGAGTCAAAAAAAAATATAATTTTTAATAAAGCAAAAAAAAATGAGGGAAAAACTTTTTGACTTTTTTTTGACGCTTTTCCTGTAGAATTGTAAAATGAATAACAATGGAAATAGAAAGGAATGTTTCATATGTCTGCTGATATCCTATTAACCCACTTTAACCAATTGTTTTGTCCGAATGATCTAGGCCATCCTCTCTATGGAAAAGAGATGGCAGAAGCGCAAATCCTTTCCGATGCTTATATCGCTATTAAGGATGGAAAAATTCTTGCAGTTGGGACAGGTCAACCAGAACCAGAACTGATTGATGACCATACGGAAGTGAAATCCTGTGAAGGAAAAGTTGCGACTCCTGGCCTGATTGACTGCCATACCCACTTGGTCTATGGAGGTAGTCGTGAACATGAATTTGCGAAAAAATTAGCGGGTGTTTCTTACTTAGACATCCTCGCCCAAGGCGGTGGAATTCTGAGCACGGTTCGGGCGACACGGGAAGCTTCTTTTGAAAATCTCTATGACAAGTCCAAACGACTGTTGGATTACATGTTGCGTCATGGAGTGACCACTGTCGAAGCCAAGAGTGGCTATGGTTTGGATTGGGAAACTGAAAAACGCCAGTTGGATGTTGTGGCTGCACTGGACCGTGATCATCAAATAGACTTGGTTTCGACCTTTATGGCAGCCCATGCGATCCCAACAGAGTACAAGGGCCGTTCCCAAGAATATTTAGATCTCATTGTGGAACAAATGCTTCCCAAAGTGAAGGAAGAAAAACTAGCTGAGTTCTGTGATATCTTCTGTGAAAAAGGTGTCTTTACAGCAGATGAATCTCGCTATCTTCTTTCAAAAGCTAAGGAGATGGGATTCAAACTGCGGATTCATGCCGATGAGATCGAATCCATTGGTGGCGTGGATGTGGCGGCGGAATTGGAATCTACAAGCGCAGAACACTTGATGGTGATTACGGATGAAGGCATTCAAAAATTAGCTGCAGCAAAAGTGATTGGAAATCTTTTGCCAGCTACAACCTTCAGCCTCATGGAAGATACTTATGCACCGGCTCGTAAGATGTTGGACGCTGGGATGGCCATTACCCTAACAACGGACAGCAACCCAGGGTCTTGTCCAACAGCCAATCTCCAGTTTGCCATGCATCTAGGTTGCTTCATGATGCGCCTAACTCCAGTAGAAATTCTCAATGCAGTGACCATCAATGCGGCCTATTCAGTTGATCGTGCTAAAACAATCGGCTCTTTCGATGTTGGCAAACAGGCCGACATTACCATCTTTGATGCACCAAATCTAGATTATCTCTTCTATTTCTTTGCGACAAATCTCGTGACAGATGTCTACAAGAAAGGTCAAAAAGTCATTTAACTGACTCCATTTCATTTGGGACTTTGCTGGTTTGCAAAAATCAGCAAAGTCTTTTTTTAAAACCTATCCCTGTAGGGAATGGAACCACTTTAGTAGGAAATTAAAATTTGACGTTCAAAGAATATTTTTCTTACTTTCTGATGTACAAAAAGGGAAATTCTTGATAGAATAGAAGTAATATTGAATATTTTCTTCAATATCATCTGTTTGATTGAAAACAGATTGTTTAAACTATTGATCAAACGAACAGGTTATTCAACAGACCTGTCTAGAAATTGTGAGGAGACAAGATGACTGTCGATTATAACAGCAAAGCTTACTTGGATAAAGTAGACGCTTGGTGGCGTGCAGCCAACTACATTTCAGCTGCTCAAATGTACTTGAAAGATAACCCATTGTTGAAGCGCGAAGTCGTTGAAAATGACTTGAAGGCTCACCCAATCGGACACTGGGGAACTGTACCAGGGCAAAACTTTATCTATGCTCACTTGAACCGTGCCATCAACAAATACGACTTGGATATGTTCTATATTGAAGGACCAGGTCACGGTGGACAAGTAATGGTATCGAACTCTTACTTAGATGGTTCTTATACTGAATTGAATCCAAACATCCCACAAAATGAAGAAGGTTTCAAACACTTGTGTAAGATCTTCTCATTCCCAGGAGGAATTGCTTCTCACGCAGCGCCTGAAACACCAGGATCTATCCACGAAGGTGGAGAACTTGGTTATGCCCTTTCTCACGCTGCTGGTGCTGTATTGGATAATCCAGATGTGATTGCTGCCACAGTTATCGGTGACGGTGAAGGAGAAACAGGTCCATTGATGGCTGGTTGGTTGTCAAATACTTTCTTGAACCCAGTCAACGATGGGGCTATCCTTCCAATCTTCTACCTCAACGGTGGGAAGATCCACAACCCAACCATCTTCGAACGCAAAACAGACGAAGAATTGGCCCTCTTCTTTGAAGGTCTTGGATGGAAGCCAATCTTTGCGAATGTCACTGCAATTTCAGAAGACCACGAAGCTGCACACGCTTTGTTTGCTGAAAAATTGGACGAAGCAATTGAAGAAATCAAGAAAGTCCAAGCAGAAGCTCGTAAAGGTTCTGCTGAAGAAGCAACTCAACCAGTTTACCCTGTCTTGATTGCTCGTATTCCTAAAGGTTGGACTGGTCCAAAAGCATGGGAAGGAACACCTATCGAGGGTGGATTCCGTGCGCACCAAGTTCCAATCCCAGTAGATGCTCACCACATGGAGCATGTCGATGCTCTTCTTTCATGGTTGGAATCTTACCGCCCAGCTGAATTGTTCGACGAAACTGGTAAACTAGTTCCTGAAATTGCGGAAATTGCACCAAAAGGTGACCGTCGCATGGCGATGAACCCAATCACAAATGCTGGTGTGATCAAACCAATGAACACAGCTGATTGGAAGAAACATGCCCTTCAATTCAACACACCAGGTGAAATCATGGCTCAAGACATGATCGAATTTGGTAAGTATGCGGCAGACTTGGTAGATGCGAACCCAGATAACTTCCGTATCTTCGGTCCAGACGAAACCAAATCAAACCGTCTTCAAGAAGTCTTCACTCGTACAAGCCGTCAATGGTTAGGACGTATGAAACCAGACTACGATGAAGCCTTGAGCCCTGCTGGTCGTGTCATTGACTCTCAATTGTCAGAGCACCAAGCAGAAGGTATGCTTGAAGGATATGTCTTGACAGGTCGTCATGGATTCTTCGCCTCTTACGAATCCTTCCTTCGTGTTGTGGATTCTATGATCACTCAACACTTCAAATGGTTGCGTAAGTCTAAGACACATACAACATGGCGTAAAAACTACCCAGCCTTGAACTTGATTGCAACTTCAACTGTTTTCCAACAAGACCACAATGGCTACACTCACCAAGATCCAGGTATCTTGACTCACTTGGCTGAGAAAACTCCTGAATACATCCGTGAATACTTGCCAGCAGATACCAATAGCTTGCTTGCGGTAATGGATGAAGCCTTCAAGGGAGAAGATGTGATCAACTTGATTGTTTCTTCTAAACACCCACGTCCTCAATTCTACTCAGCAACTGAAGCAGAAGAATTGGTTCGTGAAGGATACAAGGTGATCGATTGGGCATCAACTGTTTCAGCAGATGAAGAGCCAGATCTTGTTATTGCAGCTGCAGGTACAGAGCCAAACTTAGAAGCTCTTGCAGCCATCACAATCTTGCACAAAGCCTTCCCAGAATTGAAGATCCGCTTTGTCAACGTTGTGGATATCTTGAAATTGCGTCACCCATCCGTTGATGCGCGTGGACTTTCAGATGAAGAATTTAACAAAGTCTTCACAACGGATAAACCAGTCATCTTTGCTTTCCATGGTTACGAAGGCATGATCCGTGATATCTTCTTCAACCGTCACAACCATAACCTTCGTGTACATGGTTACCGTGAAAACGGGGATATCACCACACCATTTGATATGCGTGTGATGTCTGAGTTGGATCGCTTCCACTTGGCACAAGATGCAGCTAATGCAGCTCTTGGAGATGCAGCAAGCGCATTTGCAGCGAAGATGGATGAAACAATCGCCTTCCACCATGACTACATCCGTGAAAACGGAGACGACATTCCAGAAGTTCAAAACTGGAAATGGGAAAACGTGAATAAATAAGAAAAGAGAGTGGGACAGAAATCGGTAATTCGTTAGAATTCGATTTCGTCGTCCCACCTCCGCACAGTTGAGTAGGGCTGTATAAGCTGATGAAATCAGCGTATTAGAGCCCACTCAACCACTGCGTCTTGCTCTACAATCCAAAAATAATTGAGAGGCTAGGACTTTTGTCCCAGCCTCTTTTGTGATGAACAGCAAGTAACAAAAGTAAGAGGATGAGAATAGATGTTCGGAAATCAAGCGCTTTCCAATAAAATTGTAAGAGTTTCTAGGAAAATATTGAAGTAAAACCGAAAAAATAGTAAAATGGAAGAGCTGATTGCAGCAAATCAACTGTTCTGCGTTCTCCTTTTTGGAGAAGTGTTCTACATTAGAAAATGGAGTATTCTATGAAGAAAAAAATTATCTTGAAAAGCAGTATCCTAGCGGTCGCTGCAGGTCTTAGTGTTTTTGCGATCAATAGCGTTTTTGCAGACGAATTGCCCGTACAGTTCATGGGCGTTAATGACTTCCACGGTGCCTTGGAACAAACAGGGACAGCTCGTTTAGAAGGCGAAACTGTGAAAAACGCAGGAACAGCCCCACTTTTGGCAACCTATTTGAACGATTCGCAAAAAGACTTTGAAACGGAGAATGCCGGAACGCCAAATGCCAGCATCCGTGTGCAAGCTGGAGATATGGTCGGAGCTAGTCCAGCCAACTCTGCCCTCCTTCAAGATGAACCAACTGTAAAAGTCTTCAATGAAATGAACTTTGAATACGGAACCCTTGGAAATCACGAGTTTGACGAAGGACTTGGTGAATTCAACCGGATCATGAAGGGGGAAGCCCCAACACCTGGTCAATTCAACAAGATCGTCGATGAGTATCCTCATGAAGCTTCTAAACAAGAAGTCGTGATTGCCAACTTGGTTGACAAAGATACCAACAAAATCCCATTTGACTGGAAACCTTATACCATCAAAGAAATCCCAGTCAATGACAAGACTGTTAAAGTCGGATTTATCGGGGTTGTTACGACAGAATTCCCAAATCTTGTCTTGCGTAAAAATCATGAACAATACCGGGTTTTGGATGAAGCAGAATCGATTGCTAAATATGCTCGTGAATTAAATGACCAAGGGGTTCATGCTATTGCTGTCTTAGCCCACGTTGCTGCCACTAGTAAGAATGGTGTAGCAGAAGGTCCTGCTGCAGACATGATTAAAAAATTAAACCAAATCTATCCTGAAAACTCAGTGGATATCGTCTTTGCAGGTCATAACCACCAATATACAAACGGGATGGTTGGAAATACCTTGATTGTTCAAGGTACGTCTCAAGGGAAAGCTTACTCGGATGTCCGTGGGGTCCTAGATACGGATACAGCTGACTTTGTCAAAGCTCCAACTGCTAAGATTATTGCGGTAGATCCATCGAAAGGCAAAGCAAAAGATGCCAAGGTTCAAGCGATCATCGATGATGCCAATGCGACGGTTAAAAAAGTAACAGAAGCAAAAATCGGTACAGCAGACAAAGCTGAAATATTTACCCGTGAATTGAATGCGCAAAAAGAAAGTGCTGTTGGAGATTTGGTCACAGCAGCGCAACTAGATATTGCCAAAAAATCAGGTTATCCAGATGTTGACTTTGCCTTCACCAATAATGGAGGAATTCGTGCAGACCTCGTGGTGAAACCAGACGGAACAGTCACTTGGGGTGCAGCTCAAGCAGTGCAACCATTTGGAAATATCCTCCAAGTAGTAGAAATCACTGGGGACCAAATCTACAAAGCTTTGGATCAACAATATGATGAGAAAGAGCTTTACTTCTTGCAAATGGCAGGGATCAAGTACACCTATACGAAACCAGCCGATGCAACGGAAGAAAATCCTTATAAGGTCGTGAAAGCTTACAAGGCAGACGGAACTGAAATTGATCGCAACAAGACCTACAAGGCGATTATCAACGACTTCTTGTATGGTGGTGGTGATGGCTTCTCAGTCTTCCGCGATACAAAATTGATCGGTGCTATTAATCCAGATACAGAAGTCTTTATCCAATACATCGAAGATGTGAATAAGGCAGGGAAGAAGTTATCTGCTTCAATCTTGGGTAACAAGACATTTGTGGAAAAAGTGGAAGAAGAAACGCCTACTCCAGAACCACAACCAACCCCTCAACCAACTCCAGAACCACAACCACAGCCAGCGCCAGTTGATCCAGTAAGTCCAGTTCATCCCGTAGCTCCAGTTACTCCAGTAACTCCGGCTACCCCAACTCCTCAACCTGAAACCCCAGTAACTCCAGCGCAACCAGCTGCAAGCGAAACAAAAGAAGTGGCAACAAACA
>NZ_KV812784.1:67722-114430 GCF_001813505.1 Streptococcus sp. HMSC061E03
GAAACAAAAGAAGTGGCAACAAACAAACCAGTTGCTGTCACTTATCATACGGGTGGACAAACAGAAGTAGCTGCTACACCAGCAACTGGTCTTCCAAAAACAGGTCAAGATGAATTGGCTTCAACCGTCCTTAGCCTCTTTGGTATGACCTCATTAGCTTTAGCAGGCTTTGTAGCTAGCAAAAAACGTGAAGGTTAAGAGAAAAAGAGACTAGCAATAGGGTCAAAAAATTCTCGATAAAAAGAATCAGGAGCTCCCAACAGGGAGCTTCTTTTTTATTTATGGGTGGAATTTTCAGAAGAATCAATCATTTATTATACCTTAGGAATTTTACTATAATTTATTGACTTTGATAGAGAGAAGAGCTAAAATGGAAGCAAGCAACCGCTTACAAATATAATAATGACATAGGAGGTCATGTAGATGAGAAGTGAAAGGCAACAACGGTTTTCTTTCCGTAAATATGCAGTCGGTTTGGTATCGGTACTTGTCGGATGCCTTTTTTGTGGTGCGACTGTTTTGGCTGAGGAGCAGGAAGGGCAACTGAATACTCCTGCTATCGTAGCAAAAGAAGAAAGTCAGGCAGTGAATCCGACAGCTGGTCAGGACAAAGACTCAGCTGCAGCTCTTCCAACTGATAAAGTCAATATTGAAACTTCTTCACAAGAGCAACCCATACCTGATAAAACTCCTGAGATAGCCCCTTCACAGACTCCAACAAAACCGGTCTCGGATCCTATACCTGAAAAAGAAGCTGTTGAAAAGAAAGAGCAGCAGGATCAATCTATTCCAGAAGCGAATCCAGTAGAAAATAAAGAAAGTACTTCAGAAACTGTGGCAGATGAAGCCCCTGTTCAGGCCTTGGTACGCTTGGAGACGAAGAAGCAAGAGACGGCAACGTCTCCAAGTATTGCAGAGCAGATCCAGAATAATGCTCCAATCAAGGAAACTGTATTAAATGAATTGAAGGAAAAAGGAATTCAGTACAAAAAATTGGCAGATTTTGATTTGGTTTTTAATGGATTCGTTTTAGAAACCAAGTACAAGGATGCTTTGAAGATTCGGCAACTCGCACGTGTTGAAAAGGTGGAAATTACCCCATTGACGGCTAGAACGGATGGAGAGCCTAGCTCAAATAAGCAGAACACCCTTCTTCCTACAAAGGTGAGCGATGAGAATGAATTGATCAATCTGCAACCCCTTTGGGATAAAGGAATCAAGGGCCAAGGTCGGGTGGTAGCCGTTTTAGATACAGGCCTTGACGTCCACCATAATTTCTTTAGTTTAACCGATAAAAGCAAAGCCAAATACCAGAATAAAGAGCAGATGGAAGCGGCAATGAAAAAGGCAGGCATTACTTATGGGAAATGGTACAACGATAAGGTGGTCTATGCCTACAATTACTCTGATATGAACGATGAGATTCGAGAAGATGATCCGCGTTCACATGGGACCCACGTGGCAGGGTCGGCTGTGGGGAATGCGACAAAACCAGTCCCAACTGGTGAATATTTAAAAGGCGTCGCACCCGAAGCTCAGCTTATCTTTATGCGTGTTTTCTCTGATAAGAAAGGAATGACGGAACAAGGATTTATCGTAGCCAAAGCAGTTGAGGATGCGGTTAAACTAGGTGCAGATACCATCAATATGAGTTTTGGTGGGGTCAATGGGTCTGAAGCAGACACTAATCCCTTAACTCGTCAAGCCTTTGAATTCGCTCGTAAATCCGGTGTTGTTATCAATGCCGCAGCAGGAAACTATGCTGTAAGTGGTTATTGGCAGGCCAAACCAAAAGCAGATGCTCCAGATACAGGAACGATCGATGAACCCTCCATTGAAGATGGGGTTCTTGCCATTGGCGCCTTCAATAATAATATCAATCACGAAACGACCATTCGCCTTGAAATCCCAGCTTTAAAGGATAAAAAAGAATTCCAAAACGGCTTGGTCGATTTACCCGTTTATCGGTTGATCTTCCCAGTAGAAGGTCCTCAAACATATGTTTCAGTACCAAAAGGCGGAGAAGACACTTATCGAAATGCTGCTGTAAAAGACAAAATTGCCTTGGTTGAAAGTGGTGGCGATGTAACGGATGAAGATAAGGTCAACGCCCTCAGACAAGCTGGAGCAAAAGGGGTCCTCGTTTATCAAAATGAGGAACAAGGAGATACTCTTCAAAATCTTTCCATGGGGTATTGGGGATCCTTCTATCCTGTCAGTGTACTTGGTCATTCTATCGGAAAAGAGCTAGCTTCTCATGCTGGAGAGTACAAGCTAACTTTCCATCAAGAAGTTAAGAAAGTACCCTATAGTGAAGCAAACAAGATGCTCTTCTTTACTGGTTGGGGGCTTTCTGCTGAAGGAAAACTCAAGCCAGATGTTACCCTTCCTGGGGGAATGGTTTATTCAGCGATTCCAGATGGTTCCTATGATATGGATGCAGGTACGAGTATGGCGACACCTCATGCGGCAGGGGCGACAGCCTTGATTAAGCAAGCCTTAGAACAACGATTCCCAAATTATAGCCCAGAGCAAATCCATACGCTTTTGCGACAATTAGTCATGAGTACAGCCAAACCTCATTTTGATCAGGAAAGCAAGAGCTACTCCTCTGTCCGCCAACAAGGATCTGGTCTTATGGATGCTGCAGCTGCAGCCTTTGGCGATGTCTTTGTAACAGGTGGGAAAGGAACAACTAGCAGTCTGACTCTTGGCAATGTCAAGGATTCCTTCACATTTGATGTCACTGTGCATAATCTTAGTTCAGAAGCAAAAGAATTTACTTACCATACGGTCGTTAATACGGATCAAGTGGAAAATGGACGTATTACCTTGAAGATGCGCCAACTACTGGATCAAGAAGACGAAAAAACCATTTATGTACCAGCTATGGGAAGTGTGACGGTTCCGATTTCTGTGAATACTAGTAACTATACAAGTGAGCTCACCAATCAAATGAAAAACGGTTACTTTTTAGAAGGTTTTGTCTTCTTTAAAGATGCCAAAACCAAGAAAGAATTAGTGAGTCTTCCATATATTGGTTTTAAAGGGAACTATCAAGATTTACCAGGAATTGAAAAACCTATCTATGCCTTCACTGGGGATGAAAAACCATTCTATTATTACGCAAATGAAAAAGCGGAACACCCTGAAAAAGACTCAGGAGATCACTTTACAGCCTTGGTCAGCACTATTTGGCGCGGGGGCAAAGAAGTACAGGTTGTCCTGGGAGAAAAAGATGGGCATTACGATGGAAATCAGCTCGTCTTCTCGCCAAATGATGATGGATCCTATGATAGTGTCAAACTCAATGCAGTGGTCTTAAGAAATGTGGACAATATTCACCTGACAGTTTATCGTGCGGATGATATCAAGAGAGAACATCCAATTTTTGAAAAAGGCAATGAGAGCCAGAAAAAATCAGATTATGGCTGGCGGATCAACGATCGTAGTAAGATTCTTTATGCGACACAGTGGGCAGGCAAGGACAATAACAATCAGCTTGTTCCAGATGGGGACTATCAATATGTAGTCACTTATCGTCCAAGCACACCTGGTGCCAAACCTCAAGAGATTGTCTTAAAGGTCAAGGTCGATAAGCAAGTGCACAATTGGCTAACACCAAGGATCTGTATGATCCAACAACGCGCCTCTTTAAGCCAGGTGAGATTGTTGAAACGGGTAGTGGGCTAGCTGGTAAATACCTCTCCTACCAAAAAGATGGTCAGGAAGTAGAAATCACTCCAAACGAAGATGGAACCTATCTCATCCCTGAAGGAGTCGATCTAAAAACAGTGCGTTTCTATATTTGGGATCAGGTCAATAATACCAATACCTTGACTTTGGATGGAAAGACTGTCTCGGAAGAAAGTACGACTGAAAAAGCCGGAACAGAGGATGCAAGTCCAACACATGAAACTAGTGAAGCTACAGTCGGCCGTTTAGAAGTACAAATTGTCAATGAAAAAGGAGAGGCGACCAATCAATATCCAGAAATGATGCGTTACCAAGTGTTTGACAGCAAAGGAAATCGGATTGATAAGGAATTTAATATTTATTATGAAGATCCACTACCAACTCTTCCATTTGGAACCTATACTGTAAAAGTCGTCGGTCAAGACCAAAATTACTCTTGGGCTTCTCCAACAACGGTAACAGTTGAATTGAGCAAAGAGCATCCAGAAGGTGTGGTCAAATTTGTCTACCACTATATCGACAAAAATCGCTTTGATCTCGTCTTTGATAAAGAACTTCCAAACGGCACCCGCGTCTTTGCCATCGATAAAAAGACCGGTCAGAAAGTGGAGTTGGATCAAACTCTTTATGAACCGAAGACCTTTGAAAAGATTCTGGTGAATGGAGACTATCAGATCCATATTGATCTACCAAAAGGTTATCGTGCAGTGGAAAACGACTTCTTCTATACAGTTGGTGAGCGTATCAATCGTTACTTGACCAGTTTTATCGAAGTTTCAGATGACCAGGTAGAAGATCCAATTATCCCATCTTCTTCTATTCCATCTCCTCAACCGTCAACGATGACGCAAGAAGGTGAAAAAGGAAAACAACCGGCTGTAATCGATAGCCATCCAATAGTCGCGAAAAAGACAGATATCCGTCCAATGTTCCAGAAAG
Source organism: Streptococcus sp. HMSC061E03 (assembly GCF_001813505.1). NCBI lineage: Bacteria > Bacillati > Bacillota > Bacilli > Lactobacillales > Streptococcaceae > Streptococcus > Streptococcus sp. HMSC061E03. Next base: position 72,358 of record NZ_KV812784.1, read on the forward strand.
ATCTTGAAAGAGTATCAGAAATGGATCCGTCGACTAAAGAGGTTTCAAGTCAATCATCACCTTCTCTTCCAAATACAGGACAAGAAAATGAACAAACAGGGATGGTAGGTTTGATGGTTCTTCTTCTCACTTTTGGTGCTATCCGCTTGAAGAAAAATCGTCCAGATCAAGGATAATCTTCTATTAGTTTAGTTGCAAGAATAAAATAAGGGTTAAGGTAGTGTGAAGCTACCTTAACCTAGTGTGTAAAAAGGAGTTTTTATGGAATTTCATCGACAACAGCGTTTTTCCATTCGTAAATACGCAATTGGAGTCGCTTCTGTTTTGATTGGTACCTTTCTAATGGGTTCAGCCGTTTCAGCTGATACGATCGTACCAACACCCTCTGTCGTAGAGCCTTCTGTAGTGGTGCCAGAAACCGCAGCAACAGATGAGAAAACAGCAGAACCGATTCCGGCTACCAAGGACAGTATGCCCACTTCAGTTATAGAAGATACTGCTTCTAAAAACCTTGCTACAGCTGAGATTGAGAGTAAGGAAAAGACAAATCAGTCTCTACCTTCATCTTCAATCGATACAAGCAGTTCGGCTACAAATCAAGTAGAAGCAGAGAAGGCTTCGCCTTCTGTTGCGGAAGCGCCAAAAGAAAATGGGGTTGCTACTCCAATTACGACTTCTATTGAGCCAGTAAAGGAAAATTTAGAAGAAACAAGCCCAGTTGAGGTGCTGGTTCGCTTGAAAGAAAAGGTTTCTGAGGGCATTGGAGAAGTATCTCCGACTTCAAAAGAAACTCGCATCGAAAAAACCAATCAGGATCATGAACAGTTTTTGAAAGAGCTCGAAAAGCAATCCATTCAATTTAAAAAATTATATGACTTTAATCTGCTTTTTAACGGCTTGGCTCTAGAGACGACTTATGGAGATGCTAAAAAGATTCGGGGACTAGCGCGTGTAGACGCTGTAGATTATGCTCCACTTGGTCGGACCAGAGTGGCGGAAACACAGCCTACACCTACATCACCGACTTCAACTACGACCAAGGTCAGTGAAGAAAATAGTCTGATCAATTTACAACCCCTCTGGGATAAGGGAATCAAGGGTCAAGGGCAGGTAGTTGCGATCATTGATTCCGGTGTGGACCCTGCTCATGATGTTTTTCGTCTGACAGATATCAGTAAGGCCAAGTACAAGAGTGAAGCGGAAATTGAAGAGGCTAAGAAAAAAGCGGGGATCACTTACGGCAAATGGTACAACAATAAAATTGTCTACATTCATAACTACAGTGATATGGACGACAATGTCAAAGAAGACGATCCAATTTCACACGGGGCTCACGTAGCAGGAACTGCTGTGGGAAACGCTTCTCAACCTTCTCCAAATGGTGAAATTATCCGTGGTGTTGCTCCAGAAGCCCAACTGATGTTTCTACGTGTTTTCTCAGATACCAAGGGAGGTCAAGTTCAAAATTTCATCTACACTAAAGCGGTAGAAGATGCGGTCAAATTAGGGGCGGATTCCATCAATATGAGTTTGGGAACAGCTTCAGGCTCTGTTTATGATGTTGGAGAGATCACTCGCCAGGCCTTTGATACAGCAAGAAAGGCGGGAGTAACCATTACAGTCGCTTCTACCAATATGGCGACCAATGGCTTCTGGCACAGCAAGCCACTGGCCACCACACCAGATTACGGAATGACAGGGACGCCTTCCGTCAATCCAAATGTCATCTCAGTCGCGTCTATTAATAGTCTAACCAAGCATGAGTCGACAGAAGCAAGTTTGACCGTAGATGCATTAAAAGATTCAAAAGACTTCCCAGAGGGCAAGATTCCGATGCATTCCTTTGTAGAACGTGACGCCTTTCGGACAACCATCTCTCAAAGCTATCTCCATGTGGAAAAGGGAGGGATCGACCACTACCAAGCTGATAGTATCAATGGGCACTTAGTCCTTACGGAGCGAGGTGGCGAAGTTTCGGATGTGGATAAGGTCAAAGAGCTGAAAAGAGCTGGTGCTACAGGGGTGATCTTCTACCAGACTAAAGAGCAGGGCAATAATCCTGTAAGCTTTGACTTAGAAGGACTGGGGGAACGATTCCCAGTTGGGGTTATTGGCCACGCTGCTGGACTTGTTTTGGCTCAACATGCCAATGATTACCAGCTCCATATTGCCAATAAATTCAAACGTGTGCCTTACGATGCAGCCAATCAACTATCTGACTTCTCCTCTTGGGGGCTATCAGCTGATGGGGATCTCAAACCGGATGTCACCCTTCCAGGAGGAATGATCTACTCATCTGTTAATAATGGGGAGTACTATATGGATAGGGGAACCAGCATGGCCTCTCCTCATGCTGCGGGAGCCACTGTACTGGTGAAACAAGCCTTGAAGGAGCGCTTCCCTCATCTTAGCCCAGAACAACTACAGGTTCTAGTCAAACAAATGACTATGAGTACAGCGATCCCTCATGTAGATGAGGAAACGCATGCCTATTCCTCTGTTCGTCAGCAAGGAGCGGGGGTTATGGATGTCACAGCTGCGGCACTAGGTGATCTCTATGTGACGGCAAAAGATGCTAAAAGTAGCCTGACACTTGGCAATGTCACAGATACCTTTGAATTTGATGTGACCATCCACAATCTTTCCAATCAAGATAAGTCTGTTCGATATGAAACCACTCTTCAGACAGATCAAGTTCAAGATGGCAAATTCACCCTCCATCCTCGTCTATTAGAAACTTTAGACGGTAAGGAAACGGTCACTATCCCAGCCAATGGTCAGCGGACCATCCACGTAGCAGTTGATGCAAGCAAGTACAAGGAAGAGCTCAGCAAGCAAATGCCAAATGGTTATTTCTTAGAAGGTTTTGTACTGGTTAAAGATGCCAGCACCCAAAAACATCTGGTCAGCCTCCCTTATGTTGGTTTCCATGGGGATTACCAAAATCTGCGTGGCATTGAAAAGCCTATCTACGAATATACAGGTAGCGACAAGCCGTTTTACTACTACAAGGATAAGACCGATTATCCAGATGAAAAAGTCCCAGAAACTCCAGAGCGTCATCCAGACAATCACTTTACCTCTTTGATTAGTTATGTCTATGAAAATGGAGAGTCCGTAGCCAAAACTCTTGGTCAGGATGGGGATCGCTTTGACGGGGATCAACTCTACTTCTCTCCGAACAACGATTCCAGCTTTGATAGTGTCAAGGTAAAAGCCGTCATGCTTCGCAATGTTGAAAATGTACACCTATCAGTCTACAAGAAGGATGACACAGCTCGTGCTAATCCAATTTACGAGGTCGGAAATGAAGTACATCGTAAGACGGACTGGAGTTACCGGATTGGGAATCGCAGTGAAGAGTTTTATGAAATCTCTTGGGAAGGCTTGGACAAAGACGGCAAGCAATTACCAGATGGGGAATACCAATTTGTGATCACTTACCGTCCAACTGCTTCAGGGGCCAAGCAACAAGAGCTTAACTTCAAGGTTAAGATTGACAATACGGCTCCAAGCATCGAGTCTGGAAGTGCTCAGTACGATCCAGCAACACGGATTTTCCGACCAGGTAAGGTACTTGAAACCGGTAGTGGTTTAGCAGGGACTTATCTGTCCTACGTCAAAGATGGGGAAACAGTGGCCTTGGAACCCCAAGAGGATGGTAGCTATCTTCTTCCAGAAGGAGTGGACCCTTCTACTGTTCGTTATACCATCTGGGATAAGGTCTACAATACCACTGAGATGGACATTGAAGGAAAGAAAGTAGAGGCAACGACTCCGACGAATGAAACCAGTTCAGATGAACAACCAAGTGAGACAGAGTCTGAAAAACCGAAGGCTGAAAAGGGTACCCTAGAAGTCGTCTTCACAGATAGCAGTGGCGAAGTCATTTCTTATTATCCATCCGTCGTTCGTTACCAAGTGGTGGACGACCAAGGACGTGTAGTGGAAGGAGAGTTCAATGCTTCCTATAATGGTGGCACCTTCCCAGACTTGCCTTTTGGTACTTATACAGCCAAGATCACCCTATCTGATTACCATTATGATTGGGGAACAGAGCTGGTGAAAAAGGTGACCGTTTCACCTGAGAATCCACATCCAAAAGTAACCTTTGCCTTCCATTATTTAGATGAAAATAAATTGACCATTGGATTTGATCAGCCAGTCCCAGCCGGAACGGTTGTAAAAGTGGTAGGGAATGACGGTATCAGCCGACTTCTCCCACAAAGCATCTATGATCTTCTGCGCTTTGAGACGATGCTGATGAACGGTTCCTATCGTGTCCATGTCGATCTCCCGGCAGGCTATCATGTTGCGGAAAATGATTTCCTTTATGAAGTGAGCAATCGGATCAACTACCATCTTCTTTCTTTGGTCAAAGACGTTATCAAGCCAAACCCAGAGGTACACAGTGGAGCGATTGTAGAACCATGGATTCAACCAGAAAATCCGACACTAGTGATAGATGAAGTGCCAAGTCGTCAATCAGAAATCCCAGTGACCCCAGACCAACTAGTAGTATCCGAAACTCCAGTAACTCCAGCTCAACCAGTTGCAAGCGAAACAAAAGAAGTGGCAACAAACAAACCAGTCGCTGTCACTTATCATACGGGTGGTCAAGCTGAAGTAGTTGCTACACAAGCAACTGGTCTTCCAAAAACAGGTCAAGATGAATTGGCTTCAACCGTCCTTAGCCTCTTTGGCATGACCTCACTAGCTTTAGCAGGATTTGTAGCCAGCAAAAAACGTGAAGGCTAAGTTCTTCATCCGTTAAGTTACCCTAAAAAACGTCCGTTCTTTTAAGAAACGGACGTTTTTGATATCTTAGGCTGTTTTTTCCACCCAGACACTGCGGACAAAGAAGAGGCTGATCAGAGCTAGTGCTAGAAAGGCAACTCCAAGGTAATAATAGGGTTGATCCATTGTGGTAGATCGACCAGAGAGGTTGACAATCCCTCGGTAGAGGGCCCCGGCTGTGAGCGTAGCTACTCCTGAATTCCAAAGATTGAGACTCAGTCGAGAGAAGCCTTTCACCATCAACTGTAGAGCCACTAGTAGGGCGCCACCGATCAAAGGAATCAAGAAGAGGTAGTGCATGAAGGCGGAGGTTTCGCCAAAACTAAAGTGTTCGTAAATGCGACTTCCAACGAAGAAGAAAGCTGAAATCAGAGTGTACCAGAGAATCGTTTTTTTAAACCGTTGTTTAATAGGATTAGTAACCGATGTAGACAATGTCACTCACCGCCCTTTCTGAGATAGTACCATTTGTTGTTGGTTTGTTAATAACTTGGCCATTGAAGTAAAGGGTAGAAGATCCACCCCCATCCAGGTTGTAGGCTGTTTTAACGCCATAAGACTTCATCACTTCTGCTAATTGGTAGAGAGACAGGCCTTCACTTTCTGAAGTCCGTCCGTCTGACACGACGATAATGTAGTGGTTTTCATCGATGATCCCAATCGCTGTCCGTGGGTTGGATGCCATAGATTGCCCAACCTCTGAGTTGGTATCGACAGTAATTTCTCCATTTTCAACTAAGGAAGGACCGAAAGCGAGGAGATTGACGACCCCGTCCTTGACCAATTGATCTGCAGAGATCTCGTCTTCGTAGATAATTTTGAAGGATCCATCCTTGTAAATGGCTAGGTCACCATTGCTTGCATCTTCCCGAACGGTATCGCGGTAGACCACTCCATTTCGGATGACGTATCCTGTACTGTTAGCCCCGTAATAGTCACCATTCACTGCTAGAATGGCACTGTTGTTGGCGGCTGTGACAGAGGTCTTAGCAGTCACGTTGGTTCCGTAAGTGTTTTGTGCAAAGGCTGTTTTGAGGTAGTCAGATGAGCTGACTGTGATATCTGCAATGTAAACCTGGGTATTTTCAACCGTTTTTTCTGTTAGGTTCACCTGGATATTGTCATCTGAATAGCTAGTATCGGTCGTTGTAGCCGATGCAGCTGCTTTTTTGGCTGCCTTGGTGTCCGTAGTCGTAGCTTTTACGGTTTGGATGGCATCGGATAAGACAAAGGTCTTGAGCATCGAGTAGCTAAAACTGCTGGTCAAAAGAAGGCCAAAGCAGGCAGCATAGGTGTAGGATTTTTTAAAGAATTTCATGGTGGGGAGCAGTCCTTTCTTTGAAGATCACTTTTTTCTGGATCACCCATGAGACCAGAAAGAGGAGGAAGCCGACGACAATCTTACTGATCAGGAGATTGAGCCCGAAAGCAGTATAGAAGAGTCGAATCAAGAGCGTATCGAGAATAAAGAGGCCAAGAGCTAGACCAAAGTAGCCACTTCCAGTTTTAGCGACACTATCTTTATTCTTAAAGACCAGGTGCTTATTGGTCGAGTAGTTAAAGATGGAACTCGTCACACGAGCGATCCCATTCGCTAGGAGAATACGCAGACTAATGGGCACGGCCATCATCACGAAAAGGAAGAAGGCGTAGACCAGATAGTCAACGATAAAACTACTCAGAGAGGAGAGGGCAAACTTGAACATGTCCTTGTAGATCATGAGGCCATCTCGAATAGGTCGGAAATGGGAGCCTTCGTTGTCATTGATGTAGACCGTCTCGATGGGAACTTCCACGATGGGGAAGGATTTGCTTGCTGCGAGGAGTACATTCATTTCGTACTCATACCGTTGTCCCTCGATTTCTAACATAAAGGGGATCATGTTGGTTGTAAAGGCTCGAAGGCCAGTCTGCGTATCTGTCACAGCGACCCCTGTTTGTTGCTTAAACAAGAAACGAGTCAATTTATTTCCGAAAGCAGAACGCAAAGGAACTTTTCCAGAGAAGGCGCGTGCTCCTAGAATAAGTGTTCCAGGATGCTCTTGAGATTGGTTAACAACCCTGAAAATATCCCAAATTTTGTGCTGACCGTCTGCATCAGCTGTAACAATGCTTCCATAGGTGCCTCTTTCTAGGATGTAGGCATAAGCAGTCTTGAGTGCTTGTCCTTTTCCTTGGTTGTGCTCATGAGTCAGAACTGTCGCAAGACCCTCTAATTTGTCAAAGATCACTTTCTTGTCAGCGTCACTCCCATCGTCGATGACGATGATGTGGAGATCGCTCTTAGCGTGAACCAGGCGAACCAGTTTGACAAGATTCAGATCCGGTTGATAGGCGGGGATGATAAGATAATTCATAATCGTTCCTCGTTTCTTGAGATTTGTTGTAGCTAGTATAAAGACTCAAGCTTAAAGCTAACTGATATCAGTTTTCTTTAAGGAAAGAGGAGAAAGAAGGGGAGGGGTTTCTTCTATAAAATGTCATTTTTTAGGACATTTCTTTCTTTTTTCTCGAAGGGGACGTCCAGAATCATTTTTCAAATCCTAAAGATAATTCTTGCCTTTGTTCGAAAAGTCTGGTATAATAGTTTCTTGTGAGTAAACCTCACTTACCCCTTGCAAAGACAGGGGGTCATTAGTCCAAAAGGAGGAACATTATCAATGGCTAAATACGAAATTCTTTATATTATTCGTCCAAACATTGAAGAAGAAGCTAAAAACGCTTTGGTAGCACGTTTCGATTCTATCTTGACTGACAACGGTGCAACTGTTGTTGAATCAAAAGATTGGGAAAAACGTCGTCTTGCATACGAAATCCAAGATTTCCGTGAAGGACTTTACCACATCGTAAACGTTGAAGCGAACGACGCTGTAGCTCTTAACGAGTTCGACCGTCTTTCAAAAATCAACGGTGACATTCTTCGTCACATGATCGTAAAAGTTGACGCGTAAGAAATCATCAGAGGTGACTTATGATTAACAATGTTGTACTTGTCGGTCGTATGACCCGTGATGCTGAACTTCGCTACACTCCAAGCAATCAAGCAGTTGCTACTTTCAGCCTAGCTGTCAACCGCAACTTCAAGAGTCAAAATGGAGAGCGCGAAGCCGATTTCATCAACTGTGTGATCTGGCGTCAGCAAGCAGAAAACTTAGCCAACTGGGCTAAGAAAGGTGCTTTGATTGGGATTACCGGTCGCATTCAAACACGTAATTACGAAAACCAGCAAGGTCAACGTGTTTATGTCACTGAAGTCGTAGCAGACAGCTTCCAACTATTGGAAAGCCGTGCAGCACGCGAAGGGCATGCAGGTGGTGGCTATTCATCAGGCAACGGTGGTTTTGCTGGAAATGCAACTCCAAGCTTTGGTGGATCTGAACCAAGCAATGCAGCGCCAAACTTTGGTCGTGAAGAAAATCCATTTGGAGCTAATCCAATGGATATCTCAGACGACGATCTTCCATTCTAAGAATGGGTTTAACGAATTAAAACTATAAAGGAGAATTAAACATGGCTCAACAACGTCGTGGCGGATTCAAACGCCGTAAAAAAGTTGATTACATCGCAGCAAACAAAATCGAATATGTCGATTACAAAGATACTGAGCTTCTTAGCCGTTTCGTTTCAGAACGTGGGAAAATCCTTCCTCGTCGTGTAACTGGAACTTCAGCGAAGAACCAACGTAAAGTAACAACAGCTATCAAACGCGCTCGCGTAATGGCTTTGATGCCTTTCGTAAACGAAGATTAAAAAAGAGGTCCGGGGGACCTCTTTTTCACGAGCTTGAAAACAAGAAAGCGAGTAAGACCCTGGTGGGTCTTTTTTTCAGGTCCGGTGGACCTCTTTGACCTTTCCCTAGCTCTAATCGTGTTATAATGTGGGGAGAAAGGTATCAAGGAGGGAACTATGAAGGAAGGTGTAATCATCAGGAGGATGATAAAGGCAGATATTGAGCACATCTCTCAAGCTTTTATCCACCAAGAGTGGCCGGGTAGAGAGGATATCTTGACTAGCTATTTTCAGGAGCAGGAGAATAGAGAGAGGGACGTATTAGTAGCTGAGTCGGATGGATTTGTGGCAGGCTATATCACTATATTGCCTGCTGCCAAGCACGGCCCTTTTGTGGGAGTTTATCCTGAACTATCTGATTTTAATGTTTTTGAACCATTTAGAAATCGAGGGATTGGGAATCAACTCTTAGAGGAGGCAGAAAAAAGAGTCCGGCTACTATCAGAGATTGTTACTTTAGGGGTTGGTTTACACTCGGGTTATGGCCCAGCTCAAAGACTGTATGTCAAACGGGGCTATATCCCAGATGGATCTGGAGTTTGGTTTAGGGATCAGCCCTTGGCCCCTTACAGTTCTTGTGAAAACAATGATGATTTAGTCCTCTATTTTTCAAAAAGGTTGAACAGGGAAATACAGTAAAACAAAAACGGATGAAAACTTCATCCGTTTCTTTTTAGCGTCGAGTTGTGGGTGCTGTGCTCGAACTTTTAATATTAAAGCGTTTCTTGAGATAGAAGCGAAGGACAAGCGCTAGAGCTCCTAAAACGATGGCAAAAACATCTGGAATAGTTGGGTTGAGGACTTGTGGAAGTAATGAGGTAAAGGACAAGACGATGACCCAAAGGAACATGACGCCGACAAGAATCGGCATGGATTTCCAAAGAGAGGGACGCTCACTGCGATCTTTTGTGCCATCCATATACTGATAGAAGAAGTAGTACATGAGATACAAGAGCAGAGCACCTGTCAAACTTCCAAGGATCAAGGTGATCAACCCATAGCCAGTACGACGCGGTGCAACCAAGTTCATAAAGGCGCTAATCGCAGCAAAGACACCAAAGATAAAGAGGAAGGAATCCAAAATCATAAGGGAGGGAGCATCGTTTAATTTCGGATGCTCTTTTTCATAGCGTTCTTTCTCGCTGAAAGAATTCGCCCAAACAGTTGGAGCTCCAAAAAGAGTCCGTGCCGGAATCCCTTTTCCTTGGTTTTCATGGATAGCTGGAAGGATTTCTTGGATGAGGCTTTCTGCTTCTTCCTCTGATTTCCCGTTTTCAAGCAATTGGTGTTTGGCGATGCGGATAAATTCTTGGTTTTTCTTGCTGAGTTGATTCAAATCAAATTGAGACATAAATACTCCTTAGTGTTATTAGTAGGTGTTAGAACCATTTTTTATGGATGAGGTAGACGACGAGAGACCCGGTCAGGGCAAAGGCGATGAAAATGATGAGCCAGAAGGCGTTTGGTTCTCCATTGAGCGGTAATTCATTGTCTTTGAAGTTCATCCCATAGGCAGAGAAAATCATGGTTGGGATGGACATGACGATGGTCACCATGGCCAGGGTCTTCATGATATTGTTCTGGTTGTTGGAGATGATCGATGCAAAGGTATCGGTCATGGAGTGCAGGATATTTCCATAAATATCTGCCATCTCGATGGCCTGCTGGGTTTCGATCAAGGTATCTTCCAACAGATCCTCGTCTTCTAGGTATTTCTTGATGTTACTAGTAGCACTGGTCAATTTCTTGATCACGCGTTCATTGGTTTTCAGAGAGGCCTTAAAGTAGACGATGGTTTTTTCCAACTCCATCAATTCAATCAGCTCTTCATTACGCGTTGATTTGTGCAATTGACTTTCAATCTGCTCGCTTTTGCGATCCAAGGTACGAAGCGCAGACAAGTAGAGTTCAGCGTTGCGATAGAGGATCTGAAAGATAAAGCGTGACCGCATAAAGGTATAGAAATTCCGCAAGCGTCGGTTGATAAAGATATCGAGAAGCGGCAGTTTCTCCAAGCAAGTCGTGATAATAGCCTCTTCTGTCAGGATAATCCCTAGCGGAATGGTCACGTAGTAGGTCTGATTGTTCCGCTCTTCCTTGATGGGAACGTCTACGATAATCAAGGTATACTCGTCTTCGATGGTCATACGGGACATTTCTTCCGCATCGAGTGGAGCCCGCAAGTCTGCAATATCAATATTAAAAGCAGAAGCGATTTCCATCGATTCACTTTGAGAAGGGTTCACAAGGTTGATCCAGCTACCGGGTTCCAGCGTCTCTATTTCCTTAAATTCAGTCGTTGTCGATAAAAAGACCTGTTTCATGGTGCCTCCCCTTGTTTTTTTACACCTTAACATTATATCAGAAAAAGGACGGTTTTGGATAAAAGAATACTAAAAAATTTGTTATAATGGAGGTTAACAAAAAGGTGATTAGAGTAAGAACATGCAAGATAAAATTGTCATTCATGGGGCACGCGCCCATAATTTAAAAAATATAGACGTGGAAATTCCACGGGACAAATTGGTCGTGGTGACGGGTTTGTCTGGTTCTGGAAAGTCCAGTCTGGCCTTTGATACCCTCTATGCAGAAGGCCAGCGCCGCTACGTGGAGAGCTTATCGGCCTATGCCCGGCAGTTCTTGGGAAATATGGAAAAACCAGATGTGGACTCCATTGACGGCTTGAGTCCAGCCATTTCCATCGACCAAAAAACGACCAGTAAAAACCCCCGTTCTACAGTGGGGACGGCAACAGAGATCAATGACTACCTGCGCTTGCTCTATGCGCGTGTAGGGACGCCTTATTGTATCAATGGGCATGGAGCGATTACGGCTTCTTCGGTTGAGCAAATTGTCGATCAAGTCTTAGAATTACCAGAGCGCCAACGCCTGCAAATTTTAGCTCCCATTATTCGCAAGAAAAAAGGCCAGCACAAGAATAGCATTGAAAAGGTGCAAAAAGATGGTTATGTCCGGGTGCGGGTCGATGGTGAGATCTATGATGTGACAGAGGTTCCAGAACTGTCTAAAAGCAAGCAGCACACGATTGAAGTAGTTGTGGACCGAATCGTGATCAAAGAGGGCATCCGCTCGCGGCTCTTTGATTCGATTGAAGCAGCCCTTCGGATTGCGGATGGTTATGTCGTGATTGATACCATGGATGGCAAAGAGCTACTCTTTTCTGAGCATTATGCTTGTCCAGTCTGTGGCTTTACCGTTCCTGAATTAGAGCCCCGCCTCTTTTCTTTCAATGCGCCTTTTGGATCTTGTCCAGACTGTGATGGGCTGGGTATTAAGCTAGAGGTGGACTTGGATTTGGTGGTGCCAGATGATCGCTTAACCCTTCGCGAAGGAGCACTTGCTCCTTGGAATCCGATCTCTTCCAACTACTATCCACAGATGTTGGAGCAGGCCATGATCCATTTTGGAGTTGATATGGACCGACCTTTTTCCGATCTTTCTCAAGAAGAAAAGGACTTGGTCCTCTATGGGTCAAACGGGAAGGAATTCCACTTCCACTATGAAAATGAGTTTGGTGGAGTTCGAGATATCGAAATTCCTTTTGAAGGGGTCGTAAACAATATTCACCGTCGTTTCCGTGAGACCAATAGTGATTTCACCCGCAACCAAATGCGCTCTTATATGAACGAATTGACCTGTGCGACCTGCCATGGCTACCGTCTCAATGACCAGGCTCTCTCTGTTCGTGTCGGAGGAGAAAAAGGGATGCATATAGGGGAAGTGTCAGATCTTTCGATTGCGGACCACTTAAAAGCTGTGGATCAGTTGGTCTTAACGGACAATGAAGCTACGATTGCAAGACCGATCCTAAAAGAGATTAAGGATCGCTTGACCTTCTTAAACAATGTGGGGCTCAATTACTTGACCCTGTCACGATCGGCTGGAACCTTATCGGGTGGAGAAAGCCAGCGCATTCGCCTGGCAACCCAGATCGGTTCCAACCTCTCTGGTGTCCTTTACATCTTGGATGAGCCGTCTATCGGCCTCCACCAAAGGGACAATGACCGCCTGATTGCCAGTCTCAAGAAAATGCGCGATTTAGGCAACACCTTGATCGTCGTCGAACATGATGAAGATACCATGAGAGAGGCAGACTACCTGATCGACGTCGGCCCAGGTGCCGGTGTCTTTGGGGGAGAGATCGTTGCAGCAGGAACTCCAAAGCAGGTGGCTCGCAACAGCAAATCCATCACGGGTCAGTACTTGTCCGGCAAGCGCAAGATTCCGGTTCCAACAGAGCGCCGTTCAGGAAATGGTCGCTATATTGAAATTACGGGGGCCAGTGAGAATAACTTACAAGACATCACAGCACGCTTTCCTCTAGGAAAATTCATCGCAGTCACTGGAGTTTCCGGTTCTGGAAAATCGACCTTGATCAATGGCATCTTGAAAAAAGCCATCGCTCAAAAACTCAACCGCAATTCGGAAAAACCAGGGAAATACAAGACCATTCAGGGGATTGAGCATATCGATCGCTTGATCGACATTGATCAAAGCCCGATTGGTCGGACTCCTCGTTCTAATCCAGCGACCTATACAGGCGTCTTCGATGACATTCGCGATCTCTTTGCTCAGACCAATGAAGCCAAAATTCGGGGCTATAAAAAAGGCCGCTTTAGTTTCAATGTCAAGGGCGGGCGTTGTGAAGCCTGCTCAGGAGATGGGATCATCAAGATTGAAATGCACTTCTTGCCAGATGTCTTCGTTCCTTGTGAGGTCTGCCATGGACGTCGTTACAATAGTGAGACCCTTGAAGTCCACTACAAGGAAAAAAATATTGCAGAAGTGCTGGATATGACGGTCAACAAGGCAGTTGAATTCTTCAAGCACATTCCAAAAATTGAACGCAAACTCAAGACCATCCAAGATGTGGGCTTGGGCTATGTAACACTAGGCCAACCAGCGACTACTCTTTCAGGTGGGGAGGCGCAACGGATGAAGTTGGCTTCTGAATTGCACAAGCGCTCTACAGGAAAATCCTTCTATATCTTGGATGAACCAACGACTGGACTCCATACCGAAGACATTTCTCGCTTGATCAAAGTCTTAGAGCGATTTGTAGATGATGGCAATACGGTCCTTGTGATTGAGCACAATTTGGATGTCATTAAGACCGCAGACCATATCATCGATTTAGGGCCCGAAGGCGGTGTCGGTGGTGGAACCATTATTGCGACCGGAACACCAGAAGAAGTAGCAGCAAATCCTGCTAGTTACACAGGACAATATTTGAAAGGAAAATTACAATGAATCAACGGATCAGCAACTTAAGAAACAAAATGAAAGCCCAAAACCTCAAAGCGGTATTGATTAACAATTTGAAAAATGTTTATTATTTGACCAATTTCTGGGGTTCAAACGGGACCGCTTTGGTGACAGAAGAACGCGTGGTCCTCTTTACAGATTCGCGCTACACCATCCATGCCCATGCGACTTGTTTCCCCTTTGTAGAGATTGTGGAAACACGCGATGAGTTGACTGCAGCTGCAGAGATCGTTAAGGACCTTGGCATCAAAGAACTTGGTTTTGAGGACGAAGTGACGGTAGCCTACCATGCCCGTATGGCTTCTGTTTTCAGTGGCATTAGCCTTCAATCTCTAGCGAACTTTGTCATGGAATTGCGCTTGATTAAAGATGAGACCGAGATTGCGGCCATTAAAAAAGCTTGTAGCATTTCTGATCAAGCCTTCCATGATATTTTGGACTATATCAAGGTTGGAAAAACGACTGAGTTGGAAGCGGCGACTTTCCTAGATTTTAGAATGCGGGAGTTGGGAGCTTCTGGTGTATCTTTCGATATTATTTCAGCAGCTGGTGAACGTTCTGCCATGCCTCACGCGACTCCAAGTGATCGGGTCATTTCAGCAGGAGATGCCTTGACCCTTGATTTTGGTTGCTTGTATGACCACTATGTCAGCGATATGACACGGACTATCTATGCAGGACATGTCAGCGACAAGGAAAGAGAAATTTACGAAACCGTTTTGAAAGCCAATCAAGCCTTGATTGCTGCGGCTAAAGATGGACTTGGCTTCCGTGATTTTGATAAAATCCCTCGGGATGTGATCGAGGCAGCCGGCTATGGTCAATACTTCACGCATGGAATCGGTCATGGAATTGGGCTAGATATCCACGAAGAACCATACTTCAGCCAAACGTCTAAAGAAGCGATTCAAGCAGGGATGGTCTTAACAGATGAGCCAGGTATTTATATCGAAGGCCTCTCTGGTGTGCGGATCGAAGACGACCTCTTGATCACAGAAACTGGCTGTGAAGTCTTGACTCTTGCTCCTAAAGAATTGATTGTCCTATAAAATAGACAGTATTTTCTTAACCCCTGTGTAACAAACAAAGATAAGAAAAGAGGCCTATGAAAAAACGAAGTGTAATAGTTGGAATTCTTCTAGTAGTCCTGCTATTTGTATTTGTTCCTTCTGCCCATGCAGGTGTCGGTAATACAGATAGTGGTGGCAGTAGCTTGATTGATTCAGGTGGCGGTAGCAGTTGGTCCGATAGTGGCAGTAGCTGGTCCGATGGCGGAAGTAGTTGGTCTGGTGGCAGCAGCTGGTCTGGTGGATCCAGTAGCTACAGTTCTAGTTCAGGAACAGACTCTGGTGGTGCGGTAGCAGTTGTCGCCATCATTGGATTGATTGGATTTGTCTACAATATTGCAAAAGAAGCTAATGATAGTGATGAATCATTTTCTTCAAATAGTGGTCCAAAACGGACTACCGAAGAACGGGCTGGTCGACCAATTGAGAACAACTATGAAGCGATTCGTCGCATCCGTAAACTGGATCCAATGTTTGATGAAGACCGCTTCTTGTCGCAAGTCAAGCTGGTTTATCTTCAATTGCAGTCTGCCTGGACAGAAAAAGATTGGAATTCCGTACGGAACTTAGAAAGTACCAGTCTTTATGAGCAACACTTGACGCAGTTGCAAGAGCATATTCGCGCCAAAACAACCAATGTTCTAGAGCGCGTGCGTGTGGAAGATTCGAAGATCAAAGACTTTATCGAAAATCCAGAAGGCAATGACCGCATTGAAGTTATTCTGTCTTCGACGATGAGAGATTACATCCGAAATGATGAAACGGGTCGTGTGATCGAAGGGGATCCAACCAAAGATCTCTTTACCGTTTACCGCATGGTCTTCCTCCGTGAACATGGAGCTCAGACAGAGATCATTAAGAATTCAGAAGTCGTTAGTGATCACTGTCCGAACTGTGGTGCGCCACTGACGATCGATTCAATCGACAAGTGTGAATATTGCCAAGCATCCTTGAAGCACAATCCAAAAGATTGGGTCTTGGATGTCTACGAAGTTGTGGATGAAATTGAATTCTACAGATAGGAGAATGTATGGGATTTATTAAAGCAGCCCTTTCAGCGGGCATTTCAAGTTTTCAAGATAGTAAATTTAAGGAAGCCATTACCCTGCCAGAAGCTGTTCCAGCAACAGCTTTGGCCATTAAGGGACAGCTCTTAACCAAAGATCCAGATGGGCGCTCTCGTCAGAGTAACCAAAATACGGGCCTATTGACAGATGGTTCTGTCGTCATCGTTCCCCAAGGCTATGTTGCTCTCTTGGTCAATAATGGAACTTTTCTAGGAGACCTTCTAGAAGCAGGGAGCCACGAATGGCAAGCCGGTGAAAATGCCTGGTTGTTTGAAAAGGGTGGTGTGAAAGGAACGTGGGATCAGTTCAAGAATCGTTTCTCATTTGGAGGCCAAGTGGTCACCCAACAAGAAATTATTTTTGTGCGGATGCAACCTTTTACAGGAAATAAATTTGGCACTCAAAATCCAGTCGAGTATTTTAGCGACCGTTACCAACAACTTCTTAGTATTCGTTTTTATGGTCTTTATGATGTTAAAGTAGCAGATCCTGTACTCTTTTACATCAGTGCAGTCAGTCGTCAAATCACTACAGATAAGCCATTTACCTTGGAAGATGTGGCTCAGGGAACCTTACGCCAAAACCTGGCTCCAAAAATTGCAGTGGCCATTTCAAAATATACAGCAGAAAATAAGGCGGACATTTACAATATCAATGCGGACCAAGATGTCTTCAATGAAGTTGCAAAACGCGAAGTCAACAAAACTTGGACAGAATTATATGGTATCGAATTAACCAATGTCCTCATCGAAGATTTGAGCTACGATGCAGACAGTATGGCCAAGGTCAATAAACTGGACAGTGAATTGGCAGCGATGAAGTACAATACCATTGAAATCGAAGAACGTCGTGCTCGCAATGAGGCCTTGGTCGCAGCTGCTAAAAATGAAGGTGGTAATGGCATGAACATGATCATGGGGATGAACTTGGGTCAAGCCCTTGGCAATGACCTTCAAAAACAAGCCTCTCCAGCTCAAGACAAGCCTCATACCTTCTACATTGAAGTAGATGGAAAGTATGTCCATGTCACCAAAGATGCGGATGGCAATATTGTGCCTGTGGATCAATAAGGAATTGTGAAGATGGAGTTGGAGATGTAGAGATTCGAAGGACTCGTTTCTGCAATCTCTCTCCGCCTTCTAGCCTTCCTAAAAAGGGAAAATTGCTGTTTGAGAAAAATCAAATAGTGTGTTACAATAAAGAGTAATCTATTTTTAAAAAAGAGGTAATAAAACATGATTGAAGCAAGTAAATTGAAAGCTGGTATGACTTTTGAAACAGCTGACGGAAAATTGATCCGCGTTTTGGAAGCTAGCCACCACAAACCAGGTAAAGGAAACACTATCATGCGTATGAAATTGCGTGATGTCCGTACTGGTTCAACATTTGATACAAGCTACCGTCCAGAAGAAAAATTTGAACAAGCGATTATCGAAACTGTCCCAGCTCAATACTTGTACAAAATGGATGATACAGCCTACTTCATGAACACGGAAACATATGACCAATATGAAATTCCAGTTGTGAATGTAGAACAAGAATTGCTTTACATCCTTGAAAATTCAGAAGTAAAAATTCAATTCTACGGAAGCGAAGTGATCGGTGTAACAGTTCCTACAACTGTTGAATTAACTGTTGCAGAAACTCAACCATCTATCAAAGGTGCTACAGTGACTGGTTCTGGTAAACCTGCTACAATGGAAACTGGTTTGGTCGTAAACGTTCCTGACTTCATCGAAGCTGGACAAAAATTGGTCATTAACACTACTGAAGGAACTTACGTTTCTCGTGCATAAGAGACATCTCAGGGTGTCAAATAGAAAGGAACTTCTATGGCAACTGAACAATTTGGTGACATCGTTATTGCACCACGTGTATTAGAAAAAATTATTGCGATTGCGACAGCAAAAGTAGAGGGTGTCTATTCGCTTGAAAACAAGAGTGTTTCAGATAGCTTATCCAAACGCTCCCTTGGACGTGGCGTCTACCTTCATACAGAAGAAGATGGTCAAGTTTCAGTAGACATCTATCTCTATTTAGAATATGGAGTGGCTGTACCATCTGTCGCTGTAGCCATTCAAAAAGCGGTTAAGTCTGCAGTTTATGATATGGCAGATGTAACCTTGGATGCTGTCAACATTCACGTTGTTGGTATCGCAACGGAAAAATCTCCAAAACCAGACTTGAAAGACTTGTTTAATGAGGACTTCCTCAATGACTGATGAAATTTTATTAGAATCACGTCGAGATTTGCGTGAGCGTGCCTTCCAAGCCTTGATGGCCTTGGAATACGATGGAGACATTGTTGAAGCTTGTCGCTTTGCTTATCTACATGACAAGGACCTAGCAGAAGACAAAGAAGTCGATCTTCCTGCCTTTCTCATGAATCTCGTGACGGGTGTCTATCAGTCAAAAGATCAACTAGACCAACAAATCGGTCAACATTTGAAAACCGGCTGGACTGTTGAGCGCTTGACCTTGGTAGAGAAAAATATCCTTCGTCTGGGAATTTATGAAATGACAGAGTTTGATACACCACAGATCGTCGCAGTCAATGAAGCGGTGGAATTGGCCAAGGCCTTTTCAGATGAAACCTCTTCACGATTTGTCAACGGTGTCCTCAGTCAATTTGTGACAGAAGAATAATTAAAAAAGAGCCGATGGCTCTTTTTTTGGTAAAAAATATCCCCACAGTTTCTACTGAGGGGATATTGCTTTTAGACACTTTTTCCAGAGTGGAGACTAACGGGCAAGAAATAACCGGTAGTCGCTACTTTTTTTCCTTCGATCTTTTGGAGTAAAAGATCCACCATGAGGATAGCAATGTCTTCGAGGGGTTGTTGGATGGTTGTCAGTTCAGGTGTATAGGTCTCGATGAACTGGGTTCCATCATAACCAATCACTTTCAAATCCTGAGGAATCTGAATATCTAATTCTCTAGCGACTTTCATGATCAAGATCGCCGTCAAATCATCGGAGGCAAAAATAGCGTCTGGTTTGTGGTGGGTTAAAATCTGTTTGATTTCCATTTCTTTGCGAATAGGGGAGAAATCACTGGAAACATTGATGATCATGGACTCAGGTAGAACTGATGCAAATCCCGCATGACGCAAGCCAGTTGGGGAGTTAGAGTTGTCATTACCTGTGATCATGATAATATTTCGGGCTCCGGTTTTTACTAAAGTTTCTGCTGCTAGCACTCCACCAGCATAGTTGTCTGAAGAAACAACCGGAATTTCTGGGGAGAGGTTGCGGTCAAAAGCAATGATAGGAGCAGTTACCCGGTTGTAATCTTCAATGCCCAAATTATGACTTCCTGAAATGATGCCATCTACCTGGTTAGCCTCCAACATCTCAATATATTCGCGCTCTTTCTCGGAGTCGTGCTCACTATTGCAGATGATGGTTTTATAGCCATGTTTGAAGAGTTGGTGTTCTAGTTTGTCGATTAATTCAGCATAGAAAACATTGCTGATGTTGGGAAAGATCAAGCCGACTAACTTGGCTGATTTTCCTTGGAGGCTTCGAGCAACATTGTTAGGTTTATAGCCTAATTCTCGCATGGCTTCTTGGACTTTTTGAATCGTTTTCTCAGACAGGTATCCTTTTTTATTGATAACCCGTGAGACAGTAGTAGGGCTGACACCGGCGAGTTTGGCGACATCAGTTAGCTTTGCGACCATAATCAAGTTCGTAGTAAGTTCCAGTAGGGGTTCCAGACTTGATCAAGATTCCATTTTGATCTGCATGTGGGTAGACCCGACCAGAAAATACTTTTTCTCCTTTATTGATAAAGATTTCAAAAATCGAATTGTCAATGAAAATATTAGCGGTTGTTGCTTGGTTAGCGATTGTGCAGCTACGGCTCGCACCGAATTCTTGGGCATATTGCTCACCAGCCTGGCTTCGATCGACTGTGACCAATCCTTTAGCCAGATCAAATGTGAGAGCTAAGCCCTTCCCTTCTGCATCGGCAAAGAGGACGATTTCGTTCTGGCTATCCTTTTCAAACTGCAATTCCAATTCATAGCAGTTCTTGGTTTGTGCCTTGTTGGCAAATTCCTCACTCTCAGCGCGCAAGTCTTTGATGGCTTCAACTGGGTATTGGTAGAGCTTGCCATCTTTGATGGTTAATTCTTTGACCAGTGAGAGAGCTCCTTGGTAGTCATAGGAATCCGTTGGATAAGAAACGTCTGGAAGACCTAGCCAGCTAACAGTATAGGCACGTCCATCGGGAGCATTAAATCCTTGAGTGGCATAGGCTTCAAAACCATAGTCGAGATTATGCAATTCAGATACATCAACCATTTTGGCCTTTTCTGGGTCAAAGCTTGCCCCAATCTTGTACATATTTGGATAGATATTGTCATAATCGAGAACGGCTTTATCTAAGCCTTGAGGGCAGTATAGGAGAACGGGTTGGTCTCCTACAAAGACTAGGTTGGGACATTCCATCATATAAGCTGTCCGATCGTTTGCAAAATCCAAGTCACCGACTGTAACCCAGTTGGAATAGTCATTATCTACAGCCTTATAGAGACGGATGAATCCTTTCTTCTCAAGGTCTTGACCACCAACGATAGCGTAGAATTGACCTTTGAAATTAAAAATCTGTGGGTCACGAAAGTGATCCGTAGAGTCAGCCGGTTGATCAATCAAGATTTTGTCAATTTTTTCAATCTTGCCGTCTTTATCCATCAAAGCACCGACTTGGTAAGGATGACGAACCCATTCTGCATCACGAACATTTCCGGTGTAGAATAAGAATAGTTTGTCACCAAACTGCATGGCTGATCCGGAATAAGCTCCATGGCTATCCAGATCTGTGTCTGGAAGAAGCGTTACACCAGTTTCTTTGAAATGAACCAAGTCTTCACTTTCTGTTTGTACCCATGATTTTAACCCATGGGCTGCACCAAATGGGAAATTTTGGTAAAACAAGATCCATTTTCCATCAAAGTAGGAAAAACCGTTAGGATCATTTAAGAGACCAGCTTTTGGCTCAACATGATAGTGTGTATGCCAAGGAGATTTGGCCATATGATCTTGGATGGCTTGCTTTTCCTCTTTTGTCCAGTCTTCGTAACGTCTGTAACGACGTTCAGTTGTCCATTCCATTTTATTCCTCCGAATTTTTTCTTACTTCCATAGTACCGATTTCCTATTAAAAATGCAAGCGATAAATGAAAAAAATGGCAAAAAATGTCAAACGATTGACAGCTATTTTGCAGCCTGAAGAAAAGAGGAGAAGTTGAAAATTTATGAAAATATGAAAGAAAATGAAAATAAAAGTCTGATTTAAAGTGCTAAAAAGCGTAGCATAGGCATATCTTGAAATGAAAATAGTTTCATACTATCAAAAAGTGTCAAAATGTCCAAAAAAGTTTCAAAAAAATCCTGCAAAACGCTTGACATATTTTCAATACGTGGTACAATTAAAAACGTAGAAACGATTTAACCGTTTACATTACAAAAAATAAGGAGATTTTTGCAAAATGTCAAATACAGAAATTGCAAAGCAGGTCATCGATGCAATCGGTGGGGTTGAGAACGTTAGCAGTGTTGCTCACTGTGCGACTCGTCTTCGCGTGATGGTAAAAGATGAATCAAAAATCAACAAAGATGTTGTTGAGAACATTGAAAAAGTACAAGGTGCTTTCTTTAACTCAGGTCAATACCAAATCATCTTTGGTACTGGTACTGTAAACAAGATCTATGATGAAGTAGTAGCTCTTGGCTTACCAACATCATCAAAAGATGAAATGAAAGCTGAAGCTGCTAAACAAGGAAACTGGTTCCAACGTGCGATCCGTACCTTTGGAGACGTTTTTGTGCCAATTTTACCAGCGATCGTTGCAACTGGATTGTTTATGGGGATTCGCGGTGCTATTGCTCAAGACCAGGTTTTGGCTTTGTTTGGTACAACAGCAGATGCATTTAAATCTACTGATTTTTATACCTATTCAACAATTTTAACTGATACCGCGTTTGCCTTCTTCCCAGCCTTGATTTCATGGTCTGCATTCCGAGTATTCGGAGGAAATCCTGTTCTTGGGATTGTAATTGGTTTGATGATGGTTAGTCCGACACTTCCAAATGCGTGGGTTGTAGCGGAAGATCCTTCTAAAGCAGCAACATACTTTGGTATCTTCCATCATGTGGTTGGATTCCAGAACTCAGTTCTTCCCGCTTTCTTCGTTGGTCTAATTGGTGCGAAACTTGAAAAGTGGCTCCATAAGAAAATTCCAGATGTCTTAGATTTGTTATTGGTTCCATTATTCACATTGACAATCATGTCATTCCTCGCTTTGTTTATTATTGGTCCATTCTTCCACAGTATCGAAGAATATGTACTAAATGTAACTAAGTTTATTTTGAATTTACCATTTGGTCTTGCAGGTCTTCTTATTGGTGGCGTTCATCAGTTGATTGTCGTTACCGGCGTCCATCATATCTTTAATCTTCTTGAATCACAATTAATTACTGCAGATAAAAAAGATCCATTTAATGCAATTATTACAGCGGCTATGACTGCACAAGCTGGAGCTACTTTAGCAGTGGCAGTGAAATCTAAATCTCAAAAAGTGAAAGCTCTAGCATTTCCTGCAACTATCTCTGCCTTGTTAGGTATTACTGAGCCTGCAATCTTTGGTGTAAACTTGCGTTATGTGAAACCATTCGTTATTGCATTGGGAGCAGGTGCAGTAGGTGGTTGGATTGCATCTATGTTAAATCTTGCTGGTACAGGATTTGGTATTACAATTATTCCAGGAACGCTTCTCTATCTAAACGGTCAATTATTGAAATATGTATTTATGGTTGTATTTACAACTGCCCTAAGTTTCGGTTTGACTTATATGTTTGGTTATGAAGATGAAGCTTCATCAGTTCCTGCAGAGGACAAAGAAGCAGAAGCTATTATTGAAGAAGAAACAACTGGAGCTCTTCCAGCATCTCTTCAAGACGAAACCATTATCTCTCCGATCGTTGGTCAAGCTGTTGCTTTGTCTGATGTGAATGATCCTGTCTTCTCAAGTGGAGCGATGGGACAAGGAATTGCCATCAAACCAACTGAAGGCGTTGTCTATGCACCAGCTGATGCTGAAGTAACCATTGCTTTTGCAACTGGTCACGCTTACGGTTTGAAGACCGCTAATGGTGCTGAAATCTTGATCCACGTTGGGATTGATACCGTATCAATGAACGGTGAAGGATTTGATCAAAAAGTAGCTCAAGGTGATAAAGTGAAAGCTGGTGATGTCCTTGGTACATTTGATGCAGCGAAAATTGCCGCAGCTGGTCTTGAAGACACAACTATGGTGATCGTCACTAACACAGCTGACTATGCTTCTGTCACACCTGTTGCAACTGGATCTGTTGCGAAGGGTGATGCGATCATCGAAGTCAAAGCTTAATCGAAACAATAAGTTTTCAAGGACTGGTCTATCATCTCCAGTCCTTGAATTTTATTTCTCAAAAAAAGTGTGTTTTTTCTTTAGAGAAGAGAAAAAGATTGACTACAAAATATGCTATAATAAATACAGGATATTTTTCATAATAAAAAAGGAGCCAACATGACAAAATTATATGGAAGTTTGGAAGCTGGCGGTACAAAATTTGTTTGTGCGGTTGGTGATGAAAACTATAATGTTGTGGAAAAAGTACAATTTCCAACAACCAAGCCAATTGAGACGATTGATAAGTGTATTGAATTTTTCTCAAAATTTGAGGATCTAGTTGGGCTTGCGATTGGTTCATTTGGACCAATTGATATCGATCCAAATTCAAACACTTATGGTTTCATCACAACGACTCCAAAACCAAATTGGGCCAATGTAGATATCGTTGGGGCCTTCCGTCGTGCCTTGAATGTACCTATCTATTTCACAACAGATGTAAATAGTTCTGCCTATGGAGAAGTGGTCGCACGCAACAATGCGGGTGGTCATATCGAAAACTTGGTTTACTATACAATCGGAACAGGAATCGGAGCTGGTGTCATCCAACGTGGTGAGTTTATCGGGGGAGCTGGACACCCAGAAATGGGGCACTACTATGTTGCCCAACACCCAATGGATGTAGAAAAAGAATTCAAGGGTGTTTGTCCTTTCCACAATGGCTGTTTGGAAGGTTTTGCGGCTGGGCCAAGTCTCGAAGCTCGTACAGGTATTCGTGGGGAAAACATTGAACTCAACAGCAATGTATGGGATATTCAAGCCTACTACATCGCACAAGCAGCAGTGAATGCGACAGTTACCTTCCGCCCAGACATCATTGTCTTTGGAGGAGGAGTAATGGCTCAACAACATATGCTAGATCGTGTGCGAACGAAATTTACAGCTTTATTGAACGGTTACCTCCCTGTACCAGATGTGAGAGATTATATTGTGACACCTGCAGTTGCTGGCAATGGTTCAGCAACCTTGGGGAACTTTGTTCTTGCAAAAGAAGTGAGCGAGAAGCTTAAAAAATAAGTAGCAATTGTCTCTTAGAGGTTAGAAACAAGAGCGAGACCGAGACAGATTTGTCTCGGTTTCTTTCGTCTATCTATAAAGAAGAGAGGGAAGAAATGAAAAAGAATATTGTGAAGAATGTCTTATTCTTGGGTCAAAAGTCAGAAGAAGCGACACCTGAGGATCGCACCTTGGCTTTGGATTTGCAGGATACCTTAAATGCTCATCTCCTTGAGTGTGTAGGTTTGGCGGCCAATATGATCGGAGTGAAAAAGCGGGCGATTATCATTCGAATGGGAAATGAAAATCTGGTCATGTTTAATCCTGTTCTCCTTGAAAAGAAAAAGCCTTATCAAACAGAGGAAGGATGTTTATCTTTAGTGGGGAGTCGGCCAACAACTCGTTATGAGGAGATGACAGTGGCCTATCGAGATGTGAATTGGAAAGCAAAAACGATTCATTTGTCAGGTTTTCCAGCCCAGATCTGTCAGCACGAAATGGATCATCTAGAAGGCGTTATCATATAGAAGTGATGGATGGAGTCAATCTGGCTCCATTTTTTACTAGGAAAAAGTAATAGAAAAGTCGATTCTTGGAGACATAAAATTGATAAAAGCAAAAAAAGGAATAGCGGTTGTATAGAAAAAGAAGAAAGAAACAATAAAAAAGGAACCGTACTTGACAGGCTTTCTTAGGATCGCGTATACTAGTAGTACAAAAATGAGATGATAGACAGGAGTGCCAACATGAAGCCCAATCTTCAAGATTATCCGAAATTTTATCGTTGGCTAACCCTGCCTTTTACGAGAAAGCCACATCGTGTGCAGGTCCTTCAAAGGACGAATCGAATCTTGACGTTCGCCATGCCAGGCATCTACGGCCTGGTCTTTTGTTGGCTGTTTTTAAAGAAAACTTCAATGGGAGAAATCTGGCCTTTTATCTGGATCCCTGCTTCGGGTTTTGTCTTGTTTAGCCTCTTTCGTCATTGGGTCAATGTTCCGAGACCTTATGAAAAATGGGAGATTCAACCCTTATTAGAAAAGAATTCATCTGGTCATTCCTTTCCTAGCCGACATGTTTTTTCGGCGACCATTATCTCCATGTGTGTCTGTCAGTTGTCTCTTCCGCTAGGAATGTGCTCCATGCTCCTATCTCTTCTATTAGCCCTTGTTCGAGTTCTTGGAGGGGTTCATTATCCCAAGGATGTCCTCGTCGCTTGGGGGCTGGGACTCGTCTGGGGAGGACTCTTTTTGCTGGCTTGAATGAACAAATTGCTGAAAATTGACCTTTGTCTAACAGCGTATCATAGTGTATACTGGAAAGTGGACTTAGAATAGGAGAGAAGATGAAGTACAGAAAAGCAGAAAAAGCAGATCTGGATCAGGTGGTTCGAGTAGCCAGTACAGCCTTTGAGGACTATCTATTTTTAAAAGTTATCAAGGATTTGGTTCGGGATCCCAAGCAATACCCAGCCTTTGTTGAGGCAATGATGCGCATCCTGGTAAAGGTTTTTCTTAAGCACCATATTTGCCTTGTGGCAGAAAAAAATGATGAAATTTATGCAGTTGCCTTGTTGCAAAAAGGACCGATTCCTTTTCGGGCCTATCTCTTAAATGGGGGATTCGGTTTGCTCAAGTTTATTTCCTTGAAAAATATGTTGGCCTACTTCAAATTTATGGAGGACACGGATAAGGAATTGGAGCAAAATGTAGACTTTGATTGGTATTTGATGCTTCTCGCAGTCGCCCCTAAACACCAACGGCAGGGCTATGGCAGTCGCTTTATGACAGAAGGAATTGAGCCTTTCTTGGAAGAGATCCAAGGAAAAAAACTAGCCTTTTATACCAATACCAAAGGAAATGTCTATTTTTACACGAAAAATGGTTACAAGGAAGTCTATTCAAGTGAGATTAGCTTTAACCAAGTAGAGATGGGTAGTTGGTATTTCTTGAAGGAACTAAAAAAACACTAAGGATACAACCTTAGTGTTTTTTCATTGTAGCTGTGAATCTGCTTAAATACCGAATTTTTCAAAGAAAGCAGTTCGTTCTTCTATGATAGCATCGGTCGGATGTTTGATATTCCGTAAGAGCTCAACAAGGTCCGGCGTGACATCACGAAGCAGTTGCCCTAAGGACCAGATAGCCGTTGCAATATGGATCTGATTTTGTGAAGTCTCGATGATGTTCAGGAGCTTAGGAATGGCAGAGCGGTCATTGGCATTGGCTAGTGCGATAATGGCATTGCGCTGGAGGATGTTCTTGCCTCGCCAACTTCCAGCAACATGTCCGAATTTTTCCTTAAATTGTCCGTTGGACAGCTCGATAAAAGGAATCAACTCTGGATGAGCCAGATCAGGATCGATTTCTGTTGCCAAGGGATTATCTAGCCCTTTGTTATAAGGGCAACTAATCTGACAGATATCACATCCATAGATGACCGTTTTAATTTTCTTGCGAAATTCTAGGTCCATCATGCCCTTGTCTTGGGTTTGAAAGGACAAACAGCGTTTGGCATTCATAGAGCCATCCCCGATTAAACAGGAGGTTGGGCATGCATCTAAACAACGTCGACAGTCTCCACAACCATAGTCGACTGGCTGATCCGGTTCGATTTCGAGGTTGGTAATCAATTCGCCCAGGAACATGTAAGAACCGTATTCTTTTGAAATGACCAAGCCATTTTTTCCGATAAAGCCAATCCCTGCTCGTTGGGCGACAGCCGTATCAACCAGTGCTCCAGTATCGACCATGCCCTTGTATTCAAAATCTTGCGTCATTTCTTCAATCCCAGCAGCTAAGCGGTTGAGCTTGTCTTGAAGGACATAATGGTAGTCTAATCCCCAGCTGTTGGGCGTGAATTTTCCTCTTTTATAGGCTGTTTTTTGAGGTTGCTGCTTGAGTTTGTGGGGGTAGGCGACAGCGATTGAGATGATGGTCTTAGCGGAGGAGAGACTTAATTTGGGTTGGATACGCTCTTCAATATTCTTATGCTCGAATCCAGAATTCCGTCCTTCCTCAACGGCCAAGCGGAGCGATTTTTCCAAATAAGCGAAGTCATCAGCGGTTGTAAAGCCAATTTTTGAAATCCCAATAGAATGCGCCAGTTGGATAATGTTTTCTTTTAGTGTCATCCCTTTCATTATACACAAAAATGAAGTTTCTGGCGAGAGAGGAAAAAATGGAAAGGGCTTTCAAAAACTTTCTTTTTTTTGTATAATAGAAACATGAAATGCGAGGAGGATATTATGGGACAACCATTATTTTTACATTCAGTCATGCAGGAAAAAATTTGGGGAGGAACTCGTCTGAAAGAAGAATTTGGTTACGAAATTCCGAGCGACCATGTCGGTGAATTTTGGGCGATTTCAGCCCATCCACATGGAGTTTCTAAAGTAGCCAATGGTCCATACGAAGGAATGGGATTGGACCAGCTCTATCAAGAGCATCGGGAATTATTCGGTAATCGTAAAGAGCCTGTCTTTCCTTTATTAACAAAGATTTTGGATGCCAACGATTGGCTCAGTGTACAGGTGCACCCGGATGATACCTATGCAATGGAGCATGAAGGAGAACTTGGAAAAACTGAGTGTTGGTACGTGATTGCGGCTGATGAAGGATCTGAGATTATCTATGGACACAATGCCAAGTCAAAAGAAGAACTCCGCCAGCAAATCGAAGATAAAAACTGGGATGCCTTGCTGACAAAGGTTCCTGTCAAGGCTGGAGATTTCTTCTATGTGCCAAGCGGGACCATGCACGCCATTGGTTCTGGAATATTGATTCTTGAAACCCAACAGTCGAGTGACACCACTTACCGGGTTTATGATTTTGACCGCAAAGATGCTCAAGGAAACTTGCGGGAACTTCACTTGGAAAAATCAATTGATGTGTTAAACATCGGTGAGCCTGCCAATAGCCATCCAGATACAGTTGTCATCGATGATCTTCGAATGACCACCTTGGTTGCCAGTGATTTCTTCACCGTTTACAAGTGGGAACTGACTGGAAAAGCTGATTTTGAAAAGACCGCTGATTACAGCTTGTTGAGCGTATTAGCCGGAGAAGGAAAATTGACGGTAGATGGAAAGGATTATCCTATTCAAAAAGGAAGCCACTTTATCTTACCGAGCGATGTTGAATCTTGGACTTTGGAAGGGCAAGGTTTAGAATTGATCGTGAGTCATCCATAAAAAGAAAGGGTTTGAGTTAAAAGCTGTGAAACAACTCAAGCCTTTTTTATCTGAAAATTATTTTTATGTTAAGCCTTGACTCTGACCTAAGGGGAGGGGTTATACTATCCATGTAATACTCTTCGAAAATCAAATTCAAACCACGTCAGCATCGCCTTACCGTATATATGTTACTGACTTCGTCAGTTCTATCTACAACCTCAAAGCAGTGCTTTGAGCAACCTGCGGCTAGCTTCTTAGTTTGCTCTTTGATTTTCATTGAGTATAAGGAGGAAATCATGTACCATATCAAAGAAGCTGCAGAGCTGTCAGGTGTCTCTGTCAAGACCTTGCACCACTATGACAAGATAGGACTTCTCGTCCCTGTCAAATCTGAAAATGGCTATCGGACATACAGTCAAGAAGATTTAGAACGATTACAGGTGATTCTCTACTACAAGTATCTAGGATTTTCCTTAGACCAAATAGCAGAACTCTTAGCTGAAGAAAAATCTAACTTATTGCCCCATTTGACCAAACAGTTGGACTATTTGACTCAAGAAAGACAACGTCTGGATACCTTGATTTCTACCTTGCAAAAAACCATTCAAGAACAAAAAGGAGAAAGAAAAATGACCATTGAGGAAAAATTTACTGGATTTAGCTACCAAGATACTCAAAAATACCAGCAAGAGGCGGTAGAGAAGTACGGTCAAGAAGTCATGGACCAAGCGCTTGAACGTCAAAAAGGTCGAGAAGAGGAGGCGACAAGAGCCTTTAATCAAGTCTTCCAAGTCTTGGCGAAAAACCTCCAAGCTGGTTTGCCGGTAACAGCGTCGGAAAACCAAGATCAAGCCGCCAAACTTTTAGACGCGATTCGAACGTATGGATTTGACTGCTCTATAGAGGTTTTTGGCCATATCGGCAAAGGCTATGTCTATAATCCAGAATTCAAGGAAAACATCGACAAGTTTGGAGTTGGCACAGCCCAGTACACTTCGGATGTCATTGCCTTTTATGTCGAAAATCAAGCAAAATAAAAAAGTGAGAGTGGGACAGAAATCGGTCATTCGTTAGAATTCGATTTCGTCGTCCCACCTCCGCACAGTTGAGTAGGGCTGTATAAGCTGATGAAATCAGCGTATTAGAGCCCACTCAACCACTGCGTCTTGCTCTACAATCCAAAAATAATTGAGAGGCTAGGATTTTTGTCCCAGCCTCGTTTTTTGCTTGGATCAATTTGAAAAGAAGCTGGCTGATCTAAGAGAGGTTGAATGAACACAATGAAAACTTTATGAGAATTTCACAATTTTGGTTGACAGTCTTGAAAAAAAGGAGTAGAATAACCCCTGTTTTATGAAAAGAGGCAGGGAATTCCCGGCCTCATGATCTTTTTTCAAGGAGTTTTTTATGTTTTCAACATTGAAAAAATGGTTTATTGGCCGTCCGTTGAAATCTGGCGCAGAAGGTGAAGGAGGGTTGCTTGGGAAAATGCAGGCCTTGGCCATGCTCTCTAGTGACGCGCTTTCTTCTATCGCCTACGGTCCAGAGCAAGTTATCCTGGTCTTGATGACCGTTTCAGCAGGAGCCATTTGGTGGTCTATTCCGATTGGGATTGTGGTCCTGGTTCTCCTAGCCAGTTTAACGATTTCTTATCGCCAGGTCATTCATGCCTACCCTCAAGGGGGAGGGGCCTACATGGTGACTACGGAGAACTTGTCTCCCAAAGCGGGTTTGATCGCTGGTGGTAGTCTCTTAGTCGACTACATGCTGACAGTAGCAGTATCTGTGTCTTCCGGTGCAGATGCCATCACGTCAGCGATTCCATCTCTTCATCCTTATAATCTTCACATTTCCATTTTATTGGTCTTGATCTTGATGCTGATGAACCTTCGAGGGCTACGCGAATCAGCGACATCGTTGATGATTCCGGTTTACCTTTTCATTGTCAGTACTATTGCCTTGATCGGCTATGGTGTGATCCAAATTTTGACGGGTCACTTGGCCTATAATGCAACTGCTCATGTGGGTCAAACCATTTCAGGGGTTAGTGTCATTCTCTTATTGCGGGCCTTTACGAGTGGATCCGCTTCCCTAACAGGGGTTGAAGCCATCTCCAATTCGGTTCCTTTCTTTAAGAAACCAAAAGCAAAGAATGCAGCCTCTACCTTGACCATTATGGCTTTGATTTTGGGGATCATGTTTGCAGGGATTACCTTCCTCAATTACTGGGTGGGTGTCGTTCCAGCAAAAGGGGTAACAACTCTAGCCCAAATGGCCCAAGCCATCTTAGGGAATTCCCCAGTCGGACAAGCCTTCTTTTACGTCTTCCAATTATCAACAGCCTTGATTTTGGCAGTTGCGGCTAATACCGGTTTCTCAGCCTTTCCAATGTTGGCCTTTAACATGGCTAAAAATAAATACATGCCACACATGTATATGGAAAAAGGGGATCGTCTGGGCTATTCTAATGGGATTTTGACCTTGGCGATTGGTGCCATCGTTTTGCTCTTGATCTTTGATGGGCAAACAGAAAGCTTGATTCCGCTTTATACCATCGGGGTCTTCATTCCTTTTGCCCTTTCTCAAACAGGGATGGTGATCCACTGGAAACGCCAATATCAAAAAGGATTTCTCAAGTATTCCCTTGCCAATATCCTGGGGGCAGCCATCTGTTATGGGATTGTCTTGATCCTCTTATTATTCCGTTTGCGTGAGATCTGGCCCTTCTTCCCTATTATTGGTCTCTTGCTTTGGATGTTCTTGAGTATCCGTAATCACTATGATAAAGTTGCGGCTCAATTGCGCTTGGGAGGTAAGATTGAAAAGACAAGTTATGCGGGCAATACCGTGATTGTCCTTGTTGGGAATGTCACTCAGGTAAGTGTGGGAGCTATGAGTTATGCAAATAGCCTAGGAAACGATGTTATAGCGATGCACGTCTCAACGGAAGAAACCAAGGTTAAAGATGCGGAAGTGGCGGAAGAATTTAAGCATTATTTCCCTCATATTCGCTTTGAAAATGTCATGACGAGTTACCGGGATATTATCCAGCCAACAGTTGAATTTGTCTCAAAAGTAGCTGAGGAGGCCAAGGAAAAAGGCAACACCGTTACAGTCTTAGTCCCTCAATTTATTCCTAAAAAACATTGGCAAAATATTCTCCACAACCAAATGAGTTTGAAATTGAAGTATGCACTTCGTTGGCATGAAGAAGTGGTTGTGGCAAGCTATTCTTACCATTTGTCTGAATAAACACCGTATATAGAAAAGATGTCTGCTTGAGCAGGCATCTTTTTGGATTTTCTTACACGAAAAAAACCACTCGAAAGTCTTGTAAGATACAGCCTTGATCTTGAAAAAATGTTTAAAAAATGCTAGAATAAAAAGAACATTTTAGATTTTGAAAAATTCAAAGTAAGGAAAAAAATGGCAAATTTATTAAAAACAATTATTGAAAATGATCGAGGCGAAATCAAACGCCTTGAAAAAATGGCTGACAAGGTCTTTTCTTATGAAGACCAAATGGCAGCTTTGACGGATGACGAATTAAAAGCGAAAACAGTTGAGTTTAAGCAACGCTACCAAGATGGTGAGTCTTTGGATGATCTCTTGTACGAGGCTTTTGCAGTTGTTCGTGAAGCTGCAAAACGGGTTCTTGGTTTGTTCCCATACAAGGTTCAGGTCATGGGGGGAATCGTCCTTCACCATGGTGACGTTCCAGAGATGCGTACAGGGGAAGGAAAAACCCTGACAGCCACCATGCCGGTATACTTGAATGCCTTGTCTGGCAAAGGGGTACACGTTGTTACCGTCAATGAATACTTGACCGAGCGGGATGCAACAGAGATGGGAGAACTTTACTCATGGCTTGGTCTTTCAGTAGGGATCAACCTTGCAGCAAAATCTCCAGCTGAGAAAAAAGAAGCTTACCTCTGTGATATCACTTACTCAACCAACTCAGAGATCGGGTTTGACTACTTGCGTGACAACATGGTTGTGCGCGCAGAAAACATGGTTCAACGTCCGTTGAACTATGCCTTGGTCGATGAGGTAGACTCCATCTTGATTGACGAAGCCCGTACTCCATTGATCGTTTCTGGTCAGACAGCTTCTGATACGAGCCAGCTCTACCACATGGCGGATGCTTATGTGAAGACCTTGACAGAGGACGATTACATTATCGATGTCCCATCTAAAACCATCGGTTTGTCTGATTCAGGAATCGATAAGGCAGAAAGCTACTTTAATCTTGAAAACTTGTACGATATTGAAAACGTAGCTTTGACTCACTTTATCGACAATGCCCTTCGTGCCAACTACATCATGATTTTGGATATCGACTATGTGGTCAGCGAAGATCAAGAAATCTTGATCGTTGACCAATTTACTGGTCGGACCATGGAAGGTCGTCGTTATTCTGATGGTCTTCACCAAGCGATCGAAGCCAAAGAAGGTGTTCCAGTTCAAGAAGAAACCAAAACATCTGCATCGATTACTTACCAAAACCTCTTCCGTATGTACAAGAAGTTGTCAGGGATGACAGGGACAGGGAAAACTGAAGAAGAAGAATTCCGTGAAATTTATAACATTCGCGTGATTCCAATTCCAACCAACCGTCCGATTGCTCGTATTGACCATCCAGACCTTCTCTACCCAAGCTTGAAATCAAAATTCAAGGCTGTTGTGGAAGATGTGAAGTCTCGTCATGAAAAAGGTCAACCAGTCCTAGTAGGTACCGTTGCCGTTGAAACCAGTGATTACCTTTCTCAATTGTTGGTTCAAGCAGGTGTCCCTCACGAAGTTTTGAATGCGAAAAACCACTACAAAGAAGCGCAAATCATCATGAACGCTGGTCAACGTGGTGCTGTTACCATCGCGACCAACATGGCCGGACGTGGTACCGATATCAAGCTCGGTGAAGGAGTTCGTGAACTTGGTGGACTTTGTGTGATTGGTACAGAGCGTCACGAAAGCCGTCGTATTGATAACCAGTTGCGTGGACGTTCTGGACGTCAAGGTGACCCAGGTGAATCTCAATTCTACTTGTCTCTTGAAGATGAATTGATGCGCCGTTTCGGTTCTGAACGGATCAAAGCAGTGCTTGATCGCTTCAAGTTGAGCGAAGAAGAATCGGTGATCCGTTCAAATATGTTCACCCGTCAAGTAGAGGGTGCACAAAAACGGGTTGAAGGAAACAACTACGATACCCGTAAACAAGTCCTTCAATACGATGACGTGATGCGGGAACAACGGGAAATTATCTACGCTGAACGCTATGATGTTATCACAGCTAACCGTGACTTGGCACCTGAAATCAAGGCCATGATCAAACGGACCATCAAACGGATTGTTGAAGGGGCCAGCCACTCAAGCAAGGAA
Organism: Streptococcus sp. HMSC061E03; assembly: GCF_001813505.1. Lineage (NCBI taxonomy): Bacteria > Bacillati > Bacillota > Bacilli > Lactobacillales > Streptococcaceae > Streptococcus > Streptococcus sp. HMSC061E03. Next base: position 106,370 of record NZ_KV812784.1, read on the forward strand.
GAACGCGTTGAAGCGATTCTGAACTTTGCCAAATACAATTTGGTTCCGGAAGATACGATTTCTGCAAGCGATATTGAAGGAAAATCTGACAAGGAAGTTATCGATTACTTGTATGCACGTGCAGAAGAAATCTATGCTAGCCAAGTAGCGAAATTGCGTGACGAAGAGTCTGTGCAAGAATTCCAAAAAGTCTTGATCCTTCGTGTGGTGGACAGCAAGTGGACGGACCATATCGATGCTTTGGATCAATTGCGAAATGCGGTTGGACTCCGTGGGTATGCGCAAAATAACCCAGTGGTAGAATACCAATCAGAAAGTTTCCGTATGTTTAACGATATGATCGGATCGATTGAATTTGATGTGACTCGTCTCATGATGAAAGCCCAAATTCACGAACAAGAACGTCCACGTACGGAACACAGTATTTCAACAACTGCGACTCGCAACATTGCAGCGCAACAACAAGATATTCCAGCAGATATTGACTTGTCACAAGTGAAACGCAACGATTTGTGCCCTTGTGGTTCAGGCAAGAAATTCAAAAACTGTCACGGACGTAAATTTTAAGAGCTCCTCTGAACTAGAAAGAGGATGGGTCTAGGTAGCATAAGGAGGCCGTATGGTATTCATTACGAAGAGCAATAAGATTGATGAGCAAGAGATCACTTCGCTTTACCGCTTGGAAGGTCCAGCCTTGGAGCGCAAAGAAGCGCGTGATCGAGAATTGGAAGCTATTATCAAAGGAGAAGACCAACGGATCCTTCTTGTGATCGGACCTTGCTCTTCTGATAATGAAGAAGCTGTGATGGACTATGCCCGTCGTTTGGCAGACTTGCAAGAGCAAGTGAAAGATCAGATTTTCATTGTGATGCGGGTCTATACGGCTAAACCTCGGACCAATGGGGATGGCTATAAAGGCTTGATGCACCAACCAGATACACATGCAGCACCAAGCTTTGTGGACGGTTTGAAAGCAGTCCGACATCTCCACTACCGTGTGATTATAGAAACTGGTTTGACAACTGCGGATGAGTTGCTTTATCCAGCAAGTCTTCCGTATGTTGAAGATTTGATTTCTTATCATGCCATTGGAGCGCGTTCAGTTGAAGACCAGGAGCACCGCTTTGTATCTAGTGGGATCTCTGCTCCGACAGGCATGAAGAATCCAACTTCTGGAAATCTTTCTGTCATGTTCAATGCGATTTATGCAGCCCAACATCCCCAAAACTTTTTGTTCAATGCCCAAGCAGTGGAAACATCAGGAAATCCTTTAGCCCATGCGATCCTTCGTGGGGGCTTGGATGCAAGTGGTAAGAATATTCCAAACTACCATTATGAAGATTTGCTAGCGGCAGCAAAACGCTATAGCGAAATGGGCTTGCAACATCCCTTCATCCTGGTGGATACCAACCATGACAATTCTGGCAAACAATTCGAAGAGCAAGTACGCATCGTGAGAGAAACCATGATGAACCGTGCTTGGAATAAGGATTTGGCAACTTTAGTTCGTGGTTTCATGATTGAATCCTATCTAGAAGATGGTCGTCAAAATGAACCAGTGGTTTATGGTCAATCCATCACAGACCCTTGCCTGGGTTGGGAAAAAACACAGGCCTTGGTCAAAGAAATTGCAACGATGAATAAGTAAAAGGCAGGGGCGGAAGGAGTGATTCTTTAGCCCCTTCTCTTTTGTCAGTAAAACGATACTGAAACGATAAATAAGGATAAAACAAGATGATCAAAGGACATGGGATCGATATTGAATCGATCGCTGCGATTGAAAAAGCCTATCAGAAGAATACCCGATTCGCTGAAAAAGTCTTAACCGAGGCTGAGCGAGAGCGCTTTGAGGAATTGTCTGGAAAACGGAAGATGGAATATTTGACGGGCCGATGGTCCGCAAAAGAAGCCTTTTCAAAGGCAATGGGAACAGGGATTGGACCAGTTGGTTTTCAAGATTTAGAAATTTTAAATGATGCCCACGGAGCTCCCTATTTTTCCAAGTCTCCTTTTTCTGGGAAGGTATGGATTTCGATCAGTCACAAGGGAGACCTAGTGTCGACCAGTGTCATTTTGGAGGAAGAAAATGAAAGCAAGTAAACATAGACCAACTGTTGCAAGAGTCGATTTGGATGCCATTGTCTTTAATGTGCAACAAGTTAGTGAGCATATTCCGAGTCAAGCCTTGAAATATGCAGTCGTCAAGGCCAACGCCTATGGTCATGGGGTCGTTGCGGTGACCAAAAAATTGGCGCCTCAGGTTGATGGCTTTTGTGTTTCCAATATGGATGAAGCCCTCGAAATCCGTGAAGAAGGCTTGCAACACCCTATTTTGATTTTGGGAGTTGTTCCAAGTGAAACAGTGAATCTAGCCAAAGAGCATGACATCCGCTTAACGGTGGCGAGTCTTGCTTGGTTGGATCAATTGCTTGGACAAGAAGCAGATCTTTCAGGATTGAAGGTCCATATCAAGGTGGATTCAGGAATGGGGCGGATTGGATTCCGAAGAATCGAAGATATCAAAGAGGCTGAACGCCTCCTCTTAGCAGCTGGAGCTGAGATTGAAGGGATCTTTACTCATTTTGCGACAGCAGATGAGGCAGATGATCGAAAATTTCAAGCGCAATACCAGTTTTTCAAAGAAGTATTGGCTGCTCTTGAAACCCTTCCTCCTATTGTCCATGCGAGTAATTCAGCCACTTCTTTGTGGCATGCGGATACGATTTTCACAGCTGTACGCTTGGGAGATGTCATGTATGGCTTGAATCCGAGCGGATCTGTGTTAGCCTTGCCATATGAAATTAAGCCAGCTTTGAGTTTGGTGAGCGAATTAGTTCATGTGAAACAGTTGGAAGCTGGTCAAGATATTGGCTACGGGGCAACCTATACGACAGAAGAACCCCAATGGATCGGGACGATTCCTATTGGCTATGCGGATGGTTGGATCCGAGAGATGCAAAACTTTCATGTGCTGATTAAGGGGGACTATTGTCCCATTGTTGGTCGCGTTTCGATGGACCAGATAACGGTTCGCCTTCCTGAAGAATTGCCTCTGGGGACCAAGGTTACCCTGATTGGACGAGAGGGCGAAAAAGAAATCACGGCAACAGAGGTTGCAGATTACCGTGGTACCATTAATTATGAAGTGGTCTGTCTCTTGAGTGATCGGATTCCTCGTGACTATACAGGTGAAGAATAAGAAGAAGCAGGTGGGATTTTCCCGGATGGACCTGCTTTTTTATAAAAGAAAGGAGGAGAAATGAATCTACATCAACCCTTATCCGTACTGCCTGGAGTCGGTCCAAAATCGGCGGAAAAATATAAAAAGTTAGGAATTGAAACCTTAGAAGATCTGCTCTTGTATTTCCCCTTTCGTTATGAAGACTTTAAAACGCGCAATGTTTTAGAGTTAGAAGATGGGGAAAAAGCCGTCATCTCTGGGGTGGTAGCAACGCCAGTCAATGTCCAATATTATGGCTACAAACGAAATCGCTTGCGTTTTTCGATCAAACAGGGAGATCAAGTCATTGCGGTTAATTTTTTCAACCAACCCTATCTAGCAGACAAAATCGAGGTCCAGCAGACAGTGGCGATTTTTGGAAAGTGGGACAAGGCCAAGGGGAGTTTGACAGGGATGAAGCTCCTGGCTCAAGTGGAAGATGATTTGCAGCCAGTCTATCGAGTGACACAAGGAGTGAGCCAAAACAGCCTGGTGAAATTGATCAAAATAGCATTCGACCAGGGCTTGGACCAGCTTTTAGAAGAGAATGTCCCCCAGATCTTACGAGAGCGTTATCAACTCATGTCTCGTTCCCAAGCAGTGCAAGCTATGCATTTTCCTAAGGATCTGGCAGAGTACAAGCAAGCTCTTCGCCGGGTAAAATTTGAAGAGCTCCTCTTTTTCCAGCTGCAACTCCAAGTGTTAAAGGAAGAAAATCACGATGCCAGCCAAGGGATTTCCTTGGCCTGGGATCCAGAAAAATTAGCAGAACGAAAAAAACAGCTTCCTTTTGAGCTAACGCAAGCTCAAGAAAACAGCTTGAATGAAATCTTGACAGATATGGCTTCTCCTTATCATATGAACCGCCTCTTACAAGGGGATGTGGGAAGCGGGAAGACAGTCGTGGCCGGTCTTGCCATGTATGCAGCCTTAAGCGCTGGGAAGCAAGCAGCCTTGATGGTTCCAACGGAGATTTTGGCAGAGCAGCACAAGGAAAGCTTGCAAAATCTTTTTCCAGATTTGCCAATTGCCCTTCTAACAGGAGGATTAAAGGTGGCTGAGAAACGAGAAGTCTTAGAAGAGATCGCCTCAGGAACAGCTCAACTGATTGTTGGGACACATGCCTTGATTCAAGAGGGAGTTCACTACCAAGATCTAGGCTTGGTCATTATTGATGAACAGCATCGCTTTGGGGTTTCCCAACGTCGTATTCTTCGAGAAAAAGGACAAAATCCAGACGTCCTGATGATGACGGCTACCCCTATTCCCCGGACCTTGGCTATTACAGCCTTTGGAGATATGGATGTGTCCATCATTGACCAGATGCCTGCTGGACGAAAGGAAATCATCACACGTTGGGTCAAGCATGAGCAGTTAGAAGTGGTCCTCGACTGGTTAGTCAAAGAACTTGGCAAAGGTTCTCAAGCCTACTTTATTTCTCCATTAATTGAGGAGTCAGAGGCGCTAGATTTGAAAAACGCCCTCGCCCTCCAAGAAGAGCTAGAGACCTTCTTTGGACAGCGAGCACGCGTTTCTCTTCTTCACGGGAAGATGAAAAGTGAAGAAAAAGATGCCATCATGCAGGCCTTTAAAGAGCACCAAGTCGATGTTTTGGTGTCTACGACCGTTATTGAAGTAGGAGTCAACGTACCCAATGCAACCGTTATGGTCATTATGGATGCAGATCGGTTTGGTCTTAGCCAGCTTCACCAGCTACGAGGCCGGGTTGGTCGGGGGAACAAGCAATCCTATGCTATTCTAGTAGCCAACCCTAAGACAGATAGTGGCAAGCAGCGCATGAAAATTATGACAGAGACGACCAATGGGTTTGTTCTAGCAGAAGAAGATTTGAAAATGCGGGGTTCAGGTGAAATCTTTGGAACCCGTCAATCTGGGATTCCAGAATTTCAAGTAGCGGATTTGGTAGAAGATTATCCCATTCTGGAAGAAGCAAGGAAAGTTGCCAGCCAGATCGTAGCCACGCCAGATTGGCGCGAACACTCCGATTGGCATTTGCTCTCGCTTTACTTAGAAAAGAAAGAACATTTAGACTAAAATATAAAAAGGGAGTAGAGTGGAAATTCTTTGGATTCCACTCTACTCCCTTTGAGATTGCATTTTACGGGCTTTGTATCTTATTAATTGAACATGGGCTGCGGATTGTGTCAAAAAGATGAATCCTCCTAGAATCTTTTGGATTCTTCGTCGTATTCCCTATTTTGACTGTATCCGCTACGCCCTTTGTATCTTATTTTACCCTTCGATATAGTCTTTGAGTTCTTGTCCTTTTAGGCCGGCATTGAGGGCGATGAGGAGTTTGATGCGCGCTTTGGGGGCATTTAATTCTTTGATGAAAAAGACACCTGCTTGATGGAGTTGGACGCCTCCTCCTTCATATGCGTAGACGGGTTCAGCGATCCCGTTGAAGCAACGGGATACTAAAGCGATTGGAAGGCCTGCATCTATAAACTCTTGGAGTTTATGTGCCGTTTCTTTAGGGATGTTTCCTGCTCCAAAGGCTTCGATAATGAGGCCATCAAGCTTTGAAAGATCCAGCATGTCCAGCAGATCGGTTTTCATCCCTGCATAGGTAGTGATGATCGGAACGAACCCATCGATGGTATCGAGATCAAAGCGCACTCTTGGCTCGGCTGTTTTAAAGAAGAGGATTTCCTTTTTCATGACCAAACCTAGTGGACCGTGGGTTGGTGTCTGGAAGGTACTGACATTGGTGGTATGGGTTTTGGTGACGTACTTAGCCGCATGAATTTCGTCGTTCATGACGACTAAGACGCCTTTATCGCGTGCTTTTGGATCGGCAGCTACTCGAAGGGCTGTCAGAAAATTATAGACACCATCGCTTCCAAGTTCGTTGGAGCTTCTCATAGCTCCTGTAATGACCACAGCGATCTCTGGTAACTCCATGGTATCCAAGAAATAAGCCGTTTCTTCCAGCGTATCTGTCCCATGGGTAATAACGATGCCATCGTAGTTGTGAGCTTCCTCTTTGATTTTTTGATATAGGGCTAACATGTGACAGGGGGTCATTTGAGGGCTGGGAAGGTTGAAGAAGTCCTCCGAGGTGACTGCAATCCCTTCAATTGGTGAAGTAACTTGGGTCATGGGATTGACTTCATTGGTAATCACTGCCCCAGAGTCATCTGCCGCCATCGAAATGGTCCCTCCGGTATGTAGTGCTAAAATTTTCTTAAACATGTGAAGCTCCTTGGAATATATGATATAATTTATTTTATCATAAAAAGAAAGAAACAGTAGACATGGAAATAAAAGCAGTCTTTTTTGATATCGATGGAACCTTGGTGAATGATAGTCGAGCGGTCCTCAAATCAACAGAAAAAGCTATTCAGTCTTTAAAGGAAGAAGGGATCTATGTAGGTCTTGCGACAGGGCGGGGACCGGCCTTTGTCAAACCGTTTATGGAACGCTATGGTTTTGATTTTGCAGTGACCTATAATGGTCAGTATATTTTGACCAAGGACCGCGTGCTGTTTACTAGCCCAATCGATAAAAAGAGTCTGCACCAACTAATTGCCTATGCTCGAGAACACCGCAAGGAAATTGCTCTCGGTACCAAGGATGGGGTATTTGGTTCTCGGATCATGAGTTTTGGGATGAGTCCTATTTCAACCTGGTCCAGTCGCTTTGTGCCCCGCAAAATGGCCCGTACAGTCAGTCGAGGATTTAACAAAGTGGTCAGCAAGGTCGTCCCACAAGATCAGGACACCCTCTATGCACTAGCGCAAGAACCGATCTACCAAGTGTTGATCTTATCGAGTCCGGAAGAGACTGCAAAAATTGAAAAAGAGTTTCCGGATCTGAAATTCACACGGTCTAGTCCTTTTGCAGCAGATGTCCTCAACCCAGGGATTTCCAAGTTAGAAGGGATCCGCATCGTTGGTCAGGAATTTGGCTTTGACATCGATGAAGTGATGGCTTTTGGAGATTCTGATAATGACTTAGAGATGCTGTCAGGTGTTGGCTTGTCTATTGCGATGGGAAATGGGACGACCAGCGTCAAAGCGATTGCCAAGCATACCACGACCAGTAATGGCAAGGATGGCATCCAAAAGGCCCTGCAACACTTTGGTATTCTCTCAGAGAAAGAACTCTTTCTTTCTAAGGATGATCACTTCAATAAGGTCAAAACCTTCCATGGTGTGATGGATGGAGAAACCCAGGAGAAACCAGTTGTTTGGCAACCTCAAGGGGCCCTTTATCGAACCATGTTCAAGCAAGAGGAGTTGGTAGAATTTGTCCGAGCAGCTAGCACAAGTGAGGAAGAATTTGACCGCTCGGTAGCCGCTCTTCACGAAGCCTTGGATAGGGCTGCAGATAAGGTTCGGAGCAAGCATCCAGCTGAGATCTCCATGGTAGGGCAGGTTGATGCCTTAATTGATACCCTCTATCTGACTTATGGTAGCTTTGTACTAATGGGGGTCGATCCTGAAGAGGTCTTTGAGATTGTTCACCGGGCCAATATGGGCAAGATTTTCCCAGATGGAAAGGCGCACTTTGATCCAGTAACCCACAAAATTCTGAAGCCAGATGATTGGGAAGAAAAATACGCCCCAGAACCAGCCATCAAAAAAGAACTCGATCGCCAGCTGAAGGCCTACGAAAAACACGTGAAACAAAAAGAAGCAAAAAAAGACAACTAAAAAAGTTTGGAACAAAGGTTCCAAACCTTTTTTAAAATGTAGACAAACTATTTTTTATTAAGATAAGTAAAGTGTTCCACAAAGAAGTCGAAATATGTTCTTATTTTTAAAATTTATAAAAAATATTGAAAAACTTTCCGCCGTGAGAAAAGTGCTAGAAAC
>NZ_KV812784.1:114530-243917 GCF_001813505.1 Streptococcus sp. HMSC061E03
CTCGGGAGTTTTGAGACCTTAGGCTCAAAACTTAGTCATGGAACTTCGAAGAAGGTCGCTGACGTCCGTACTCACCTAAGGAAAGTTTTCAATATGACTTTTTCTTTCTTACATGGTTTTATCCTTATCACGTACCACTAGTAAGTCTACTTTGGCGTGGCGAAGGATATATTCTGAGGAGGATCCGACCATTAACCGTTCGAAGGCATTGAGTCCGGTAGCTCCGACCATAATAAGGTCAACCCCTTCTTTACTTGGGATATCATTGGCTAAGAGGACTTTTGGATTTCCCATTTCTACAACAGTCACAACATTTTGAACGCCGACTTTTTCAGCACGTTCCTTGTAGCCCTTGAGCAATTCGTTGGCTTCTTCTTGCAATTCTTCGTAGACCTCAGCATCAAAAGTTGAGACGCTTTGAAGGGCACGGGTATCGATGACGTGGGCAATCGTCAATTTAGAGCCGTTGCGAAGAGAAACGTTAACCCCTTTTTCAAAGGCTAATTCTGCTTCATGAGAACCGTCGACAGCGACCATAATGTTTTCGTATTTTTGAGACATAATCCTACCTCCTTATAGCTTGAAAACATGGATAGAATAGAAGGGAATCCTATTCTTTATACACTTATATTTTATCTCTTTTGAGCTAGAATGTAAAGGTAAAGTCTCTCTTTTCTGCTATAATTTTGCTGAATTTTTAAAGTCCTCGGTTTGTACTCTATTTCAACTAGTGGTATAATAGAGATAATTTCGTGAATCGAGGCAGAATATGAAGGAATATAATAAATCAAGCAAACTCGAACATGTCGCTTACGATATTCGTGGTCCAGTCTTGGAAGAAGCCATGCGCATGCGAGCAAATGGAGAAAAAATTCTACGTTTGAATACGGGGAATCCTGCTGAATTTGGCTTTACAGCTCCAGATGAAGTTATCCATGATTTGATCATGAATGCGCGTGATAGTGAAGGCTATTCAGACTCAAAAGGAATCTTTTCAGCCCGCAAGGCTATCATGCAGTACTGCCAGTTGAAAAAAATTCCAAATGTGGATATTGATGATATTTACCTTGGGAATGGAGTGAGTGAGCTGATCGTCATGTCCATGCAAGGACTGCTCGACAATGGGGATGAAGTCTTGGTTCCCATGCCGGACTATCCTCTTTGGACAGCAGCCGTCAGCCTAGCTGGTGGGAATGCGGTTCACTATCTTTGTGATGAAGAAGCAAACTGGTATCCAGATATTGAGGATATCAAGTCGAAAATCACCTCAAACACCAAGGCTATCGTTGTCATCAACCCGAATAACCCAACAGGTGCCCTCTATCCGGATGAGATCCTGCTTGAGATTGTAGAGATTGCTCGTCAAAATAACTTGATCATATTTGCGGACGAGATCTATGATCGCTTGGTCATGGATGGGGAAAAACACACAGCTATCGCAAGTTTAGCGCCGGATCTCTTCTGTGTGAGTATGAATGGCTTGTCAAAATCTCACCGGATTGCCGGTTTCCGTGTTGGTTGGATGGTTCTGTCCGGACCCAAGCATCACGTGAAGGGCTATATCGAAGGCTTGAACATGTTGTCCAATATGCGTCTTTGTTCAAATGTCTTGGCTCAACAAGTTGTACAAACCTCTCTTGGAGGCTACCAATCTGTGGATGAACTCTTGCTTCCAGGTGGTCGCATCTACGAACAACGGAACTTCATCTACAAAGCTATTAATGATATTCCAGGCCTCTCAGCTGTTAAGCCAAAGGCTGGTCTCTATATCTTCCCTAAGATTGATCGGGACATGTACCGCGTGGATGATGATGAACAATTTGTTTTAGAATTCTTGAAGCAAGAAAAGATTCTCTTGGTTCATGGCCGCGGCTTTAACTGGAAAGATCCAGATCACTTCCGGATCGTTTACCTTCCACGTGTCGATGAGTTAGCTCAAATTCAAGAAAAAATGACTCGTTTCTTGAAACAATACAAACGCTAATCAGATGAAAGATTGAAGATGAAGGTCTTCAGTCTTTTTTGATTCATTTTATAAAATCCATGTCATCGAATCGACATTTTTCTGAATTGCGCATAATTGTAGAAAAAATAAATAATTTTCAGATAATTTGATTGAAATTCCCACACTTATATGATATACTTGAGCTGACTATATGCGAGGTTTATTATGGCAAACTTATTAGAAAAGACACGTAAAATTACATCCATCTTGAAACGGACTGATGAACAGTTGCAGTTCGAGATGCCTTACAATGATATTGCCCAACAATTAGCGGATATTATCCACTGTAATGCCTGTATCATTAATAGCAAGGGAACCCTTCTTGGTTATTTCATGCGTTACAAGACCAACAATGACCGGGTAGAAGCTTTCTTTCAAAATAAAAAATTACCAGAAGATTATGCCAAGGCAGCTAGTTTGGTCTACGATACAGAAGCTAATTTAGATGTGGACCATGATTTGAGTATCTTTCCGGTCGAAACCAAGTCTGAATTTCCTGATGGCTTGACGACCATTGCGCCTATTCATGTTTCTGGGATTCGATTGGGTTCCTTGATCATTTGGCGCAATGATAAACAGTTTGCGGATGATGATTTGATCTTGGTTGAGATTGCGAGTACCGTGGTAGGGATTCAAATGTTGAACTACCAACGCGAGGAAGACGAGAAGAATATTCGTCGTCGGACAGCGGTGAATATGGCTGTCAATACCTTGTCTTACTCTGAATTGCGTGCTGTTTCTGCCATCCTTAGTGAATTGAAAGGAAATGAGGGACAGTTGACTGCTTCTATCATTGCAGATCGGATTGGTATCACCCGCTCTGTGATTGTCAATGCACTCCGGAAATTGGAGTCAGCTGGTATTATTGAAAGCCGTTCTCTTGGAATGAAGGGAACCTATCTCAAAGTGTTGATTCCAGATATCTTTGAGGAAATTAAGAAAAGAGATTACTAATGACTAAAGCTTTGATTTCAATTGACTACACTGTCGATTTCGTAGCAGATGATGGTAAGCTTACAGCAGGTGCTCCTGCACAAGCTATTTCTGAGACTATTGCTCAGGTGACTCAGTTGGCCTTTGACCAAGGAGCCTATGTCTTTTTTGCCATTGATGCGCATGATGTAGAGGATCCATTTCATCCTGAAAGCAAGCTCTTCCCACCTCATAATATCATTGGGACCAGCGGACGTGATTTGTACGGCCCTTTGGCAGATTTTTATCAGGAGCATAAAACGGATACACGCGTCTTTTGGATGGATAAACGTCATTATTCTGCTTTTTCAGGAACGGACCTAGATATCCGCCTGCGGGAACGCCATGTAGATACCGTTATTTTGACAGGTGTCTTGACTGATATCTGTGTCCTTCATACAGCGGTTGATGCCTACAATCTCGGCTACCAGATCGAAGTCGTAGAACCTGCAGTGGCGGCGCTCACTCCTGAAAATCACCAGTTTGCCTTGAATCATTTCAAGCATGTCTTAGGGGCAAGCTTGGTAGACGGCGCACTAGCTGTATTAGATAAAAAATAAGAAAATTTTCTAAAAGAGGTCATAGACGGTTGTTTAGGCCTCTTTTTTGGGGCGTAGAAATTGTCTTCCTCTCTTGAAAATGGTATTCTAATGGAAGAAAATAAGGGGGAGTTATGAGTAAAAAAGCTGTCGTCTTTTCAGCGGATCTATCTTATATGGAAAAGTTGGAAACCGCTATGAAGTCACTGTGTGCCCATCAGGATCAGTTGAAAATTTATGTCTTAAATGAAGATCTACCAACAGAGTGGTTTGCCATCATGAATCAGCGCTTGCGCCAGTTGGATTCAGAAGTGATCAATTGTCGGATGTCTCCCGAGCAATTCCAATCCTTCTCGCTTCCAAGTGACCATATTCACTATGCGACCTATTTCCGTTACGCTATTCCAGAGTTTGTGGAGGAAGAACAGATCCTCTATCTGGATTGTGACATGATCTTTACACAGGATTTATCGCCTTTGTTTGAGGTCGATCTAAAAGGTTATGGACTGGGTGCGGTGGTCGATAAGCCAACGACGACAGATGGATTTAATGCTGGACTTTTGGTGATTGATAAGACTTGGTGGCAAGAGCACCAAGTGACAGAGGCGCTTTTTGACCTCACTCGTGAACACCATCAGCATGTTTATGGAGATCAAGGAATTTTGAATCTGTATTTCAAAGATGCGTGGTTTCCATTATCTTGGACCTATAATTTACAAGTAGGATCTGATAAGGATCAGTACCTCTATGGGGACTTGGATTGGTATGAAGCCTTTCAAGGGATTCCTGCGGTCATTCATTACACTTCTCATAATAAACCATGGACCTCCAAACGCTTCAATCGTTTTCGGGAACAATGGTGGTTTTACTATGCCCTCTCTTGGGAGGAAATTTTGCTTCGAAAACCGATTTTGAAGCAAACATATCAAGAGTTAGTGGGAGAATTTCCTTATCATGCTGCCATTTACACCAATACGGCAGATATCCACGAGTTGGAGACCTTGTTAAAAGAGCTACCAGACGTAGCGATTCATGTTCTTGCCCATAGCCATTTTGGTTTTAATTTGGTGCAATTGGAACGCTACCCCAACCTCTTTCTCTATCCCTCTTTTGATCCCTTGACCAGTCGAAAGGTCCTAGAAAAATTGGATTTCTATCTGGATATCAATCCCTATGATGAGGTGGATCAGATGACGCAAAGGATCCATCAATTGGGCTTACCGATTTTCTCTTTTGAAGGAACCAATCATGTGGAGAATGGAGAGAATCAAGTGTTTGCGGATGATCAGGTGCAGGAGATGGTGGCAACGATTCGCGATTATTTAAAGAGAAATGAGAAGAAGCATGGAAACAAATGAAGTAGTGAGTATCATCATTCCCATCTATAATGTAGAAGCTTATTTGAGACAATGTTTAGAAACGGTTATCCATCAGACTTACCCGCATTTAGAGATCATATTGGTCAATGATGGTTCGCCAGACCAGTCAGAAGAGATCTGTAAAGAATTTTTTAGGAAGGATGCGCGCATCCGCTACGTTCGCTAAGAAAATGGGGGCTTATCTGCTGCTCGGAATACAGGGATTGAGCTAGCGACTGGGGATTACATCACCTTTATTGATCCAGATGACTGGGTGACGGAGGACTATGTGGAAGTGCTCTATCGCCAACTGAAGAAGTATGATGCGGATGTTTCCGTAGCCAACTATAACCTCTATGATGACAGTAGTAGCAAATACTTGATCAAGGTAACGGACGACGATTATTCAGAGACCCTTTATGAGGGACGCGAGATCATGGACCACGATGCCATCCAGGAGACCAGAGATATGGCCTGGGCTTGTGCCATGATGAAGCTCTATAAGCGTAGCTTATTTGAAGGGCTTCGTTTTCCGGTTGGAAAAAATGTCGAGGATAACTTCCTGATGTACAAGCTCTTCTTAAAAGCCCATCGGGTAGTTCATACGGAGAAATGTATTTATTGGTATCGTGTGGGCCGTGCAGATACTCTGTCCCAGGTTTGGACAGAAAAGCGGGTACTCGATGAGATGGAAGCCAAGCAGGAGAAGTTGGCTCTACTGGGGATGTTGGGCTATGATTTGACTTGGCATCGCTATATCTACAAAACGCGCTTGAAACGGGCCCTTGAAAAATTAGAGGAAGCAGGCTTGCAAGGGTCAGAAACCTATGAGCGCGTGGTGACCAACCTCCGTTTTATTGAAACGATGGACTAATCCCTTATTGATGAGAAAGGATCAGCATGTTCATTATTGCATCAGAGCAGACCAGAGAGCTGGATCGTTTGCAAAAATACTTGGACAAACTTGGCCAGCCCTACCGGGTATTTGTGACCAATTTGGAGACAGATTTAGATCAACAGACAGAGAGTCTTGCGACCTTTTTTACCCAAAAAGACCCAGCATCAAAAATTGGAAAACCTTTATTTTTCAATGATCTAGCAGTTCCAGAATTATGGGAATGTTGGACACTAGGGATCACGACCTATCTTTTTGATGGTGAGGAACGTCGTGCCAATGTGGTTTTGCGAGGGGATATCTTGTCTCGAACGGTTGACAGAGTGGAGTGGTTTGGTCAGGGAGAAGAGATCGTATCCATTGATGTATACAACCGCTATGGCTGGAGAAGCAAACAGAGTCTCCTTACGGAAACCGGTCAATCCTATTTAGACATCTATTTGAACCCTCAGCAAGAAGAAGTCTTGCTTCACTTTGTCTCACAAGGAACCTTTTTGCATCAAACTCCTAAAGGACGGGATCGCCTGTATGCCAATAAGGAAGAGATGCAAAGAACTGTCCTAGAACAAGTCTTGCCGGAAGATGAAGCTGTTCTTTTGATGGACAAGTCATTACTAGATGTTGTGAAAGAGATACCAAAGGAAAGACTCGCCTACTGTGCCAGTGACGCGCATGATCTAGACGAGATCAAAGAACAAGTCAGTCAGATTTTGTTGGTAGAAGATGGTCTGTTGAGTGAGAAAATAGACGGAATCACAGCCTTGTCAGGGCTGGTAGATGTGGAGCAGGAAAGTTTTCAACCAGAAGCCATGGTTATGACGGCTTCTCAAGAGGTCGAAGGCCTATCTAGCCTGGTCCATCACTTCCCACAAGTCACCTTTCACATTGCTGCTTTGACGGCTATGGGGCCGAAATTAACAGACTTAGCGACTCGCTCCAATGTGCGCCTCTACCCAGGGATTTCGCTGGACAAATATGAGGACTTGTTATCCAGCTGCTCTATTTATCTGGATTGCAACCGAGGAGAAGAAGTGTGGAGTAGTAGTCTTCATGCTCTTGAAAATGGGCAAGTCTTATTTGGTTTGAAGAGCTCGGTTCATCAGGAAGCCTATAAAAACTTGAGCACAATCACAGATACAGTCGAAGAAATGAAACAGCAACTAGATACCTTGCTCCAGCATCCAGAGACCCACAAAGAATTGGTAAGAGAGCAGGCACGAATCTTGAAATTGCCTGAAAAAGAAGCTTTGGAAGAGCTGTTTAAGCGATTAGAGGGAGGAACCGCATGACCATTTATACCTTTAATCTATTAGTGGGATTCGAACCTAATGGGGTTGATGTTGCACAAGCCTCTCGGGCAAAGATGCTCCGGAGACTAGGAGTGGCAGCGAAGTTTGTCTTTACCACTTGGCCCACTCCAGAAAAATTGGCCTATTACCTCTCATTGGGGCACCGGGATGAGGAGTTGCTTTTTGCCCATTTAGCTTTTACGGATCAACAGACTACGGTCCCTCAAAAGACGGTAGGGGCCTTGCAAATGGAGTTTCAACTGACTCGTCTGGATGTTGTTGAAAAAACGGAAAGAGCCATTCGCTACCAATTTGCGGATGGAAACGCCTTAACCTTTCATCTGGATCCCTATCATCCAAACTGTGTCCGCTATGTAGACTATCTTTTGGCTGGAAATAGAATCAAGCGAGAGTATTATGGAGCTTGTAAACTCGCCACCGAGTATTTTCAGTATGGTAGTGTTGTCAGACGGACCTATCACAATCAAGATGGGACTATCGCTTTTGAAGAATCGAGGTTAGGTGGAAGCTGGCTCTATAAACTGGGGCCTGAGATTTTGACCAACCATACAGAAGTGATGAGACGTTTTTTGTCGCAGCTGTCGCTAAAAGAAGAAGATCTGATTTTGCTTGACCGGGCTTCGCGCATGGATTTTGCTCGTCCTTTGTTGGAGAAGGCTGCTCCTTCAAAGTTCGCCATGGTGTTTCATTCGGAGCATGAATTTGAAAATGGCCATCTCAATTATGAATATTATTATGTGTTCAAGTATGCCAAACGCTTCGATTATTTCATCACGGCAACGGATCTTCAAAAAGAAGTCTTGGAGCAGACACTTGCTAAACAAGGATGCCAAGGAATTCCAATCTATAGCATTCCAGTAGGGCATCTAGAAGAATTGACGGAATCACAAGGAGACAGACCTCCCTTTAGTGTGCTCACAGCTTCCCGCTTGGATCCAAGAAAACGCATCGATTTGGCCATTCGAGTAGTGGCTCAAGCTCATAAACGCCTCCCTGCCCTTCAGTTTGATATTTATGGAAAGGGTGGCGAAGCGGATAATTTGCACCATCTGATTCAGGAGCTTGCAGCACAAGATTATATTCACCTACGCGGTCATGCGGATCTTCAGCAGATCTATCCTTGCTACCAAGCCTACCTCACTACTTCTCAGTGGGAGACCTTTGGTTTGACTTTGATGGAGGCGGCTGGAGCAGGTTTGGCCTTGCTGGGCTTTGATGCCCGTTATGGCAATCCGACTTTTATAAAAGAGGGTGAAAATGGCTTTTTGGTACCTTATAGCGAGACAGTGCCAGAAGAACAATTGGTGAAAGAGTTGGCGGACAAGCTGGTCCAGCTCTTTGAAAGCGACCTTGCTCCATTTCACCAGGCTTCTTATGACTTGGCCTCTTCCTACCTCGCTTCTAAGGTCCAGGAAGTCTGGAAAGAGACTCTAATGGAGATGGGGCAATTCGGCGGAAAAGAAATATAAAAAGAAGAATCTGTAGCGACAAAAAAGTCCTACAGATTTTTTCTAAGGCAAGCAAATTGGGCTAAATTATGGTAAAATAGAGGGTATTGAATAATCATCATTTCACGAAAGGAAGCAAGATGAAAATTACGCAAGAAGAGGTAACCCACGTTGCCAATCTTTCAAAATTGAAATTCTCTCCAGAAGAGACAGCTGAGTTTGCGACAACCTTGTCTAAAATTGTCGACATGGTGGAATTGTTGGAAGAAGTGGTCACAACCGGTGTTGTCCCAACAACGACCATGGCGGATCGTAAAACCGTATTGCGTCCGGATGTTGCTGAAAAAGGGACGGACCGTTACCGCTTGTTTAAAAATGTACCTGAAAAGGATAACTACTACATCAAGGTACCAGCTATCCTAGAAGATGGAGGAGATGCCTAATGTCATTCAACCATAAAACCATTGAAGAGTTGCACGACCTCCTTGTCTCTAAGGAAATCTCAGCAACGGAATTGACACAAGCGACGCTTGACGATATCAAGGCTCGTGAAGAAGCGATCAATGCCTTTGTAACGGTGGCTGAAGAAGCTGCCCTTGCGCAAGCCAAGGCTATTGATGAAAAAGGAATTGATGCAAATAATCTCCTGTCAGGGATTCCGCTCGCAGTCAAAGACAATATCTCAACAGATGGCATCTTGACCACTGCAGCATCAAAAATGCTCTATAACTACGAGCCAATCTTTGATGCGACAGCTGTTGCCAATGCCAAAGCCAAAGATATGATTGTCATCGGAAAGACCAACATGGATGAATTTGCCATGGGTGGATCTGGTGAAACTTCATACTATGGACCAACCAAGAATGCTTGGGACCACAGCAAGGTGCCTGGTGGATCTTCTAGTGGTTCAGCAGCTTCTGTCGCTTCAGGTCAAGTTCGTTTGTCCCTTGGTTCTGATACTGGTGGTTCTATCCGTCAACCAGCCGCCTTCAACGGGATTGTTGGGCTTAAACCAACTTATGGAACGGTTTCCCGTTTTGGTCTCATTGCTTTTGGTAGCTCGCTTGACCAAATTGGGCCGTTTGCACCAACGGTTAAGGAAAATGCCCTCTTGCTTAATGTTATTACCAGTGAGGATGCCAAGGATTCGACATCTGCCCCTGTACGTGTAGCAGACTTTACTTCTAAGATTGGTCAAGACATTAAAGGCATGAAGATTGCCCTTCCGAAGGAATACCTTGGGGAAGGGATTGACCCAGAAGTCAAAGAAACTATCCTCAATGCGGCCAAACACTTTGAAAAATTGGGAGCAACTGTCGAAGAAGTTAGCCTTCCACACTCTAAATACGGGGTTGCCGTTTACTACATCATCGCTTCATCTGAAGCATCTTCAAACTTGCAACGTTTCGATGGGATTCGCTATGGTTTCCGTGCGGAAGATGCCAAAAACTTGGATGATATCTACGTGAACACTCGTAGTCAAGGCTTTGGCGATGAGGTCAAACGCCGTATCATGCTTGGTACCTTTAGTTTGTCATCTGGTTACTATGATGCTTACTACAAGAAAGCTGGTCAAGTCCGTACCCTCATTATCCAAGACTTCGAAAAAGTCTTTGCGGATTACGACCTCATCCTTGGTCCTACAGCTCCAAGCGTGGCCTTTGATTTGGATTCGCTTAACCATGATCCGGTTGCTATGTACTTGGCGGACCTCTTGACCATTCCAGTTAACTTGGCAGGTCTTCCAGGGATTTCGATTCCTGCAGGTTTTGCGCAAGGTCTTCCAGTTGGTTTGCAGTTGATTGGTCCGAAGTATTCGGAAGAGACCATCTACCAAGCTGCAGCTGCCTTTGAAGCAACAACGGATTATCACAAGCAACAACCCCTTATTTTCGGAGGTGACAATTAATGAACTTTGAAACAGTCATCGGACTTGAAGTCCACGTTGAATTGAATACAAACTCAAAAATTTTCTCACCAACCTCTGCTCACTTTGGGAACGAGCAAAATGCCAATACTAATGTGATCGACTGGTCTTTCCCAGGGGTGCTTCCTGTCTTGAACAAGGGTGTTGTGGACGCTGGTATCAAGGCTGCTTTGGCCCTGAATATGGATATCCACCAGCACATGCACTTTGACCGTAAGAACTATTTCTATCCTGATAATCCAAAAGCCTACCAAATCTCACAATTTGATGAGCCAATCGGTTACAACGGTTGGATTGAAGTGCAATTGGAAGACGGCTCAACGAAGAAAATCGGTATTGAACGGGCCCACTTGGAAGAAGATGCTGGTAAGAACACGCACGGAACAGATGGCTTCTCTTATGTAGACCTCAACCGTCAAGGGGTGCCATTGATCGAGATTGTATCTGAAGCAGATATGCGTTCTCCAGAAGAAGCCTATGCTTATTTGACAGCCCTCAAAGAAGTCATCCAGTACACAGGTATTTCTGACGTCAAGATGGAAGAAGGATCGATGCGGGTCGATGCCAATATTTCCCTTCGTCCATACGGTCAAGAGGAATTTGGTACCAAGACGGAGTTGAAAAACTTGAACTCCTTCTCCAACGTCCGTAAAGGTCTTGAATACGAAGTTGAGCGCCAAGCGAAAATCTTGCGTTCAGGTGGTGTCATTCGTCAAGAAACACGCCGTTATGATGAAGCCAACAAGAGCACGATTCTTATGCGTGTCAAAGAAGGAGCAGCGGATTACCGTTACTTCCCAGAACCAGACCTTCCTTTGTTTGAAATCTCAGATGAGTGGATTGAGGAAATGCGCACGGAGTTGCCAGAGTTTCCAAAAGACCGCCGTGCTCGCTATGTGGCAGAGCTTGGCTTGTCTGACTATGATGCCAGCCAATTGACAGCGACGAAAGTCACTTCTGACTTCTTTGAAGCAGCCGTAGCCCTTGGTGGAGACGCCAAGCAAGTGTCTAACTGGCTCCAAGGTGAAGTGGCGCAATTCATGAATGCAGAAGGCAAAACACTGGAAGAAATCCAATTAACACCAGAAAACTTAGTAGAAATGATTGCCATCATCGAAGATGGAACCATCTCTTCTAAGATTGCCAAGAAAGTCTTCGTTCATTTGGCGAAAAACGGTGGCGGTGCGCGTGAATACGTCGAAAAAGCCGGATTGGTACAGATTTCAGACCCTGAAGTCTTGATTCCAATCATCCACCAAGTCTTCGCAGACAATGAAGCAGCCGTAGCCGACTTCAAGTCAGGGAAACGGAATGCGGACAAGGCCTTCACAGGCTTCCTCATGAAAGCAACCAAAGGCCAAGCTAACCCACAAGTAGCCCTCAAGTTACTTGCTCAAGAATTGGCGAAGTTGAAAGAAGATTGATAGAAAAAGAACCAGCCGAGAGGTTGGTTTTTACTATCCATAAAATTGTGTTAGAATAGGAAAGACCATTACATATCAACTAGCATTAGGAGGAGTCACATGAACAAATTTTTAAGAGTTTTATTTATCCTAGTCATTATCGCTATGTCTGGAGCGATTATCTTCCAGCTATTCTTTCCATCCTATATGGGAAGTCATTCGGGATATGGTATTTCTGTCGGTTGGCAACGGGAGATTGGGGTTTGGAATATGGCTGTCCTTGTGATCTTGATTGCCGTCAATCTTAAATACGATTGGTTTTACCTTCGGACGGTGCTATTGGCCTTGATCATCGGTGGGCTTGGGATTGGGAGCAATCATCTTTTCAGTTATTTTCACTATCATCTGCCTGTCAATGGGATTGGTGTGCTTGAAAATTATCTCCTTGTCCTTGGTTGGATTGTAGGCTGGAGAATAGAGAATTCACGAATCAAGAAGAAGTAAGAAGGAGCAGTCGAAGGGCGGCTCTTTTTTATCTTCAGTTTCTTCTTGACAAAGTTTGTGAAAAGGCTTACAATAGATTTGTTGAGTTTCCTGAAAAGGAAAATGCAAATCATGGAAATATAAAGGAGATCATCATATGGCTACTATGAAAGCAGCTCGCTGGCATGCAGCA
The DNA here is from genome assembly GCF_001813505.1 of Streptococcus sp. HMSC061E03. Taxonomy (NCBI): domain Bacteria; kingdom Bacillati; phylum Bacillota; class Bacilli; order Lactobacillales; family Streptococcaceae; genus Streptococcus; species Streptococcus sp. HMSC061E03. The sequence continues at coordinate 127,064 of NZ_KV812784.1, forward strand.
AAAGACGTTCGTATCGAAGAAGTGGAAGTACCTGAAGTACAACCACATCAAGTAAAAGTGGCAGTTAAGTTCACAGGGATCTGTGGGACGGACTTGCATGAATATTTGGATGGACCGATCTTCATCCCAACTGAAGAACATGTGTATTCTGGTCAAAAAGCACCGGTTACTTTGGGACATGAATTCTCTGGTGAAATTGTAGAAGTTGGAAGTGATGTGACTCGTGTCAAAGTTGGGGATCGTGTCACTATCGAACCAATTCTTGCAGAGCACAATTTGATTGGTGATTATAACCTTGATCCAAACTTGAACTTTGTCGGCCTTGCTGCAGATGGTGGTTTTGCCAATTATTGTGTTCTTGATGGGGATCTTGTCCATGTGATTCCAGATAGCTTGAGCTATGAACAAGCCGCTCTTACAGAACCTGCTGCGGTTGCTGTGTATGCCGTTCGTCAATCTGCTTTGAAAACTGGAGATACAGCTGTTATCTTTGGTTTGGGCCCAATTGGTCTTTTGATTGTTGAAGCCCTTCGTGCAGCAGGAGCATCAAAAATCTATGCGGTTGAATTGTCTCCTGAACGCCAAGCCAAAGCAGAAGAATTGGGAGCGATCGTTGTTCGTCCAGAAGAAGGAGAAACAATTGTAGAAGCCATCCATCGTTTAACAGGTGGTGGAGCAGATGTTTCTTATGAAGTTACTGGAGTTCCAGCTGTTTTAGGCCAAGCCCTTGCAGCCGTTCATAAAGCTGGGGAATGTATGGTTGTATCTATCTGGGAACGTGAAGCTAGCATCAATCCAAATGAATTCGCTATTCAAGAAAAATCCCTCAAAGGAATTATTGCCTACCGCCACATCTTCCCTAAAGTCTTGGAATTGATGGAACAAGGCTACTTCTCTGCTGAAAAATTGGTTACTAAGAAAATCAAATTGGAAAATATCGTTGAAGAAGGATTTATTGAATTAACACAAGATAAATCCCAAATCAAGATCTTGGTTCAACCTGAATAAGCGAATAAATTTATATGAAATAAAGCAAGGCTGAAACGTTTCGTTTCGGCCTTTTATGATACAATAAAAGTAAGGAATAGATTTGGGAGGGGACTATGTCAAAGACGATGAAAGGGACGCTCATGACCTTGATTGCTGGGATCGCTTGGGGCTTGTCAGGAGCCTGCGGCCAGTACCTGCTGGCTCATGGATTTACAGCAATTGGTTTGACAACGATTCGTTTAGTGTTTTCAGGAGCTGTACTACTGCTTCTTGCCTATCTAGCGGACCAGGAAAAAGTAAAGGCCTTTCTAACAGACCGCTCGTCATACATCCCCTTGCTTTTATTTGCATTTTTGGGTTTGTTAATGACCCAATTGACTTATTTAGAAGCGATTGATGCGACTAATGCAGGTACTGCAACTGTTTTTCAATATCTCTGTCCCATTGGAGTTTTGGCCTATTCTTGTGTTAAGGACCGAGTAGCTCCGACAGTATCTGAAATCTTTTCGATGATCTTAGCCATTGCAGGGACCTTTCTCATTGCAACCCATGGTCAACTCAATCAATTGGCAATCACTCCTAAGGGGCTAGCTTGGGGACTGGTTTCTGCCTTTGCCTATGCCCTCTACATCATTCTGCCTATTCAATTGATTCAAAAATGGGGCAGTATGTTGGTGATTGGTATCGGTATGCTCATTCCAGGACTTGTAATGATTCCCTTCACAGGAAGAAGACTTTTTCATGGCCAATATAGCATGGATAATCTAATGGGCTTGGTTGGCTTAGTGGTGATTGGGACCATATTTGCCTATACGGTCTTTTTGAAAGGGACAACTCTGATTGGACCGGTCAAAGGTAGCCTTCTTGCAGCTATTGAGCCTATTTCAGCTGTATTCTTTGCTTTTGCCATTATGAATGAACATTTCTTTGCCATTGATTTTATAGGAATGGCTATGATCCTCTTTGCGGTCCTCTTGATTTCCCTTAAGGATCTCATGATTCAAAAAGAAAAAGGAATCTTGTAAAACCAAAACCAATTATTTTTCAGTTAAAAGGTTGAGACGAAGATCTTGACCTTTTTATGATAGGGGAGAGTTATCACTATATAGCGTATACATAGCTAGAAAAAGATGTTAAAATAGAACAAAACTTTTTTAAGGAGATGAGAATGAAAAAGATTTTTAAATGGACCTTATTTGCTGTGGCGACCTTGAGTCTAGTAGCTTGTGGGACTGGTGCTCAAAAGACCAATTCGCAGCAAGCAAAGACAGAAAAAGCAGCGAAAAGCTCTGCATCTGACGGTCAAGTCGAGGTGAGTTTAAAAGGAGGGCAATACATCAAACCACCTGTCCTCAATGACTCAGAAGACGGAACCTATTTAGCCCTTCAATTAGAATTTAAAAATGTTGCCAAAGAATCTATCAACGTGTCAGATTCAGATATCACCATTTACGATGCAGATAATAACAAGGTCAAATTGCAGTCAGGAATTTATGACCACAGTGAAGCCTTCCAACTGCTCAAGAGTGATCAGTTGGCCCAGGATAAAAAATTAACCGGCTATATCGTTTTTCCAGTCGAAAAAGGCAAGAAGTACGAAGTGCAGTATGAACGAAAAAACTATAGCTCTGATAAAAAATCCAAGCCTTTAAAATTTGCGGTGGATTCTTCTCAGTATGAGGATAAGGTGGAAGCTTCCACTATTCTAGCAGATGAATACATCAATCAAGTTTACTTTAGTGGCCAACGAAAGGTCAAAAAGGATGACGCTTTTGTTTTGGGAACTGATTTGAAAAAGGAACGCAGTGATTTCCGTGCGAAATTTGCGGCTGATTTTACTCGTCAATTGCATGATTACCAATTCCCTGAAGAAGAAGTGACCCAGTTTATCGATGCTTATGAAAAAGAAAATGCTAAGCGTGCGAAATTAACCTATAAGGTTAAACAATATCTCCCGGACAAGGTGGTCATTAGTCTAAATCCTGAGACGGTCAGCATGGAAAAGACGATCTTAAACCACATGCAGACCTTCTATCAGGAACATCGAAAAGACTATCCAGGGATCATCGAAGCGAACCAGGCTCAAAACAAAGCCTATAGAGAGGAAATGATGGCTTCTCTGGCAGATCGCCCCTTGACGACGCCGGATCGATACGACTACCAGTTGACCTTTGTTAAGAAAGATGGCAAATGGGAAGTAGAAAAAGCCTACAATAGTGATAGTTTTATGGAAAAATTCGAGGGAAATCTTTCTTAATGCTGAAGTTGGCACTCCTAGGATATGAATCTAGGAGTGTTTTTATCTATAGTTTGAAACTATATCAAAACCCAAGAAACAAGAATTAGACGGAAACACCTATTAGTGATAAAATAATTTTAAGTTTGAAAGGAGATGAAGGCTTGTGTCTTTTTCTTATGAAGAGTTAGCAGAGATTCGCCACTATATCCACCAACACCCAGAATTGTCTGGTCAAGAATACCAGACAACCGCCTTTCTAAAAGAGCGTTTAGAAGAGTTGGGGATTCGTATTTTAGAGAGTGGATTAAAAACGGGTCTGATTGCAGAAATTGGGTCCGGCCAACCGGTGGTAGCACTTCGAGCAGATATCGATGCCCTTCCAATTTTGGAACAAACAAATCTTCCCTACCAAAGTCAGAATCCAGGAGTCATGCATGCATGTGGCCATGATTTTCATCAAACCAGTCTTCTGGGAGCAGCAGCCCTTCTCAAGGAAATAGAAGACCAGCTTGAAGGGACCGTACGCTTGATCTTTCAACCAGCAGAAGAAATCTCAGAAGGTGCTTTTGATGTTTTGGCAACAGGACTGTTGGAGGATGTTCAAGGAATTATTGGTTTTCACAACATTCCCCAGCTAAAAGCAGGGCAACTTGCCTTGAATGCTGGAGCTATGATGGCAGGGGTTGAGAAATTCAAGGTTACCGTGACAGGGGTTAGTAGCCATGCTGCAAGACCGGATTTGGGAGTTGATACGGTAACAGCCGTCACAACCATGGTTCAGAATGTACAATTATTAATTTCACGGACCATTTCTCCCTTTGAAACAGCTGTTTTATCGATTACGCATCTAGATGTGGGCTCAACCTGGAATGTGCTCCCAAAATCAGGCTATTTTGAAGGAACCATTCGTTCTTTTAATCCAAGTGTGCAAAGAGACTTGAAGGCACATTTTATTTCCATCATTCGACACATTGCAGAAAGTCTGGAAGTAGATGTGGCTTTTGAGTGGGGTGTGACACCGCCCGTTACCTTTAATGATGAGGAATTGACGAAAGTGGTTTGGGAAGCTTCACAAGGCTTGGCTGAAGTGATTCCAGCAAATCCTTCTACAGCTGGAGAAGACTTCGCCTTTTACCAAGAGCGAATTCCTGGAGTCTTTGCCTTTATTGGTTCGAATGGAGAGCCGGATGCGCCAGACCTCCATCATGATCACATGACCATCGATGATGCAGCCTTTGAGGTTTCGGTTCCCTATTATGTTGAAAATGCGCAAGCTTTATTGCGGTATTTTAAAGCCAAAGAAGTGTGATAAAGAAAAACTATCACCTCCATAAAAAATATATATTGGGCAAGTAAATGCTTTTTTGATAAAATTAAAAAATACTTTTAAAATGGCGTTTTATGTGCCTGAAACGAATAAGGAGATCCTATGAATCTAAAAAAAGTGATTAAGTATTCTGCTTTAGGATTAGTTGCAGTCCTTGCAACCAGTGCTTTAGTAGCATGTTCATCTGGTAAATCAGCCAGTGGTAAGAAAACCATTGAAGTTGGTACTGTTGGAACAACCAAACCATTCTCTTACGAAGAAAAAGACGGCAAGCTAACCGGTTATGAAATCGAAGTTTTGCGTGAAATCTTCAAAGGTTCAGACAAATATGAAGTAAACTTTAACAAAACAGAGTGGTCTTCAGTCTTCGCTGGCTTAGATAGTGACCGTTTCCAAATCGGTGCCAACAACATTAGCTACTCAAAAGAGCGGGAAGAAAAATACCTCTATCCAAATCCATATGCTCGCAATCCATTAGTATTGGTCGTACCAAAAGATTCTTCTATTAAATCTTTGGATGACATTGGTGGCAAGAAAACAGAAGTTGTTCAAGGAACATCTACTGCTAAACAATTAGAAGATTACAATAAAAAACATTCAGATAATCCAACTGACTTGCAATACACAGATGGAACCATTCAAACCATCATGGCTAATTTAGCGGATGGTCGTACAGATTACAAGATCTTCGAACGGATCTCAGTAGATACTATCATTCGTGATCAAGGCTATGACAACTTGAAGGTTATCGAGCTTCCAAGCGACCAACAACCTTATGTGTATCCAATTATTGCAAAAGAAGATAAAGACCTTCAAAAATTTGTCAACAAACGTATCAAGGAACTCTATGACAATGGAACCCTTGAAAAACTGTCTAAAAAATACTTTGGTGGAGTTTATCTACCAGAAGCAAAAGATATTAAAGAATAATATTTAATTAAAGGAGACTTCAAAATGAAATTGAAAAAAATTCTTGGTTTAACAGCTCTTGCAGCTATTGCAACATTTGCTCTTGCAGCATGTGGTTCTTCAAAATCATCTAGCAAAGATGGTGAAACAACTGTAAAAGTGGGTGTTATGACTTTGAGCGACACTGAAAAAGCTCGTTGGGATCAAGTTCAAAAGAACTTGGATGACGCTAAAACAGGAATCAAATTGGAATTCACTCAATTTACAGACTACTCACAACCAAACGTGGCTGTAAAAGATGGTAGCGTGGATATCAATGCTTTCCAACACTACAACTTCCTTGATAACTGGAACTCTAAAAACGACAATGCCCTTGTTGCAGTAGCAGATACCTACATCGCTCCAATCCGTCTTTACTCTGGTACAGAAAACGGTAAAAACAAATACACTTCAATTAAAGAAATTCCTAAAGGTGGAACAATCGCTGTACCAAATGACCCAACAAATGAAAGCCGTGCCTTGTATGTCTTGCAATCAGCTGGTTTGATTAAATTGGATACCAAAGATGGTCAATTGGCAAACGTGTCAAACATCAAAGAAAATCCAAAAGATTTGAAGATTTCTGAATTGGATGCTTCACAAACACCATCTGCTCTTCCATCAGTAGATGCTGCAGTCATCAACAATACCTTCGTTCGTGAAGCTGGCGTTGATTTCAAAAAAGCTATCTATGTTGAAAAGAAAGACAACAACTCAAAACAATGGTACAACGTGATCGCTGCTAAGAAAGATTGGGAAAAATCTGATAAAGCAAAAGCAATCAAAGAAATCATCAAAGCCTATCACAAAGACAATGTGAAGAAAGTGATCGAAGAATCTTCAGAAGGAATGGACCAACCAGTCTTCTAAGATTTGATCTCAAGTGTATGAAGGAGGTGGAGAAGCAATTCTCTACCTCTTATCGTGTATTAGGAGGAATGCATGCCTTTTGCAACAGAAGCGGAACAAATCCGTAAATTTGAAAATGATGAGGTCGCACAACACTATTTTGAAGTGTTGCGAACCTTGATTTCAAAAAAATCCATCTTTGCCCAACAAGTTGGTCTCAAGGAAGTAGCCAACTATTTGGGTGAAATTTTTACAGCTGCAGGAGCCAAAGTCGAAGTTGATGATAGTTACACAGCCCCTTTTGTGATTGCCAAATTTTTCTCGCCAAATCCTGAAGCCAAAACCATCATTTTTTATAACCACTATGATACGGTACCAGCTGATGGGGACCAACCTTGGACGGGAGACCCTTTTACCTTATCGGTTCATTATGGAACCATGTACGGTCGAGGGGTTGATGATGACAAGGGGCATATCACGGCTCGTCTCACAGCTCTTCGAAAATACATTCGTGAAAGTGGCGATTTGCCAGTCAATATCACCTTTATCATCGAAGGGGCAGAGGAGTCTGCATCGACGGACTTGGATAAATACTTGGCCAAACACAAGAAACACTTGCGTGGGGCAGACCTCCTAGTCTGGGAGCAAGGTACCCGAAATAATCAGGGACAGTTGGAAATTTCCGGTGGTAGCAAAGGGATCGTCACCTTTGATATGGTGGTGAAGAGTGCAGAAGTGGATATCCATTCCAGCTATGGTGGCGTGGTGGACTCTGCTTCTTGGTATTTGTTAAATGCTATCGCCAGTCTTCGTGACAAAGAAGGCCGAATCTTGGTGGATGGGATTTATGATCAGATCCAAGAACCCAATGAACGCGAGCTAGCTTTGATCGAGCAATATGCCAACAAAGGACCAGAAGATGTAGCGGAAACCTATGGTCTAACCCTCCCAATCTTGAAGGAAGACCGAAAAGAATTCCTGCGCCGTTTCTATTTTGAACCAGCCCTAAATATTGAAGGTTTTGGCTCTGGTTACCAAGGACAAGGTGTTAAAACGATTCTTCCGGCAGAGGCGCGTGCCAAGATGGAGGTGCGCTTGGTTCCAGGTCTAGATCCCAAGGATGTCTTAGAAAAGATCAAGCAACAATTGAAGAAAAATGGCTATGATCAGGTCGAATTGGTCTATACTCTCGGTGAAATGAGTTACCGAAGTGATATGAGTGCCCCATCGATTTTAAATGTCATTCGGCTGGCCAAAGACTTCTATAGTGAAGGAGTCTCTGTTCTTCCAACAACAGCGGGGACAGGGCCCATGCATACGGTATTTGAGGCTTTGCAGGTACCGATGGCAGCCTTTGGAATTGGCAATGCCAATAGCCGTGATCATGGGGGCGACGAAAATGTGAAAATCGCCGATTATTACACCCATATTGAATTGATAAAGGAGTTAATAGCAAGTTATGAGTAAAGCAATGATTCAGCTGGACCACATTGATGTGACCTTCCAGCAAAAGAAACGTCAGATCCAAGCCGTCAAAGATGTGACCATTCATATTAATGAAGGCGATATCTATGGGATTGTAGGGTATTCTGGAGCCGGGAAATCGACCTTGGTTCGGGTGATCAATCTCTTGCAAGTACCTAGTGCCGGAACCATCACTGTGGATGGAGATGTGATTTATCAAGATCAGGTGACCCTAAAACCGGCTGCCCTTCGGGAGAAACGTCGGGATATCGGGATGATTTTCCAACACTTCAACTTGATGGCCCAAATGACTGTCGCAGAAAATGTGGCTTTTGCTCTTAAACATTCTAAATTAAACAAAGAACAAAAGAATGAGAAAGTGGCGAAATTGTTGGATTTGGTTGGTCTAGCTGACCGTGCAGAAAATTACCCAGCCCAATTGTCTGGTGGACAAAAGCAGCGGGTAGCGATTGCGCGTGCCCTTGCCAATGATCCAAAGATTTTGATCTCAGATGAGTCAACTTCAGCCTTGGATCCAAAGACGACCAAACAAATTCTAGCTTTGTTGCAAGAATTGAACAAAAAACTTGGCTTAACCATTGTCTTGATCACCCATGAGATGCAAATTGTTAAAGATATTGCTAACCGGGTAGCTGTCATGCAAAATGGCGAACTGATTGAAGAAGGGTCTGTTTTAGATATCTTCTCAAATCCGAAAAATGCCTTGACGCAAGACTTTATCACAGTTGCAACAGGAATCGATGAAGCCATGGTAAAAATCAACCAACAAGCGATTGTTAAGAACTTGCCTGATGATTCGATTTTGGCGCATCTCAAGTATGCAGGTTCTGTGACGGATACAGCCATCATCAATGATATTTACAAGCAGTACCAAGTATCTGCCAACATTTTATTTGGGAACATCGAGATCCTTGATAACACGCCTGTTGGAGAATTGGTGGTCATCTTATCAGGTGAAAATCAAAATCTGGAAACGGCCAAAGCTGAGTTAGAAAATGCAGGAGTTTCCGTGACTATTGTGAAAGATGGGAGAAAAGCATGATCCAGTTAATTCAAACATATTTACCAAATGTCTATAAATTAGGGTGGTCTGGCCAGTATGGATGGGGAACCGCTATTTACTTGACTCTTTACATGACCGTTATTTCCTTCATTATTGGTGGATTTTTAGGCTTGGTGACAGGACTTTTGTTAGTCTTGACCCGTCCAGGCGGTGTCATCGAAAATAGAATCGTTTTCCAAATTTTGGATAAGATTACTTCCTTGTTCCGCGCCATTCCTTTCATTATCTTGTTGGCCTTTATTAATCCCTTGACCTACTTGCTCTTAAAAAATACCATCGGTCCTACAGCAGCTCTTGTTCCGCTATCCTTGGCTGTCTTTCCATTCTTTGCCCGCCAAGTCCAAGTAGTCTTGTCAGAATTGGATGGAGGCGTGATTGAAGCAGCACAAGCCAGTGGGGCAACCTTCTGGGATATTGTTGGTGTCTACCTTCGTGAAGGGCTTCCTGATTTGATCCGTGTAACAACAGTGACCATCATTTCCTTGATCGGAGAAACCGCCATGGCGGGTGCCGTTGGTGCTGGAGGATTAGGAACCTTGGCCATCAACTACGGGAAAAACATGTTTAACAATGATGTCATCTTTGTGGCGACCTTATTGATCCTGATTCTGATCGTTCTGGTCCAATTTATAGGGGACTTCCTTTCGAAGAAAATTAGCCACCGTTAGGATCAGTATCCAATGAATAGAATAAACGTGAATCAAATAAAACAAGTTGGAGCCTTCGTCTTTCTCTATTTTCTTGCGATTGGACTGGGGGTCTTAGTTGGAAATCTGGTCGATCATCAAGGAAATATGTTTTATGCTCCTGCCTTTTCGGCCCTGTTTGGCGGGACGATCTACCGCTATTATCTAGAAAAAATAAAAGGAGTTGGATCTATCTTTATAGTTGGCTGCGTGATCGGATCCTTCTTCCTCTTTTCGCGTCATGGTGCAGGGGCCTTTATTCCAGCCTTGATCGCCGGAAGTTTTGCGGAGATGGTCGCCTCAAGTGGTCGTTTTCGCTCGAATTTACGAAATGCCTTGTCTTTTGTTATTTTTGCCTTTGCGACAACAGGGCCCATTCTTATGATGTGGTTCTATCCAGCCAGTTACCGCATGTCGTTACTGGATCGTGGTAAATCGATAGACTATGTCAATCGGGTGATGGTATCACTAGATCTAGCAACCATCACTTGGTTTGTCCTCACGCTCATACTGGGTGCTGGATTAGGATGGGGACTATCATATATCCTACAGCCATTACTAATAAAAAGAAGAGGAAACTAAGAAAACCTGGGGAACCAGGCTTTTTTTGTTTTATCAAAAATATTTTTTACAAAATGTAAGATATATATTGCAAAATAGAAAATATAGTGTATAATAGAGCTATAAAAATAAGAAAGGAAAAGCCTGTGGCGAAAAATCTCAAATTAAAAATGGCCCGGGTCGAGCATGATATGACCCAGGGGGATCTTGCAGATGCCATTGGAGTGACGCGCCAGACCATCGGTCTGATTGAGGCGGGAAAGTATAACCCAACCCTCAGTCTCTGCCTTGCCATCTGTAAGACCTTGGATAAGACGCTGGATCAACTGTTCTGGGAGTAACAGTTTTAATAATAGAAAGAGGAAGAATATGAAACAAAAGAAAGAACCAATTGTAAAAGATGAACGGACCATGCTACTTGATGGAAAAATCGCAGGAGAACTTGTCCTTGGTATGACCTGCTTTATTGCCCTATCTGCCTTTGTGAAATCCAGTATCCTGGACTTAGACCTAGTAGCTTATCTCCCTGAGATGTTCCTTCTGATTGCCATGGGAGCCTATGCCTTTGTGAGAAGGATCAGTTCAGGGATTGATATCCGAGATATGTTAGAAAAAGATAGCTGGTTGAGTCGCCTTGGGTCAGGTCTATTCTTTGCTGTGCTTGTGACAGCTATGGATGTGATTGGAAAGCGAGAAGCAATGAGCTTTATGCTCAGTCCCAAGTATCTGGTCAAAATTTTATTAGAAATTCTCGTCTTTGCCCTCCTGACAGATCTGCTTGAAAAACCACTTGCTATTATCAATCGGAAAAAACAAGAGAAGATTGAGGCAGAGTTAGAGGATGAAGAATAAGGAGGAAGAGATGAGATTACAATTGCTGAACAAACAAATCATAGATGAACGAGAAGAAGGCTTAGCTAATAAGGCTGGTGCTGAGACGGCTGGTTTTCTTTGCCTTGCCTTAACTGTTTTTAGTGTGGGATCCATTTTTACATCTAAGGTGGGGCTCAGTCCAATCATGGTGGTAGCCTTACTCATCGTCTCAGGATTGTATTACTCTGTTCGTTGTCAACGATTGGGTGTGAAATTTATCAGTTATAGCTATCTAAATGCGACAGGAATTGTAGCAGTAACCTTTATTCTCTCCTTGTTCATCTGGGCCCAAAATTTTCAATTAAACCAAGCTGTCTATCAGGCCAATCCCTTCCATTCAAAATTTTTACTAGTACTTCCAATTACCTTTTTACTGAATCTTCCAATTGTATGGGGAGTGAATACCCTTGTAATGCTTCTTGCAAAAGTTGAGAAAAAACGCTATGAAGCCTATCTGGATCAGATGGAAAAAGAAGAGTAACTTGGTTTCATCGTGTAAAAGTCTGGTATCCCAGGCTTTTATTTTTCAGTCAAATAAATTGCATTCGTTTTCTTGGGAGAGTATACTGGTATAGTTGAATGAAAAATTCTGATAATTTAATCTTAGAAAAGAGAATATTATGGCAAAACCTATTCGCGTATTACTCTACTACCTCTATACTCCCATTGAAAATGCAGAACAATTTGCAGCCGACCACTTGGCCTTCTGTAAATCAATCGGCCTCAAAGGACGTATCCTAGTCGCTGACGAAGGAATCAATGGAACTGTTTCTGGTGACTACGAAACAACACAAAAATACATGGACTACGTTCACAGCCTTCCAGGTATGGAAGACCTCTGGTTCAAAATTGACGAGGAAGAAGAGCAAGCTTTCAAGAAGATGTTTGTACGTTATAAGAAAGAGATTGTCCACCTTGGTTTAGAGGATGATAATTTCGATAATGACATCAATCCTCTTGAAACGACAGGTGCTTACTTGTCTCCAAAAGAGTTTAAAGAAGCTCTTCTCGACGAGGATACCGTTGTTCTTGATACTCGAAACGACTACGAGTACGACCTTGGACACTTCCGTGGCGCTATTCGTCCTGACATCCGCAATTTCCGTGAATTGCCACAATGGGTCCGTGATAACAAGGAAAAATTCATGGACAAGCGTGTTGTCGTCTACTGTACTGGTGGAGTCCGTTGTGAGAAATTCTCGGGTTGGATGGTGCGTGAAGGCTACAAAGATGTTGGTCAATTGCATGGTGGAATCGCCACTTATGGGAAAGACCCTGAAGTTCAAGGCGAACTGTGGGATGGGAAAATGTACGTCTTTGACGAGCGGATTGCAGTCGATGTCAACCATGTCGATCCAAGTGTAGTTGGAAAAGATTGGTTTGATGGAACACCATGCGAACGCTATGTCAACTGTGGAAATCCTTTCTGTAACCGTCGGATCTTGACTTCAGAAGAAAACGAAGATAAGTACCTTCGCGGATGTTCGCATGAGTGCCGGGTTCACCCTCGCAATCGTTATGTTGAAGAACACAACTTGTCACAAGCAGAAGTTCGTGAGCGTTTGGCCCTTATCGGTGAAACGCTTGATGGAGCACCAGCATAATAGAAACAAACAGTCTGAAAGCTCAGGCTGTTTTTATATGGAAATTGGTTGAAAATTGTGCTATACTTTAGGTAAGCGATTTCACAAAGGAGAAAACAAATGAGTATCGTGTTTTCAATCAAAAATAAAAAGAGCTTATTTGGCTATCAGAAAGTACTCGCAGCACAGGAAGTTCTTAAATTAGTGGAGGGGTTAACAACCTACAACTATGATCCTGCCACCCTTCATCGTCCCTTAAATGATTTTGAAGGCTTGAACTGTATCGTATTTGGTAAGAGCGGTCTTCCTCTGCAGTTACGCTATTTTGATGAGGAAGAGTCTTATCAGATTCAGGTGCCCTCTTTTGCGATAGAAGAAGATTGGCAGTTGGCCCTTCGATGGATCAGTCGCCTAGGAGAAGTATTAGGAACGGAGATTGTGGCTAGCGACGGCGTGAGCTATACTCCAGATTCTATTTTCCATTTTGATTATGAAGTCGTTATCCTAGAAACGCTGGGTAATTTGACGAAAGAAAAAGATCTAAAAGAGTTTGAAGTACAAGGCTTCGCTCATCCGGTCTATTTGGATCGGGATACAGTGCAGGAAGTCTTGAACCATGTCCATCCACTAGAAGCCTACTCTGCCTTTATCAAGAAGATTCAATATAGTGCAGCTTATTTCAGTCAAGTCCGTTTTTATCAACAGGAGGAGACAGGAGCATTTTTAGCTAGCTATAGCTTGACAGAAGATACGGATACGGTCTTGCCAAGCGTGCCACATGTTCCTGCAGAATATGTAGAAATTGTGGGCTTAGCGGGTATCATTGATTGGCAAGTTCTTTTGGTTGCGATCGATGGAGATCCGGATAAGCCAGAAAACTACCATCCAATTGGTTCTCTTGCTCTGAAGAAACTTATAGAAGCGCTAGAGCCAGATGAATATCAGCTGCTAGATGCTAGTCAAATTGAAATTAAAAAATTATCCAAAGAACGCTTGCTAGAATTAGCGCAATTGGAGAACAAGTAAAAAATATCATAGTGAACTGTCCCTCCGACGTTTGATCCGAAAAATCTAACGTCTGGGAGCAGTTCTTTTTTATGCCCTTCCTTTGATCAAAAACCAATGACTAGGCTAATTGTGGTATAATAGGGGCCTAGAAGTAGAATGAAAGAGGTGCACGAAATGCTGTTAGAAGAATTTGATGCCAATCGACAGGCGATTATCAATCCACAAGACTTACACGAACCAATTGAAGGATTTCCCAAAGTAGTCATCTCTTGCTTTTCAAGAGTAACTTTTGCGCGCCTCCTTGAAAATTATGAACATGAGGTCGTTGCAAGAACCTCCATGGCTAATTTTGAAGTCATGGTCTATGGGATCACTATTGGAGACCAACAAATTGGTGCCTTTAATGCACCAGTTGGGGCTGCTTCCTGTGTGGGAATTATAGAGGACCTGATTCAATTTGGGATGGAAAAACTGGTGCTCTTTGGGACCTGTGGGGTATTAGATCGAGATATCGAAGCAACCTCCATCATCATTCCAACAGCGGCTCTTCGCGACGAGGGGACCAGTTACCACTATCTTCCGGCTAGTGATGAAGTGGAAGTAAACAAGAAAACCCTTCCTCTCTTCCAAGCCTTTCTGGACAGCCACAAGGTTTCCTATCAGTCAGGAAAAGTGTGGACGACAGATGCACCTTACCGGGAAACCACCGACAAGATGAAGCGACGAAAGGAAGCGGGAGCCATCTGTGTGGATATGGAATGTTCGGCAGTGGCAGCCCTAGCAGCTTATAGGGGCTTTGAGCTCTGCCATTTCTTCTACGCAGCTGACCACCTCTCGGAAGAAAAATGGGATATCCGAACCTTATCTAGTCATGAGGATTTAGATAGCAAGGATCGAATCGCGGAGTTAGCCATCCAATTTGCGCTCTTTTGGGGAAAGGCAAACTAAATGAAAGAAGCAATGATTGAACTGAAGGATTTTTCCTTCCAATACAAGAAGTAATTTTGCAAGATAGGATTGTTTCATCTAGATTCTAAGTCGAGACAGAACCTGATGGATCTTTCTCAATCAGGGACGTTTTTACAATCCATGGAGGTAATGACATGTCAGAAACGATTTTAGTAACAGGAGCTTCAGCTGGCTTTGGTCAAGCGATTTGCCGTCGCTTAGTAGCAGATGGATACCGTGTGATCGGGTCAGCTAGACGCATCGATAAATTACAGGCCCTTCAAGAAGAGTTGGGAGAAGCCTTTTATCCCCTGCAAATGGATGTGACGGATCTTTCTCAGGTAGATCATGCACTTTCCAGTTTGCCAAAAGATTGGGAGAAAGTGGATGTTTTGGTCAATAATGCTGGCTTGGCCCTAGGCCTCGCCCCAGCTTATGAAGCAGAGGTCGCAGACTGGCTGACCATGATTCAGACCAATATTGTCGGCTTGACCTATCTGACAAGGAAAATCTTGCCCCAGATGGTGGAACGAAATGATGGCTATATTATCAATTTGGGCTCTACAGCAGGAACTGTGCCTTATCCAGGGGCAAATGTTTACGGGGCATCCAAGGCTTTTGTCAAGCAATTCTCCCTCAATCTTCGGGCGGATCTAGCTGGCAAAAAGATTCGTGTCAGCAATATTGAACCCGGTCTTTGTGAAGGGACAGAGTTCTCTTCTGTTCGCTTTAAAGGAGACGAAAAACGGGTAGAAGCCCTCTATCGTGATGCCCATGCCATTCAACCTGAAGACATTGCTAACACCGTAGCTTGGTTGATCCAACAGCCCAAGCATGTCAATGTCAATCGGATTGAAATCATGCCGGTTTCCCAAACCTTTGGCCCTCAACCCGTTTATCGTGATTAAAAAGAGAAGCAACCACTCCACAAGGGGTTGGTTGTTTTTTATGTTTCCTCTGGTATAATAGAAGGCAAAGTAAGGAGAAAAAGATGACAGCTGCGTTAATTATTGGTTCTACAGTTTGTGATGTGATGATCTACTTGGATCGTTTGCCAAGTCGTGAAGGAGATGCCCATATTGATCACCAGCAATGGTCTGTGGGAGGTTGTGCCTTTAATGTCGTTAATATCCTTCATTTTTTGTCGCAACCCTACCAGTTTGTCTCGCCAGTTGGTTCTGGGATGTATGGTGATTTTATTCGGAGAGAGTTGAAACAATTAGGAATTTCCTCTAGCATCTCATTAGAAGGGGCCAATGGTTGCTGTTACTGCTTTGTAGAGTCTGATGGTGAGCGGACCTTCTTATCGGACCACGGAGTGGAGTATAGCTTCCAAGCAGAGTGGCTAAAAGAGATCGAGACAGATCGGTTTGATTACATCTACTTGTGTGGCCTTGAAGTCGAGGAGCCAACCGGTCTTGCATTGGTCCAGTCTATTTCGCAACTAGAAGGCCAGGTGATTTTCGCACCTGGGCCACGCGGACACTTGATTCCAAAGGATCGACTGGAAGCAATTTATGATCTGCATCCGATTCTCCATGTTAATGAGGCTGAAGCACTGGCTTTTTCAGGGTGTAGAGAGATCCAGCCAGCCATCGAACACTTGTATCAGAGAACGGGACAATTAGTCATTGTCACCTTGGGTGAAAACGGAGCGGTTGCCTATGATGGCAACTGGTATGAGGCAGACGGTTTTCCAACAGAAGTCGTCGATACAGTAGGCGCTGGAGATAGCCATGTAGGAGCCTTTATATCCGCTCGTCTAGAAGGCTTAGACATCGCGCAAGCCTTAAGCTTTGCCAACAAAGTCTCTAGCCAGATTGTTGCAAGTAAGGGCGTTCATCTGACAAAAGAGCAGCAAGAAGCCCTGCGAACAGAATTGAAACAAAAATAAAAAAGAGAGTGGGACAGAAATCGGTAATTCGTTAGAATTCGATTTCGTCGTCCCACCTCCTCACAGTTGAGTAGGGCTGTAAAAGCTGATGAAATCAGCGTATTATAGCCCACTCAACCACTGCGTCTTGCTCGACAATCCAAAAATAATTGAGAGGCTAGGACTTTTGTCCCAGCCTCTTATTTGACTTTTATTCTCTTAGCCCTTTGTATCTTACTACAATGGCCGCTTATTAGGCATGCCTGCTTTTCTTGGGTATTTATTGGGTGTTTCTTTTTTCTTTTCGACTACAGTGATATAGCGTGGATCGCCATTTGGCAATTCATATTGTAAATTGTCTTCAACCTTGCTAAAGAGCAGATTGAGGGCATTTTTGGCTTCTTCCAACTCTTCTTGAGCATTGCTGGCCTTGAGAGCAAGAAGACGTCCTCCTACTTTCAGGTAAGGGATGGTCAGTTCAGAGAGGACCTGCATGCGGGCAACAGCGCGGGCAGTTACGATATCAAATTGGGCACGAAAAGCCTTTTCTTGCGCAAAGTCCTCCGCACGTCCATGGTAGAAATGAACTCCGCTCAAACCTAACTCTTCAGCCAGCAAGTGGAGAAAATTGATCCGCTTATTGAGGGAATCAATGATGGTCACATCCAGCTCAGGGAATAGGATCTTCATTGGTAGGCTGGGAAAGCCAGCACCAGCTCCGATATCCAAGAGACGGATGGGTTGGTTTTCGATCAAACCTTGTAAAATGGGTGCGATCGAATCATAAAAATGCTTGAGATAGACTTCGTCTTTTTCGGTGATGGCGGTGAGATTAATCTTTTCATTCCATTCCACGAGGAGCTCAAAATACCGTTCGTATTGCTCTTTTTGACGATCAGTTAATGGAAAGCCGAGGTCGGCTAAAAGGACATAAAATTCTTCTGGTTTCATGCTTTTATTTTACCACAAAATAAGGGAAATTTGATATACTGGTAGAAAGAAATGAAAGGAATTCAATAAAATGATTTGGATTATTCTTGGGATCATTGTGGTCCTTGTGTTGATTGTAGTAGGAGTTTACAACGGTTTGGTGAAAAGCCGCATGCAAACTCGTGAAGCATGGAGTCAAATTGATGTGCAATTGAAACGTCGGAATGACTTGATTCCAAACTTGATCGAAACCGTTAAAGGCTATGCCAAGTACGAAGGAGATACACTAGCAAAAGTGACTCAACTTCGCCAACAAGTAGCGCAAGCTTCTTCACCTGCAGAAGCAATGGCAGCCAGTGATGCTCTTTCACGCCAAGTAGCAGGCATCTTTGCGGTGGCTGAAAATTACCCAGACTTGAAAGCCAACACCAACTTCATGCAATTGCAAGAAGAATTGACCAACACAGAAAACAAAATTTCTTATGCTCGTCAATTGTACAATAGTGTCACAAGCAATTACAATGTCAAGTTGGAAACTTTCCCAACAAACGTGATTGCTGGAATGTTCGGCTTCAGACAAGCTGAATTTCTTCAAGTGCCTGAAGAAGAAAAAGCAGTACCAAAGGTGGACTTTAGCGGATTAGGAGACTAATATGCTCTTTGACCAAATTGCAAGCAATAAAAGGAGAACCTGGATTCTCCTTATTGCTTTTTTCATACTCTTAGCTCTTATCGGAGCAGCCGTTGGTTACCTCTGGTTAGGCTCCTCCCTTGGTGGCGTCATCCTAGCTTTGATTATTGGTGGAATCTATGCCTTTAGCATGGTTTTTCAATCCACCGAAGTTGTCATGCGGATGAATGGGGCGCGTGAGGTAACGGAAGAGCAAGCCCCTCAACTCTACCATATTGTACAAGATATGGCTATGGTAGCCCAGATCCCCATGCCTCGGGTCTATATTGTAGATGATCCTTCTATGAATGCATTTGCGACAGGGTCCAATCCTCAAAATGCTGCTGTTGCAGCAACGACAGGTCTTCTAGCTGTGATGAACCGTGAGGAATTGGAGGGAGTCATCGGACATGAAGTCAGCCACATTCGCAATTACGATATTCGCATCTCTACGATTGCAGTGGCCCTTGCCAGTGCCATCACCATGCTTTCTAGCATTGGTGGCCGGATGATGTGGTGGGGCGGTGGCCGTAGCCGGGACGATGATCGAGAAGGTAGCGGTGGTTTAGAAATTATTATTCTGATCCTTTCCTTGCTTGCCATCGTTTTAGCGCCATTAGCAGCGACCCTGGTCCAGTTAGCCATTTCTCGTCAACGGGAGTTCCTAGCAGACGCTTCAAGTGTCGAATTGACACGGAATCCTCAAGGGATGATCAATGCTTTGTTAAAACTAGACAATAGCGAACCCATGCAACGACATGTCGATGATGCGAGCAGTGCTCTTTTTATCAACGATCCAAAAAAAGAATCCGGATTGCAAAAACTCTTTTATACCCACCCACCCATTGCTGAACGGGTGGCTCGCCTAAGAAAAATGTAAAAAAAAAATCCACCAAACGGTGGACTTTTTATTTGGTTGTTAAGAGGAGGGTAGTGAAACCAAGCATGGCAAAGGTCCCCCAAGCTAGGGGAAGGCTCCAGATAGCTAGACTAGAAAAGAGAGCTGTCCCAAGTGGCATGGCAAAGCTGACCATCAGTCCCAAAAAGCTAGAGGTAGAAGCTAATTTTTCAGCGGGCAATTTACTCATTAAAAGACTGGAAACTTTTGGGTTGATTTTTGCTACAAGATAACCAAGGAAAGTGATGAGTAGAAGGGAAAGAATGTCCCAGTGTACCAGGAGATTTGTGAACCCAAGCATGGTCAGCCCACCTGCGATCCACAGGAGGGTATGGTGGAGCGATTGCTTGGAAAAATAATCGTGGGGTGTCAGGCTAGCCCAGACCATGCTTAAAATAGTCACTGCCTCTAAGATCAAGAGGGATTGGCTAAAGCTCAACTGAAAGAAGGGGGAGTGAAGCAGTTGCAGATTGTAGATACCAGAGATGGATCCCCCAAGGGCATTGATGAGAACCAATGAGAAGAGCAACTTGCCAAAGTGGTGGACCTCCTCATCTGCAAAAATACTTTTGGCGTTCTGGTACATCTCTTGGCATTCGTGTAGCAAAGAATTCTTACTTTTGGGCTCAATGACAGGATCATGTGTCAGCTGTTTTTTTCTGATCAGGAGACAGGTAGAAGACAGGAGAAAAGTCATGGCATTGATCGAAGCGACCAGAGCAAAATTTTGATGGCTGATAGCTAGCAGCCAAACTCCTAGAGCTTGTCCAGAAATCGAACAGACCATACTAAGCAGTTGGTTGAAGGAATAGGCTTCCATCAAATCCTCGTCGGGGATGTTCTTTTTCATGATGGGGAGTTGCAAGCCTCCGCGATAATCACTCAAACAATCTGAAACAATGTTTAAAAAGCAAACAATCGAAAAGGCTAGGTAACCCGGAATCTTGGTCATGAGAGCAATAAGGATGAAGAGGATGGCTTGAAGATAGCCAATGCGGATCAACCAGTTAGCTTTTTTCTTCGTGCGGTCAGCCTTCATCCCGACAAAAATGGTAAAGAGGCTAGGAATAAATACAATGAGATTAGCAATGCCAACAGCTAGGCTCGGCTGTGGCATGCTGGCAGCAAAGACCACAAAGACCAGGTTGTAGATGGCAGCACCAAGTGTATTCAAAAAGCGAGAAAGACTGAGTATGGCAAAAATTTTATTACGGACTAAGAGTTTCATAAGCTTTCCTCCTTCATGTGATCAGTTGCTAGGACTTGTTTGATAGATCGAACGATCTGTTTGAAGAGGTCTAGTTTCTCATCATCAGAGAGAAGAAGTTCCTGATCCTTCAGATAAACGCTGGTATGTGAGAGAAGAAAGCGGAGGAAGTGGTTTTTTAGTTTGGTCATCATGGGAAGAACCTTCTTTCTTTACTTGATAGTCCTATTGTAAACCTAAAAAGCAAGAAAAAATTAATGTTGCATATTTTCAACAAAAACTCACAGAGTAGATCTGTGAGTTTTTAGGATTTATTGATCAGTTCTTGCAGGCCCTGTTTGTAGTAGTTGGCACTGTCCTTACAATCCAGAATAGAGAGAACCTGGATGGCCTGTTCCATCTTTTCAAGACCGATTTCTTTTTCTCCCTTTCGATAGAGAAATTCTCCTTTGGCGTAGAGATAAACCGTCCGAAGGTAGGCTTCGTTCTCAGAGTAAAAGTGGTCGTTAATTAGGTGGTCAAAAAAACATGCATCTTCAAATTCATTTGAACTAATGGCCAGAAAAAAGCCATTAAGGAAAATAGAATTGATGGCAGGACGAGAGGAATCTAGGAGAAGCTTGAAATCCTCCCTTTGGACCAACTCCTCTGTGTATTGTCGATAGAGGCGACTAGAGAAAAGTGGAGAGGTCAGAGAAAACAGGTTTAATTCAAAATTTCCCCAGATTGTGACAGAGAAGAGATAATCATGGAGGAAATCGAGTTCCTCTTGGCTAGCGGTGAGCTCTACTTCAGGATAGAAGCCAAGCATTTGGACTTTGAGAATAATGCTGGCTAAGAAGTCTTCTTTTTTCTGATATTTCTGATAGGCTTGCTGGTAGCTTTGGTACAAGGCTTGGTCGTGTTCTAAGCTCATGTTTTCATAGTGCTCTTTCAACAATTTGGGAATAAAAGAGTGCTGATCGATTCCAGCTAGATGGGAAAACTCACTGAGGCTGGTTTTGATCTGTTGAAGGGCCTGAAAAAAACGTTGCGTGGTCAGGTCATTTTCCCCTCTTTCAAATCGAGATAGCATGGAGCGTGAAAATTCGCCACCCGTAGCCTCCTCTAAAGAGATGTGGCGACTTTCACGTATTTGCCGAAAAACTGCTCCGATATCTTTCATGAATTCTCCTCTATCTAACATTGCTCAATGCCCTAGCAAGTGACCCTCTTTTGTCCAAGAGATGGTGGGACCTTGTGTACAACACCAATTGGCCTAGTTACTGTATCTTTTTTCATGATTATAACAAATTTTTGAGGAGACTTCTTGGTTGAGGGGCAGCTTCATGATATACTAGTAGTATCTAGAAGATTTGAGGACAAAAGAATGAACCTATTTACACAAGAAATCCGTAAAAATCCTGAAGGACTAGCCTTTGATCAAGAGTTGGATTTGCTCAAAGAATTGCAAAAGCGTAATCCAGAAATTCTTGATTTAAAGAATGTGACAGCGACAGGACGAGTAGCCTATGATACAGGCCTCTATGTCTTGGATTACCAGTTGAGCTATACCATCGTTTTGGCCTCTAGCCGAAGCATGGAGCCTGTTGAGCTTCAAGAGAGCTATCCTGTAACAGAGGTGTTTGCGGAGGATGTACAGTCTGACGCAGATATCGAGGCCCTAGAGGAAGACTTGATCCTTCCAATCGAAGGTGGGAAGATTGACCTGAGTGAAAGCGTAGCGGATAATATCCTGCTCAATATTCCTCTCAAGGTTCTCACTCCAGAAGAAGAGGCTGGACAAGGTTTTATTGAAGGCAATGATTGGAAAATCCTATCCGAAGAAGAATACCAAGCCGCTCAAGCGATTAAGAAAGAAGAAAACAGTCCTTTCGCTGGTCTAAATGGCTTGTTTGACGAAGAATAAGCTAGAGATTACATTTGATAAATTTAGACATAAATACAGGTCTTTTCTTTGAGGAAAGGCCTTCTTTTGATATACTAGGATTAATAAATAACAGAGGGGAGACCTCTAAAAAGGAGAAAAAGTATGGATACTTTATTTATTCCAGGTTGGTTGATTACCGGCCTAATAGTCGCAGTTATTATTTTGATTTTGCTTGTTAAAGGTTATGTGAACGCTAAACCCAACGAAGTCGTGGTCATTACCGGTCTTCGGAAACAACGTCACTTGCGTGGGAAAGCTGGCTTTATGATTCCCTTTGTTGAACAACGCTCTTATCTTGATATTGAGCAATTCTCGACAGATGTTCGGACGTCAGAAGCAGTCCCAACATTGGACTTCATTAACGTCCGTGCCGATGCAGCTGTTAAATTAAAAATTGGTACAACCGATGAAATGATTGCCCGGGCTGCAGAAAACTTCTTGAACTGGAATACGACAGATATTTCCAACTCTGTCCAAGATGTCTTGGAAGGAAACCTGCGGGAAGTGATCGGTCAGATGGAACTCCGTAAGATGGTCAATGACCGTCAAGAGTTTGCCTCAAAAGTGCAAGACAACGTAGCGCCAGACTTGGCTAAAATGGGTCTAGAAGTCATCGCCTTTACGGTTCAATCCTTCTCTGATGAAGGGGGAGTCATCGATAACCTCGGGATTGAAAATGTTGAAACCATTAAGAAAGATGCCTTGATTGCCAAAGCCAAAGCAGAACGCGAACGCAAGGAAGTCGAAGCAGAACAAGATAAATTGGCCAACGACAAACGCGTCGCTGCCGATCTTGAAATCGCGCAAAAACAAAACGAATTAAAACTCAAACAAGCAGCCCTCAAGCAAGAAGCAGATATTGCCCAAGCAAAAGCAGATGCCGCTAAAGGGATTGAGGCAGAAGTGCAACGTCGTGAACAAGAGCGCGTGGCAGCAGAAGCCAATATCATGAAACAGGAAAAAGAAGCGGAAGTCAAAGAGCGCGAAGTTAAGGTTCGTGAGCAAGAATTGGATGCCAACATCCGCAAACAAGCTGAAGCTGAAAAATATGCGCGTCAACAAGCTGCAGAAGCAGAATTGATTGAACGCCAACGCAAGGCGGAAGCAGAACTCTTCGAAACACAAAAAGAAGCCGAAGCTCGAAAAGCTCAAGCCGAAGCTGAGAAATTTGCCCAATTGCAAGAGGCCGAAGCTATTGAGGCTAAAGGTCGTGCCGAGGCTGAAGCCATTCGCTTGAAACTGGAAGCCGAAGCCAAAGGTTTGGACCAAAAGGCCGAAGCGATGAAGAAAATGCAAGAAGCAGCCATTACTGAAATGGTCGTTGACAAGTTGCCTGAAATTGCGCGTGCTGTCGCAGAACCATTAACCAAGGTGGATAAGATCACCATGTACGGGGAAGGCAATGCTTCTAAGATGGTGGGAGATATTATGCAAAGTATCGACCAAGTCTCTCAAGGAGCTGGATTTGATATTCGTCAATTGCTAGCAGGAGCTCTTGGGGTCAATATGACGGTCAATAAACTCAAAGAAGGAGAACAACCGGTCATTGAAGCAGAGGAGTTGGCTTCTAAAGAAGATTAATGCCATTCATCAAGAAGTGTCTGAGAACTGTTTCTCGGGCACTTTTGTTTTTAAGATCAAATGACTTGCATGATCTTCTCCCTCTAGAGAAGGCGGGAAGCTATTTTCTGCTTTCTTTTGAGGAGGAAAAATGGTAGAATAAAGGCAAACTATAAAGAGGAGTGTCACATGACTAAAGCAAACTTTGGTGTTGTTGGTATGGCCGTAATGGGTCGTAACCTTGCCCTTAATATCGAATCTCGTGGCTACACAGTTGCCATTTATAACCGTAGTAAAGAAAAAACAGAAGATGTGATTGCTTGCCATCCTGATAAAAACTTTGTGCCAAGCTATGATATCGAAAGCTTCGTAAACTCAATCGAAAAACCACGTCGTATCATGCTTATGGTTCAAGCAGGACCTGGTACAGACGCAACTATCCAAGCCCTTCTTCCACACTTGGATAAAGGTGATATCTTGATCGACGGAGGAAACACTTTCTATAAAGATACTATCCGTCGTAACGAAGAGTTGGCGAACTCAGGGATCAACTTTATCGGTACAGGTGTATCTGGTGGTGAAAAAGGTGCCCTTGAAGGTCCTTCTATCATGCCTGGTGGACAAAAAGAAGCGTATGACTTGGTAGCGGACGTTCTTGAAGAAATCTCTGCAAAAGCGCCTGAAGATGGAAAACCATGTGTGACTTACATCGGTCCTGATGGAGCTGGTCACTACGTGAAAATGGTCCACAACGGGATCGAGTACGGGGATATGCAATTGATCGCAGAAAGCTATGACCTCATGCAACACTTGCTTGGACTTTCTGCAGAAGATATGGCTGAAATCTTTACTGAATGGAACAAGGGTGAATTGGACAGCTACTTGATCGAAATCACTGCTGATATCCTTGGACGCAAAGACGACGAAGGTCAAGATGGACCTATCGTAGACTACATCTTGGACGCTGCAGGAAACAAAGGAACTGGTAAATGGACTAGTCAATCAGCGCTTGACCTTGGTGTGCCATTGTCACTCATTACTGAGTCAGTATTTGCTCGTTACATCTCTACTTACAAAGAAGAACGTGTTCACGCAAGCAAGGTTCTTCCAAAACCAGCTGCATTCAAATTTGAAGGAGATAAGGCTGAATTGATTGAAAAAATCCGTCAAGCCCTTTACTTCTCAAAAATCATCTCATACGCACAAGGTTTTGCCCAATTGCGCGTCGCTTCTAAAGAAAACAATTGGAACTTGCCATTTGCGGACATCGCATCTATCTGGCGCGATGGATGTATCATCCGTTCTCGTTTCTTGCAAAAGATCACAGATGCATACAACCGCGATGCAGATCTTGCTAACCTTCTATTGGATGAGTACTTCTTGGATGTCACTGCTAAGTACCAACAATCAGTTCGTGATATCGTAGCTCTTGCTGTTCAAGCCGGTGTACCAGTACCAACCTTCTCAGCAGCCATCACTTACTTCGATAGCTACCGTTCAGCTGATCTTCCAGCAAACTTGATCCAAGCACAACGTGACTACTTTGGTGCTCACACTTACCAACGTAAAGACAAAGAAGGTACTTTCCACTATTCTTGGTACGACGAAAAATAATCTTGCTCTATGGTCAAACGAGTTCTACTAGTAGAAAATGAGAAGCAAATCGCTCGCTTTATTGATTTGGAACTTCAAAAAGAGGGGTATCAAGTTGATGTGGTCGAGGATGGAAAAGCGGGTCTGGCTTTGATTACTGCGACCAAATATGATCTGATCTTGTTTAATTACGATCTGTCAGATATGTCGGGTGAAGCATTCGCAGAGGAAATCAGTCAGATTCGCCCAGCTTCTGTTTTGATTGTGTTGGATAGCCGCGAAAAAATTGCTGAGCACCAAGAGAGTATTCAGCGCTTTGCTGTTTCCTATATGGTCAAACCCTTTATTATCAGCGATTTAGTCGATAAGATCACAGCGATTTTTAGAGGACGTGATTATATTGACCAACATTGTAGCCAGATGAAAATTCCAACCTCATACCGCAATCTGCGCATTGATGTGGAACACCATACCGTCTATCGTGGGGAAGACATGATTAGTTTGACCCGCAGAGAATATGACCTCCTAGCGACTCTGATGGGAAGCAAGGGAGTGGTGACACGAGATCAGTTGTTGGAAAGTGTCTGGAAGTACGAGAGTACGGGGGAGACCAATATTGTTGACGTTTATATCCGTTATCTCCGTGGGAAAATTGATCTACCCGGTCAAAAAAGCTATATAAAGACCGTTCGTGGGATTGGCTATGCCATGCAAGACGCATTAGAATAAAATATTCGAACCCTTAGAGGGTTCGAATATTTTTATGCCCCAAGGGAAACGTTTGCGTTTGGAAAGGCTGGGTTTTGAAAAGGATTTGGCTTAAAAAAGATAAAAAAAGATAAAATTTGGAGAAAAAATGAATGTAAGGCTTTACAAATTTTTAAAATATGGTATACTAGAAACAAATTAAGCGCAAACGTTTTCTCAAAACAAAAGCCTTAAACAATATAAGGAGGTTGAATGATGAATAAAGGATCATTCAAAAGTTTATTTAGCTTTGAATTCTGGCAGAAGTTTGGTAAGGCCTTGATGGTCGTTATCGCTGTCATGCCAGCTGCTGGGTTGATGATTTCAATCGGGAAATCAATCCCTATGATCAACCCGAATTTATCTCCACTTGTTATTACAGGTGGGATTCTCGAACAAATCGGTTGGGGGGTTATCGGTAACCTTCACATCCTCTTTGCCCTTGCTATCGGTGGTAGCTGGGCCAAAGAGCGTGCTGGGGGTGCCTTTGCTGCTGGTCTCTCTTTCATCTTGATTAACCGTATTACCGGTGCAGTTTTTGGAGTGACATCTGCAATGTTGGCTGATAAGGATGCTACCGTTCATACGATCTTAGGTGGATCAATTAAAGTTGCAGACTACTTCATTAGTGTCCTTGAAGCACCGGCACTTAATATGGGGGTGTTTGTAGGGATTATCTCAGGTTTTGTTGGAGCAACTGCTTTCAATAAATACTATAACTACCGTAAACTTCCAGAAGCCCTTTCTTTCTTTAACGGGAAGCGCTTTGTCCCATTCGTTGTTATCGTTCGTTCAGCTCTTACAGCCTTGGTTTTGGCAGCCTTGTGGCCAGTGGTTCAATCAGGAATTAATGGATTCGGTGTCTGGATCGCCAACTCACAATCAACAGCTCCAGTATTGGCACCATTCTTGTTTGGTACCTTGGAACGTCTTCTCTTGCCGTTTGGTCTTCACCACATGTTGACCATTCCAATCAACTATACTCAATTGGGTGGTAGCTACCAAGTTCTTACAGGTGCTGCCAAAGGAACAACTGTATTTGG
The DNA here is from genome assembly GCF_001813505.1 of Streptococcus sp. HMSC061E03. Taxonomy (NCBI): domain Bacteria; kingdom Bacillati; phylum Bacillota; class Bacilli; order Lactobacillales; family Streptococcaceae; genus Streptococcus; species Streptococcus sp. HMSC061E03. The sequence goes on from NZ_KV812784.1 coordinate 154,075, forward strand.
ACAAGATCCACTTTGGTTAGCTTGGGTAACAGACCTTGTTAACTTGAAGAAGGCAGATCCTAGCCAATACCAACACTTGCTTCATGCGTACACACCAGCTCGTTTCAAAGTTGGTCAAATGATTGGATCATTTGGTATCTTGATGGGGGTTGTAGTTGCTATCTATCGCAATGTGGACCCAGATAAGAAAGAAAAATACAAAGGGATGCTTTTTGCAACTGCCCTTGCTACATTCTTGACAGGTGTTACTGAACCAATTGAATACATGTTCATGTTCATTGCAACACCTTTATACCTAATCTATGCCTTTGTTCAAGGAGCTGCCTTTGCAATGGCTGACTTGGTTCACCTTCGTGTCCACTCATTCGGTTCAATCGAGTTTTTGACACGTACCCCAATGGCCATCAACGCTGGTTTGGCATTAGATATCTTTAACTTTGTATGGGTAACAGTCCTCTTTGCCTTTATCATGTACTTCATTGCTAACTTCATGATTAAGAAATTCAATTATGCAACTCCAGGACGTAACGGTAACTATGAACAAAATGATGATGCCCCTGCGGGAGATGGTGCAGCAGCAGGTGCTGCTACAAGCTCAGCAAGCTCACAAGTCATTAACATCATCAACCTTCTTGGTGGACGTGCCAATATCGTAGACGTTGACGCATGTATGACTCGTCTTCGTGTAACCGTTAAGGACGCTGAAAAAGTCGGAACAGAAGAACAATGGAAAGCTGAAGGTGCTATGGGTCTTGTCATGAAAGGACAAGGTGTCCAAGCGATCTACGGACCTAAAGCTGACGTGTTGAAATCTGATATCCAAGACGTTCTTGATTCAGGTGAAGTCATTCCTGAAACACTTCCTAGCCAAATGACGGCAGTTCAAAAAGCTGAAGCAACCTTTAAAGGGGTAACTGATGAAGTGCACTCTGTTGCAGATGGTGAAGTGATTAACATCGAAGATGTGAAAGATCCTGTATTCTCACAAAAAATGATGGGAGACGGATTTGCAGTTGAGCCTGAAAATGGCCACATCGTTTCACCAGTTGCTGGTAAAGTTACTAGTGTCTTCCCAACCAAACATGCCCTTGGTTTGGTAACTGATAATGGTTTGGAAGTCTTGGTTCACATCGGTCTAGATACTGTTAGTCTTGAAGGAAAACCATTTGAGGTTAAAGTTTCTGAAGGTCAAACAGTGGCTGCTGGAGACCTCTTGGTGGAAGCAGACCTTGATGCAATCCGTGCAGCTGGTCGTGAAACTTCAACAATTGTTGTCTTCACAAATGCAGATGCGATTAAATCCGTTAAGGTCGAGCATACTGGTAAATTGGCAGCAAATGCGCCAGTTGCAACAGTAGAATTATAAGAGACGTCGGCAAAGAAAATGAGGTTGGGGCAGTGCACCCGGCCTCTTGCCGTTTCTTGATTTGGAGAGAAGGAGAAATCAGGGGATGAAATTTTTAACATTAAATTCCCATAGTTGGATGGAAGAGAATGCTCAGCAAAAATTTGAAACCCTCAAGGAACAAATTTTGGAAGCGCAATATGATGTGATCTGTTTCCAAGAGGTCAATCAAGAAATGGGCTCAGAAGCAGTCGAAACAGATGAGTATTATCAAGCCTTGCCATCATCTGTAGCCATTCACAAAGATCACTTTGTTCGCGTATTGGTAGAAGAGTTAGCTGCTCAAGGACTCCACTATTATTGGACTTGGGCTTATAACCATATTGGCTATGATCACCTCAATGAGGGTGTGGCCGTTCTTTCGCGTCAACCCTTGAAGGCGGATGAGATTTTGGTATCCAATATGGATGATCCAACGGACTACCATACTCGTCGAGTAGCCGTTGCCCATACAAGTGTAGATGGCAAAGAGATTGCTGTTGCCAGCGTCCATCTTTCTTGGTGGGACAAAGGTTTCCAATTTGAGTGGCCACGCATTGAGAACTACTTCAGCCAAGTAGGCAAACCCTTTATTCTAGCTGGTGATTTCAATAATCCTGCCGGTCAAGAAGGGTATGAGACGATTCTATCCAGTTCCCTTAAGCTTCAAGATAGCTTTATCGAAGCTAAAGAAACAAAGGGGACTTATACTGTAGGTCCTGGAATCGATGGCTGGACGGATAATCAAGTTCCATTGCGAATCGATTACGTCTTTGCAAGTCCAGAATGGGACATCCAGCGTCTACATGTCATTTTTGATGATCAAAACAAACCCCATGTCAGTGATCACTATGGCTTAGAAGCCGAATTATCACTTTAATATAAATGGAGAGTCGAAAGGAAAACGATTTTATTCAATCGTCCTTCGACTCTTTTTTATGGATCAATGAGGAGCAAGCATAGGGGATTCTCCTGTTCTTCTGCTTTCTTTACGATTCAATTTATGGTAAAATGAAGTGTTAAAACAGTTTAAGGAGGTAGCAAATGCGTTGTCCAAAATGTGGTGGAAGTAAGTCTAGTGTGGTGGATAGTCGACAAGCTGAAGATGGGAATACCATCCGTCGTCGCAGGGAATGCGAAGAGTGCCATTATCGCTTTACTACCTACGAACGAGTGGAAGAGCGGACTCTAGTGGTCGTCAAAAAGGATGGGACACGCGAGCAATTTTCTCGTGATAAAATCTTTAATGGTATTATCCGCTCAGCTCAAAAACGGCCTGTTTCTAGTGACGAAATCGAAGAAATTGTAAACCGGATCGAGCAAAAGGTTCGCAGCCAAAGTGATAATGAAATCAACAGTGAATATATTGGTTCGTTGGTCATGGATGAGTTAGCAGATCTAGATGAGATCACCTATGTCCGTTTTGCTAGTGTTTACCGGAGTTTCAAGGATGTCGGTGAGTTAGAGACCCTCTTGAAACAAATTACGAAGGGAACCAAGAAGAAAAAGGAAAAATAGATGAAGCCCAATACGCCTTTCGCATTTTTAAAAAATAATCTTCTTCCACCGGCAGGGGCTGCATTGGAGCAGTATTACCTGCCTATTTTGGAGACGGAAACAGTAGCAGTTTATCGTTATCTGCTCGCCTCTTATGATCAGGGTGAAAAACAATATTTACTTGCTCAAATCCTCAATCACTTAAATATAGGATTTCCACAGTTGCTACTCGCCTTTGATCGCTTAATTGCCATGGGGTTGATCGATCTCTATGAGGAAGAAGTTGGGATCACCATCCAGTTACATGCTCCTCTTGCCTCAGAACAATTTTTTTCGAATGCTGTTTTCAAACGCTTGCTTGAAAAAAAGATTGGGGAAAAGGCCGTGGAGGATCTGCTCCCAGCACGCTCTTTAGGGACTAGACGGCAAGTTTCCTTCTCGCAAGTCTTTGGACTAGATGCTGGGGAGGTGACTGTTCTTCCAAGTAAGAAACAGCAGTTTGATATGGAGATGTTTAAGCGAATGATGGGGCGTGATGGACTTCGTTTTGTGGATGAAGGAGAAGCAACCCTAGCCCTCTTTGCCATCGCAGAAGAGCAACAATGGACCTGGTATGAAACTTATCTTTTAGCGAAAGAAACAGCTGTAGACCGGATTGTCTCTCCAAAGAGAATGAAGCAAAAGTTGGCTCAGGCGAGCCAAGAGCAACCACGCATGTCCTATAGCCGTCAGGAAGAAACCATTCTGAGGGAAGCTAAGGCAAAATCCAGCCTACAATTTCTAGCAGAGATTAAGAAGGCGCGCAATGCGACCATTACGCAGAGCGAACGCAAGACATTATCCAAGTTAGCTGATCTAGGCTTACTAGACGAGGTGATCAATATTATCTTGTTGTTGACCTTTAACAAGACCCAGTCTGCTAATCTCAATGAAAAGTATGCTTTGAAGGTGGGAAATGATTTTTCTTATCAAGGGGTCAACAGTGCAGAACTAGCGATTTTAAAAGTTCGAGAACGCCAGGAACAAGCTAAGGGTCAAGGAAACAAGGGGACGAGTCCTACATCAGCCAAGGGCAAGCACAGCAATGTTCCCAAGTGGAGTCAACCAAATTATCAAAATCAAACCAGCCAAGCAGAAAAGGTGGATCTTGCTAAAGAGAAACAACGTCTGTTAGAAAAACTGAATCAAGGAGGTGAGTAGATGGAAAGTGTAGGTCAAACCATGTCTCACATGAACCGTGCGCGTCAATTTAACTATGAGGATTTGGTCGCACAGATCTTGGCAGACCAAGAAGTAGCTGCCTTTATCAAGGACCAGTCTTTGTCTGAACAAGAAATTCGACGGAGTATTTCAAAATTTAATCAATACATTAGTGAACGCAACCGTTTCTTATTGGGAGATCCAGATTATATTGCCAAAGGTTATAAACCCATCCTCACCATGAATGAGGGCTATGCGGATGTCGCTTATGAGGAAACACCAGAGTTAATCGAAGCCCAAAAACGAGCTGCGATCAACCAACGTCTCAACTTGATCAATCTCCCTTCAACCTTGAAAGAGGCGAGTCTAGCTAAGGTAGAGCTCGATGATAAGGGACGATTTGAGGCCTTTGAAGAATTAGCCAATTTTGTGGCCAACTATCCTGAATATCAAAAGGGGATCTACCTCTATGGTGATTTCGGAGTAGGAAAGAGCTACATGATGGCAGCCTTGGCTCATGATTTATCCGAAAAACGCCAGGCCTCTACTACCCTACTTCATTTTCCAAGTTTTGCTATCGATGTTAAAAATGCCATCAGTTCAGGCTTGGTCAAAGAAACCGTCGATCAGGTGAAAAAAGCCGAAATTTTAATTCTGGATGATATCGGTGCGGAACAGATGTCAGCCTGGGTGCGAGATGAAATCTTACAAGTGATTTTGCAGCACCGAATGCAGGAAAATCTCCCAACCTTCTTTACTTCTAACTTTAATTTTGAAGAGTTGGAACGTCATTTTGCAGCTTCGCGTAATGGAGATGAAACCTGGCAGGCCAAACGGGTCATGGAGCGCGTGAAATTTTTAGCCAAGGAAATCCATTTGGAAGGAGTCAATCGCCGATGAATGAAACCATCCGTTTAATGAAATCTCATTTTTCTGTTCGCCGTTTTAAGGAAGATGCCATCAAAGAAGTTGACCTCAAGGAAATTTTATCAGCTGGGCAGATGGCGTCAAGTTGGAAAAACTTTCAATCTTATTCTGTGATTGTGGTCAAAAGCAAGGAAAAGAAAGAAGCTCTTTACGACTTGCTTCCTCAAGAAGCGATTCGCCAATCAGATGTCTTTCTCCTCTTTGTTGGAGATTTAAACCGCGCTGAAAAAGCTGTCAAACTTCATGAGCAGGATTTCCATCCTGAAGGGGTGGACAACTTACTGATCACCTCAGTGGATGCGGCTCTAGCAGCTCAAAATATGCTATTAGCAGCTGAAAGTCTCGGCTACGGTGGAGTGATGATCGGCATGTTACGTTACTGTTCAGAAGAAGTCGCAGAACTCTTCCGTCTGCCAGATTATACCTACCCTGTTTTTGGGATTGCTCTCGGAGTACCCAATCAGCAGCATGCAGTGAAACCACGTTTGCCATTGGAGCAGGTTGCTTTTGAAGAAGAATACCAAGAACAAGACCTATCAGTTGTGACTGCCTATGACAAGGTTCAGGCAGATTATGCTGGAGCGCGTGCAACAGATAGCTGGAGCGAGCGCCTTGCAGCTCAATTTGGTCAACCTGAACAAGAAGAGACCAAAAAACTACTAGAAAAACACAAACTATTATGAAATGAAGAGAGGCGTTCTTGAACCGAAATCTCGCCTTTCATTAGAAAAGAGGAAATCATGGCCCTACCAACTATTGCGATTGTAGGCCGTCCCAATGTCGGAAAATCTACACTCTTTAACCGGATTGCCGGTGAGCGGATTTCCATCGTTGAGGATGTAGAAGGAGTCACTCGTGACCGCATTTATGCAACAGCTGAGTGGTTAAATCGAAAATTTAGTATCATTGATACAGGGGGGATTGATGACGTAGATGCCCCATTTATGGAGCAAATCAAGCATCAGGCAGAAATTGCCATGGACGAAGCAGATGTGATCGTCTTTGTTGTTTCTGGAAAAGAAGGGATCACGGATGCGGATGAATATGTCACTCGTATCTTGTATAAGACCCATAAACCGGTCATTCTTGCAGTCAACAAGGTGGATAACCCAGAGATGCGCAATGATATCTATGACTTTTATGCCTTGGGACTGGGTGAGCCACTACCGGTATCCTCTGTCCACGGGATCGGAACTGGGGATGTGCTCGATGCCATCATCGAAAATCTTCCGAATGATACAGAAGAAGAAAATCCAGATATCATCAAATTTAGCTTGATTGGTCGCCCAAATGTTGGGAAATCAAGCTTGATCAATGCGATCCTTGGAGAAGACCGGGTCATCGCAAGCCCTGTTGCTGGAACTACACGGGATGCCATCGATACCCATTTTACCGATGCAGATGGCCAAGAATTTACCATGATCGATACAGCCGGTATGCGCAAATCTGGTAAAATCTATGAAAACACTGAGAAATATTCTGTCATGCGTGCCATGCGTGCCATCGACCGTTCAGATGTGGTTTTGATGGTCATTAATGCCGAAGAAGGGATTCGGGAGTACGACAAGCGGATCGCTGGCTTTGCTCATGAGGCTGGTAAAGGTATGATCATTGTTGTCAATAAATGGGATACTATTGAAAAAGACAACCATACCATGAAGCAGTGGGAAGATGACATTCGCGATCAATTCCAATACCTTTCTTATGCGCCGATTGTCTTTGTTTCTGCCCTAACTAAACAACGCTTGCACAAGTTGCCAGAGATGATTAAACAGATCAGTGAGAGTCAAAATACGCGGATTCCTTCAGCTGTCTTGAACGATGTGATTATGGATGCCATTGCCATTAATCCAACGCCGACCGACAAAGGAAAACGCCTCAAGATCTTCTATGCGACACAAGTGGCAACCAAGCCGCCAACTTTTGTGGTCTTTGTTAACGAAGAAGAACTGATGCACTTCTCATACCTCCGTTTCTTGGAGAACCAAATTCGCAAGGCCTTTGTTTTTGAAGGAACTCCAATCCATTTGATTGCGCGAAAACGGAAGTAGGGAATACGAGACAAATGGATCAAAGTGGAGAAGGATATTTCAAATGATAAAATGCTCATTCTTCCAACTATGAAAACAACTAAAAGTAGCGCATAAGCGTTGCTTTTTTTAATAAGCTGGTAAAATGAAGTGGAGGATAGTCAGATGCGTAGTATCATAGTCCGGATATGCTTTATTCCTTAGCTTTTTTTAAGGTTGAGAAGAGTAAACTCATGAAGATCATGAGAGCTTTAGGTTTGTGTACTTATTATTTAAAATCTATCTGTATCTCTTGTTTCTCGGTTCGATCGTAAGCTTGGAGCTCTTGATCCTATTGTTGGGGATTTATTAAAAAATAGGTCGTATTTTTTGTGGGCTATCGGGATCTTTCTCCTCTCTATTTATCTATTCTGTCTATTGTTCGCTCAGACGGTTAAAAGAGAAAAATCATGGATAGCTGATTGAGGTAACTCTATTACGAAATCAGGTGAAAAGCTGGGACAAGACTGTCTCAGTTTTTTTCTAAAAGTAAGTTAAAATCCTTTTAATAGTAAAATTATCTTTTCTAATTTTATCTTAAATATGGTATAATAAAGGGATTAATCTAAGGTGGTAAACATGGCAAAATTAATTCCTGGGAAGGTTCGTTCACAAGGGAGCCTTCTCTATGAAGCTGGGAAGGTTTCCCTTCAGGAAGTAAAAGAAAAATACCTATATTTTCGGGTGGAAGAAGAAAGCTTGCGGTACAGTTTGGACGACGATGCTGTTTTTTGTAGCTGTGCTTTCTTTCAAAAGAAAAAATTCTGTACGCATCTGGCAGCTGTGGAAGCTTTTTTGAAGAATGATGACAGTGGGAAAGCAGCTCTTGCAAGTCTTGAAGAAGACGCCACGGCGACTGAAGAAACGCAGGAGAAGGTCTCTTTTGGAAGTTTGTTTTTAGACCAGGTTCTTCCAAAAATCGAAAAGAAAGCAACACGTTATGTCTTATCAGCAGTCGGGCAGGAGGATGAATACTCTGGTCAATTCTTGTGGACCCTTCGCATTCGTCGCTTGCCAGACGAGCGTTCTTATGTGATCAGAGATGTGCTAGCTTTTTTGCAGACCCTTCAAAAAGAAGGCCACTTTGCAATTGGCAAAAGTTACTATGAACCCATTTCTTATTTAGAATTTGATGGGCCTAGTCAGGATGTGATCAATTTCCTACAAGGCTTGGTCACAGATAGTGGCTCGAAAGAGCAAGATTTCTTTCCCAATGCTGGGCGCCATCTTTATTTTCCACCGACTCTCTTTGAAGAAGCTGTAGAATTACTGATGAATTTGGATTCTTTCCTCTTGCAATACAGCTTGTATGATTTTTCTGAAGTCTATTTTCAGGATGTCCATGGGGAGGAAGATCTCTTTCATTTTCAGGTGGAAGACCATGGTGATTTTTACGAATTGATCATTACGGAGCCACAAGTGAAGGTTGTCGAGTCGGCTGTTTACCTGTTTCGAAATGGTGTCTTCTATCACCTGACGCCCCAACAGCGAACCCTATGGAAGGCCATCCAAGATCTTCCAATGGATCAGGATCGCAAAAAACGCCTGCATTTTGATCCAACGGATCAGACCAAACTTTCCTATAGTCTAAAAGAGTTCAAAAAACTGGGACAAATAACAGCCCCGACCAGCTTTTTAATCCACGATTTCACTCCGGAATTTCATTTTGATCTAGCACAGGATCAGACTGTATTACTGGATGTTGTCTTTCAATACCAGGATCGTGTGGTGACCACGCGTGAGGAACTTCTCAATCTTCCTTATTCTAGTGATTTCGATAAGGAGCAAGAAGTCTTTTCAACCATGCTAGCAGCAGGTTTTACGGATGATTTTTCTTCCCAAAGAAGTCCTTTATCAAGTGAGCAAATCTATCCATTCTTTCACCAACAGATCCCGACTTTTGAAGCCTTAGGAGAGGTTACCCTCTCTGATAGCCTTTTAGATCTTTATCAAGTGGAGCGTCCAAAAATTGATGTTAAAACCAATGGCAGTCTACTGGAGATCGGTTTTGACTTTGAAAGTGTGGATCCAGCCGAAGTGGACCAGGTCCTCAAAGCTCTAGTAGGGCAAAAAGACTATTTTGTCAGCCATACAGGGAAAGTTCTTGTCTTTGATGAAGAAACCAAGAAGATCAGTCGAGCCTTAGCAGATCTGCGGGCGAAAATGAGCAAGGGTGGGAAACTACAAGCCCGCCGGATTGCCGCTTATCAGCTATCTGATTTGTTGGCAGATCAAGACAATGTTCATTTTTCAGAAGACTTTCGAAATTTAGCTCATGATTTGACTCATCCAGAAGACTTCCAACTCCCTCAGATGACAATCCAAGCGACCCTAAGGGATTACCAAGAAACAGGGGTTAAATGGTTCTCCATGTTAAATCATTATGGTTTTGGTGGTATTTTAGCGGATGATATGGGGCTTGGGAAAACCCTGCAGACTATTTCCTTCTTGACCAGTGTCGCAAAAAAAGAAACTAAAATCTTGATTCTAGCTCCATCTAGTCTCATCTACAATTGGAAACAAGAATTTTCAAAATTCGCTCCTCAGATGGAAGTGGCAGTCGTCTATGGTCTCAAGCAGCACCGAGATGAACTCATCGCAACCAATCCACAGGTAGTTATCACTAGTTACGCGTCTTTTCGTCAAGATGTGGAGGAATACCAGAAGAATCAGTATGAGTACTTGATTCTAGATGAAGCCCAGGTCATGAAAAATGCCCAAACCAAGATTGCCCAACACTTACGTGGCTTTGAGGTTCCGCATGTGTTTGCCCTATCTGGGACACCGATTGAAAATCATGTGGGTGAACTCTGGTCCATTTTCCAAATTGTCCTTCCAGGGCTCTTCCCAGCTAAAAGAGAATTTCAAAAATTGAGTCCTGAGACCATTGCACGATTTGTCAAACCTTTTGTCATGAGACGGAAAAAAGATGAAGTGCTCCAAGAATTACCGGACTTGATTGAAACAACCTACCACAATGAGTTGGATGAAAGCCAAAAAACGATCTATTTGGCTCAATTAAAACAAATTCAAGATCGGGTTCGAAGCTCTAGCGAGGAAGAACTAAATCGGAGCAAGGTGGAAATTCTCTCGGGTCTCATGCGTCTTCGTCAAATCTGTGATACCCCCGCCCTCTTTATGGAAGACTATCAGGGAGATAGTGGAAAATTGGAGAGTCTTCGAGATCTTTTGGGTCAAATCAAGGATGGTGAACACCGGGTTTTGATCTTCTCTCAATTTAGAGGCATGCTGGATATCCTAGAGCAGGAAATTGACCAGCTTGGCATGACCTCCTTTAAAATCACAGGTTCTACTCCCGCTAAAGATCGACAAGAAATGACCAATGCTTTTAATGAAGGTGAGCGCCATGCTTTTCTCATTTCTCTGAAGGCTGGAGGGGTTGGATTGAACCTCACTGGTGCCGATACGGTCATCTTAGTCGATTTGTGGTGGAATCCTGCAGTGGAAGACCAGGCTATTGGACGTGCCCATCGAATGGGACAGGAACAAAATGTTGAAGTTTACCGCATGATTACTCGTGGTACGATCGAAGAAAAAATCCAAGAACTACAAGCTTCCAAAAGACACTTGGTCTCAACGATTTTAGACGGAACGGAAACACGATCTAGTTTATCGGTTGAGGAAATTCGTGAGATTCTTGGAATTCAGTCAGAATAGCTTGAAAAATTCTGTGAATAGTTTATAATTAATGGAGTGTCGAAAGGAAGAAAGCATGACAGAAAAATATTTTCCTCAAGTAGGGGATAATGAGTTGATGTTAACAGAGATGCCCCACATGAACCTGTATGATGAAACAGACTTGATTAGTAACATTACAGGCGACTATGTGGATAAAAATTATTTGGAATGGCAACCGATTGCTGAAAATACCAAACCTAAGCATCCTTACCACCAACCATTAGAAGAGCCCCTACCGAAAAGACGGCCAGTAAGAAAACCTGATTTTAAAGAGCCGATTGATAAAAAAAGCCCAGCCAATCGTTATGCAGAGGAAGCGAGAGAGCGCGCTCGTGAAGATCTGAAAAAGAAACGCACAGCTCCCTATCTGACAACGGATCCAGCAGCTACTACAAGTAAACGGAAAAAATCATTTATTTCTGAACGAAAACCTGGTCAGCCAACGGCTCCCTTCCAAAAGGAAAATCCGGGTGAATTATTGAAATATAGCAAACGATTACGACAAGATCAGTTGATCCTTGCAGAGTTCGAATCTGCAGGAGAACCAGAAGTGGCAGAACCGACTGAAAAGAAAAACAATTATGATTTCTTAAAGACTAGCCAAATATACAATAAAGATCAGCACAAGTTGAAACCACAGCCAATTAAACAGGAATTGGATTTAACCCATCTAGATCAAGAATAAGGAGAAAACATGTCTAATACATACCATTTTATTGGAATTAAAGGAGCAGGGATGAGTGCTTTAGCCCTCATGCTTCACCAAATGGGACATACGGTTCAAGGGTCAGATGTTGAGAAGTATTACTTTACGCAACGTGGCTTGGAACAAGCAGGAATTCAAATTTATCCATTTGATGTGAAAAATTTGGAAGGCGACAAGATCCTCATTGCTGGGAATGCTTTCCGTCCAGATAACAATGTGGAAATTGCTTATGCAGATGAGCATGGCCTAACCTATAAACGCTACCATGAATTCCTTGGTGAATTTATGCGTGACTTCGTCAGCATGGGGGTTGCCGGAGCACACGGAAAAACCTCAACAACAGGGATGCTTTCTCACGTCTTATCAAATATCACTGATACCAGTTATTTGATTGGTGACGGGACAGGTCGTGGCTCTGCAGCAGCCAAATACTTTGTCTTTGAATCAGATGAGTATGAACGCCACTTTATGCCTTACCATCCTGAATACAGCATCATCACCAATATTGACTTTGACCATCCAGACTATTTCACGAGCTTGGAAGATGTCTTTAATGCCTTTAACGATTATGCCAAACAAATCAGCAAAGGCCTCTTCATCTACGGAGAAGACAAAGAATTGCGTCGGATTACCTCATCAGCACCAATTTATTACTATGGTTTTGATAAGGAGACGAACGATTTTGTGGCAAGCAACTTGCTTCGTTCAACGACTGGTTCAACCTTCAACGTTCATTTCCGTGGAGAAGATTTGGGGCAATTCCATATCCCAACTTTTGGTCGCCACAATATCATGAATGCTACAGCAGTCATTGGTTTGCTTTACATTGCAGGATTTGATTTAGATTTAGTCCGCGAGCAATTGAAGACCTTTGCTGGCGTGAAACGTCGCTTTACTGAAAAAGTAGTCAATGGAACAGTGATCATCGATGACTTTGCGCACCATCCAACGGAAATTATTGCAACCTTGGATGCTGCCCGTCAAAAATACCCAAGTAAAGAGATTGTGGCTATTTTCCAACCACATACCTTTACACGGACCATTGCCTTGTTGGATGAATTTGCTGAAGCCTTGAATCAAGCAGATGCTGTTTACTTGGCACAGATCTATGGTTCTGCACGGGAAGTCGATCACGGCGATGTGAAAGTTGAAGATTTGGAAGCAAAAATTGTCAAACGTTCAGCGATTATTACAGCTGAGAATGTTTCTCCTCTTCTTGACCATGAAAATGCGGTCTATGTCTTTATGGGAGCAGGAGATATTCAAACCTATGAATACTCATTTGAGCGTTTATTATCTAGTTTGACACATAGTGTACAATAAGAGATGATTGAGTCTGGAATCGATTGGTTCCAGACTTAAATTTATCTGTCCACTGAAGGAGTATGAGATGAGGAAAGCAGGATGATGATTCGATCAATCACCCCAGCTGATCAAGAACAGTTGCTGTTGCTAGAAGAAGAACTTCATGACAATGAAGAAAAGAAGCACAAGGCCACTCTTGAGGAAGCGCTAGGTTCGAAGGAAGCCATTTCTTTGCTTGCAGAGCAGGCGGGGGATGCTGTGGCTTACTTGTTGGCGACAGAAGACCAGCCTTTAAAAGGAGACCTAATTGTATTGCGACTAGCAGTGAGACCAGCCTTTCAAGGTCAAGGCTATGGTTCTATTTTGATCGCTGCTTTAAAGGATCTAGCTGTTCAAAAGGAAAAGGAAGCCATTTGGATCGATTGCCCAGAAGACTTACTATCTTATTTTTCCCAGCAAGGATTTCGAGATGAAGCTGAGTCTGATCGAGGTGTCCATATGGTTTGGGAACGATAGAAGGGGTAAATGATGAAAGAAAAGATTCACATTAGACAGGCAGAGCTGCAGGATTTGGATGCCATCGAGCGCATTGAGCTTGAAAATTTCTCAGAAGAAGAAGCGATTGCGCGTGAGATTTTAAAAGATCACATTGAAAAGATTCAAGCGACTTTTCTTGTAGCAGAGTGCGAAGGTCAGATTTTAGGGTACTTAGAAGGACCTGTTAGACCGGAGCGCTATTTGATCGATTCCTCTTTTTCAAAGGTTGAAGATCTAAGCCATCTAGAACAGGGTTTTATTTCCATTACGAGTCTATCCATTGCCAAAGAAGCCCAAGGACTTGGAGTAGGAACCCTCTTGCTTGAAGCGATGAAAGAGATCGCGATTAAGGAGGACCGTCAAGGGATCAATTTGACCTGTCATGATTATTTGATTCCTTATTACGAAAAGCAAGGATTTACCAATGAAGGTCTTTCAGAATCCCAATATGCGGGTGAGGTTTGGTACAATCTGGTCTGGGAAAATGAAAACCTTGATTAAATAGGTATTTTGAAGAAGAAGGGCGATTTGTATTGCTTTTCTAAATCTTTTAAGATATAATATTAAGGATTATGATGAGGGAGGTCAATTATTTGACTGATAAATCACAAGACAGTGAGAAGTTATTAAGCTTCAAAGAGCAGATCCTCAGAGACTTAGAAGAGGCAAATGAGCAACTTCTAAAGATCGAAAAAGAGTATGATCTACCTGATCGAAGCATTGAAACCCCTTCTTCACTGAAAGAGGAGGAAGAAGCAACACCACCTCCAAAAGAAGAAGCTGTTGTGGCTTCCACAGAAATACCAGTGGAGCCAGAAAAGGCGACTCCTGCTGTAGAAGAAAAGAGTGAGCTCACAAAGCCTGCTCCAAAAGAACCAAGTCAGGAACCGGTAGAGGAAAGCTTATCGCGCTCTTCTCGTAACCAGCGCCAACAAAAACAAAAGAAACAAAATAAAATCGCTAAGCGAATTGTGCGGACAGTGGTCAGCCTTTTGCTGATTGTGATCGTGGCTACAGGGATCTTTGCAGTGACCTATATCCATTCAGCTGTCAAGCCGATGGATAAAAATGCAACAGAATTCGTGACGGTTGAGATTCCAGCAGGTTCAAGTAATCGTGAGATTGGCGCGATCCTTGAGAAAAAAGGACTCGTGAAAAATGGTCAGTTCTTTAACTACTATACCAAGTTCAAGAACTATAGCAATTTTAAATCCGGTTATTTCAACCTTCAAAAGAGCATGGATTTAGAAACCATCATCCAAAAACTGCAGGAAGAGGGGACCAAAACTCCTCAGGCTCCAGTTCTTGGAAAGGTGACGATTCCAGAAGGCTATACCATTGATCAGATTGCGACGGCTATCACAGCAGATGTCTCTAGTAAGAAGGCAGGAAAGACTCCATTTAAGAAAGAAGATTTCTTGAAGGCTGTCCAAGATGATGCCTTTATTGAGAAGATGGTGGCCAAATATCCTAAGCTCTTGGCTAACCTGCCAAGTAAAGATTCTGGTGTTCGCTACCGTTTGGAAGGTTATCTTTTCCCAGCAACTTATAACTATGGGAAAGATACCACAGTGAAAGAAATGATCGATCAGATGCTGGCGGCCATGGATCAAAACTTAACCCCGTATTATGAAACACTTGAGAGCAAGAACATCAATGTAAACGAAGTATTGACCCTTGCTTCCTTGGTTGAAAAAGAAGGGGCGACGGATCAAGACCGCAAAGACATCGCAAGTGTCTTCTATAACCGTTTGAACCAAGACATGCCTTTGCAAAGTAATATTGCAATTCTTTATGCCGAAGGGAAGCTTGGTCAAAAGACGACCTTGAAAGAAGATGCAACGATCGATACAGAGCTGGATTCACCTTATAATATTTATAAGAATACCGGTTTGATGCCTGGTCCAGTGGATAACCCTGGAGTATCAGCGATCGAAGCGGCGGTGAACCCAAGTAAGACAGACTACTTGTATTTTGTCGCAAATGTCGAAAATGGTGAAGTCTTCTTCGCTAAGACATACGAAGAACACAATAAAAATGTAGAAGAACACGTCAATAGTAAATTGACACAAGCAAGTTCAAACTAGAAAAAGCATGTGGCGCGTCCACAGCTTTTTCATTCAAATAATAGAAAGAGAAGAATAATGGCAGAAAAAACATACCCAATGACCCTAGCAGAAAAAGAAAAATTAGAACTAGAATTAGAAGAATTGAAATTGGTCCGTCGACCTGAAGTCGTAGAACGGATCAAGATCGCTCGCTCATACGGTGACCTCTCAGAAAACTCTGAGTACGAAGCAGCAAAAGATGAACAAGCTTTTGTGGAAGGTCAAATCTCTAGTTTGGAAACAAAAATCCGTTATGCGGAAATCGTCGATAGTGACGCTGTTGCAGTAGACGAAGTAGCGATCGGAAAAACCGTTACAGTCCAAGAAGTTGGCGAAACAGATGAAGAAGTATACAGCATCGTCGGTTCAGCAGGGGCAGATGCCTTTGCAGGGAAGATCTCGAACGAAAGCCCAATCGGTCACGCATTGATTGGTAAGAAGACAGGTGACGTTGTCACTGTTGAGACACCAGCTGGAAGCTACCAAGTGAAAATTTTGAACGTAGAAAAAACAGCGTAACTATAAAACGCAAGCCCTCCAAGAGGGCTTGTTTTTTTTGTGTTCTTAATCCCCTTGTTAGGGTGTAAATTTTTCGTTGATTGATTGAAAGGGATTAAAAAAGCACCTGAACTAGAGGGTTCAGGTGCTTAAGTAATTCCGCTAGAATTTAGAAGTTTGTACTACTTTCTATTGCGTTGTTTTCCTGCATTGCGGTTGTTTTTTGGTTTGTGTTGAATTTGTGTCGTTGCAGTTGGTGTAACGTCTTTTTTCACACGGTGACTAGTCGCTTTTGGAGGATTGTTTTTGTATTCCTCAGCGACCCGCTTGCGAAGATTTGGACGAATCAAGTAGTTGATGACAAATTGTTGGATAATTTGGATCACCCCACCGACTACCCAGTAAAGAGTCACTCCGGCTGAAGAGATCAATGAGAAGACACCGATCATAATCGGGCTCATCAGTGATGCTTTACGCATACTTTCCTTTTGGGTTTCATCTTCAATCCCATGAAGAGAGAGCATACTTTGGATATAGTAGAGAACCGCTACGATAGCCGTCAAGAGCAAGCTTGGTTTTCCAAGAGCAATACCAAGGAAACTACTTTCTGCTACCCCTTTGGTGTGCTGAGCTGCAAAGAAGAGGGCAGAGAAGAATGGCATTTGGATCAAGAGTGGTAAACATCCAACTCCACCAAACATGCTAACCCCATTTTCACGTTGAGCAGCCATTAATTCTTGTTGTGCCAATAGCTTTTCTTCTTGTGTGCTAGCGTTTTTCATGCGCTCTTGGATTGGGCCAAGGATTGGTTTTAAGTAGTTCATCTTTTCAGATTGGTAGGTTGCCTTCCATGATTGGTACAAACCAAGTGGCAAGATGATTAAACGCACGATCAAGGTGACGATAATAATCCCGATCCCAAAGCCCAAGCCAAGGTTATTAGCAAAGAATTTGATGGCTTCGCCCATTGGACGGCCAAGAAGATTCCAAATCAATCCAGTTGGATTTCCAGTTTTCCGATCGACACTCACGCATCCTGATAAGAAGACGAGCGAAGCTAGTCCCATCGATGCCAATAATGCAAGTTTATTTTTTTTCACAAATCGTTCCTTCTTTTTTAAAATGTTACCTTTCTATTCTACTGTTTTTTTTGAAAATACACAATAGTTCTCTAGTCTTAATTTGCAATTTTGAAGTCCTTATAGTTTTCAAAGTTTGCTAACGTAACATCCAAATAAGTCACATGCGCAAACGGCGTAGGACCTTTGCGTATTTCTTGGATGAATTTGGCCATTTGACTGCTAGACTCTGCCTGAGCTAGAATACCAACCGTCCCATCGTCATTATTCCAGACACGGCCAGTGATCCCACCAATCTCCAAGGCAAGACTGTAGACTCCCCAGCGAAAACCAACTCCTTGAACCCGTCCTTGGGCAATCATTTTTACCTTTTGCATGTGCATCCTCCTTGACTCGAAGAAATCTATCTGAGGCATGATTTCTTCTTTTTCTTTGTGCTATAATAGGTCTATGAATATTATAACGTCTAAATCCAATAATGTAATCAAAAATGCTAAAAAATTACATCAAAAAAAATATCGGACAGATTCCTATCTCATTGAAGGTTGGCATCTCTTTGAAGAGGCAGTAGAAAATCAGGCGGAGATTCGTCAGATCTTTGTTTTAGAAGCCTATTTAGACCGGGTAGAGAATATCCAAAACGTCACTGTCGTGACTTCGGAGATCTTGAGTCTCTTGGCTGATTCGAAGACCCCTCAAGGAATTGTCGCAGAGATTCTTATAGAGCAGCCAGAACTTCCAGATCCGTTACAAGGTCGTTACCTCTATTTGGAGGATGTCCAAGATCCAGGTAATGTGGGAACCATGATTCGAACAGCAGATGCAGCCGGCTTTGATGGTGTCATGCTTTCGAAAGCATCCGCAGATCTATACAGTCTCAAGACTCTTCGATCCATGCAGGGCAGTCATTTCCATCTTCCTATCTGGAAAATGGACCGAGAAGAACTGTTTGAACGAGCTAGTCAATCCAATCTAGCGGTCCTCGCAACGACGCTATCAGAAGCTTCCATCAATTACCGTCAGCTTCCACAGACTAATCAGTTTATCCTGGTTATGGGCAATGAAGGCAAGGGCATCAGTCCAGAAATGGCTACACGAGCCGACCAGCTTGTTCATATTACCATGCCGGGTCGGGCTGAGAGTTTGAATGTTGCAGTAGCTGCTGGAATTTTGATGTTTCATTTAAGGAATTTTTGAGAAAAAGCAGTATACTTAAGTTGAAAAAAGAAATTGGTGGAAATCTTATTGGGAGAGCCTATCAAGGAAAGGTGGTGATCTGATGCAATATCATCGTGACAAAGAATACATGACCTATGTGGGACAGTTGATTCAGCACCCTAAGGTTCAAAAATTAGCCGACATCCCCCATCATATTCATTCCAATCGTTTGGAGCATTCCATTCATGTTAGCTATACTAGTTATAAACTGGCTAAAAAATTTGGCTGGGATGCTAAAAGTACGGCTCGGGGTGGCCTCTTGCATGACCTCTTTTATTATGATTGGCGCGAGACCAAGTTTACGAAAAGTCACGCCTGGATCCATCCCCGCATTGCCGTGAGAAATGCGCGAAAGATCACAGATCTCAATGCCAAGGAAGAAGACATCATTATTAAACACATGTGGGGTGCCACCCTTGCCCCGCCTCGCTACAAAGAATCCTTCGTAGTGACCATGGTGGATAAATACTGGGCTGTTAAGGAAGCTTCAGAACCTTGGCGTAAAAAGATGGCTAAAAGGAGATTTTTTCATCGAAAAATGTTAAAATCGTAGTAAACAAATTTGAAAGGAACTTGTTTATATGTATAATGATTCAGTAATCCAAGAACAAAGTGGATTGAATGCTTTTTATAACAAAATCTACTCATTAGTGGGGATCGGTGTTGGGATTTCAGCCCTTGTCTCTGGTCTTATGATGACAGTCTTTCAAGATTTCTTCGTTCAAATCTTGACAACAGCACCAATGGTTTACTATGCAGCAGTGGTTGTAGAATTGATCTTGGTCTTTGTTGCAAGTGGGAAGGCTGTTAAAAATAGCCCATCTGCTCTTCCGATCTTCTTGATCTACTCAGCTTTGAATGGCTTTACCTTGAGCTTTATCATTGCTCGCTACATGCAAGCAACTGTCTATAAGGCTTTCTTGGTCAGTGCCTTGATGTTTATTGTCATGGGAGCTATCGGACGCGTCGTGAAAAAAGACCTGTCTGGTATGGGACGTGCCTTGATGGGAGTCTTGATCGGTGTGATCATCGCTTCTGTTGTGAATATGTTCTTGAGAAGTTCTGGAATGGACTATATCTTGAGTATTATCTCTGTCTTCCTCTTTGCAGGATTGACAGCTTGGGATAACCAAAAGATTCGCTATGTCTATGATCAAACAAATGGTCAACCTGCTACAGGTTGGGCAGTAGCGATGGCTTTGGAACTTTATCTTGATTTTATCAACCTCTTTATCAGCCTTCTTCGTATCTTCGGAAGAAACGACTAATCAAAGAGAGATTGAGCTGGGGCAGTTGCCTCGGCTTTTTTTGTCTTCCGACTTGTGCTATACTAATAGTGACTAAAGAATAGAAATGAGCGCTTATGAAAACACCTTTTGTAACCCGTGAACAATTAGAAAGTCTGACCCAAGAATTCCCTACCCCTTTCCATCTCTATGATGAAGCAGGAATTCGTGAAACGGCTCGTGCCCTCCATCAAGCTTTTGCTTGGAATGAAGGATTTAAGGAATACTTTGCCATCAAGGCGACTCCCAACCCATCGATCCTAAAAATTTTGCAAGAAGAGGGCTGTGGTGTCGACACTGCCAGCTATGTCGAATTGTTGATGGCAGATAAACTGGGCTTTAGTGGAAAAGAAATCATGTTTTCTTCTAACAACACGCCAGCCGATGAATTTGTCTATGCGAGAGAATTAGGGGCAACTATCAATCTGGACGCCTATGAAGACATTGCTTTCTTGAAGTCTGTTACCGGCATCCCCAAGGTCATTTCTTGCCGCTATAATCCTGGTGGAGTTTTTGAACTGGGAACCGATATTATGGATAATCCTGAAGAAGCCAAGTTTGGAATGACCAAGGAGCAATTGATCCAAGCCTTTATTGAGTTGAAAGAACTAGGTGTGGAAGAGTTTGGTATTCACGCTTTATTGGCTTCTAATACAGTATCCAACGATTACTATCCAGAGCTAGCGCGTCAACTTTTTGAATTAGCAGTAGAAGTCGTCGAGAAAACAGGTGTCCACTTGGGCTTCATCAACCTCTCTGGTGGAGTTGGGGTCAATTACAAGCCAGAGCAAGAACCAAATGATATTGCCATTATTGGGGAAGGCGTGCATCGCGTTTTTGATGCGATTCTCAAACCGGCAGGCCTTGGTCATGTGAAAATCTATACAGAGCTTGGTCGCTTTATGCTGGCTTCACACGGCCTCTTGGTAACCAGAGTCACTCATAAAAAGAAAACCTATCGGACCTATGTTGGCGTCGATGCTTCAGCTGTGAATCTTCTCAGACCGGCTATGTACGGTGCTTATCACCATATTACCAATATGGATCGTCCAGAGGAACCGACTGAAGTGGTCGATGTCGTGGGAAGTCTCTGTGAAAATAACGATAAATTTGCGAAACAACGAGAATTACCCGTGACGGAGATTGGAGATTTGCTCGTGATCCATGACACTGGAGCCCATGGATTTTCAATGGGCTATCAGTACAATGCCAAGTTGCGTTCGGCAGAAGTTTTGCTTCAAGAAGATGGGCAGGCCCGTTTGATTCGTCGAGCAGAAAAACCAGAAGATTATCTTGCGACACTCTACGGCTTTGACATTGAAAAATAAGCGATTGTCTGATATAATGATAGTTATGTAAAAATAATGGATCGGAGAAAATTGTATGAATCTCTTTTTAGGAATTTTGTTGATTATTTTAGCTTTCTTTGGTGGGATGATTGCAGGAATGTTCTTGCTTCGTCGTCAATTTGAAAAAGAATTTGCATCAAACCCACGTTTGAATGTTGAAGCAGTTCGTACGCTTTTAGGTGCCAGCGGCCAACGTCCAAGCGAAGCAAAAGTTCAACAAGTCTATCGCCAAATTGTGAGCCAACAAAAATCAGCAATGGCGAAAAACAAGAAAAAATAAGAGTGGGGCAATCTCACGATAATAAATGAGAGGGGCTTGGAGGAATTTCTTAGTCCCTCCTTTTGGAAGGAAGAGATATGGATAACCGACCGATTGGTTTTTTAGATTCTGGAGTAGGGGGCCTGACTGTTGTCCGCGAATTGCTCCGTCAGCTTCCTCACGAAGATGTCGTCTATATTGGAGATTCAGCGCGTGCACCTTATGGTCCTAGACCAGCAGACCAAATTCGCGAGTATACTTGGCAGATGGTGAACTTCCTTCTGACCAAAAATGTCAAGATGATTGTCTTAGCCTGTAATACAGCGACGGCAGTGGTTTGGGAAGAAGTCAAGGAGAAACTTGATATTCCCGTTTTGGGAGTGATCTTGCCTGGAGCTTCTGCAGCCATTAAATCGACGACCCATCAAAAAATTGGGGTCATTGGGACACCGATGACGGTTTCTTCTGGAATTTATAAAGAGAAGATTCAAAGTCTGGCACCAGACATGGAAGTCAGCAGTTTAGCTTGTCCCAAGTTTGTTCCTTTAGTGGAATCAAACGAGTTGGCATCCAGTGTGACCAAAAAGGTGGTTTACGAAACCCTAAAACCACTAGTTGGAAAGGTTGATACCTTAGTCTTGGGATGCACCCATTATCCCCTTTTAAAACCGATCATTCAAAATGTGATGGGACCGGATGTCAAATTGATTGATAGTGGGGCAGAGTGTGTTCGGGATATCTCCGTTTTATTAAACTATTTTGAGCTCAATAAGAGTCGCGAACTCTTAGAGCAGACCCACCGCTTTTATACAACTGCAAATGCCAATAGCTTTGCAGCGATTGCCGAAAAATGGCTAGAACGTTCAGTGAATGTGGAGCATGTAAATTTATGAGTGACAAACTATTTGAATACAAAGATTCCCAAGATTGGTATATTGCCCAATGGGGAGAAGATGCAGACTACAACCAATTTAGTCAAGTCCCTGCAGAAGCTTCCACTCTGTTAGACCAGCTGGAACTTCTCTTTGCCAAGGATCCTGAAGGATTTCCTCTCAATCTATCGGTGATGCGCTATGGTTCAGCCTTTCGTTTTCTAACCTTTTTGACTGAAATCTTGAATGAAGTCAAGGGAAGATCTTTTGAAATTGTCCAGCGTCAAGGGGCCTTGCTCTTGGTTGAAAAAGGGAAATTGCTCTATTTGCATTTGCCAAGTGATGGGGTGGATGTGGAAGCCTTCTTGGGTCAAGATAAGGTCAAAGATACGATTCTTATTGCAACTCGAAATGAGGGAAAAACCAAAGAATTCCGTAATATGTTTGAAAAGCTGGGCTTTGAAGTGGAAAATCTCAATCAATACCCGGAACTTCCAGAAGTCGAAGAAACAGGGATGACCTTTGAAGAGAATGCCCGCCTAAAAGCTGAAACGATTGCAGAGCTAACTGGGAAAACAGTCTTAGCAGATGATTCAGGTTTGAAGGTAGATATCTTGGGAGGCTTACCAGGAGTTTGGTCAGCTCGTTTTGCGGGAGTTGGTGCGACAGATGCGGAAAACAATGCGAAATTGTTGCACGAATTGGCCATGGTTTTTGACTTGAAAGATCGCTCAGCTCAGTTCCATACGACCTTGGTGGTTGCAAGACCAGGCAAGGAAAGCCTAGTGGTGGAAGCAGATTGGCCAGGGTATATTAATTTTGAGCCCAAAGGGGAACATGGCTTTGGATATGACCCTCTCTTCTTAGTTGGGGAAACGGGCCGTGCTGCTGCTGAATTAACGCTAGAAGAAAAAAATACACAATCACATCGTGCTTTAGCTGTTAAAAAGTTATTGGAGGTATTTCCATCATGGCAAAGCAAACAATCATCGTTATGAGTGACTCGCATGGAGACCGCTCCATTGTTGAAGCTATTAAAGAAAAATACCTAGGCCAGGTCGATGGGATCTTTCACAATGGGGATTCTGAACTAAAAAGTGATGATCCTGTCTGGGAAGGGATCCATGTTGTCCAAGGGAATATGGATTTTTATGATGGCTATCCGGAACGCTTGGTGACCCAACTGGGGCCAACACGGATCATCCAGACCCACGGACATCTCTTCCAGATCAATTTTAGTTTTCAAAAATTGGATTTGTGGGCCCAAGAGGAGGAAGCAGATATCTGTCTATACGGCCACCTTCATATCCCAGATGCTTGGAAGGAAGGAAGAACCCTCTTTGTGAATCCTGGATCTGTTAGCCAACCTCGTGGTCTGATTCGCGAGTGTTTGTATGCCAAGATAGAGATTACCGATTCGAACTTCAAGGTAGAGTATTATACGCGAGATCATGAATTGTACCCTGAATTGACAAAGGAGTTTAGCAGATGATAGCAAAGGAATTTGAACGTTTCTTGCTGGCGCAGGAAGAGACGTTCTTAACTCCTGCCAAAAATTTAGCGGTCTTGATTGATACCCACAATGTAGACCATGCGGTTTTGCTGTTGAGTCAGATTAGCTATAGTCGCATCCCGGTAGTGACGGATGAACGCAAGTTTGTGGGGACGATCTCCCTAACGGATATTCTATCTTATCAATTGAAACACGAGATTCCTGAGGAGACTTTTGCTTCGATGGATATCGTAGACGTTGCAAAGAAGGAGGTCGGGGTCATCGGCTTAGACTTCAATTTGACAGAAGTCCTTCACAAGTTGGTGGATGACTCCTTCTTATCAGTGGTGGATGAAGAAGGGTATTTCCAAGGGATTATTACGCGGAAATCGATTCTCAAAGCCATCAATTCGCTAATGCATAATTTTTCAAATGAATACGAGATGATTCCAAAATGAAAGAATTTATTGCAAGTTTTATTGATCAAAAAGAACTAAGTGAAAATTCTCAGTCAGCCTATTTCTATGATTTGGACCAATTTATTGAATCAATTCATGGAAAAGTGACACCGACAAATTTGAGAATTTACCAAGCTTCGATTAAAGATTTTAAACCGGCGGTTCAAAAACGAAAATTATCCGCTGTTAACCAATTTTTATATTATTTGTATCAAGAACGCTTTATTTCTGAATACCATCGTTTGGTCTTGCCTAAAATTCAACCGGCCAAAACCCATGATCGTGAATTATTGGATCTGACCCATTTTTGGGAAGAATCAACCAACCCACAGGGACGCTTGATGGCCTTATTGATTCTGGAGATGGGCTTATTGCCAAGTGAGATCCTCCAAGTCAAAGTCGAAGATATTCAGCTGGACTTTCATGTCATTCGAGTGGGCAAAGATGGCCAAAAACGGGTTTTAAAAGTTCCAGATCCTTTACTGGATGAGTTGCAACTCTTCCTCGATGGTGTCTATCTCTTTGATAATAAAGGAAAATCTTACTCCCGTCAGTGGGGATTCCGACAATTAGAAGCCTTCTTGATCGAAAAAGGCAACCAAGACCTTTCGGCACAATCGATTCGTGAGCAGTATATTTTGAAACAACGTGAACTCGGTGTGGATCTCTTTAGTATTGCACGTGAATTGGGCCTGAAAACCATGGTGACATTAGAAAAATATAAATAATGGATATTAAAATTAAAGATTTTGAAGGGCCTTTGGACCTCTTGCTCCACTTGGTCTCTAAATACCAGATGGATATCTATGAGGTCCCCTTGATTGAGGTGATCGAACAGTATCTGGCTTATCTGGCGACTCTCCAGGCTATGAAACTAGAGGTAGCAGGGGAATACATGCTGATGGCTAGTCAACTAACCCTGATCAAGAGTCGTAGACTTCTTCCTAAGGTCGCAGAAGAGATGGATGAAGCAGAGGATCTAGAGCAGGATCTCCTTTCTCAATTGGAAGAGTACCGTACTTACAAGCAATTAGGAGAGTTGATGGCCTCGCAGCACGAGGAGCGCGCCCTCTATTATTCGAAACCGAAGATGGAATTGGTCTATGACGATACCGAATTACTTCATGATCGCACTACGGTAGATCTCTTCTTGGCTTTCTCAAAATTATTGACCAAGAAAAAAGAAGAATTCCGCCAGAACCATACAACCATTGTAAAGGATGAATACAAGATTGAGGATCTGATGGACCAGCTGCGTCACCGATTCCACGATCGCTCACAAGTTCTCTTGCAGGACTTGTTTCTAGAAGCAGCGGATCTCCAAGAGGTCATTACCCTATTTCTTGCAACCCTTGAATTAATCAAGATTCAAGAGGTCACAGTGGTACAGGATACGGCTTTTGGAGAAATTTACTTAAATAGGATTGAACATGAGCAAATTAGCTGAAATTGAAGCACTCTTATTTGTAGCGGGTGAAGAAGGAATTACTGCCAGACAAATCGCAGATCTTCTCTCTTTACCCCCAACAGGTGTGGTGCAAAGTTTAGAAAAATTGGCCCAAAAATACCAGGAGGACACAGATACGAGTCTCTGTTTGATGGAGACAGCTTCCCGTTATAAATTGGTGACAAAGGCAGACTACGCTTCGGTTTTACGAGACTATTCTAGAACGCCTATGAACCAAAGCTTGTCTCGGGCTGCCCTTGAAACCTTGTCAATCATTGCATATAAGCAACCGATCACCCGCGTAGAGGTCGATGATATTCGAGGCGTTAATTCCAGTGGTGCCATTACCAAACTACTGTCATTTGATCTGATCCGCGAAGATGGAAAAAAAGAAGTCCTCGGGCGTCCTAATTTGTATGTCACGACGGAGTATTTTTTGGATTATATGGGGATCAATCATTTGGAGGAATTGCCAAAGGTTGAGGAAGTGGACATCGATCCAGAGGAAGGTCAATTATTTTCAGAGAGAACAGAGGAACTAGATGAGAATTAACAAATATATTGCCCATGCAGGTGTGGCTAGTCGTCGCAAGGCCGAAGAACTGATCAAGCAAGGCTTGGTGACGGTCAATGGCCAAGTCGTGCGTGAATTAGCGACTATCATTAAAACCGGTGACCAGGTTGAAGTAGAAGGGACTCCAATCTATAACGAAGAAAAGGTCTATTATCTTTTAAATAAGCCACGTGGCGTCATCTCTAGTGTATCAGATGATAAAGGGCGGACAACAGTCGTTGACCTTTTATCTCAAGTACCAGAGCGCATCTACCCAGTGGGACGTTTGGACTGGGATACATCTGGTGTCTTGATTTTGACCAATGATGGCGATTTTACAGATGAGATGATTCACCCGCGAAATGAAATTGATAAGGTCTATGTGGCGCGTGTCAAAGGAATTGCCAATAAGGAAAACTTGCGTCCCTTGACGCGAGGGGTGACCATTGATGGAAAGAAAACCAAGCCAGCGACTTACGAGATTTTAAAAGTCGATGTTGAAAAGAACCGTTCAGTGGTTCAGTTGACCATTCATGAAGGGCGTAACCACCAGGTTAAAAAGATGTTTGAAGCTGTGGGACTTTTAGTGGATAAACTCTCCCGGACCCAGTTTGGGAATTTGGACGTCTCAGGACTACGTCCGGGTGAATACCGTCGCTTGAACAAAAAAGAAATTAGCCAGTTGCACAATCTAGCAGTGACTAAATCTAAAAAAGCATGAAAACAATCCTGATTGCGCTGGTCAGAGGCTATCAAAAATGGATCTCTCCCCTATTTCCGCCTTCTTGTCGCTTTCAACCGACCTGTTCCAATTATATGATCCAAGCGATTGAACGTTTTGGTGTGAAAGGTGTCTTGATGGGGATTGCAAGGATTCTACGTTGCCATCCTGGAACCAAAGTAGGACCAGACCCCTTGCCAGACCATTTTAGTCTGAAGCGAAATGAAGAATCAAAATAGGACGATCGCAAATAAACAGAAACACCCTTAGAAATTATTTTTCTAAGGGTGTTGATTTTGTAAAAGAGTTGTCTATCAGCGTTTAGACCATGTTTTAGGGAGGAAGAGTAGAATCATTGGATAGATTTCAAGCCGTCCGGCAATCATGGCTAAGGAAAGTAACAGTTTTGAAATCGGACTAAAGATGGAGAAGGTTTGACCTGTTCCAATCATAGGTCCAATGTTGTTGAAACAACTAAAGACAGCGCTGACAACCGTCATGAAGTTATTATTGTCTAGACTGACTACAAAGAGTAGGCCGATCGTGATAAAACTGTATATTGTAAAGTACTTGAGGATCTGATGCTGTGTATCCTTATCCAATACCGTATCATTGACATGCAAGGTCAGAACGCGATTCGGAGACAAGGTCGAAAGAACCTGATTTTTTGCGATTCGCCATAAGGTCAAGCACCGAATGACTTTTAGCCCCCCGGCGGTCGATCCAGCAGAACCACCGACAACCATCAGCATCAAGAGGATGAACTGAGAAAAGAGAGGCCATTTTTCCGTCGTTCCATAACCAAAACCGGTAGTGGTGATGATATTGGAAACTTGGAAGAAGGAAATCTCAAAACTCTTAGCGACATTGGCATAGAGATGAAGGACATTGTACGCGATCAAGACACTGGACACGAGGACGATGGTGATATAGGTCCGCAATTCCTCATCTTTAAAGAAGGCCTTGAATTTTCGGATCATGAGGAAGTAGTAGAGGTTAAAGTTAACCCCGAAGACTAAAACCCCGATACTGACCAAATAGGTGATTAAACTACTATTGTAGTGGGCAATTCCGTCGTTAAAAACGGTAAAGCCCCCGGTTCCAGCCGTCCCCATGGCGATGACAAAACTATCATAAAGGGGCATGCCAGCAAGGAAATAAAGAACCACAAAAAGGAAGAACAAGCCCAAGTACAAGAAGTAGAGGATTTGAGCTGTGTTTTTTAATTTGGAAACGACCTTGCCAAACACTGGACCAGGAACCTCCGCCTTCATGACTTCAAGGTGGCTGTTCTTATTATTGTCCATAATGGCAAGGGCGAAGACCAATACTCCCATCCCTCCAATTAAGTGGGTGAAACTGCGCCAAAAGAGGAGAGAATGGCTGAGGGCACCTACATCATCTAAAATCGTTGCCCCTGTTGTTGTAAAGCCAGAGCTGACTTCAAAAAAGGCGTCGATAATGTTGGGGATTTGCCCCGAAAAGACAAAGGGAAGGGCACCAAAGAAGGACCAGAGGATCCAACAGAGTGCTACAATCAGGACTCCTTCTTTAGCATAGATGTGAAAGTCCTTTGGTTTGTGAAAACTACCAAGGAGCCCCAGCCCAAGTAAGATGGCCATGGTTGCCCCAATTGAGACAAAAACCTTGGCAGGTTCCTGATAGATTGCAGCGACCACTAAGGGAACGATCAGGAGCGCTGCCTCGATTAAGAGGAGCTTGGACAAGAGGTAACGAATCATGCTTCTATTCATCAGGTTTACCTCTCAACTAAATCGTAGATTTTAGTGACATTTTGAATCAAGGTGGTTACGATAATCCGATCTCCTACCATCAAACGGTCATCTCCATTTGGGAAAATAGCCTTGCCGTCTCGAATAATGGCAGCGATCAAGACGCCTTTTTTCAATTTCAATTCAGAGAGGGGATATTGGGTTAGTTTATTGTCTTCCTTAATTTGGAACTGCAAGGTTTCAATCCGGCCGTTTGCGACATGGTGCAAGGCTTCTAGGTTTGAGAACTGTGCATTGTAGCGTCCACGAATAAAGTGCATAATGGTATCTACAGCGATGCGTTTTGGCGTAACGATACTGGTCATATCTTGATCGCCAATGATCTCCAACAGACTAGTTCGGTTGACCTTGGTAATGTTCTTTTTGACTCCGACAGAATTTAAGAACATGGAGGTGATGATGTTTTCTTCATCGACCCCTGTCAAAGTAGCCACAGCATCGAAGTTATTGGCACTCTCTTCTAAAAGAATGTCTTTAGCAGTTCCGTCTCCATGGACGACATAGAGATCAGGAAATTCCTTGCTAAAGAATTCCGCTCGTTCACGATTGACTTCTAAAACCTTGAGATCGATCTTGCGGCGCACATCTTGAAGAATATTGAGTAGGTAGTAGGCAATTTTCCCAGCACCAATGATCATCATGCTCTTAATGACTTGAGGACGAACATTGTTGTGGAAAAGAACGACCTCGATCCGGTTACCTGTTACGAAAATCTTGTCTTGAGGTTGCAAGACAAAATCTCCGTTTGGAATGGTGAGTTCGTTGCCACGCTCGATTGCGCAAACAATGACATTTCCGTATTTCTTCCGGAATTGGGAGAGGCTCATATTGCAGAGATTGCTATCTGGCTTGATCTTAAATTCCATCAAGGCTACCCGACCATTGGCAAAATGCTCCACAGAAAGGGCATTTGGGAAGTCAATGATATTGGCAATATAACGTGCTGTCAGCAATTCCGGATTGACAACTAGGGAGAAGCCCAAGATATTTTTTTCCTTGAAGTAGGAATTAGAATATTCCGGATTCCGTACCCGAACGATGGTCTCTTTGGCTCCCATTTTTTTAGCCAAAACAGCAGAGACCATATTCACTTCATCGTACTCGGTCATGGAAATGAAGATGTCGCAGTCTTCAACATCCGCTTGCTCCAAGATCTTGAAATTTGCCCCATTTCCTAAAATTCCAATGATATCAAATCGTTTGGTAATATGGTTAAGAACGGATTCGTCTTTTTCGATCAAAATAACATCGTGGTTTTCAGCAACGAGAGAACGACAAAGGGCCGTTCCGACCTTTCCTCCACCAACAACAATAATTTTCATAGAATACCTCCAGAGTATGCTTCTATCATACTCTATTTTCAAGAAAAATTCATCTTTTTTAAGGATTTTCTGGTGGAATTTTGAGAAGCTAAGAACAAGTAGGAAAAATGGTCAAAAGAGTAGAACGAGGAGGGATTGAAAACTTTGGTAAAGTTTCTTAAAAAAATCTAAAAAAACTATTGACAGGAGCTTCAAAAGTGTTATACTTAGAAAGTACCTTCGTTGATTTACCTCAAACCTGTTGTGAGTTAAGTTAATGAAGCTGTAACCACGCTGTTTGCTGAGCTTGACTCCGGGCAGTGTGGCTATTTTTTTATCAGAAAGAGATCGAGTATGAATATTGAAGAACTGGACTACCAAGAGTCAGCTGCTCAAAACCACATCGTCTTGTTCCAACCTCAGATTCCACAAAATACGGGAAATATTGCACGGACTTGTGCGGCGACCAATTCCCCCTTGCATATCATACGACCCATGGCTTTTCCGATCGATGATCGCAAAATGAAGCGAGCAGGACTCGATTATTGGGACAAGCTGGATGTCCGTTTTTATGATAGCCTAGAAGAGTTTATGGAAGCAGCGAGCGACGGTCAGGTACACCTAGTGTCCAAGTTTGCAAATCAGACCTATTCGGACGTTTCTTATCAGGATGGGAAGTCCCATTATTTCTTGTTTGGACGCGAAGATAAAGGATTGCCGGAAGAATTTATGCGCCAGCACGAAGAGAAGGCCATTCGCATTCCGATGAATGACGAGCATGTCCGTAGTTTAAATGTCTCCAATACCGTCTGCATGATTGTCTATGAGGCTCTCCGCCAGCAGGGCTTTAAGGGGCTGGAGTTGAGCCATCGTTATGAGCACGACAAGCTCAAATAAGAACGAAAAATTAAAAGACGAACGACGTCATCCATGACGTTACAAAAACTTGCCTAGGCAAGTTTTTTTTGTTATCATAAAAGGGTCTTCAGGGCAGGGTGTAATTCCCGACCGGCGGTGACTTTTGCTAGGAAATGTTCTTTTCCATACTCTAAAAGAAGTCCGCGAGCGCAAGCTGATGTGGTGTGACTCCACAACCGACAGTATAGTCTGGATGGGAGAAGACGAGAGACGAATAGACTGACAGCTATTCTGATCTGTTTAGAGCTGATGCATGGGAATAGTACGTTGGAGTCTAAGACGGACTAACGGCATGTTTCGATGGAGACCAGCTAAAGTAACTAGAATAGTTTCTAGTTTAAGCTTTGTTTAAATAGTTTAGAGTAGAATGATGGAGTAGACGTCTTTCCAGCTTCTCTAATTTTTAAAAAATTGGAGGAACCTGTTATGACAAATACACGTAAACTGACCCTAGTGGCTGTTTTATCCGCTTTATCTTTTATTTTGATGTTCTATCAATTTTCTTTCTTGATAGATTTCTTCAAAATTGATTTGAGTATCATCGCCATTTTGTTGGCCTTGGTCCTGTTGGATTTTAAAAGTGCCTTTTGGGTGACCTTGATCCGATCTGTCCTTAAATTAGCCCTTAATAATAAGGGGCTTGAAACCTTGATCGGATTACCAATCAATATCATTGGAGTTCTTGTTTTTGTTCTTGCTTTTGCATGGATTTGGAACAAGGAACGGACCCATGGTCGATTTGTCCTGGCAACGATTGTTGGAACGATCAGCTTGAGTATTACGATGGTATTGGTGAACTATGTCTATGCAATCCCTTTGTATGCTCGTTTTATGAACTATGATATTTCGAAAACACTAGGTCTTGTCCACTATTTAGCCGCAATGGTTGCACCGTTTAACCTGATCGAAGGGGTGATTTGGGCCATCGCATTTGGGTTGATCTATACCTTATTGCAACCGATTTTGAAAAAATATGAAAAATAAACAACAACATTGGGCGAAGGCAAGCTTCGCCCTTCTCATTTTTGTCATTCTTGGGTATGTGATTCGCTTTTACCCGCAACAATTAACAGGCTTTGATAGCACAATTCAATCTGCTATTCGAGGCGATCTGCCTGCAACACTGACGGCCTTCTTTACCAAGGTGACCCATGTCATGGATACTAAGATCATTGTCATCTGGGTGGGTCTTCTGCTAGCGGCATTTGCCTATAAGAAGTGGTACAGTGAGGCCCTCTTCCTTGGGAGCAATCTGGTATTGACTGGTCTTTTGGTGCTACTTCTAAAGAATATCTACCAGAGATCGAGACCAAGTATTCTTCATCTAGTAGAGGAAAAAGGCTTTTCTTTCCCGAGTGGTCATTCACTGGCGTCTACCCTTGTTTTGGGAAGTTTGATCATCATCATCAGCCAACATGTAAAACATAAAACAGCCCGCTATTGCCTTCAAGGCTTGCTGGTTCTGGGAATCGTGACCATTGTGGTTTCCCGCGTTTATGTCGGGGTCCACTACCCATCAGACGTTCTCGGCAGTATGATTTTAGGTCTTGCCGTCTTACAGTTTGAGTATCCCTTGTATGATCGCTTGCGATTTCAATGGCGCTTTACAGGGAAGCAAAAATAAGCATCTAACAACTAGGAGTTGAACTCGCGTTTTGAGTTCGACTCTTTTTTTTGCTATAATGAAGGATATGAAATCCTACAATACCTTGAATGATTATTATCGAACCTTATTTGGAGAAAAGACCTTTAAAGTCCCTATTGATGCAGGCTTTGATTGTCCCAATCGA
This sequence comes from Streptococcus sp. HMSC061E03, assembly GCF_001813505.1. Lineage (NCBI taxonomy): Bacteria > Bacillati > Bacillota > Bacilli > Lactobacillales > Streptococcaceae > Streptococcus > Streptococcus sp. HMSC061E03. The sequence goes on from NZ_KV812784.1 coordinate 186,541, forward strand.
GACGGAACAGTCGCCCACGGTGGCTGTACTTTTTGTACGGTCTCGGGTTCAGGAGATGCCATTGTGGCCCCAGAAGCTCCGATTCGAGAACAGTTTTACAAAGAGATTGATTTTATGCATCGGAAATGGCCAGATGTGAAGAAGTACCTGGTCTATTTTCAAAATTTTACCAATACTCACGATAAAGTGGAAGTCATTCGAGAGCGGTATGAACAGGCCATCAATGAACCAGGAGTGGTAGGAATCAACATTGGTACGCGTCCGGATTGTTTACCAGATGAGACCTTGGCCTACCTAGCAGAGCTGACAGAGCGCATGCATGTGACGATTGAGTTGGGGCTTCAGACGACTTATGAAGCGACTTCTGAATTGATCAATCGAGCCCATAGTTATGATCTCTATGTTGAAACAGTCAAGCGTATTCGCCAACAGGTGCCCAAGGCAGAGATCGTCTCCCATTTGATCAATGGCCTTCCTGGGGAGACCCATGAGATGATGGTGGAAAATGTTCGCCGTTGTGTGACCGATAATGAAATTGATGGCATCAAGTTGCACCTCTTGCATTTGATGACCAATACACGGATGCAACGGGACTATCATGAAGGACGACTTCAACTCATGAGCCAGGAGGAGTATGTCAAGGTCATCTGTGACCAGTTGGAAATCATCCCCAAACACATCGTCATCCACCGGATTACAGGGGACGCACCAAGGGATATGTTGATTGGCCCTATGTGGAGTCTCAACAAATGGGAAGTCCTAAATGCTATTGAAACTGAAATGCGTCGGCGTGGAAGTACCCAAGGATGTAAGCTAGAAGAAAAGGAGACTGCCAATGCTTCGACCACTTGAAATGGCCCATCAATTTTTAGCAGAAGTCATCACCAAAGAAGATGTGGTGGTGGATGCGACCATGGGAAATGGACATGATACGGCCTTTTTAGCCCAACTAGCAGGCCAGGTCTATGCCTTTGATATTCAAGAGCAGGCCCTTGTAAATACCCAAGAACGATTGGAAAAGTTGGGACTTCAACATGTCCGGTTGATTTTGGATGGCCACCAGCATGTGGACCAATATGTGGAGACCCTCAAAGCAGCTATTTTTAATCTGGGTTATCTGCCATCTGCAGATAAATCGGTCATTACTCTTCCAGCTACCACGATTGAAGCGATGGAAAAAATCTGTGCTCGCCTAGAAAAAGGTGGGCGAATGGCTATTATGATTTATTATGGTCATGAAGGAGGAGACATCGAGCGTGATGCAGTGCTGGACTTTGTCAGTCAGCTCCCTCAAAAAGACTATACAGCGACCATCTACCGGACACTGAATCAAGTGAATCAGCCACCGTTTTTGGTCATGATCGAAAAATTAGAAAGCTACCGTCATGGATAAAGAGTATTTAAAGAATAAAATCGAAGGATTGAGGCATCATTTTGTCGAATCAACCATCCACGAGCGTGCAATGGGTTTTTATGATGAAGCTCATATGACCAAAAAGATGCTCAAAATAAAAAAGAAATTGGTTTCGCTTGAGATGGAACGGTGCCAAAAGAAGATTGAGCACAAGGATGTAAGCAAGACAGACCAAAAGATTGCGGAGTTAAAACAGCAATTTGAGACCTGTTGCCAAGAACGTTAGGGAGGGAGTGATATGGAACTACTCCTTTATGCAGTGATCTTTTCGATGATTTTGATCGTCTCAAATGCCACCAATAAACTTGTGCCGAGCCTTCCTCTGCCCTTGATTCAAATTTTACTAGGGATTGGTTGGGCTCTCTTTGTGCCAGAAGAAAATTTTCATCTGGATACCGAGCTCTTTCTGGCCTTGGTCATTGGTCCTCTCTTATTTCGAGAAGCAGAAGAAGCAGATATTACTTCTGTCTTAAAGCACTGGCGGATCATCCTCTATTTGATTTTCCCAGTGATTTTTATCTCCACCATTAGTTTGGGCTGGGCAGCTCACTCCTTGTGGCTGAGTCTTCCTTTAGCAGCCTGTATGGCAGTAGGGGCGGCCCTTGGTCCTACAGACTTAGTAGCCTTTGCTTCCCTATCTGAGCGCTTTAGCTTTCCAAAGCGGGTTTCGAATATCTTAAAAGGCGAAGGATTACTAAATGATGCCTCAGGTCTAGTTGCCTTTCGAGTGGCCTTGGCAGCCCTTGCGACCGGAAGTTTCTCCCTTGGAGAGGCAGGGGTTTCCTTAGGAATCTCCATCATTGGAGGATTTGCGGTTGGGATCTTGACGGCCTTTGTGAACCGGTGGCTGCAAACCTTACTCTTGAGTGTTCGCGCTAGTGATATTGCTAGTGAATTGTTATTAGAACTGAGTCTCCCTTTGTTGACCTTCTTCCTAGCAGAAGAACTCCATGTCTCTGGTATCATTGCAGTAGTTGTGTCAGGGATCCTAAAAGCCAGTCGCTTTAAGCACATTACCCTCCTTGAAGCACGGGTAGATACTGTGAGTCATACTGTCTGGAATACGGTCAACTTTATCTTAAATGGGTCGGTCTTTGTCATCTTAGGAATGGAATTGGAAATGATTTCCAAGCCCATCTTAAGTAGTCCCATTTACAATAATCTTCTTTTAGTTCTTTCTGTCTTTCTGTTGACAGCCTTGCTCTTTTTGATTCGTTTTGTCATGGTTTACCTCTTTTATTGGTTCCGAACGGCTCGACTAAAAAAATCGTTGAGAAATTATCTAAAAGATGCCTTATTGCTGACCTTTTCAGGTGTGAAGGGAACGGTTTCGATTGCGACGATTCTTTTGATTCCAACCAAGATCGAAAAAGAATACCCCATCCTACTCTTTTTAGTGGCAGGAGTTACCCTTGTCAGCTTTATTGCTGGCTTAGTGGTACTTCCAAAATTATCAGAAGAAAAGGAAGAAACCAATGACTACCTGATGCAGATCGCGATTTTAAATGATGTCGTCATGGAATTAGAAGCAGACCTAAAGAATAGCAAGCACAAGGGGCCCTTGTATGCGGCAATTGATAACTACCATGGTCGCATAGAAAACTTGATTCTAGGCCAAGAAAACAGGCTCATTCAAAAGGACTGGGAACAGTTGAAGCTCCTGATTTTGAGTATTGAAAGTGACGGCTTGGAACAAGCCTATGAAGAAGGGAAGATTCGAGAGCGGGGCTACCGCGTCTACCAACGCTATCTTCGCAATATGGAGCAACGTGTCAATCGCAATCTTTCGTCTCGTTTAACCTATTACCTCTTGGTGTCTTTCCGTCTCTTGCGTTTATTAGTTCATGAGATCTTAACTTTTGGGTCTGGCTTGCGAAACTGGTGGACCCGAGAAGATAGAAAGTTAGAGGCTATTGATTATGACCAGATTGCGGCCCTTTATTTGGCCAATACGGAAATCATTATCGAAAGTTTGGAAGACCTCAAGGGGGTTTATCGGAGCAGTTTGATCTCTTTCCTACAAGAATCCCGTCTGAGAGAGACAGCTATTATTACCAGTGGGGCCTTTGTGGAGCGGGTTATTAATCGCGTAAAACCAAATAATATCGATGAAATGTTGAGAGGCTATTATTTGGAGCGTAAGATTATTTTTGAATATGAAGCGCAACACCTGATTACCGCCAAGCAAGCGCGCCGTATGCGACAAAATGTCAATGAATTAGAAAGCTATTCCCTAAGAGAAAGTGCCAATACGCTTCCATACGATTTAATCGAGTATGCACGGAATCGTTGAGATAAGAGTAAAAGAGGCTGGGACAAAAGTCCTAGCCTCTCTATTGTTTTTGGATTGTCGAGCAAGACGCAGTTGTTGAGTGGACTCTACTACGCTGATTTCATCAGCTTATACAGGCCTACTCAACTGTGCGGAGGTGGAACGACGAAATCGAATTCTAACGAATGACCGATTTCTGTCCCACTCTCTTTTTGCTTTATTCATTTTCTTTTCAGTGTGCGATTTCTGGTTTGACAAAGAGTCGCTCATCACCAAGATCAATAAGGGATACTGGTGCTTCATAAAATTGGCTAAGGACATGAGGAGTTAGGATCTTTTCCTTTGGTCCTTGCTCGACCACTTGGCCATGTTTGAGTAAGAGGACATGGGTCATGTCTGTTGTAATTTCCTCGGCATGGTGGGTGACGTAGATCATGGTAGGCGCGTGATCCAGTTGTTTGATATGATGGATCTGACGGAGGAGCTTTTCTCTGGCAAAGAGATCCAATCCACTAGAAGCTTCGTCAAAAATGATCAGATCTGGCTGGTCCATGAGGCTTCGTGCAATGAGAACGGTCTGCTTTTCTCCCTGGGAGAGCTCCTGGTATTTGCGACCGATCAAAGAGCTAGCTCCAATTGAAGTTAGCATATCCCGTGCCCAGTTTAGTTCTTCCTCCCCGTAAGCAGCATATAAGATACTACTCTTGTATTGACCAGTTAGGACAATTTGTTCTGTCAAAAGATGTTCTGGCAGTCTTTCTGAAATAAAGGAGCTAACGATCCCAATACGCTTCCGCAACTCTGGAATGCCCCCTTCTCCAAAGCGGGTTCCAAGGACAGTTACCTGGCCAGAACTAGCCCAGTATTCAGACATGAGAAGTTTGAGGAGGGTCGATTTTCCTGCCCCATTGAGGCCTAAAATGGCCCAACATTCATTTTCTTTTACTTGCCAGTTAATCTCTTTTAAAAGGGCTTTTCCATTGCGGATCAAATTGACATCTTGTAGTTCAATCAAATTATTCATAACTTCATCCTTTTGATTAAAATCTCCTTTATTCTATCATAAAATATGGTAGAATAGAAAACAGGAGGTAAGGAATGTTTCGAAATAGTAAATTGTTATTCTGGACATGTGAGATCTTATTATTGACGGTGATTTTCTATATTTGGAAATCAATGGGGACTTTAATTTCTCCATTTGTATCTGTTCTGAATACCATCCTCTTACCATTTTTAATTGCAGGTTTTTTATATTACATTACCAATCCGATTGTTGAATTGTTGGAAAAACACTTAAAAATCAAGCGTGTGTTTGGGATTTTGATCACCTTAGTACTGTTGTTTGGGATCATTGGCTTAGGGATCTTTTATCTGCTCCCTATCTTAATCAATCAGTTAACCAGCTTGATCAATTCAACTCAAGGACTTTACTGGGAAGTTCAAAGTTTGGTTCGAAAACTCTCGACCAATCCTTTGTTCCAGAATGTGAATATCCAGTCGACGATTCAGCAGTTGAATCTCTCTTATATGGATATCCTACAAAATCTCTTGAATAGTGTGACCAACAGTTTAGGAAGTGTGGTTAACACTATTGTCAATACGGTCTTTATCTTGATCATGACCCCTGTCTTCTTGGTTTATTTCTTGGTCGATGGGAAGAAGTTATTGCCGATGTTGGAGCGGACCATTTTACGCAATGACAAACTCCACATTTCAAGCCTCTTGATTAGTTTGAATGAAACGGTCTCTCGCTATATTAGTGGGATTTCGATCGATGCCTTTATCATTGGAACCCTAGCCTACATTGGCTATAGTTTTATTGGATTGAAGTACGCTTTGGTCTTTGCCATTTTTTCTGGATTGGCCAACCTCATTCCATATGTAGGACCAACCATCGGGTTGATTCCGATGATCATCACCTATGCCTTCACAGATATGGATATGATGATCAAAGCAGTCATTTACATGTTGATTATCCAGCAGATCGATGGGAATATTCTTTATCCGCGTATCGTTGGAGGCGTGATGAAGGTTCACCCGATTACCATTATGGTTCTCTTATTGCTCTCAAGTAATATCTACGGCATTATCGGGATGGTCGTCGCGATTCCAGTCTATTCGATTGGAAAAGAAATTGTAAAATTCTTGGTGAATCTTTATGATAACCACCGTGCTGCTAAGGAACAGAAGAAAAAAGAAGAATTTGGTATCATTAATAAATCATAGACTCTAGCGCCTATATGGGCCTTAGAGTCTTTTTTGTACATTTTTTTGAAAAATGCTGGAAAAAAGTCAACAAGTGCTATGAAATGTGTTAAAATATAAGTGATTTTGAAAGATAATATGAAAAGGTAGGAAAAGATGAGACTGCTCTTATCGAAAAAACAGAGACGCCAATTGCAATTGTTGGAAATCCTGATTAAGGAAAAAAGATGGTTCCACTTGAAAGAGTTGGCCAAGCGTTTGGATTGTACAGAACGTTCGTTAAAAGAAGATTTGTCTAATCTTCGTAGTACATTTGATGACTTTTTAATTGAATCCTCTACCAATGGGATCAAGATCAGTTATGAGGATTCGGTTGGGCTAGAAGTGATCTATCATCACTTTTTAAAAGAATCACAAGCCTTTGCCTTGATTGAATATCTTTTCTTCAACAAGGATGTTTCTAATGAATATATTTGCAGAAAGTTTGATTTGAGTTACCAATCTTTCTACCGCTTGATTCGGACGATTAATCAGAAGCTTCAAACCAAATACAATGTAAAGATTGATTTGAAACCCTTGAATCTTGTCGGGGATGAGATTGACGTTCGTTTCTTTTATGCCCAATATTTTGCGGAACGTTATTACTACATGGAGTGGCCTTTCCCAGAATTTAAGGAAGAGGCGGTGACCGATTTGATCACCTTCTTCTTCAAGCTCTATGGCTATCCATTGACCTTCTCTGTACTCAGGTCTTATAAAGTTCTCTTGACAGTCTACTTGTCACGGATTAAGCAAGGTTACTTCATCGACATGCCAACGAACTATGATGTGTATAAGGACCAGTATCAAGGGGTGACCAATGTCGAGGAGATGTTGCGCTACTTTAGCTTGCAGTTGGGTGTCGAGTTGAATGAAAAAGTGCTGGAGCAGTTCTTCATCATCTTCATTCAAGAGAATTTCTATTTCAGCCCAGAAAGCTTGATCGAAGCTGCAGAAACGGATCCTTATGCCAAAGAATCGACTAGACTCATCAAAGATATGTTCAAGGATCTATGCTATACCTATGATTTAGACATTGAAAATCTTGATGAGATGTTGATGCATGTCCATAACACGTCTCATCTCGATCGGAAGGAATTATTCTCTGAGTTTCTCTTATTTGATACCAAGACCAATACCAACGAAGATTTCATGAGCATCTTCCCAGCCTTCTATGATGATTTGAAGGAGCATATCATCACTTATATGAAGACCATGAAGCATGATTTGAATGATGAGATCATCAAGCACATGATCTATACGGTCTATACTCACTGGGAACGTCTCTTACCGCAGTTATTGCGCCGTCGGAAGTCCATTAAGGTCTTGATTATCAGTCGTTTTGACGATCACCATGCCAAATCCATGATCGATTTCCTTGATTTCTACTGTACGGATAACTTTGAATTTACGCAGATGATCAAGTACAATCTGACAGTGGATGATATTGAAGCTTCGGATGCCGACGTAGTGGTGGCCAACTTTATGATGCCTGAATTAAAGAAAAAACCATTTATTTGTACAAGTAGTCTCTCATCGCTTGAGCTGGTTGAAAAACTTAATGCCTTCTTTTATGATTTTACCAGTGCAGAGCATTAAAGACAAAGCCTTCTTAGAAACTTTCCTTAGGTGAGTACGGACGTCAGCGAACTTCGAAGAAGTTCCATGACTTAGTTTTGGACCTAAGGTTCCAAAACTCCCGAGTGCTAGAAACAATAGTGTTTCTAGCACTTTTCTCACGGCGGAAAGTTTCAGTGTAGGTTTGAATGAAACGATTATATATTTTGTTTTAAGTTTTCAGCGTTACTTAGGTTATTTTATGTGAAAAAACAATATGTTCACATTCTAAAATCAGGACTTGTTCCTGATTTTTTGATGGTAAAAAAAAGAAAATTTTATAGAAGAATGCAGGCTCTCCTATTTTGTGGTATAATATACAATATTATATACTGGAGGAAATTATCCATGGAAGACCCTGGCAGTCAGGAAATTTTACTGGAAGTTATTTTATTGATTGTTTTGACATTATTGAACGCCTTTTTCTCGGCGACTGAAATGTCAATGGTATCGTTGAATCGCTCTCGTGTAGAGCAAAAGGCTGAAGAAGGAGATAAAAAATACATTCGTCTTCTTAGAGTTTTGGAACAGCCCAACCATTTCTTATCCACTATTCAGGTGGGAATTACCTTGATTACCATCTTATCTGGGGCGAGTCTTGCGGATAGCCTTGGACATGTCATTGCTGGATGGATGGGCAATACCAAAACGGCTCTGGCAACTGGAAGCTTTTTATCTCTAGCATTTTTGACTTATATTTCGATCGTGTTTGGCGAACTCTATCCGAAACGAATCGCTATGAACTTGAAAGATGAGTTGGCTGTTCGAACAGCTCCGATTGTGATTCTATTAGGAAAAATTGTCAGCCCCTTTGTTTGGTTGCTTTCAGCGTCGACCAACCTTTTGAGCCGTATCACGCCAATGGAATTCGATGATCCGGATGAAAAGATGACGCGGGATGAAATCGAGTATATGCTGACCAATAGTGAAGCAACACTGGATGCTGACGAGATTGAGATGCTCCAAGGGATCTTTTCATTAGATGAAATGGTAGCGCGTGAAGTCATGGTCCCACGGACAGATGCCTTCATGGTTGATATCAATGATGATACTAAAGAAATTATTGAAAGTATCCTTAAGCAAAACTTTTCACGGATTCCTGTCTATGATGATGACAAGGACAATGTCATCGGCCTCATCCATACCAAACGTCTCTTGAACGAAGGATTTATCAATGGCTTTGATAATATTGTCTTAAGAAAGATTTTACAAGAACCTTTGTTTGTTCCAGAAACCATTTTTGTGGATGATCTTTTGAAGGAATTGCGCAATACGCAAAATCAAATGGCCATTCTGCTCGATGAATATGGAGGAATGTCTGGACTGGTCACTCTTGAAGACCTCTTGGAAGAAATCGTCGGTGAAATTGACGATGAGACTGACAAAGCGGAAATTGATGTCTTTGAAATTGCGGACAATACCTATGTCGTACAAGGAGCTATGTCACTAAACGACTTTAATGAATACTTTGGCGTTGAGTTGGAAAGTGATGATGTGGATACCATTGCGGGGTATTATCTGACAGAGGTTGGGCGGATTCCATCCTTGAAAGAACGCCTCAGCTGTGAAGTCGATAGTCAAAAGAAACACTTGATCCTGACTAACGACAAGGTGAAAAACGGTCGTGTGACCAAGGTGAAAGTTGAAATTTCTGAAATCGTCGAAGAAGATGAAGAAACCAAATCAAAAGAAGATTAGAAAATAGAGGCCTGGACGTGTTCCAGCCTCTTTTTTTTCTTGTCAGGGCTAGTTGAATTTTCAAAAAATTTGAAAAATTTCTGAAATAGTCTTGACAGCCAAAATAAATTAAGGTAAGATAATACCCATAAATAAAGAAAGCAGAAAATAAACATGAAGCAACAAGCCATTTCAACTCAAAAATTTTACTTTAGCTACTTTAGATAGTGTTTGTAGACATGATCTCATGGATGCAAACAACCCAAACAATTTGTTTGTATCTATGTGGCTAAGATTTTTGATGATGGTCCATAGAGCTAGTATCTAAATGGACCGAGGTTTTGTAACTTGTTGGAGAATTTCAAGCATCCGTTTAGAGAATGATCTAAGCGGATTTTTTGTTTATTTGCAGAAAAGGAGTTTTAAATGAAAGTAGTCAAAAAATTATTGGCACCAGTTTTGGTCGTAGGCCTTTTGTTAACATCATTGGTGACCTTACACCATCTGAAGGATGCAAAAAAAGACAATGTCTTTCGGATTGGGATTTCCCAGTACATCACCCATAAGTCACTCGATGCGACACGGAAAGGCTTTATCGATGAGTTGAAGAAAGAGGGATATGTGGATGGGAAAAATATCCAGATTGATTTCCAAAATGCTCAAGGAGAGCAACGAAATCTGAAAAACATTTCCAAACAATTGGCGGAGAAAAGTGATCTAGTCTTTGCGATTGCAACCCCTTCGGCTCAAAGTTTGGCTAATACGACTAAAACAACGCCGGTTGTCTTCTCAGCTGTGACCGATCCATTGGCAGCGAAATTGGTGAAAAACTTGAAAGAGCCTGGTGGCAATATCACAGGGACAAGTGACCAGTCAGAAGATGCGATCTCTACACAGGTAGACATGATTAAGCAAGTGCTTCCAACGGCGAAAACAGTTGGGATCCTCTATACGCAAAGTGAGCCTAACTCAGTCGTCCAAAAAGATAATGCGAAGAAGATCCTTGAAGCTAAAGGCTATCAAGTGGTTGAAAAAACAATTCTCGATAGTAACAATGTGAAAGCTGCAGCAGACAGTATCATGTCAGAAGCAGATATCGTCTTTGTTCCGACAGACAATATTATCTCTTCTACAATGGAAACTGTAAAACAGGTATCGATTAGTCATAAGGTGCCAGTTTTTGGAGGTTCTGCTGAAATGGTGGCTACTGGTGGCTTGTACAACTTTGGTACTGATTATGAGGAATTGGGAAGACAAGCTGCTCGGATGGCCATTCGCATCATGAAGGGTGAGAAACCCGGCAAAGTCGCAGTTGAAACACCTGAAAAATTAGAATTGCACACCAATAAAGAGATGGCTAAAGAGCTTGGAATTGATATTAGCTCGTTGAAGGTAGAAAAATAGGAGGTTTGAGATGAATTTTGTTTTATCAAGTTTATCAGAAGGTTTATTGTGGTCGATCATGGCGATCGGTGTTTACTTAACATTTCGAATTTTAGATATTGCTGATATGACGGCAGAAGGAGCCTTTCCACTTGGGGCAGCAGTTGTAGCATCTCAAATTCAAGCCGGAAGAAATCCTTGGCTTGCAACCTTGTTAGGCTTCCTGGCAGGGATGATCGCAGGATTGGTTTCAGGAATTCTCCATACAAAAATGAAAATTCCAGCCCTCTTGACAGGGATTGTCACTTTGACCGGTCTCTACTCTATCAATATTAAAATCATGGGGGGAGTACCCAACCTCTCTATTGGCGATGCCAGTACCATTTTCAAAAGTGTCATGAAATTGGGCTTGTCCAATGAAGAAGCAGTCTTTTTGATTAGTATTTCTTGCTTGATCATCGTCTGTATCTTGTTAACTCTCTTAATGAAGACGCAACTTGGCTTGGTTTTGCGCTCGACTGGTGATAACATTCCAATGAGTGAGGCCAATGGGGTCAATGTAGATAACATGAAGATGTTGGGCTACATGATTTCCAATGGCTTGATTGCCCTTTGTGGAGCGATGTTTGCGCAAAATGATGGTTTCTCAGATGTGACTTCTGGTACAGGGACGATCGTGGTTGGCTTAAGTGCGGTGATTATTGCTGAAGTTTTGATCCACGAATTGACCATTGGTTGGCGCTTGCTTTCCATCGGGGTTGGAGCCATTGTTTACCGTTTGATTATCTTAAATATTTACGAGATCCCAAATCTCGATCAAAATATGGTTCGTCTCTTCAATGCGATCTTGCTCGCGATTGTCTTGTTCGCTCCTGAGGCGCAAAAACGTCTTCGTGTTCGTGGATTGAAGTTAGGAAATAAGTAGGAGAAAAGTATGGCAACATTATTATCAATTGAAGGTATTCATAAGACATTTGAAGCAGGAACAGTCAATGAAAACCATGTCTTAAAAGGCTTGGATCTCCAAGTAGAAGAAGGAGACTTCATTTCGGTTATCGGTGGAAATGGAGCTGGGAAATCAACCTTGATGAACATCTTGGCAGGAAATCTAGTCGTGGATGAAGGGGATATCTTGCTAGAAGGTAACTCCATCAAAAATGCGAGTGTTCGTAGGCGTGCGAAAGATATTGCGCGTGTCTTCCAAGATCCCAAGATGGGGACAGCTTCTCGTTTGACCATTGAAGAAAATATGGCCATTGCCCAACGTCGGGGGAAATCTCGTGGTTTGGGCTGGGGAGTTCGGGAGAAAGATCGCGAATTATTCCGTGAAGCCTTGAAGGAACTGAATATCGGTTTAGAGAACCGCCTCAAAGTCGATACCCAATATTTGTCTGGTGGGCAACGTCAAGCTTTGACCTTGGTCATGGCAGCCTTGGTCAAACCCAAACTCTTGCTTCTGGATGAACACACCGCAGCGCTCGATCCCAAGACCAGTGAAATGGTCATGGAATTGACACAAAAGATTGTGGAAAGCCATGATTTGACAACTTTGATGATTACGCATGATATGAACCATGCCATTGAATACGGCAACCGCTTGATCATGCTCTACCAAGGCAAGATCGTTGTCGACGTCAAAGGAGAAGAAAAGAAAAACCTAACGGTTGAAGATTTGATGCGCCTCTTCCAACAAAACAGTGGTGAAACCCTGGTAAGTGATGAATTGGTATTAGGATAAAATGAGAGTGGGACAGAAATCGGTTATTCGTTAGAATTCGATTTCGTCGTCCCACCTTCGCACAGTTGAGTAGGGCTGTAAAAGCTGATGAAATCAGCGTATTAGAGCCCACTCAACCACTGCGTCTTGCTCTACAATCCAAAAATAATTGAGAGGCTAGGACTTTTGTCCCAGCCTCCTTTATTTCCTCCGTTCTGCATAGTCGACAAAATGAAACTTGTCTAATTTGTGTCGGCTTTCGGTGAATTGGAATTGGCGTCCGTCTGCTAGGTGAACTTGGGAACGGACCGTCACCACGTGTTGGTCTTTTCCAAGATCCAGTAAGATCTTATCGAGATTATCGATTGGTGAAATCAAGATTTCTTTTTTGGCATAGCCAATCTGCAATTTCAAGTCTTCTTCTATATATTGGTAGATAGAGTGCTGGGCAATTTCCTTGGTCAGGCCAGGGATCAGCTCTCTGTCTAGGTAATCAATATCTAAGACAGAAGCGACACCATCCACCACCCGTTGCCGGGTTACTTTCCAAACCAAACGGTGAAGAGGGAAACCTGTCTTTTTAGCTCCTTTTTCATCGATACTGATTTGTTCCAAACGAATGACATTGGTTTCTGAGCGAAGACCAGAAGCTTTGACGATTTCTTGATAGCTGGTTAATTGGGAAACGGGGAAGTCAAAGTGTGCTTGCCTACAAATTTGCGACCCCATCCCTTGAACAGTCTCGATAAAGCCTTCTTCCTGCAAGAGCTCAAACGTCTCTATCATACTTGGGGCAAGGAAATGAGTGAACGTGGTGGTTGGAGTGCCCTTTTCTGGAATAACCATGACCAACCTCGTGCTTTGAATCGCTTTGTAGATATCAAGAACTTCCGCAATGAAGGAGCGACCATGCTCGCAGCTAGCATTCACTTGTCACGTGGGACCCCTTATATCTATATGGGGGAAGAAATCGGCATGATTGATCCAGACTATGATTCGATGGCAGATTACGTGGATGTGGAGTCCATCAATGCTTACCAAATGCACTTGGACCAAGGCAAGTCACCTGAGCAAGCCTTCAAGATTATCCAAGCTAAGTCACGTGATAATTCACGTACGCCCATGCAATGGGATGCTTCTCTAAATGCCGGTTTTTCAACAGGCACGCCATGGTTGAAAGTTGGGAAGTCCTATAAAGACTTCAACGTTGAAAAGGAGATGGATGGACCAATCTTTACCTTCTATAAAGAATTGATTCGCTTGCGCAAAGAAATGCGGATCATTTCAGAAGGAAGCTACCAGCCAGCACTGGAAGATAGTCAAGAAGTCTATGCTTTTGAACGCCACTTAGACGGTCAAAAACTCTTGGTACTCAATCATTTCTATGGAAGTGAAGTTGAAGTAGCGATTCCAGAAGACTACCAAGCATGGCGCGTGCTCTTGTCCAACTATGAGAATGTAAAGCTTTCTGAAAAAGTAATTCTGAAACCGTATCAGACACTGGCAATTTTAGCTTAAGTTCTTGACACTTCGATCTTTTTGGGTCGAAGTGTTTTTCTTTTTGAAAAATATTTTTGAAAGCGCTTGAAAATGCAAAGTCATTCCCTTATAATAAAAGAGGAAAACTTTTTAGGGATGGAGAAACGCATGAGAAAAAACGGTAAAAAGATTCGCCTACTGGGAGTAGCCACCTTATTGGCTAGTCAGTTGGGGGTCTTTAGCAGTGCCCTCACGGTAGTTGCAGACGAGACCACAGCTTCGACTTCAGAGCCAGCGCTTGTGACGAATACTAGCAGCGAGGAAAGCTCGACAAATCATTCGACTTTCGCTACAACAACAACTACAGACGCTACGACGAGAGCTTCGAGTGATAAAGAAGAGACATCTAGCAGTTCCTCAGACGCTACTGAGGAGAAAACGGTTAAGATCGGGGACATTCAAGGGGAAGCGCAACGCTCTCCACTGGAAGGCCAAAAGGTAGCCATCAAAAATGTAGTGGTGACCAAGACAGACCGCTATGGTTTTTATGCCCAAGATATTGAATCGGATGGGAATAGCCGTACTTCAGATGGGATTTATGTAGTTTCTAAATACAAGGTCAAGGTCGGTGACAAGGTTAAAATCACTGGTACCGTCAAGGAAGGCTATATGGAAGAGGTTACCTTGGGAGCTGGGAAAACCTTTAAGGAACCAACGAATAGTTTAACGGTGACCATGCTGGTCGATGCTTGGATCACAAAAGATGGGACAGCCCCTCTTCCAGAAGCTGTGAATATCACTGAGGGCATGCCAGCAGATGTGAAGCCTAATCCGACTGCTTATGCTCCAGAAACTGATGCTCTCGATTATTGGGAAAGCTTGGAAGGAATGCTCACGGTGGTGAAGAAACCGCATGTCCTTGGTCCCCAGTACAAAGGAGATATCTATGTATTGGGAGAAGATTTTACAGGCCTTCCTTTAAACAATATTGGGGGTCTGAATCTACGGCCACATGCGCAAAATACAGCGACGATCCCGATTTATGTTGGGAATCAATTTGTCGCAAAAGCCAAGGATTACTTTACAGAAGACGTAACAGGAGTGGTAACGTATCGGAATAGCTTTTATAAGTTAGAACCTACTCAACAGTTGACAGTCCAAGATGGTGGTTTGCAGCGTCAAGCAGCTCAAACCCAACCAAGTGAGGACAAGCTGACCATCGCTTCCTACAATATTGAAAATTTCTCGGCCAACAATGCCAAAAATGAAACCCCAGAGGATAAGGTGACGCTGATTGCCAATTCCTTTATCCATGAAATTCACAATCCAGACATCATTACTTTGATCGAAGTGCAGGACAATAATGGTAGTGTGGATGACGGAACGACCAGTGGTGTTGAAAGTGGACTCAAACTAGCCAATCGGATCAAGGAATTGGGTGGCAAGAGCTATGAGTATACGGAGGTTGCTCCAGTAGATGGCGCTGACGGAGGAAAGCCTGGTTCCAATATTCGTTTGGGAATCCTCTACAATCCAGAACGCGTAACCTTAGCCAAAAAAGAGGCAGCAACTAGCAACGAGGCAGCGCAATTTGACAAGGGACACCTGGTTAAAAATCCAGCTCGGATTGCCCCTAATGACCCATCGTTTGATCATACTCGCAAGTCCTTAGCTGTTGAATTTGAATTCAAAGGTCAACCAGTTGTGGTGATTGCCAATCACTTGAAATCAAAAATCGGAGATGATGCTATTTATGGTGCAAGTCAACCAGCAGTGGAACATACCTTGCCAACTCGTGAAGCACAAGCCAGTGTCATCCATCAATTCGTTCAAGAAGGCTTGAAGCAAAATCCTAAGACCACTTTTGTTTTGACGGGTGATTTTAATGACTACGATTTCTCAACCACGGCACAGATCCTTGCGGGTAGTGAACTAACCAACTTAATGGCTCAACATGATGTAGGCGATCGCTATTCTTATTTCTACCGTGGAAGCAATCAAGTTTTGGATAACATTTTTATCTCAAACAACATGGCAGCCAAAGCAAGGTTTGAACCCGTCCATATCAATGCTTCCTTTATGAAGGAACATGGTCGTGCATCAGACCATGATCCTGTCTTGGTCCAAATCGACTTTAGTGGAGCACAAACTCCAGGAACGCCGACGGATGATCAACAAGGGAATACAGGACAACCAACGGATCAAACCATCCCTTCCTCATCGAATACAGGATCTCAACTAGTCCCTCATCAGGCTCAAGCCAATGAACAAAAGAGTTCACCATCTGAAAGCAAAGAGAAGGGCAAGAACGAAGATGAGAAGCAAGACGACAAGGAAGAGGCAGCAACAGAAACGAAGACACCAGGAAAACGGAAAATCCTCCCATCTACTGGACAAGAAACAAGCTATCTAGCTCTTTTTGGAGTGGCAATAGCTACGATGAGTCTTGTCTGGTATAAGAAGAAAAAGACTTACTAACGTTTTCAAAAGAAAGATCTAAAAAAGGAGTCGCTGGCTCTTTTTTTCTCCTAAAATACAGGACAGATAGTCCCATATTGGAAACTGTACTAGGACAATGAAAACTACTGAAAAGAACAGTTTCTTTTCAAAAAGAAGCTTAAACTCTTTAAAATAGATGGAATCGTGTTATAATAAAATCATAAAACGTTTTCAAGAGAAGAGGTTCCTCAATGGAAAATGAAACAGTTGACTATGGAAAAGTAACAGGAATGGTACACTCAACAGAAAGTTTTGGTGCAGTAGACGGGCCTGGGATCCGCTTTATTGTCTTCCTTCAAGGCTGTCAAATGCGGTGTCAATACTGCCACAATCCAGATACTTGGGCAATGGAAACCAACAAGTCCCGTGAGCGGACGGTGGATGATGTCTTAGAAGAAGCCCTCCGTTATCGTGGATTTTGGGGCGAAAAAGGGGGAATCACTGTCAGTGGTGGAGAAGCCCTCTTGCAGATTGACTTTTTGATTGCACTTTTTACCAAGGCTCAAGAGTTGGGCATTCATTGTACTTTGGATACCTGTGCTCTTCCTTTCCGGAATACGCCTCGTTATTTGGAAAAATTTGACCGCTTGATGGCAGTGACAGACTTGGTGCTTCTTGATATCAAGGAAATCAATGATGAACGACACAAAATTGTGACCAGCCATACCAATAAAACGATTCTAGCTTGTGCCAAGTATTTGTCTGATATTGGCAAGCCCGTTTGGATTCGCCACGTCTTGGTGCCAGGTTTGACAGACCGAGATGACGACTTGATCGAACTTGGAAAATTTGTTAAAACCCTTAAAAATGTCGATAAATTTGAGATCCTTCCTTACCATACTATGGGGGAATTCAAATGGCGTGAATTGGGAATTCCGTACAAATTGGAGGGTGTGAAACCACCGACAAAAGAACGGGTCCAAAATGCAAAAGATTTGATGGAAACAGAAAGTTACCAAGATTACCTGAAACGGGTCAAAGGATAAAGAAGAAAAACAGTTGGCAATCCCAACTGTTTTTTCTAGTGAATGCATTGTTCTTCCCTTTCTTTAAACGGAAAAACGTGTTAAAATAGAGTGAATCTATAAATGAAATAAAGAGGTAGAAATATGTCAAAAATTCTCGTTTTTGGTCACCAAAATCCTGACTCAGATGCTATCGGCTCATCTGTAGCTTTTGCTTATCTTGCAAAAGAAGCATATGGTTTGGATACAGAAGCAGTGGCTCTTGGAACTCCAAATGAAGAAACAGCTTTCGTATTGGACTATTTTGGTGTGGAAGCACCACGCGTCATCACATCAGCTAAAGCAGAAGGTGCAGAACAAGTCATCTTGACGGACCACAATGAATTCCAACAATCTGTTTCAGATATTGCTGAAGTAGAAGTTTATGGTGTAGTGGATCACCACCGTGTGGCTAACTTTGAAACTGCTAGCCCACTTTACATGCGTTTGGAACCAGTTGGATCAGCATCTTCTATCGTTTACCGCATGTTCAAAGAACACGGTGTAGCAGTGCCAAAAGAATTGGCAGGTTTGATGCTTTCAGGTTTGATTTCAGATACCCTTCTTTTGAAATCTCCAACTACCCACCCATCTGATAAAGTCATTGCGCCTGAATTGGCTGAATTGGCTGGTGTCAACTTGGAAGAATACGGTCTTGCCATGCTCAAGGCTGGTACTAACTTGGCAAGCAAATCAGCAGAAGAATTGATCGATATCGATGCTAAGACTTTTGAATTGAACGGAAACAACGTTCGTGTGGCTCAAGTGAATACAGTTGATATTGCGGAAGTTTTGGAACGCCAAGCTGAAATCGAAGCAGCTATCCAAGCTGCCAATGCAGCTAACGGCTACTCTGACTTTGTTTTGATGATTACAGATATCGTCAACTCAAACTCAGAAATTTTGGCCCTTGGTGCCAATATGGACAAGGTAGAAGCTGCTTTCAACTTCAAACTTGAAAACAACCACGCTTTCCTTCCAGGTGCCGTTTCACGTAAGAAACAAGTGGTGCCTCAATTGACAGAAAGCTTTAATGCTTAATGATAGGTGGGAAAACCCATTATTAAAAAGGAGTTTCGGCTCCTTTTTTGCTAGGAGAAGATCATGTTAGAGACGGGCGATTTGATTTTTGTCAGTGAAAATACAGAAATGGGGCAAGCCATCCAGACATCAACTGGCAACTATAGCCATGTGGCCATCTTTTTGGACGATTCCATTTATCATGCAACGGTGGAAGGCGGTGTCCTTGCCCAATCCCCTGAAGATTTCTTTGAAGCTGAGAAAGCATATGACCTTTATCGCTACCCGAAAATCGATCTCAAAGAAGTCAAGAAGCGGGCAGAAAACCTTTTAGGGACTCCCTACAATGCTTCCTTTTATCCGGATGGAGATGGTTATTACTGTTCCCAGTTCATCGCAGAACTACTCCCTATTTTTGAAACCATTCCCATGAAGTTTGGAGATGAGGAACAGGAGATTAGTCCGTTTTGGGAAGATTACTACAGAGGGCTCGGTCTAGCCGTTCCTCTAGATCAGCCCGGGACCAACCCGAGTCAGTTAGCCCAATCACCACAGCTACAGTTTAAAGAAAGGTATTTGGATGATTTGGATTCATGAAACAACAATCTGAATCTTTGATACAGTTTATAAGAGTTACATCAAACTAAAGAAAAATAATATTTTAAAAATATGTTCTACCTTCGAATACAACTTGTAAAAGTTGTATTTTTTTCTAATATCCTCTGGATGTTTCTTGTTTAGACAGATAAAATATGATATACTTCACAAAAAAACTAACCACTGGTTAGTTTTTGATGGAAATCAAAGGAGGAAGTAAATATGTCTTTCTTGTATCGTTTATTAACACGTACAAAACAAATCAGTCCACATATAAGAAAGTTTGAGTTCGAATTGGGTGTTTTTGTTGTCAGCATATGGCTAGTTGAATCATCTAGTCGCTTTTATGTGATTGATACGGGAATGCGAGGAATGGAGAAGTACGCTGCCCAGTTTTTACTCCCACAAAAAATTGAAGCAATTTTTCTGACCCATGGACATCCAGATCATATCAAAGGTTTGCCCTATCTTAGACAGTACTTTGGTAACATCCCGACTTTAATCAGTGAGAAGGAATTCCCCTATATTTCAGGCAAAGAGCCTTTTCCAAATAGAAAAGAGAAAGAAAAAGTCATTTTTGACCCGGCTACTTTTATAACTGTTGAAAGTCAAGAAGGTCAAGACTTGTTAAGTAGGGCAGGATTAAAACCACTATTTTCTCCTGGTCATTCACCTGGTCATGTTGTTTATTACCATGAAGAGGATCAAGTTTTAATCGCTGGAGATCTTTTCACAGCTACGAGAGGTGGAAAGTTGCGTCCACCAATGAAAGGATATACAGCAGATATGAGACAAGCTTTAGCTAGTGGTGAAAGAATTCTCAAGGATTATTCACAGGCACTTGTTAGTGTTTGTCATGGTAGTGAGGTAAAAGATGCAGTACGAGATTTTGAGGCATCGGATGGGTTTAAAGGGAGTTTGTAATGGCAAAGGATACAAGGTCCAGAATTATCAGAGTAGCAGAGGAAATTTTCCGAAAAGAACCTTACCAGAAGGTGGGAATTAGGCAGATTGCTCAAGCTGCAGGATGTTCACATACAGCTATTTATCAGTATTTTAAAAAGAAAGAGGATATATTATATGCAGTAGCGGAAAAACCGTTAACTCACCTCTATCATACTTGCTTAGAAATCAGTCATTCCAAGCAGAATGATAAGGAACGTCTGCTTCAAATCTGTCAAACATACGTGGATTTTGGGTTTAGAGAACGTAATTTTTATGAATTATTGATTTTTTACCGTGGAGAGCATGAAGATTCAGGCGATTGTTCGCAACCGTTGATGCAATTGAGAATGAAAAGTTATCGTTTATTGGAAGAAGCTATTGATGTCTTTTTACCGAAAGACTTATCTGATGCAGAAGCGCTAAATATTCGTAGTGGAATCTTTATTTTTTTACATGGCTTAGTGAGTATCTACAGTAGGGACAATGAAGAATGTCCAGAACGCATTAGGCAACTACTGACTGATTTTATTTCTTTTAAAATAATAGAAATGAAATGAGTTGGAATAACTTATGGGGCTTCTACAGTAAACTTGGATTGAAAAGACTAAGTTCTTTTATTGCCTTATTTTCCCCTCTTGCCTGCCTATCCATAAATTGAAGATTTTGTCCTTTGGTATTGATTTCGCTTAAACTAATTTTTATGTTACAATAAGAACGAACCGATAAAACAGTAAACGAGACCTATTCATGATTACAATCATTAATCCCACACGTTTGACACGTCAGCCATTTTTCAAGGACTTGATCAACTTTTTGGATCAGCACGACGATGTGATCCTGCGGCAAATCAAGGCCCAATTTCCAGATCAACCAGTGGATAAGCTGATGGAGGAATATATCAAAGCGGGCTTCATCCTTCGAGAAAATAAACGCTACACCCTCAACCTGCCCTTCTTGGAGTCAGCTGATCGAGTGGACCTGGATCAGGAGGTCTTTGTCCGAGAGGACAGTGCAGTTTATCAAGAATTAAAAGCCAAGGTCTTCCAAACGGAACTCCGCAATACTACCAATGAAGCGATTCTCATAGAGGAGACGGACTTTGAACGAAATGCACAGACCCTTTCCAATTACTTCTACAAGGTTGCCCACCAATATCCATTGACAGAGGAGCAAGAAAAGCTCTATGCTATTTTGGGCGATGTCAATCCTGAGTATGCTCTCAAGTATATGACTAGCTTTTTGCTCAAATTTCTCAAAAAAGAAGTAGTCCAGCAAAAGCGCAAGGACATCTTTGTCGACAGTTTAGTTTTATTGGGCTACATCATTCAAAATGAAGATGGAAAGTATGAGTTAGCTGTCGAATTTGATAAAGAACGATTCATTTTTATAAAAAAATAAAGGCTAGGAATTTTCCTAGCCTTTTTTCATTTGATCATAGATAACGTTCAGCGATGGCGGCGTCACCTGGATACTCTTCTTTTACGCCATTGACGATTTGGTAGTAGTCCGCTCCTTTTCCGGCGATAATGACGGCATCTTCAGGCTTGCTGGTTGTTGCCATGGCCAGTTGAATGGCTTCTTTGCGATCTGCGATTTTCTCGACAGGGCGCGTGATGAAGCTACTAATCTCTTCAGCGATTGCCAAAGGATCTTCATAGTTGGGATCATCCGCTGTGAGGAAGACTTGGATCTCAGGATGCTCCTCTAAGAGCAAACCAAAGTCTTTGCGACGGCTCTCTCCTTTATTCCCAGTTGATCCAAGGACCAGTGAAATGGTCCCCGTTTGATGGGTTTCAACAACTGAGAGCAGTTTTTTCAAGCTATCTCCATTATGAGCGTAGTCGATGAAAACCTTAGCGCCGTTTTTCTGAGTCAAGACTTCCATTCGGCCAGGAACACGCGTCTTAGCAATCCCTTTTTGGATATCCTCGAGGCTCGCACCTAGGCGAAGGCAGGCAAGACCTGCAGCCACAGCATTTTCTTGGTTGAAATGTCCAATCAGTTGGATTTCATAGTTTCCAGCTAATTTACCAGTGGCTGAGAAGCTAAAGGCCTTAGAGTTTTCAATTTGATTCTCAGACTGGCTTCCATAAAAATCGTGGTCTTGGCTTGCGACTTGATCCTCTAAAACTTGGAAATGATCCATATCGCTATTGATGACAACGGCTTGGCTATTCTTCATGAGGAGACGTTTGTGGTAGAAATAATCCTCAAAAGTTGGGTGTTCAATTGGGCCAATATGGTCTGGACTGATGTTGAGAAAAACACCAACGTCAAAGGTCAGACCGTAAACCCGTTTCACTAGATAAGCTTGACTGGAAACTTCCATAATGAGGTGGGTCCGATCATTGGCTACTGCCTCAGCCATCATGGCAAAAAGATCCAAGCTCTCTGGAGTTGTCAGGGTCGATTTAAAGAAGTTTTTACCATCCAGTGTTGTATTCATGGTCGACAGCATAGCTGGTCGGTGACTTTGTTCCAAAATATGGTAAGCAAAATAGGCCGCGGTTGTCTTTCCCTTAGTCCCTGTGAAGGCCAATAGTTTTAATTGTTTCTCAGGGTGTCCATAAAACTCCATGGCGATTAAGCTCATGGCCTGTTTGATATCATTGACGAGGATGGCAGGAATACCAACTTCATAATCTTTTTCAGAGACATAAAAGCCGAGTCCATTAGAAATAGCCTGTTCCAGGTATTCTTTTTTGAAGTTGGCCCCTTTAACAAAAAAGAGGGTACTAGCAGAAACCTTACGGCTATCATAGCTAATAGCGTCAAAACTTGTTCCTTCTAGATGGTAGTAGTATTCACCATTTACTAGAACTTCTCGGAAATTTTGGTCTTGTTTTAAAATGTTGAGGGTTTGTTCAATTGTAATCATAAAACTATTGTAAACCGAAAGTCTGAATTTTACAAGTAACATGGAAAAGTTTATAATGAAGAGAAGAAGAAACGAAAGAGGACGTTTATGAGTCACGAACAAAATGACCAGCAAGCCCAGATGCTACGCGGGACTGCCTGGATGACAGCCAGCAACTTTATCAGCCGTTTGCTAGGAGCCGCTTATATTATTCCTTGGTATATTTGGATGGGAAAATATGGGCCACAAGCCAATGGTCTTTTTACAATGGGCTACAATATCTATGCTTGGTTTCTCTTGATTTCGACAGCCGGAGTACCCGTAGCTGTTGCTAAGCAAGTAGCCAAATACAATACCCGGGAGCAAGCGGATCATAGCTTTGCTTTGATTCGGGGCTTCTTGAAATTTATGGGAATTCTAGGCCTTGGATTTGCCATTCTCATGTATCTGTTGTCTCCTGTCTTTGCGAGTCTTTCAGGTGGGGGAAAAGAGTTGATTCCGATCATGCAGAGCCTTTCTTGGGCTGTCTTGATCTTTCCTTCCATGAGTGTCATTCGGGGATTTTTCCAAGGTTTTAACAACATGAAGCCTTACGCTATAAGCCAGATTGCAGAACAAGTCATTCGGGTCATCTGGATGTTGCTCACGACCTTCTTCATTATGAAGATTGGCTCAGGTGATTACGTGCAGGCTGTGACGCAGTCGACCTTTGCGGCCTTTATTGGTATGGGAGCGAGCCTTCTGGTGCTCTTTTATTACCTTGCAAAGACAGGCTTGCTCTCTTCTATTTTTAGAAAGCAAGAGGGAAGTGAAGGGATTGACACTCGGGCTCTCTTGATCGATACGATTCGGGAGGCCATTCCTTTTATCATCACAGGTTCCGCGATTCAGCTCTTCCAAATTGTTGACCAGATGACCTTTATCAATGTCATGTCTTGGTTCACAGATTATAGTCAAAAGCAGCTATTGGTCATGTTTAGTTATTTCTCTGCTAATCCAAACAAAATCACCATGATCTTGATTGCAGTAGCGACTTCGATTGGGGGAGTTGGGATTCCTCTGTTGACAGAGAATTATGTCAAGGGGGACCTAAAAGCAGCTGGGAAGCTCGTACAGGATAACTTGACCATGTTGCTAGCTTTCTTGCTTCCAGCCACCTTTGGTGCAGTAGCAGTCGCAAAACCACTTTATACGGTTTTCTACGGGCAACCAGATGGCTTGGCCTTAGGACTTTTCATCGTAGCGATGTTGCAGACCGTAATTCTCGGTCTTTACACGGTCTTATCGCCAATGATTCAAGCCCTCTTTCAAAATCGCAAGGCCATTCGCTACTTCCTTTATGGGGTAGTGGTGAAATTGGTCCTACAGATTCCATTTATTTTGGTCTTTCGTTCTTATGGGCCGCTTCTGTCAACGACCATTGCCTTAATGGTGCCAATCGTCCTCATGTATCGAGAGATCCAAACCATTACTCAGTTTAATCGCACCATCGTCTTTAAGCGGACCTTGCTTGGTTCTATCCTGACTGTGGTGATGCTACTTGGAGTCTTGATCGCTGGTTTGATTTTGGGCTGGATTTTCCCACCAAATGGCCGTGTATCGAGCATGATTTATATCGTCGTCATTGGCGGATTAGGAGTTGCTATATATGGAGCCTTAGGATTATGGCTACGGTATTTTGACCGCTTTATCGGAGGTCAAGCTACACGTCTCAGACAAAAATTTCGGATTAAATAAATTAGAGGTTGGGACAAAAGTCCTAGCCTCTTCTTGTTTTTGGATTGTCGAGCAAGACGCAGTGGTTGAGTGGGCTCTAATACGCTGATTTCATCAGCTTATACAGGCCTACTCAACTGTGCGGAGGTGGAACGACGAAATCGAATTCTAACGAATGACCGATTTCTGTCCCACTCTCTTTTTTTATAGTTTGAAACTATAGCTAGGTCTTGAAAATGGGAAAACCGCTCTCCTCATAATAGTGATAAAATAGTAAGCAGTTAGATTGAATGTTTATCGGAGGGCAATATGAGTAAAAAACGCAATATCAATACGATCTTGGCACAGGCAGGAATCAAGTCGGATAAAGTAACGGGAGCTTTGACAACTCCTTTGCATTTCTCTACGACTTACCAACACCCAGAATTTGGTCAGTCTACAGGTTTTGACTATACCCGTACGAAAAATCCAACACGCGCAACAGCTGAGAAGACTTTGGCAGCTATCGAAAGTGCAGACTATGCTTTGGCGACAAGCTCTGGAATGTCAGCCATCGTGCTTGCTTTTAGCATTTTCCCAGTTGGTTCAAAAGTCTTAGCCGTTCGTGACCTTTATGGCGGTTCTTTCCGCTGGTTTAACCAACAAGAGCAAGAAGGCCGCTTCTCTTTCACCTATGCCAATACAGAAGAAGAACTGCTTCAACACCTAGAAAAGGATCAAGTAGATGTCCTCTATATTGAAACACCAACTAATCCATTGATGTTGGAATTTGATATTGCTCATTTAGCCAAATTGGCCCATGCAAAAGGTGCCAAAGTCGTGGTGGACAATACCTTCTATAGCCCGATCTATCAACGCCCGATTGAAGAGGGAGCGGATATTGTTCTTCATTCAGCAACCAAGTACCTGGCTGGTCACAACGATGTCTTGGCTGGTGTTGTCGTGACAAATGATGCAGACTTGTATGACAAACTCTTTTACAATTTGAACACGACAGGTGCTGTTCTTTCCCCATTTGACAGCTATCTGCTGATCCGTGGTCTCAAAACGCTCTCTATCCGGATGGAGCGCTCCACAGAGAATGCTCGCAAGGTGGTCGAGTTTTTGAAAACCTCCCCTCAGGTCAAAGAAGTCCTCTACACTGGAAAAGGTGGAATGGTCTCCTTTAAAATTCAAGATGAGAAAAAAATTCCTAACTTGTTGAATTCCCTTCAAGTCTTTACCTTTGCAGAAAGCCTTGGCGGAGTTGAAAGTTTGATCACTTATCCTACCACCCAAACTCACGCGGACATTCCTGCAGAAGTTCGTCATTCATACGGTTTGACAGATGATCTTCTTCGGTTGTCCATCGGAATCGAAGATGCGGATGATTTGATTGAAGATTTGAAACAAGCATTGGAGGCTTAAGATGACCAAATATGATTTCACGACTTTACCGAATCGCTTGACCCACCATACCTACAAATGGAAAGAAACAGAGACCGATCCAGAAATCATTCCAGCTTGGATCGCGGACATGGATTTTAATGTCATTCCAGAAGTACGAGAAGCTGTTATCGGCTATGCAGACCAAATGGTCTATGGCTACACCTATGCATCGGATAGCCTCTACCAGTCTATCCTTGATTGGGAAAAAGAAGAGCATGGCTATTCCTTTGACAAGGAAGCTGTCGTCTTTATCGAAGGCGTTGTTCCAGCTATTTCAACAGCTATTCAAGCCTTCACCAAGGAAGGGGATGCTGTCTTAATCAATACACCGGTCTATCCTCCATTTGCCCGAAGTGTCAAACTCAATCGTCGAAAATTGATCGAAAATTCATTAGTTGAAAAGGATGGTCTTTTCCAAATTGATTTTGATCAGCTGGAAAAAGATATTGTGGAGCAAGAGGTTAAACTCTATGTTTTGTGTAATCCGCACAATCCTGGAGGCCGTGTATGGGATTGTGAAGTCTTGGAAAAAATCGGCCACCTTTGTCAAAAACATGGTGTCCTTCTCGTTTCAGATGAGATCCACCAAGATTTGGCCTTGTTTGGCCACCGTCATACCAGTTTTAACACGGTTGATCCAAGCTTTAAAGATTTCAGTTTGATCTTAACTAGTGCTACCAAGACTTTCAATATTGCAGGAACAAAAAATTCCTATGTGGTCATTGAAAATCCAAAACTTCGTACAGCTTTTAAACAACGGCAATTGGCTAATAATCAACATGAAATCTCAGGCTTAGGGTATATTGCTACAGAAGCGGCTTATCGTCATGGCAAGCCTTGGTTGACAGAGCTCAAGCAAGTCTTTGAAAAACACATTGACTATGTCGTAGATGAATTGCATGAAAACACTAAAATCCGTGTCATGAAGCCCCAAGGAACCTATCTTCTTTGGTTGGACTTTTCAGCCTATCCTTATAGCGATGATGAGCTGCATGCTAAAATCCATGACCAAGCCAAATTGATTTTGAACCGTGGAACAGATTTTGGAAAAGAAGGAAACTTGCATGCCCGCCTCAATGTGGCAGCTCCCTTCACCCTCATTGAAGAAATTACCAAACGTTTGGTGGAAACTTTTCACAAATAAGTGTTGACTTTCTGTAAGTGAAGGAGTACAATAAACTCGAAATACGGTAGGTGAGGCTACCACAAGGATACGGATGACTACCGCAAAGCAGTGGAGACACTACTCGTTGGTCAACAGTCCTGATCGCAAAGGTCAAGACTAAGCTCATTTCATTGCCTTGTGGAGCTAAAGCTTGGACGGTCAGTTTTTTGAGAGTTTTGATTGAAAAATAAATGACGAGTTTCATGAGTCCTACCGATCGAGGGTAGGACTCTTTTTTATGCCTTACCAAGAAAAGAGAAAGGAGAGAGCTATGATACAAATCGACGATCATCCCGAACCGCACCGAACCAGCCAATCGCTGATTTGTGTCGTAGGGACTCCAAAAGTGATTGGCTCCTGATTGAAAAAGGAGATACCAATGCAAACAAATAAAGAAAGACTCATTGCTGCCCTTCAAGAACCACTTGAAAGCACCTTTGCCGACTACAAAACCAGTGCCCTTGGTTTAGTTGACGATCAAGTAGAAGAAAACCGCGATATTTATGGCGAAAATGTCATCACAAAAGGTCAAGAAGATTCCATGATCAAAAAGATCTACGAATCCATCATCAATCCTTTTACGGTGATTTTGTTGGTCATTGCGCTGGTTTCCTTCATCACTAATGTCTGGCTAGCAAAACCAGGTGAACAGGATCCAACGACCTCTATCATCATTGTGATCTTGGTCTTGATCTCAGGTGGGATCCGCTTCATTCAAGAATTGCGGAGTGATAAAGCTGCCAGCAACCTATCACGTATGATAGTCAATACAGCGACCGTTCTGCGTGATGGGTCGGAACAAGAAATTCCGATCAATGAAATCGTCGTAGGAGATGTGATCAAACTGAGTGCTGGCGACATGATCCCAGCAGATGTGGTCTTGATTGATTCCCGTGACTTCTTTGTCCAACAATCTGGTCTCACAGGGGAAAGTGATGCTGTTGAAAAGGTTTGTCTCAGAAAAGCCGACAGTCAGAATCTAGATAGTCTCTTGGAGAGTGAAAGCTTGGCCTTTATGGGAACCAATGTCATCTCCGGACGGGCGACAGCCTTGGTCTTGGTCGTGGGGGATGAAACCATGATGGGTGCTATTGAGCAAACCATCAACACCTATGACGAACCAACCTCATTTGAGAGAGAAATGAATACCATCTCTTGGCTCTTGATTCGGCTCATGTTAGTGATGGTGCCCGTTGTCTTTGTGATCAATGGTCTCACAGATGGTGACTGGTTAGAAGCGGGTGTCTTTGCCCTCAGCGTTGGGGTTGGTTTGACTCCGGAAATGCTGCCGATGATTATTACAGCGAGTCTTGCTAAAGGCTCCATCATCATGGCAAAAGAAAAAGTCGTTATCAAAAAACTCAATGCCATCCAAGACCTTGGGGCTATTGATATTTTGTGTACAGATAAGACAGGTACCTTGACTCAAGATGAAATCGTTTTGGAGTATCCGCTTGATATCCATGGCGAATTGGATCTATCAGTTCTTCGTCGGGCTTACTTGAATTCCTATTTCCAAACCGGGCTAAAAAATTTGATGGACCGAGCGATTATCAATCGGACCCAGAAAGAAGCCAAGAAACATGAAATCGTCCGCGATCTGGATCAAACCTTCCATAAGATTGATGAATTGCCCTTTGATTTTGAACGTCGTCGCATGAGTGTCATTGTCAAAGACGAAGACGGTGTGGTCAGCATGGTGACCAAGGGTGCCTTGGAAGAAATGCTTTCTGTATCGAATTATGTTGAGTACAAGGGGGAGATTAAACGCCTGACAGATGAAGTCCGTCAAGAGGTCCTCGCTGAAGTTGCTCAGTTAAATGAACAAGGTCTTCGTGTTTTGGGCGTCAGCTACAAAACCGACTTGGACGAAAATGACATCTTTAGTGTTGAAGATGAACGAGACATGATCCTAACCGGTTACCTTGCCTTTCTTGATCCACCAAAACCTTCTGCAGCTCCAGCAATCAAAGCTCTTGCAGAATATGGGGTAACCACCAAGATCTTAACTGGGGACAATGAAAAGGTCACCCAAGCTGTCTGTGAAAAAGTAGGACTAGATGTCGAGCGGATTCTTTTGGGAAGCGAAATCGATACGATGACTGACCAAGAGTTAGCACAAGTTGTGGAAACAACAACGGTCTTTGCCAAATTATCACCCGATCAAAAAGCGCGGATCATCCTCTGCCTCAAGAACAATGGCCACAAGGTGGGTTACATGGGAGATGGGATCAACGATGCTCCATCCATGAAGGTCTCAGACGTTGGGATCTCCGTGGATACCGCTGTGGATATCGCCAAGGAAACGGCAGATGTCATCCTTCTGGATAAGGACTTGATGGTCCTTGAAAAAGGTTTGGTTGAAGGTCGCAAGGTCTATGCCAATATGACCAAGTATATCAAGATGACGGTCTCTTCTAACTTCGGGAACATCTTTTCTCTGCTCTTTGCCAGTATCTTTTTGCCTTTTCTTCCAATGGCTCCCGTTCATTTGATTGTGCTCAATCTTATCTATGATCTTTCTTGTATCGCCCTTCCTTTTGACAATGTCGACAAGGAATTCCTCAAGAAACCTCGTATCTGGGAAGCAAACTCTATCATGCGCTTTATGGCCTGGATTGGTCCAATTTCATCAGTATTTGATATTATTACCTACATGCTTCTTTATTTCCTTGTTGTCCCAATGATTTTAGGTCATGGCTACAACCATGGAGCAGCAGATGCAGCAGCCTTTATCATGGTGTTCCAAACTGGATGGTTTATTGAATCTATGTGGTCTCAAACCATGGTTATTCATATGTTGCGTTCACCAAAACTTCCATTTATCCAAAGTCGTCCAGCCTTCTCAGTCGTGGTGACGACTCTAGCAGCAGCCTTCTTTGTAACCTCCCTTCCATATAGTCCTTTGGCTTCTATCTTGAAGTTGAGCCAACTAAATGGATTGTACTTTGTTCTATTGTTTGCTATTATCGTCCTCTATATGCTTAGTGTGACGGTTGTCAAACGTATCTATATTAAGAAGTACAAAGAATGGTTGTAATTGATTGATAGAAAGAGTGAGTCCGAACTCAAAAAATTAAGTGTAAGGGCTCTCTTTTTTTTGTAAAATTTGGTATAATAAGAAGAATGTAAAGTTGGAAATGAAGATTTCCATGTGCTGTGAGTATCAAAGAGGGACTGAAAGAAAGAGTAGAGTTTGACTCCACTTTTATCATAGCTCTTTTTTGAATAATAACAGCTTAGAAAGAAGGATCTCAAAATGGGAAAATTAGAAGTTATTACACATCCACTGATTCAACACAAATTATCTATTCTTCGTCGTACAGATACCTCTACGAAGGCCTTTCGTGAATTGGTAGATGAGATTGCTATGTTGATGGGCTACGAAGTGTTGCGTGAATTGCCTCTTGAGGATGTTGAAATTGAAACTCCTATTACCAAAACCGTTCAAAAACAAATCGCAGGGAAGAAATTGGCTATTGTCCCCATTCTTCGTGCAGGGATTGGGATGGTTGATGGTCTCTTGAGTTTGGTACCAGCTGCTAAGGTTGGCCATATCGGGATGTACCGTGATGAAGAAACCTTGAAACCAGTTGAATACTTGGTGAAATTGCCAGAAGATATTGATCAACGTCGTATCTTTGTAGTAGACCCGATGCTTGCTACGGGTGGATCCGCTATTCTAGCGATTGATTCCTTGAAAAAACGTGGCGCTAGCCATATCAAATTTGTCTGCCTAGTATCAGCGCCAGAAGGGGTGAAAGCTCTTCAAGAAGCTCACCCAGATGTGGATATCTTTACAGCAGCCCTCGATGATCATTTGAATGAACATGGCTACATTGTTCCTGGTCTTGGGGATGCAGGTGACCGTTTATTCGGTACCAAATAAGAAACCATTCATTATAAGAAAAGTCCGAAAGGTGCTTAAGATTTGACCTTTTTTGACCATTGGTTTATAATAGCACATATACTTTGAACCTCACGAATCGTGAGAATGAATGGATACTAAAGGAGAAGAATAGATGATTCCAGTAGTTATTGAACAAACCAGTCGTGGAGAACGTTCTTACGATATTTATTCCCGTCTGTTGAAAGATCGAATTATCATGGTAACAGGACCAGTTGAGGACCAAATGGCTAACTCCATTATCGCTCAATTGCTCTTCTTGGATGCCCAAGATAATACAAAAGATATCTATATGTATATCAATACCCCAGGGGGCTCTGTCTCAGCAGGTCTCGCCATCGTAGATACGATGAACTTTATCAAGTCAGATGTCCAAACCATTGTTATGGGGATGGCAGCATCTATGGGAACTATCATTGCTTCAAGCGGTGCGAAGGGCAAACGCTTCATGTTGCCAAATGCCGAGTACATGATTCACCAACCAATGGGTGGTACTGGTGGTGGTACCCAGCAAACCGATATGGCGATTGCAGCAGAACACTTGCTCAAAACACGGAATAACTTGGAAAAAATTCTTGCGGAAAATTCAGGTCAATCCATTGAAAAAGTGCATGCTGATGCGGAGCGAGATAATTGGATGAGTGCACAAGAAACGCTTGAATATGGCTTTATTGATGAAATCATGGCCAATAATAAATTGGGCTAAACCATTCTATGGGAAGGTCCGTCAAGAGGCTGGGACAAAAGTCCTAGCCTCTCAATTGTTTTTGGATTGTCGAGCAAGACGCAGTTGTTGAGTGGGCTCTAATACGCTGATTTCATCAGCTTATACAGGCCTACTCAACTGTGCGGAGGTGGAACGACGAAATCGAATTCTAACGAATGACCGATTTCTGTCCCACTCTCTTTTTTGCTCTCATAAAAGAGTAGTTCTTTTTCTTGAAATTTGATATACTAGTAACAGAACGAGAAAGGGATTGACCATGTTTGAGAAACAAGAAAGAACAGGCTTAATTGTTAAATTGTATTACAATCGCGACGGGAAAAAATTACAATCAGTCGGAGATGTCTTGTACCATTCTAAGAAATGCCGTTATGTCCAATTGTATGTGGACAGTGACAAGGCCGATCAAGTCATGGAAGACTTAAAGAAAGAACGTTATGTCAAAAAGGTCTTGCCTTGCCATCTCAAAGATTTAGATACAGATTTTGTGGGGAGTTTACAACGATTGGAGACCCCATCTGTGGTCACAGAAGGATAGAAAACGCAATCATTTGATGGATTGCGCTTTTTTTATTGACAATTGTCAGATAATTCGGTATATTCTTAATGTATTTAATTTAAGATTCATTTAAGGAGATCATTACAAATGAAGAAAAAATTTGCTCTTTCATTTTTAACCATTGCAAGTGTCGCTCTTCTTGCTGCTTGTGGTGAAGTTTCTACTTCAGGTTCAAACACAACTGGTAACGAAATCGGCAAGGAACTAAAAGTCGGTTTTAACTTTGAAAAAACTGGTGAAGTAGCAGCCTACGGTAGCGCTGAACAAAAAGGTGCTCAATTGGCCGTTGATGAAATCAACGCTAAGGGTGGAGCTGACGGTAAGAAGATCGTTGTCACAGATAAAGATAACAAATCTGAAACAGCTGAAGCAGCTACAGTCACTACAAACCTTGTCACTCAATCAAAAGTGAACGCTCTTGTAGGACCTGCAACTTCAGGTGCTACTGCAGCAGCGGTTGCCAACGCTGGTAAAGCAGGTGTTCCATTGGTCACACCATCAGCAACTCAAGATGATTTGACAAAAGGTCAAGATTACCTCTTCCGTGCAACCTTTATCGATAGCTTCCAAGGAAAAATCATTGCTAAATACACAACTGATAACTTGAAAGCGAAGAAAGTCGTTCTTTACTACGATAACTCATCTGACTATGCGAAAGGGATTGCTGAAGCCTTCAAGAAATCTTACAAAGGTGAAATCGTAGCAACAGAAACATTCCAATCTAAGGATACAGACTTCCAAGCTGCCCTTACAAAAATCAAAGATAAAGACTTCGATGCGATTGTTCTTCCAGGTTACTACACTGAAACTGGTAAGATCGTAAACCAAGCGCGTGGTATGGGAATCAAACAACCAATCATTGGTGGGGATGGATTTAGTGATGCTAAATTCGTTGAACAAGCAACACCTGCTGCAGCTACAGACATCTACTACGTAGCTGGATTCTCTACTGAAGGTGAAATGACTGATAAAGCCAAGAAATTCGTAGAAGCATACAAAGCGAAATACAATGAAGAACCTTCAATGTTCGCTGCTTTGGCTTATGATTCAGTTTACATGGTTGCCGAAGCATCTAAGGGTGCTAAGAACTCTGTCGAATTGAAAGATAACCTTGCGAAGTTGAAAGACTTGGAAGGTGTGACTGGTACAATGTCAATTGACAAGAACCACAACCCGGTTAAATCAGCTCTTATGATTGGCTTGAAAGATGGTAAAGTCAAATCAGTTGAGTCTGTTAAACCATAATTATCATTTGTTGTTTGTACAAGAGGCTGGGAGAATGAAAATTCCTGGCCTCGCTCTTTATTGTTAGAAAGGATGGTTCAAATGCTCCAGCAATTAGTGAACGGTCTAATCTTGGGAAGCGTTTATGCACTCTTGGCCCTTGGTTATACCATGGTGTATGGAATTATCAAATTGATCAACTTTGCCCATGGGGATATCTATATGGTAGGTGCCTTTATGGGATATTTCTTATTGAACTCGTGGAAAGTGAACTTCTTTGTAGCCTTGCTCCTAGCCATGGTTGGGACAGCTATTTTAGGGGTTGTAATTGAATACCTGGCTTATCGTCCGCTTCGTCATTCGACTCGGATTGCAGCCTTGATCACAGCCATCGGGGTTTCCTTCTTACTCGAATATGGGATGGTCTTCTTCGTCGGTGCCAATACCCGTTCCTTCCCGCAAGTGATTAAAACAGTTCGTTACAACTTTGGTCCTATTTCAATCTCCAATATTCAGTTGATGATCTTGGGAGTGTCTGTTTTCTTGATGGTCGCTCTTCAATTTATTATTCAAAAAACAAAGATGGGGAAAGCCATGCGGGCTGTATCTGTTGATAGTGATGCCGCTCAATTGATGGGGATTAACGTAAACCGTACGATCAGCTTTACCTTTGCTTTGGGATCAGCTTTGGCAGGTGCTGGTGGTGTCTTGATTGGTTTGTATTACAACTCGATCGAGCCTTTGATGGGGATGACACCAGGGATCAAAGCCTTTGTCGCAGCCGTTCTTGGGGGAATCGGAATCATTCCAGGTGCTGCCCTAGGTGGATTTGTTATCGGTTTGTTAGAAACCTTCGCTACAGCGATCGGTCTTTCAGACTTCCGTGATGCCATTGTGTATGCCATCTTGATTGTGATCTTGCTCATCCGTCCAGCAGGTATCCTCGGTAAAAATGTGAAAGAGAAGGTGTAAGCCATGAAACAAAATTTAAAAGTGAATTTAGTCTGGCTTGGTCTTTTGATTGCAGGTTTTGCCTTGATCCAAGTCTTGGTTGCAGCAGGTGTTCTCAACCTCTTCTATATCCAAATTTTGGAACAAATCGGGATTAATATCATCCTTGCAGTTGGTTTGAACCTCATCGTTGGTTTTTCAGGTCAATTCTCACTCGGTCATGCCGGATTTATGGCCATTGGTGCCTACTCTGCAGCCATTCTCGGCTCCAAATCACCAACCTATGGAGCGTTCTTTGGTGCGATGGTTTTAGGTGCTTTGATCGCAGGTGCTGTGGCTTTGATCGTTGGGGTTCCAACCCTTCGTTTGAAAGGGGACTACCTCGCGATTGCGACACTTGGGGTTTCTGAAATCATCCGGATCTTGATCGTTAATGGTGGGACTCTCACCAATGGTGCTGCTGGGATCCTTGGTTTGCCAGCCTTTACAACCTGGCAATTGGTTTACCTTTTTGTCGTGATTACAACCATCTTTACCATCAACTTCTTACGCAGTCCAATTGGACGTTCTACCCTCTCTGTTCGTGAAGATGAAATCGCAGCAGAATCTGTTGGGATCAATACGACCAAAGTCAAAGTCATCGCCTTTGTATTTGGTGCGATCACAGCGGCGATTGCTGGATCTCTCCAAGCTGGCTTTATCGGCTCCGTTGTTCCTAAAGATTATTCTTTCACCAATACTATTAATGTCTTGATCATTGTCGTGTTTGGTGGTTTGGGATCAATGTCAGGAACAGTTGTGGCAGCCATCGTCTTGGGGATCTTGAACATGGTGCTTCAAGACTTCTCAAGTGTACGTATGATCATTTACTCATTGGCTTTGATTCTCGTGATGATCTTCCGTCCAGGTGGTCTTCTTGGAACATGGGAATTCAGCTTGAAAAAACTACTCTCAAAAAAGGAGGCTAACTAATGGCACTTCTTGAAGTAAAAAATTTAACAAAAAACTTTGGTGGTTTGACAGCCGTTGGGGATGTGACCATGGAACTCAATGAAGGGGAATTGGTTGGGTTGATTGGGCCAAACGGTGCCGGAAAAACAACCCTCTTCAACCTCCTAACAGGGGTATATGAACCAAGTGAAGGAACCATTACTTTAGATGGTCACCTATTAAATGGTAAAGCACCTTATAAAATCGCTGCAGGTGGTCTGGGACGGACTTTCCAAAATATTCGTCTCTTTAAAGACTTGAGCGTTTTGGATAATGTCTTGATTGCCTTTGCCAATCACCACAAACCACATGTCTTTGCGAGTCTTTTCCGCTTGCCAAGCTATTACAAGAATGAAGAAGCTTTGAAAGCAAAAGCCCTTGAATTGTTAGCCATTTTCGGTTTGGAAAAAGAAGCAGATACCTTGGCTAAAAACTTGGCTTACGGACAACAACGTCACTTGGAAATCGTTCGTGCCCTTGCTACAGAGCCAAAAATCCTCTTCTTGGATGAACCTGCTGCAGGAATGAACCCTCAAGAAACAGCAGAATTGACCCAATTGATCCGTCGCATTCAAAAAGAATTTAATATTACGATCATGCTGATCGAGCACGATATGAGCTTGGTCATGGAAGTAACGGAACGGATTTATGTATTGGAATATGGTCGATTGATTGCTCATGGTACGCCAGATGAAATCAAGAATAACAAACGCGTAATCGAAGCATATCTAGGAGGTGAAGCCTAATGTCTATGTTAAAAGTTGAAAATCTTTCTGTACACTATGGCATGATCCAGGCTGTCCGTGATGTCAGTTTCGAGGTAAATGAAGGAGAAGTTGTTTCTCTTATCGGTGCTAACGGTGCTGGGAAAACATCTATTCTTCGTACCATTTCAGGTTTGGTGCGTCCAAGTGCTGGGAAAATTGAGTTTTTGGGTCAGGAGATTCAAAAGGTTCCAGCTCAAAAGATTGTAGCAGCAGGACTCTCTCAAGTTCCAGAAGGTCGCCACGTCTTTCCAGGCTTGACCGTTATGGAAAACTTGGAAATGGGAGCTTTCTTGAAGAAAGACCGAGAAGAAAACCAAGCTAACTTGAAGAAGGTCTTCTCCCGTTTCCCACGTTTGGAAGAACGGAAGAACCAAGATGCAGCCACCCTATCTGGTGGGGAGCAACAAATGCTTGCAATGGGTCGTGCCCTCATGTCGACGCCAAAACTTTTGCTCCTGGATGAACCTTCTATGGGATTGGCCCCAATCTTTATCCAAGAAATCTTTGATATCATCCAAGATATCCAAAAACAAGGAACAACTGTTCTCTTGATTGAACAAAATGCCAACAAGGCCCTTGCCATCGCAGACCGCGGTTATGTTCTCGAAACAGGGAAAGTCGTTCTTACCGGAACAGGAAAAGAACTCTTAGCCTCAGAAGAAGTCCGCAAGGCCTACCTTGGTGGATAAGATTTTTAAAGTTTGTTTGAAAGGAAAGGTCCTAAAGGCCTTTCTTTTTTTATCTCTCTTGTTTGATTTTTCTAAATTTTGAAAACAAGAGAAAACTGCTGAAAGCGTTTGAAATCATTCTAAAAATCAAGTATAATAAAACTAAGAAAAGCAAAGGAGAATGATTATGGCTGTTAAAGATTTTATGACCCGTAAAGTAGTGTATATTAGTCCAGATACAACAATTGCTCATGCGGCAGATTTGATGCGGGAACAAGGCTTGCACCGCTTGCCAGTCATTGAAAATGACAAATTGGTCGGCTTGGTGACAGAGGGCACGATTGCAGAAGCAAGTCCATCTAAAGCAACAAGCTTGTCTATTTTTGAGATGAACTATCTGTTGAACAAGACCAAGGTCAAAGATGTCATGCTTCGTGATGTCATTACTGTCTCTAAATTTGCCAGCCTCGAAGATGCGACCTATCTCATGTATAAGAACAAGGTGGGAATTCTTCCGGTTGTAGACAATGACCAAGTATCCGGTGTCATCACAGACCGTGATATTTTCCGTGCCTTCCTCGAAGTATCCGGTTATGGAGAAGAAGGAGTTCGTGTTCGCTTTGTGACAGAAGATAAGGTTGGTGTTCTAGAACAAATCATTCACTTGATTGTAGAAGAAGGGTATAACATCGCCAATACAGTCAATATCCCAACAAAAGACGATCGTGTGGTTATCGAAGTTCAAATTGATGGGGTGACAGATCTAGAAGGGATCCGTAGTAAATTTGAAGCCAACGGTTTGAAAGTCGATGAAATCACTCGAACAACCGCAAAAGCTATTTAATAAAAAATCAGGCTGGATGACAATCCAGTCTGATTTTTGTATAAAGTAACTTAATAAATTCTGTAAAAATAATTAAGATTTTATTAATTATGACGTGTATTCTAAGATTTTCCGCCGTGAGAAAAGAGCATGAAACATACTTGTTTCATGCTCTCGGAATTTTTGAGATATTAGGCTCAAAAATTAGTCATGGAACTTCCTGGATTGCTGAAATCATCCACTGGATAATTTCACCTAACGTCCGTACTCACCTAAGGAAAATCGTAAATAGAAAAACAAAGCTAGATGAGAATCTAGCCTTATTTTTTCTATTAACGGGTAATGGGTTGTTTTTCTTTATCTAAAGTAAAGCCTTCGCCGAGAATTTCATGGGCTTCTGAAATGGTGATAAAGGCGAATGGATCGATCTGATTGATGATGTCTTTCATTTGTTTCATCTCATTCCGTGAAACGACACAGTAGACGATATCCAGGTCCTTACGGCTGTAATAGCCCATCCCGCGGATAAAGGTAATCCCGCGACCCAGATCATCAGATACCTTTTTGGCAATTTCTTCTGGTTTAGATGTAACGATGAGGAAGCCTTTTCCAGCAAAACCACCTTCCCCAATCAAGTCGATCACAAGGGTGTCAATCAGGATGAAGAAGAGAGTATACATGGCGGTACGGACATCTTGGAAGACTACGACAACAGTTGTCAGAACAATGGCATCTACAATCAACATGAGTTTTCCCATACTGAGAGAAGTGTATTTATTAAAGATGCGAGCGAGGATATCTGTTCCTCCAGTGGTTCCTCCAGCATTGAAGATGATCCCTAGCCCCAAACCAAGCACAACCCCTGAGGCAATACAGGCAAGCAGAATATCTCCTTTAAAGGCGTCAAAGATGAAGTGATGGTAGCGGTGGCTGAGGGGCATGGCTTCAAAAATAGCCATCCAAGCCGAAACCGAAAAGGTCCCCAGTAAGCTCAGATAAAGAGATTTCTTGCCCAGCAGCTTCCAAGCCAAAACGAAGAGAGGGATATTGATCAGCAAGTTCATGATGGATACAGGGATTTTGAAAAGATAATAGGTGATCAAGGTAATCCCTGTCGCTCCTCCTTCATAGAAGTGAAAGGGAATGACTAAAAAATAGATCCCAAATGAAAAAATGCCGGCCCCAAAAATGATAGCCAGAATATCTTTAAATTTAAACATGATAGGTTGTCTCCTAAAACTTTATAAGAATATTGTAACAAAAAAGTGAAAAAATGAAAATGACTTTGAAAAATTTTCTCTCCTAAAATACAAGATTTTTACCCTTATTTTTGGTAAAATAAAAAGAAGAAAAACAGAAAGAGGATACTATGGTAAACGGTACATTAATTTCATTTGAAGGTCCAGAAGGAGCGGGAAAATCATCGGTCCTAGAAGCCATTTTGCCTCTACTTGAAGAAAAAGGAATTCCTTTTATTACAACCCGTGAACCAGGTGGTGTCGACATTGCCGAAAAGATCCGCCAAGTCATTTTGGATCCAGACCATACTAGTATGGATGCCAAGACCGAGTTGTTGCTCTATATTGCTAGTCGCCGGCAGCATTTGGTGGAACGTGTCTTGCCAGCCCTTGCCGCTGGAAGGGTTGTCTTGATGGACCGCTTTATTGACAGCTCGGTGGCTTATCAAGGGTATGGTCGCGGTCTGAGTGCGGAAGACATCGAGTGGCTCAATCAATTCGCGACAGATGGTCTTAAGCCAGACCTCACCCTTTACTTTGATCTGGATGTCGAAGAAGGGCTCGCACGAATTGCGAAAAACCAAGAGCGGGAAGTCAATCGTTTGGATATGGAAGGATTGGAGCTTCACCAAAAAGTCAGACAAGGTTATTTGGCCTTGTATGAAAAGGAACCAGAGCGCATCGTGAAAATCGATGCCAGTCAATCTTTTGAAGCAGTCTTTACGGATGTCTTGACTGTTTTAGAAAATCGCTTGGGGACATTGAAATGAATCTAGAAGAGATCCAACAGCTCCAGCCAGAATTGGTGGAGCGCTTCACCCAGATCCTAGAACACAAACAGCTCAGTCATGCTTATCTCTTTACAGGTTCTTTTGCCAGTTTTGAGATGGCCCTCTTGCTAGCTCAAAGTCAGTTTTGCGAAGATTTGCAGGGAGTCTGGCCTTGTGGCAAATGCAGGTCCTGTCGCTTGATTGCTGAAGAAGAATTCTCAGATGTGAAGATCGTGCGTCCAGTCAACCAGATCATAAAGACCGATCGTATTCGCTCGCTCGTTCAAGACTTTTCTCAATCCGGATTTGAAGGAAGTCGGCAGGTCTTTATCGTCCAAGATGCGGACAAGATGCACACAAATGCAGCGAATTCTCTCTTAAAGGTTATGGAAGAGCCCCAGAGTGAGATCTATCTCTTCTTGTTGACATCCGATGAAAACTTGATTTTACCGACCATCAAGAGTAGGGCCCAGCAGGTCCATTTTCCCAAAAAGCAAGCCTACCTAACTGAATTGCTAGAAAAAGAAGGTTTGATCAAATCACAGGCGAATTTAGTAGCTCGTTTTAGTTTTAGTCTCGAAGAAGCAGAGCAGCAAAAAAAGAATGCTACGTTTTTTGAACTGGCCAAAGTTTGTGATCAATTCATCGAACGTTGTCGATCCAATTTGAATCGTGCTTATTTGGAAGTGACCCGCTTAGTGAGCCTAACAGATGATAAGGAAAAACAAAGCCAGGCCTTTCGTTTGATGGAGTTGGCTTTAGAAGAGCAGTTGTGCTTGAGTCGCTCCCAGCAGTTGCTTGAGAAATTGAGTCTTGCTCGCAGGATGTGGAAGGCCAATGTTTCTTTTCAAAATGCTCTAGTATATATGGTTTTGAGCTTAGAAAGTTAAGGAGTCAGAATGAATAAAAAAGAATTATTTGATGCTTTAGACGGCTTTTCTCAGAATTTGTTGGTCACCTTGGCTGAAGTCGAAGCCATCAAGAAAAATTTGAAACAAGTCATCGAAGAAAATACAGCTCTTCGCTTAGAAAATGATAAATTGAGAGAGCGTTTGGGGGAAGTGGAGAAGACTTCATCCGCAAAGTCACAACACCATGGTCGTGAAAATTTGCAACGTATTTACAACGATGGTTTTCATATCTGCACTTATTCCTATGGTCAACGCCGTGAGAACGATGAAGAGTGTATGTTTTGTGACGAGTTGTTATTTAGGGAGTAAGCATGCAGATCCAACGAAGTTTTAAAGGGGAAAAGAAAACTGGGGTGCTTTACTTGGTCCCAACACCGATCGGTAACCGGGAGGATATGAGTTACCGCATGGTCCAGACCCTAAAGGATGTGGACTTGATCGCAGCTGAGGATACTAGAAATACAGGCCTCTTGCTCAAGCATTTTGAGATTGCGACACCCCAGACCAGCTTTCATGAGCACAATGCCATGGAGAAAATTCCAGATCTGATCGCCCATTTAGAATCTGGAAAAGACTTAGCGCAAGTCTCAGATGCAGGACTCCCTAGTATTTCTGACCCTGGTCATGATTTGGTCAAGGCAGCGATTGAACGCGAGATTCCTGTCGTAGCTGTGCCTGGTCCTAGTGCAGGTATAACGGGTTTGATTGCCAGTGGCCTAGCCCCTCAACCTCATATTTTTTATGGATTTCTGCCTCGCAAAGAGAGGCAACAGAAGGCCTTTTTCCAAGAAAAAGTGGCCTATCCGGAGACTCAGATCTTTTATGAATCGCCTCATCGAGTGAAGGCAACCTTAGAGAATATGTTGGCTGTCTATGGGGATCGTCCTGTCGTCCTGGTTCGTGAATTAACCAAGATCTACGAGGAATATACTCGTGGCAGTATTTCTGAGTTAGTCGCATTTCTTGAAGAAAATCCTCTCAAAGGGGAGTGCCTCTTGATTGTCGAAGGATCCAAGGAAGAAGAGCTAGACCTAGAAGAGGTCGACTTGATCCAAGAGATCGATACCTTGGTCCAAGAGGGCATGAAGAAAAATCAAGCAATTAAACAGGTCGCCAAACAATACGGCCTGCAAAAGAGTGAGCTCTATGCTCGTTACCATCAAGACTAGGAAAGGTTGGAAGCAGGATGGAAATTAGAATGGCTTATCCCAATGAGATCAAGCGAATTATGGAAATCATCCAAGATGCTAAGGAAAGCCTGGCTCAAAGACAGGTCGACCAGTGGCAGGATGGCTATCCAGATGAAGAGATCATTTTTGAGGATATTCTAGAAAGTCGTGGCTATGTGGCAGTTGAAGATCAGGAAGTTGTCGCCTATGCAGCCGTTCACAAGGGAAATGAAGCGGCCTATAATGAGATTTACGATGGCAAGTGGGAGCATGATAATTATAAGTATGTCACTTTTCACCGTGTCGCTGTAGCCAAAGAAGCTGCTGGCAAAGGGGTGGCTCAGACCTTCCTTCAAGGTTTAATCGAAGGGGAAAAAGGGCCAGATTTCCGTTGCGATACGCACCCGGATAATGTGGTGATGCAGCATTTACTTGAAAAATTGGGCTACCATTATTGTGGAAAGGTCCCTATTGATGGCGTCCGCCTGGCTTATCAAAA
This sequence comes from Streptococcus sp. HMSC061E03, assembly GCF_001813505.1. Lineage (NCBI taxonomy): Bacteria > Bacillati > Bacillota > Bacilli > Lactobacillales > Streptococcaceae > Streptococcus > Streptococcus sp. HMSC061E03. The sequence goes on from NZ_KV812784.1 coordinate 228,775, forward strand.
GATCAAGCGAAAAGTAGAAACCAGTTTATTCCAAGTGGTCTCAGAAGAAGACCGCTGGGATCAAAGAGCAGAAGCGGCCTACAATGACTCTCTATCTTAAACAATTTTATGAAAGCCCTATGGGGCTTCTTTCGATCATTGTCAGTGAGGAAGGCCTTGTAGAACTTGATTTTTATGATCCGAAAGAGGAGGCGCCTGATCCCTATGGGGCGCTGGAGCAGGTCCATCCCTACCATGAGAAGGTGAAGGAGTGGTTGGATCACTATTTTGCTGGGGAGCCAATCGCTATCAGCTTTCCACTAGCACCGCAAGGGACAGCCTTTCAAGAGCGGGTGTGGCAGTTATTGCGAGAGATCCCATATGGTGAGACCAAGACCTATGGCCAGCTGGCCCAGGATCTTTCTTGCGGTTCAGCTCAAGCCGTGGGACAGGCTGTTGGACGCAATCCCTTGACGATCTTAGTCCCTTGCCACCGCGTGATGGGAAAAGATGGACAACTGACGGGCTACGCGTCTGGACTCGATCGCAAACGCTGGCTCTTACACCATGAAGGAATTACCTGGAAGGAGAAATAAAATCGATGTATACCTTTATTGAATACCCAAAATGTTCGACTTGTCGAAAGGCTAAATCAGAATTGGACGGTCTCCAATATGACTTTCAAAGCCAAAACATCGTCACAGAAACACCGACTAGCCAAGAATTGCAAGACTGGATAGCAGCGTCTGGCCTACCGATCAAGTCTTTCTTCAATACTAGCGGGATGAAATACCGTGAACTCGGTTTGAAAGATAAGGTGGATCAACTGACAGTGAAAGAAGCGGCGGATCTCCTTGCTTCAGATGGTATGCTGATCAAACGGCCTCTGCTTGTCAAAGACGGAAAAGTAGTTCAAGTTGGCTACCGAAAACCGTACGCAGACTTAGGTTTGTAAAAGAAAAGGGAGTTGGATTTTCTTCAGATCTATAATAAAAGTATGCCAGAAGCTTTCCTTAGGTGAGTACGGACGTCAGCGAACTTCGACGAAGTTCCATGACTTAGTTTTGAGCCTGAGGTCTCAAAACTCCCGAGCGCTTGAAATTTAATAGTTCAAGCGCTTTTCTCACGGCGGAAAGTTTCGGTATATTCTTTATGAAATTCATAAGTTAGAACTTATTTTGATTTCTTGACAAAATCGCGTAACCTATCTTACTTATAATTTATTTATATATATTCTAAAGGGAGTTGGGCTCCCTTTTCATTTTGCAGTGAAGATGATATAATCATACGAGTGAAATCAATGAAAGAGAGTCAAGCATGAGTATTTTAGAAGTGAAAAATTTGAGTCACGGTTTTGGGGACCGGGCGATTTTTGAGGATGTGTCCTTCCGTTTGCTAAAGGGAGAGCACATTGGTCTTGTCGGGGCCAATGGTGAGGGGAAATCGACCTTCATGAGTATCGTGACAGGTAAAATGCAACCTGATGAAGGAAAGGTGGAGTGGTCTAAGTATGTGACGGCAGGTTACCTGGATCAGCATTCGGTCTTAGAAGAAGGACAAACAGTTCGCGATGTTTTACGGACCGCTTTTGATGAGTTGTTCACAGCTGAAGCTCGCATCAATGACCTCTATATGGCCATGGCGGAAGAGGGAGCCGATGTCGATGCTCTGATGGAAGAGGTTGGGGAACTTCAAGAGCGTCTAGAAAGTCGTGATTTTTATACCTTGGATGCCAAGATCGATGAAGTAGCGCGTGCTCTTGGGGTCATGGACTTTGGCATGGATACGGATGTGACCTCCTTGTCAGGTGGGCAACGGACCAAGGTCCTCTTGGCCAAACTCTTACTTGAAAAACCAGATATCCTTCTCTTGGACGAGCCAACCAACTACTTGGATGCAGAGCATATTGATTGGCTCAAACGCTATTTGCAGAATTATGAAAATGCCTTTGTCCTCATTTCCCATGATATTCCTTTCTTGAACGATGTGATCAACATCGTCTACCATGTGGAAAATCAACAGTTAACCCGCTATTCCGGAGACTACTACCAATTCCTTGAAGTCTATGAAATGAAGAAATCGCAATTGGAAGCGGCTTATGAGCGTCAGCAAAAAGAGATTGCTGATTTGAAGGATTTCGTAGCCCGCAATAAGGCGCGTGTGGCTACACGGAATATGGCCATGTCTCGTCAGAAGAAGCTGGACAAAATGGAACTCATTGAGTTGCAAAGCGAGAAACCGAAGCCATCCTTTGAATTTAAAAATGCTCGTACTCCTGGTCGCTTTATCTTCCAGGCCAAGGATCTCCAGATTGGCTATGATCGTCCTTTGACCAAGCCTTTGAACCTAACCTTTGAACGCAATCAAAAAGTGGCCATCATCGGGGCCAATGGGATCGGGAAAACCACTCTCTTGAAGAGCTTGCTAGGAATCATCCCGCCGATCGCTGGTGAAGTCGAGCGTGGAGATTACCTAGAGCTTGGCTACTTTGAGCAAGAAGTTGAAGGTGGCAATCGTCAGACACCGCTTGAGGCAGTCTGGAATGCCTTTCCGGCTCTCAACCAAGCAGAAGTCCGTGCAGCCCTTGCCCGCTGTGGCTTGACCACCAAGCATATCGAGAGCCAAATTCAGGTGTTATCCGGTGGGGAGCAAGCCAAGGTACGCTTCTGTCTCTTGATGAATCGTGAAAACAATGTCTTGGTACTAGACGAGCCGACCAACCACTTGGATGTGGATGCCAAAGAAGAGTTGAAACGGGCTCTGAAGGAGTACAAGGGATCGATCCTCATGGTTTGCCACGAACCAGATTTCTATGAAGGCTGGATGGACCAAATCTGGGACTTTAATGAATTGACTTAAAGACAAAAAGAGAACCGCATGGTTCTCTTTTCAGATTCTTCTTAGAAACTTTCCTTAGGTGAGTACGGACGTTAGGTGAAATTATCCAGTGGATGATTTCAGCAATCCAGGAAGTTCCATGACTAATTATTGAGCCTAAGGTCTCAATAATTCCGTGTGCCTGAAACAAATCTGTTTCAGGCACTTTTCTCACGGCGGAAAGTTTCAGTAGATGAATGACTTAAATAATTAGAATTCATTTTTTTACCAATGAATCTATTAGCTAATTTTATGTAAAATGTTTATCAATATCTTAAAAAGAGAACCGTTTGGTTCTCTTTTCATTATTTCTTGAAATTGTAGTCTTTTAAAATCTCGATTTTTTCAATCTTGATGTCTGTTTTTGGTTTGTCCTTATCATCGGTTTCGGCAGAGGCGATTTTATCCACCACATCCATGCCATCGATCACTTGGCCAAAGACAGTGTAGTTACCACCATCGAGGGTTGGATTTCCACCATTTTTATAAGCATCGATAATCTTAGCTGGGAAGCGGTCAGTTGGGAGTTTACTTGAAATATCATCCTTATTTTGGTTGATATAGAATTGACTACCATTGGTATTTGGACCAGAATTGGCCATGGCAAGGGCTCCACGAAGGTTGTAAAGGTATGGAGAATACTCATTCTCAAAACCAGTACCTGAATCTTTGGATTTGTCTTTGCCCTTCCAGATAGATTCGCCACCCGTACCATCTCCTTTAGGATCCCCAGTTTGGATCATAAAGTTGTTAATAACACGGTGGAAAAGCAAGCCATTGTAGTAGCCTTCTTTTGCGTGGGTCAAGAAGTTTTCAACTGCAAGTGGCGCATATTTAGGGAAGAGCTTCACAGTGATGTCGCCTTCAGTTGTTGTGATTTTAACCTCTGCTTCGTCTTCAGCCACTTCATTTGAGAGTTGTGGGAAGACGGCATTTTCATTGGTCATGGCGTCGTTAAAATCTTTGCGCAGTTGTTCTAATTTCTTTTGTTCTTCTTCGATTTTCTTTTGATCTTTTTCACTAGAGCTAGAAGTTGCTGTCTGCTCTGTCTTTTCTTTGCTTGAGCTTGAAGAGTTATTGTCAGTCTTATTGGACGAACAAGCTGTCAAAGCCAAGCCGGAAAATAATAGTAGTGCGATTAATTTTTTCATATTCTTCCTTTCCAACATAGTTGTCTTTCTCTATTGTACCTTAATTTTGCGATACTTTCAAATCTGGATAAAATTTAAGGCGAAAACCCTATTCTGAAAATTTGCAGGAAAAAGATGAAAGTAATTCTGAATTCCTGTATAATAGGATGACTACAGGAGAACGATCATCAAAAAATGAAATCATCACATTTTGCGAGAGCCCTTTGGTTTGGTATCCTAGGTGCTCTCTTTTTTGCATTTACCTTTATTTTTAATCGAAGCATGAACCTGGCAGGTGGTTCCTGGATGTGGAGTGCTAGTTTGCGCTACCTTTTTAGTTTGCCAATGATGGCTGTTTTAGTCTGGCAGAAAGGCGAGTTGAAGGGTGTCTTGTCAGCAATTGCACGAGCCCCGTGGACTTGGTTGCTCTGGAGTACGGTCGGCTTTGGTCTCTTTTATGCTCCTTTATCGATGGCTTCTATCTATGGAGAATCATGGTTTGTGGCTGCGACCTGGCAGATTACGATTTTAGCGGGTCTCCTTCTGACCCCACTTTTTGGCCAAAAGATTCCAAGAAAACAGTTAGGAATGACTTTGCTGATTTTGTTAGGAATCGTATTGATACAAATTCCATATTTTGGACGAGGTCTCGGAGAAGGTGTGGTGAGAGCAAGTATCTTAATTTTGATCGCAGCTTTTTCCTATCCATTGGGAAATCGCAAGATGCTGGCTCATTGTAAAGAAGAACAATTGTCAACGACCCAACGGGTCTTTGGGATGACCTTAATGAGTGTTCCTTTTTGGTTGCTCTTATCTGTCTTTGCAGGAGTAGATGCAGGCTTGCCATCAGGTGGGCAAATGCTCCAATCCTTGATCGTAGCTGTATTTTCAGGAGTCATCGCGACCATGCTCTTCTTTGAAGCAACCAACTTGGTGAAACACAACCATCAGCAGTTAGCTGTTGTTGAAGCTACCCAGGCCGGCGAGGTCCTCTTCACCCTATTTGGAGGCTGTCTTTTTCTAGGAGATCAGATCCCAACCCCACTAGGATTTTTAGGGGTCTTCATTGTGATCATCGGTATAGTGGGAAATAGTCTGATGACTTCTTCAGAATAGATAGTGGTAGAAAAGTAGAACTTAAACCATGATATTGCGGTTCAGTCTATCAATCCTAACACCCACGCAGGTGTTTTCTTTTTGGATTAAATCACTAATTAAGAAGGAAGTTGCGTAGAGATGGAAAATTCGGTATGATGGAAAGTGCTTTTAGAGTTGTGAAATAGATTTTTTATAGAGGAAGAATGTCATAAATGAAACAACCACGTAAATTTTATATTTACTCGAGAAGTTCACTGTATTTTTTGATCTTTTTAGTAGTGTCGATGCTCATCACGATCATCCAATTACTGATTGAAGATGATTTTTTTGAAAACCTAACAGCCTTATTGGCTGCTTGTTCTCTTCTAGTGACAGTTGGATGGATTGCTTTTTCATCGATGGGGAGAATAGAGATTAGGAACTCGGAAATAGTGGTCAATCGCAATTTCAAGCGCTATCGCCTAGACCCATACACCATTGTGGTCCGTTTGGGAGAAAAGAATACGTCTCGAGGGATCACCAATTATCCAATTTATGTGGAAGGAAAAGTCATAGGCAATGGGACTTCTGATCGTTCAGTTACACTTAAATTCCTTGGTACCAAACGGAAAAATAAGGAATTACTGAAGTATTATCAAGAGCATCTTCAAGCCCAGGTAGAAGCAAATAAAGCTCTTGAGCAGGAAACTACGGAAGTGGATTTTGAACAGATTGTGTTAGCGTCGAAGGATCGACAACAATTCCCTTTACGCGATTTGGTCGAATTCGGAGCAGATCAAGGGAATCTCAAAAAAACAGTATTTTATCATCCTAAAGAAAACAAACTATATGTCGGAAAAAGTGTTCCATTTCCCATTATCTTTACCCCGAGTGGCGTCCTTTTTTATGGCATTTATCTGTTAACGGATCGAGTATCCTTTCATGGCCTCATCCCGCTAGTGCTATCGTTTGGATTGATGCTTGGCATCGCTATATGGCAATTGAAACGCAGAAGGCAGAAGTATACAGTGAATGTCATTCCTTATGAAATACCTGAGCATTATTTTCAAGTACAGAAGTCGAATGGATTGAAAACCTATTTGCTGATTCTTGTCTTTGGGCTCATCACCTTAGGATTATCCATCTTATATCTCACCTTCGGAAGCTTTCTGTTATTGTTTATAAGTTTTTTGATGTGGTATTTCTTTGTTGTGTTAACATTATGTGGTCAATTCAAGAAAACACACTATTTAAAAATTTTGGAAAAGAAATATTTCCCTTAATTTTTTAGCATTCGTCACCCGTGAGGGTGATTTCTTTTTTGACTAAATCACTAATTAAGAAGGAAGTTGCGTAGAGATGGAAAATTCGGTATGATGGGAGGTAACACTAAAAAGGGAGTGACCTATGAGTTATAGCAAATTAAGAAAAAAATATATGATACTACTTTGGATTGGGATGATTAGTTTGGTTGTTGCCCATTTCTATTTATCTAGTCTGTATCCGGATTATCAAGACTTTTATTCGAATACCTTGCTAGTAGTGCTTGGTCTTATATTCCTTCTTTTTGTTTTGATGAATAGATGGTTTGGAAAAGAATGTTTTAAGATTTTAAATGCTTCCTCAGGGATCGATTTTTGGCATGAATGGGCACAATCGGGAAGTCGTGCTAGATTTAGTATAAGCAAAAAAGCTGCTTGTCTTGCTAGTGTGGTATATTGCTACATGATTGGAGATTTCTCATCAGCGATCGATCGAATAGAGTTTTTACAAAATCAAAACATAGCTAGGACTGATCGTTCATCCCTCTTGGGAATTTTCGTAAAATCTTCCCTACTTTCAGGAAAAGCTATCAGCAAGGAAGATATTCAGAAGAAGTTTACCTATGTTTCCTTCAAGAATGAAGCAGAAAAAGAAGAAGCCCTTCAAAAGCAACTGGCCATCTATGACATCCTTGTGGATCAGCAACCCAATGATTATTTTGATCATGTGACCGGTTCACAGGCTTTTCAACGCTTGGAAAATCGTTATTTTAAAGGATTAAATGCCTATTTAAAGGGAAATATAGAGCTGGCTGTTTCTTTATTTGAAGAGATTGCGCAAGAAGATGAGCGTCTGTATTTTGTCCAGATGGCCAAGCAATGGTTAGCGAGTGAAGATCACTCTTTATCTGCTCTTATGCCAGATCCAAAGCTGGAGTCTGAGAGACTTGTGACTCTAACAGCTGATCTGCCTCTTCCTGAGACGGAACTTCCTAAAAAGAAGGGGAAAAAGAAATGGAAATGGTTATTGTTGATTTTTCCGATTCTTTTTGTTGGAGCAATCATCATGAACTTGGTGGAATCCAATCGGCCAATTAATGGGATCTATTATTTGTCGGTCGATAATATGGAGACAAAAACTGCCTCGCTTAATAAAGAGTCCTGGATCAAGATTGATGGAGATCATGTGATAGTGAAGGAGAAGGGCGAGGAGAAGACCTATCCTTTTGATCGAGAAGATATCGAGTTGACCGTTGATGGAAAGCAATATGATGGAATTTTACAATGGGGTTCTCTGTCGCTTTTCGAGCAGTCTGACTCTTCACATGATATTCGTACTTACGTGAGTCGGTACAGCCCGATGTATTCCGGATACGAAAAAGGAACGGTCAGAGTTGAAAAACATTAAAAAGTGCCAAACGATGAGAGCTAGAAGGTGGATTGAGGTGAAAAAATCAATAAATGGATTCAAGAAAATTGAGAAAATCGATCTTTAAAGCCAGTTTTGAAGAGAGTCTCAATCTCGAAGACGATGGGTTTGTAAAGTTACAGCAAGAGCAACATGATAAGACAGCAAAATTTTTTAAGAATGGGCATGCTTCCCTTTGGTTTCGAATTCGAAGTTTGATTTTATCCCTTATTTTTCCTATCGGTTTTAACTTCTTTGTGCTGATTGTATCAATGGAATTTCATGAAAGTAAGACGTTAACTCTTCCAATAGCCAGGCGTGAGTCCTTAACAGTAAATGCGTTTTTAATCTTACTTCTCATTTGGCTTTCCTTCGTTGTGATTGGAAAGTGGTTGAAACGAGCTTACCTGTTACCATATCGCTATCAGTTTCACGTTTTTACATTTATGGTTTGGTTCATATTGGAAATAGATCTAGTTGTTTTTGACATTTTATTGGCCAATCTATCTACTGCGGAAATCATTGCCATTTATGGAATCATGATGATAGCAACATACATGCTGTTTACAATTGCGTTAGCAGGATTAAGAAAACTTATGTATGCAGAGGCTTCGGAAGATACATTCCTTAATAAGATTGCAAAAATGATTTCTCTTTATGGGATGGCTATTTTAGGAATAGGGATCATTATCAAGCATATTTTGGGAATCTTTTCATTAGATGTTTCAACTTCCATCAAGGCATTTGGCTTTTTATTGCTGTGGATCTTTTGTAATATAGTAGTGGTTGCTGTCAGTGCTTTTATAGGTTTACCATACTTCCTGCAAGCCTACTACAAATGGAAATATCATGAAGAATACCGAGAATGGGAAGGTAAGTCAGTCGAAGAGTGGTATGGCAAGAAGTACTTAAAGAAACATAAGGAGTTGTTGAAAAATGGATAAACATTTTAACGAGATGTCGTTTGATGAATTGAAATGCTACCGTAGGGAAGGTCTATGGAGATCTTTGGGACTATTGCTGGTCATTATTTTAGTGATTGTGGGAATGGTCTTGATGGAAGTGAATCATGTTTCTCCGTCCAATCAGAATCGTTTTCGGGTGATTGGGTTGACAACGGTCATTGCGCTCTTTGGCTACCTGATGCCTTTGATGGCAGCAAATCGCGTGATGCGAGACCATCCAGATTGGGTCAAGAAATCAGGGATTCGAGCGAAAATTCCCTTACCGATGGCTTGGCATGTCAAAAGACTTTGCGTCCTTGGAGCGAGTCTATTGGTGATTGGAGTAGGATTTGCCTCGCTATACAAACCACAAGTTCAGCAGACAAATTTACAAGATCAAATTGATATGATTCAAACGGATCATGACTTGGAAAGAGAACAAAAAGTCGACCAAGTTCTTGATACTATCACACCGAATGATAAAAAATCTAAGTAAGATCCATTTTACATTAGGTACATGTCATCAGGAAGCTTTCATGATCGACAGGTTCTTTTTATTTTGTTATGAGACAATCAATGATAGATTGGAGAGACTTATGACGACTGTTTTAGATGTAATGGAAAAATTTTACGCTGATCACGAGGTGAAACCCTATATTTCGCCTGAGAGAGATTTAGTAGCTTGGTTGTTGGATCCAAAGCCTGTTTCTAAACGAAACATGGAGTTGCTCCAAGATGGCTTGCTTGCGGGGGATATCATTCTCTTGTGGCGGATCCATTTTGGAACATTTACGACGGAGACTTGGTTTCCCAAGTACTTCGAATACACTTATGGGATTCATGCGCCGGAACATTTGAAGGTTTTGGTAGATAAGGGGTATGCCTATATCGAATCCGCTTTTGATTCGCTGGACCATATCAATGCGACCATGAAAAAAGCCATTCTTAAAAAGATGGGAGTCGCGGGCTTGTCCAAAATGAAAGCAACCGATTTGAACCAAGCTTTGGCTGACCATTTTACGGAGGAAGAACTGGCGGAGCAGTTCACAATTCGGGGTTACCAGTTGACGGACAAAGGAAAGCAAGCGCTGAAAGACTATAAAGCCATCATTGACCGTCACCCAAAGAAAAATCTATAAGTAACAGTGCCTACTCGGTGCTGTTTTTTACTTTATACTGCAAAATTGAGGAAATGATTTTACTAGAGAACTGGCTTGGAAATGTGATATAATAAAGGTTATGGCAAACAATAATCAATCAAAAAAAACACGGTCGACGAGACGACTGTCCAAAGCAGAATTAGAAAGAAAAAAAGCGATTCATCGCATGATTGCGACCATTCTGATCAGTCTGGTTTTAGTCTTTGCGGCCTTGAAATTGGGAGCAGTAGGGGTCTTGGCCTACAACTTGATCCGACTCTTTGTTGGGAGTTTGGCTTACTTGGCTATTTTAGCGACCTTTTTCTACCTCTATGCCTTTAAATGGCTGGACAAACACGAAGGGGTGATTTCAGGCTTCCTAAGCTTCTTTGCTGGGGTTCTCTTGATGTTTCAGGCCTTCTTTGTATCCTCCCTTCATTTAGACAATAATGGAATCAAGGTTACCTTTTCAAGAATCATGGCAGACCTGATTCATCTGCGGGTGGAGAGCTTTGCCGGTGGTGGTATGATCGGTGCTCTACTTTATGCTCCGATTTCCTTCCTCTTTTCAAATATTGGCTCTTATTTTATTGGCCTTCTCTTTATTGGATTGGGGATCCTCTTGATGAGTCCTTACTCCATCTATGATTTGTTTGAAAAGGGGTCGGAAGCCTTCCACGCTTCTATGGAAAAACGCAAAGAACGTCGCGAGCAGAAATTCCTTGAAAAGGAAGCGAGAGCTGCTGAGGAAGCTGCTGCAGCTGAAAGAGAGCAAGAAGAAGCAAGTGCAGTTCTTCCAACTCCCCTTTCAATGGAAGGGCATCCTGTAGACCCTGAAACGGGAGAGGTGTTGGTGGAGGAGCCGTTCACAGAGCTCTTCCCAGAAGCCGAAATTGTTGCACCAGCCACACCAGAGATCTACCTGCCAGATGAAGAATGGCCTGAAGAGCCTGAAGCATACGAAGAGTTTCCGGAAGCCGAAGAATTCGAGGACGATGGGGAAGAAGTTCAAGTGGATTTCACGCCTAAGGAACTCCTTCAATACAAACTTCCAACCATTGATCTCTTCGCACCTGACAAGCCGAAAAATCAATCCAAAGAGAAAAACATCGTTCGTCAGAATATCCGTATTTTGGAAGAGACCTTTGCAAGCTTCAATATCAAGGCGACAGTGGAGCGGGCAGAAATCGGTCCTTCTGTCACTAAGTATGAAGTTAAACCAGCTGTCGGTGTGCGGGTCAACCGCATCTCCAATCTAGCAGATGATTTGGCCTTGGCCCTAGCAGCCAAGGATGTGCGGATTGAAGCACCGATTCCAGGGAAGTCTCTGGTCGGGATTGAAGTGCCCAACTCAGAGATTGCGACGGTTTCCTTCCGTGAATTGTGGGAGCAGTCCAAAACAGATCCAGCTAAACTCCTTGAGATTCCTCTTGGGAAGGCCGTAGATGGTTCAGCTCGAACCTTTGATTTGGCTCGGATGCCCCATCTCTTGGTAGCGGGTTCTACCGGATCTGGTAAGTCAGTAGCGGTTAATGGGATTATTTCGAGTATCTTAATGAAAGCTCGTCCGGACGAAGTTAAGTTTATGATGGTCGATCCTAAGATGGTGGAGCTTTCTGTCTACAATGATATTCCTCACCTCTTGATTCCAGTGGTGACCAACCCACGCAAGGCCAGTCGAGCCCTGCAAAAGGTTGTCGATGAGATGGAAAATCGCTACGAGCTCTTCTCGAAAGTAGGCGCTCGCAATATTGCTGGCTTTAATGCCAAGGTGGCTGAGTACAATGCCCAGTCTGAGATGAAGCAAGTGCCCCTTCCTTTGATCGTGGTCATTGTCGACGAGTTGGCAGACTTGATGATGGTGGCAAGTAAAGAAGTGGAAGATGCTATTATTCGCCTTGGACAAAAGGCACGTGCAGCAGGAATTCACATGATTCTTGCGACCCAACGGCCATCGGTTGACGTTATATCAGGTTTGATCAAGGCCAATGTGCCTTCCCGTGTCGCTTTTGCGGTATCATCTGGGACCGACTCACGGACCATCTTGGATGAAAATGGCGCAGAGAAATTGCTCGGTCGCGGAGACATGCTCTTTAAACCGATCGATGAAAATCATCCAATCCGTCTACAAGGATCCTTTATCTCAGATGACGATGTGGAGCGGATTGTCAACTTTGTTAAAGAGCAGGCAGAAGCCGATTATGATGATGCTTTTGATCCAGGAGAAGTATCGGAATCAGATTTTGACGGAGGCATGGGTGGCTCTGATGAAGGCGATCCTCTCTTTGAAGAGGCCAAGGCGCTCGTGGTTGAAACTCAAAAAGCCAGTGCTTCGATGATTCAGCGCCGCTTGTCAGTTGGCTTTAACCGAGCGACTCGCCTCATGGAAGAGTTGGAAGCAGCCGGTGTGATTGGACCTGCTGAAGGAACCAAGCCTCGGAAAGTATTGCAACAATCATAAGGATAGGGAAAAAGGGCGCTTGTCCCACTCCCTTTTCTTTTTATAGAAAATAGAAAGTAGGACCAGATGAAGTTAGACATGATTCATCATATTGCCATCATTGGACGGGATCGCGATGCCATGTTGCATTTCTATGTGGACCAGTTGGGTTTTGCGATTGTCAGTGAATATGACCGACCTGAACGCGGAGATATCTTGATCAATCTCCGTCAGGGCCAGCTGACGTTAGAACTCTTTATCAAACCGACGGCCCCAGAACGGCCTAAGCTTCCCTTGCCCGAGCATGCGGGACTGCGTCATCTAGCCTTTAAAGTGGAAGATGTAGAGGCGTATCTAGCTAGATTGGATCTGCTAGGTATTGAGAATACAGGCCTTCGCTATGATGACTTTGATGGTAAGAAAATGGCATTTTTCTTCGATCCAGAAGGATTACCTTTGGAAATACATGAGTGAGGAAAACAATGGATAGATTAGAAGGACTCAGTCAGGAAGAAGTAGCGGAAAAGATCCAAGAGGGCAAGCAAAATAAGGTCACAATCAAGACAGAAAAAAGCCTAGGACAGATCATTCGAGACAATGTCTTTACCTACTTTAATCTGATATTTTTGATTTTGGCTATTTTGCTGGTAGCAGTGAAATCTTGGAACAATCTCTTGTTTGTCCCGATTGTCGTGGTCAACTCCTTAGTTGGTATTGTGCAGGAAGTCCGCTCTAGACGGATCTTGCGTCAGATGCAATTTCTACACATGAGTGAGGCGATCGCTCTTCGCGAAGGCAAAGAAGTCGCTCTACCTATCGATCAGCTGGTGGAGGGTGATCTCGTTCGCTTTCAAGCTGGAGATCAGATCTATGCGGATGGGGTCTTGCTGGAGGGCGAGCTAAAAGTCGATGAATCGCAATTGACAGGTGAAGCTGATGAGGTCAAAAAAGGAGTGCAAGATGCGCTCATGTCAGGTAGCTTTGTGATTGCTGGTCAAGGACTGGCACGATTGGAAAAAGTGGGGAATGACTCCTACATCAACCAACTGAGCCTGGAAGCCAAGCAGGTCAAGTCTCATGAGGAGTCTGACATGGTTCATGCGGTCAATCGCATTGTGGGGATCATTGGTCTTCTTATCATTCCGCTAGGCTCGCTCCTTTTTCTTCGTAGCTATATCAGTCTAGGCGATAGCCTCAAGCTCAGTGTGACTTCAACAGTCGGGGCCTTGATCGGGATGATTCCAGAAGGCTTGTATCTCTTGATGACCTTGGCACTGGCTCTGGGTGCTGTCAGATTAGCCAAGGAAAAGGTCCTGCTCAATAGCATGAAGGGGATTGAGACCTTATCGCGCGTGGATATCCTTTGTGTCGATAAGACAGGGACCATTACAGAGCCGGGTATGGAAGTAACAGAGATTCGTCCAGCTAAAGACCCTCAAGACTTGGAAGCTCTAGCTCAGTATGTAGGAGCTAGTATGGATCAAAATGACACCATGGATGCCATCCGTAAATTCCACAAGACTCCAGTCAGCCAGCCTTGGAAGACTCTTGAAATACTGCCCTTTACGTCTAAGAAAAAGTATGGGGCGATTGCCTTTGAATCGGGGATCTATGTATTAGGTGCACCAGAGTTTGTTTTACGAGAGGGCTTCTCTGAGGTTGAACAAGAGATAGCTCCTGCTACTCAGGCAGGCAATCGGGTCTTGGCCTTTGGGAAATATAAGGGAGATCACCTGGGAGAGACTTTAGAGGCTCCTGTAGACTTGGTAGCCTGGATTATTCTCTCCAATCCTTTGAGAAAAAATGCCAAAGAAACCTTCGCCTACTTTAAACAACAAGGAGTGACCATTAAGGTTATCTCAGGGGACAACCCTGCTACAGTCTCAGCTATTGCACAAAAAGCAGGCATTGAAGGAGCAGAGGATCTAATCGATACCAGAACCTTACTGACGGAAGAAGACTTGCACCAAGCGGCAAGCCAGTATACAGTCTTTGGTCGGGTGACACCAGAGCAAAAGAAAAGCCTTGTAGAAGGCTTGCAGGCAAAGGGGCATAAGGTAGCTATGACCGGAGATGGCGTCAATGATATTCTGGCCCTCAAAACAGCGGATTGTAGTATTGCGATGGAATCTGGAAATGATGCGACCAAAAAGATGGCGCAAGTGGTCTTACTGGATTCCGACTTTGGGAAGATGCCGTCCATCGTGGCAGAAGGGCGGCGTGTGGTCAATAATATTCAACGATCAGCCAGTCTCTTTTTGATCAAGAATATCTTTTCCATTTTGTTAGCCATCTCAGTGACGCTTTTAGCCTTTACCTATCCCATTATGCCGTCGCAGATGTCTTTGATCAGTGGTTTTACGATTGGGATTCCAGGATTCTTCCTAGCGCTTGAGCCCAATAGCGAGCGCATCAAAGGGCGCTTTATCGAAACGGTCTTTAAAAATGCGCTACCTGCTGCCTTGACGGATTTTATACTGATCTTTAGTTTGGTTCTGCTCTCTTCGACATTTGGCATGAGGTCGGAAGAACTCTCAAGTGCAGCCATCTGCTTGATGGCCTTCGTTGGATTTACCATCATCTACCAAGAATCCCAGCCTCTCAATCACTACAAGAGACTGGTTCTTCTAGGAAATATCCTAGCCTTCCTAGTTTCAAGTAGTATTCTAGGGAAATTCTTTAACATGAGCCCCTTGAGGATCCAAACGCTGGTTATTTGTGCCATCATGGCCGTTCTTGCTCTCGTCTTGATTCAAGTCTTCAAGAAACTAGTGGGCTGGTTCTTTCATCGGAAGAAATAAAAAAAGACAACTCTAAAGATAGAGTTGTCTCAGATTGAAGAAAAAGATAATTTGGAAACTTTCCTTAGGTGAGTACGGACGTCAGC
>NZ_KV812784.1:244017-274172 GCF_001813505.1 Streptococcus sp. HMSC061E03
GAAACAATCGTGTTTCTAGCACTTTTCTCACGTCGGAAAGTTTCAGTAAATATTTGGAGAATTTAAACTTAAAATGATTTCAGGCAATGCAGTATCATCTAGGTTATTTATAAAAAAAACAACTCCAAAGATAGAGTTGTCTTTTGGTATTAGATAAACAAACTAGCGGTTAAGATCAGATAGAGCAAGAAGGTAACAAGAAATCCAGCGCGCCAGAAGTATTTGATAAATTTCGGATAATAAAAACTCTTTTTCTTTTTTAAGAAATAAACCGTTAGCCCCAAGGCCAAAAGCGAAAGGCTCAAGGCTAATAGTGGTAAGAGGCTGTGGTAAAAAGCGCTGTCTGAGATCAGGTAGTACTCCAAGGCAAATAAAGGAAAGGCAATATCGGTAGATCGCCATCCTCTTTTTTGGAGTTTAAAGAGGTGAACAATGATGCCGCTCAGAATCAGCGTTAAAAAAATAAATAATACAGAAGCAACTTTGATTAACATAGCTTCATTCTATCATAAAACGAAAAAAAAGTTTACTATATTTTAATTTTTTCTTGCAAAAAAAGAGAAATCGTGTATAATAGAAAGGTATGCACAAAGCATACTTGTGGGAGGTAAAAATCTGTAATTACCGCCAAAACCACAAAGGAGGATTTAAGAAATGGCTAAAAAAGTCGAAAAACTTGTAAAATTGCAAATCCCTGCTGGTAAAGCTACTCCAGCTCCACCGGTTGGTCCAGCGCTTGGTCAAGCAGGTATCAACATCATGGGATTCACTAAAGAGTTTAACGCTCGTACAGCTGATCAAGCTGGTATGATCATCCCAGTTGTGATCACTGTTTATGAAGATAAATCATTCGATTTCGTTACAAAAACACCACCAGCTGCTGTTCTTTTGAAAAAAGCTGCAGGTGTTGAAAAAGGTTCAGGTACACCGAACAAAACGAAAGTTGCAACTGTAACTCGTGCACAAGTACAACAAATCGCTGAAACTAAGATGCCAGATTTGAACGCTGCAAACATTGAGTCTGCAATGCGTATGATCGAAGGTACTGCTCGTTCTATGGGATTCACTGTTACTGACTAATTGTAACAATCCTATTTGCCCGCAATACACTTGATCAAATGACGAGTGACGTGGGAGATGAAAATCGATATGACCACATTACAAGGAGAAAGATAAAATGGCTAAAAAAAGCAAACAACTTCGTGCTGCTCTTGAAAAAATCGACAGCACAAAAGTCTACAGCGTAGAAGAAGCTGTAGCTCTTGCAAAAGAAACTAACTTTGCAAAATTTGACGCAACTGTAGAAGTTGCATACAACTTGAACATCGACGTGAAAAAAGCTGACCAACAAATCCGTGGTGCAATGGTATTGCCAAACGGAACTGGTAAAACAGCTCGCGTACTTGTATTTGCACGTGGTGCAAAAGCTGAAGAAGCAAAAGCTGCTGGTGCAGACTTCGTAGGTGAAGATGACCTTGTTGCGAAAATCAACGATGGTTGGTTGGACTTCGACGTTGTTATCGCTACACCTGATATGATGGCTCTTGTTGGACGTCTTGGACGTGTCCTTGGACCACGTAACTTGATGCCAAACCCTAAAACTGGTACAGTAACAATGGATGTTGCGAAAGCAGTTGAAGAGTCTAAAGGTGGTAAAATCACTTACCGTGCTGATAAAGCAGGTATCGTTCAAGCGATCATCGGTAAAGTTTCATTCGATGATACTAAATTGGTTGAAAACTTTAAAGCTTTCAACGACACAATCCAAAAAGCAAAACCAGCTACAGCTAAAGGTACTTACGTAACTAGCTTGACTTTGACTACAACTCAAGGTCCTGGTATCAAAGTGGATGTTAACTCACTTTAATTGAAATGAAAAGCTGCCTTCGGGTAGCTTTTTTTGTACTCCATTTTTATTTGCTACAGTTGGTAAAATTAATCAAATGGAAAAAAGAAAATTTTGATGGATATGACTATATAAAAAACGTAATTTATGGTAAAATAATACAGATCAAAAAAGGAGAGAGAAAATGGTAGAACCTAAGTATAAACGTATCTTAATCAAGCTATCTGGTGAAGCCCTTGCTGGCGAACGTGGTGTCGGAATCGATATCAAAACTGTCCAAAATATGGCCCAAGAAATCAAGGAAGTTCATGAACTTGGAATTGAAATTGCCTTGGTGATTGGAGGGGGAAACCTTTGGCGTGGAGAACCTGCTGCTGAAGCAGGGATGGATCGTGTCCAAGCAGACTATACAGGTATGCTCGGTACTGTCATGAACGCCCTTGTGATGGCTGATTCGCTTCAACAAGTTGGCGTGGATACCCGTGTTCAAACAGCGATTGCCATGCAACAAGTCGCAGAACCTTATATCCGTGGTCGTGC
Organism: Streptococcus sp. HMSC061E03; assembly: GCF_001813505.1. Lineage (NCBI taxonomy): Bacteria > Bacillati > Bacillota > Bacilli > Lactobacillales > Streptococcaceae > Streptococcus > Streptococcus sp. HMSC061E03. Next base: position 246,404 of record NZ_KV812784.1, read on the forward strand.
CCTTCGTCACCTTGAAAAAGACCGGATCGTGATCTTTGGTGCAGGAATCGGTTCTCCTTATTTCTCAACAGATACGACCGCAGCTCTTCGTGCAGCTGAGATTGAAGCAGATGCCATTCTCATGGCCAAAAATGGGGTCGATGGTGTTTATAATGCCGATCCGAAAAAAGATGCTTCAGCTGTGAAATTTGAGGAATTGACTCACCGTGATGTGATCAATAAAGGTCTTCGCATCATGGACTCAACAGCCTCTACTCTCTCCATGGACAACGACATTGACTTGGTTGTCTTTAATATGAATGAACCAGGCAATATCAAACGCGTTGTCTTTGGTGAAAATATCGGTACAACCGTATCGAATAACGTAGAAAAATAATAGAAAATAGAGGAAGATTATGGCAAACCCAATCGTAGAAAAAGCAAAAGAAAGAATGACCCAGTCTCACCAAAGTTTGGGACGTGAATTTGGTAGCATCCGTGCTGGACGTGCAAATGCAAGTCTTTTGGATCGTATTTTTGTAGAATACTACGGAGTAGAAACTCCTTTGAACCAATTGGCATCTATCACGATTCCAGAAGCACGTGTCTTGTTGATCACACCATTTGATAAATCATCTTTGAAAGACATCGAGCACAGCATCAATGCTTCTGACCTTGGTATCACTCCAGCCAACGATGGATCTGTTATCCGCTTGGTTATCCCAGCTTTGACAGAAGAAACTCGTCGCGACTTGGCAAAAGAAGTGAAAAAAGTGGGTGAAAATGCTAAAGTAGCGATCCGTAACATCCGTCGTGATGCTATGGATGAAGCGAAGAAACAAGAAAAAGCAAAAGAAATCACAGAAGATGAATTGAAAGGTCTTGAAAAAGAGATTCAAAAAGTTACGGATGACGCTGTTAAGCATGTAGATGAAATGACAGCTCACAAAGAAAAAGAATTGATGGAAGTTTAATCCATCCCAACCATTACAGGAAAGAAAGACTCAGTTGGCACTGCTGGCTGGGTTTTATTTCCATTATTCTTGTGAAGAGGCAAGAGGAAAGAAGGAAACATGAATACGAATCTAGCAAGCTACATCATGGGAATGGTCATTGATGAAAATGATCACTTCTATTTTGTTCAAAAAGATGGTCAGACCTACGCGCTTGATAAAGCAGAAGGCCCCCATCAAGTCGGAGAAAGTGTCAAGGGCTTTGCCTATACAGATATGAAGCAAAAGCTCCGACTCACGACACTTGAAGTCACTGCAACTCAAGAAAGCTTTGGCTGGGGAACGGTCACGGAAGTGCGCAAGGATTTGGGAGTCTTCGTGGATACAGGGCTTCCAGATAAGCAGATTGTTGTCTCACTAGATATCCTACCGGAGATCAAAGATCTATGGCCTAAAAAGGGCGATCGTCTCTATATTCGCTTAGAAGTTGATAAGAAAGATCGGATTTGGGGGATCTTAGCCTACCAGGAAGATTTCCAGCGTTTGGCTCGTCCAGCCTACAACAATATGCAAAACCAAAACTGGCCAGCCATTGTCTACCGCTTGAAATTGTCTGGAACCTTTGTTTACCTTCCAGAGAACAATATGCTGGGCTTTATCCACCCAAGTGAGCGCTATGCAGAACCTCGTTTGGGAGAGGTCGTAAATGCTCGCGTCATCGGTTTTCGTGAGGTGGACCGGACCTTGAACCTATCTTTGAAGCCACGCTCCTTTGAGATGTTGGAAAACGATGCCCAAATGATTTTGACCTATTTGGAAACCAATGGTGGCTTTATGACCTTGAATGATAAGTCCTCTCCAGAAGAAATCAAAGCAACTTTTGGGATTTCAAAAGGCCAGTTCAAAAAGGCTTTGGGTGGTTTGATGAAGGCCAAAAAAATCAAGCAAGACCAGTTTGGAACAGAGTTGATTTAAGAGGAGGCTTATGCGAAAATCGTTTTATACTTGGCTGATGACGGAGCGCAATCCTAAAAGCAATGCTCCTAAGGCCATTTTGGCGGATCTTGCATTTCATGAGTCCGCTTTTCCCAAGCATACAGATGACTTCGACGAGGTCAGTCGCTATCTAGAAGAGCATGCGAGCTTTTCCTTTAATCTTGGCGATTTTGATGCGATTTGGGAAGAATACCAAGCCCACTAGAAAAGGACAGGTCGAGGATGGTTTTTTCTCGGCCTCTTTGTTATAATAATAGAAAAACACAGGTAGAGAGGTTCTTTATTTGCAAGAACATTCAGTTGAAATTACATTAACGCATCCAGACGATCTCTTTCATTTGTTTGGATCTAACGAACGCCATCTTCGTTTGATGGAGCAAGAATTTGGGGTGACTATTCATGCCCGGACAGAAATAGTCCAAATCATTGGGGAAGAAGAAACCTGCGAGCGAGTTCGTCAAGTCATCCAGGCCCTTTTGGTCCTCGTCAACCGTGGCATGACCATTGGAACGCCGGATGTGGTGACCGCCATTACCATGGTGAGAAATGGGGAATTGGATAAGTTCATCGCTCTCTATGAAGAAGAGATTATCAAGGATAGTTACGGCAAGCCCATTCGGGTTAAAACGCTTGGTCAAAAGATCTATGTCGATAGTGTCAAGAACCATGATGTTACTTTTGGGATTGGACCAGCGGGGACTGGGAAAACCTTCCTAGCAGTGACTTTGGCTGTGACTGCCCTCAAGCGTGGTCAAGTCAAGCGGATCATTTTGACTCGTCCTGCTGTTGAAGCTGGAGAGAGCCTTGGTTTCCTACCAGGGGATCTCAAAGAAAAAGTGGACCCTTATCTACGACCGGTCTATGATGCTCTATACCAGATTTTAGGGAAAGACCAAACAATTCGGATGATGGAGCGGGAGATTATCGAGATTGCGCCTTTGGCTTATATGCGGGGGCGGACCTTGGACGATGCCTTTGTCATCCTCGATGAAGCGCAAAATACCACCATCATGCAGATGAAGATGTTTTTGACCCGTCTTGGTTTTAACTCTAAGATGATTGTCAATGGAGATACTAGCCAGATTGACCTTCCTCGAAATGTCAAATCCGGCTTGATTGATGCCCAGGAGAAATTGAAAAATATTTCTCAGATCGACTTTGTGCATTTCTCTGCCAAGGATGTTGTTCGCCATCCTGTAGTAGCAGAAATTATCCGGGCCTACGAGCCCATCCCAAATTCAGTGCTCAAAGAAGAATCGGATGTGGAAGAAGAAGAATAAAAGAAAAGGCAAAGATCATCAGATCTTTGCCTTTTTTATGTTAGAAATTAAACCAATTCATCGATTGGTGTGAAGTCGCGCTCTAAACCAGTAGCAACAGGTTGGCTTGTGATATGGCCTTGGTAAGTAGTGACACCTTGGCGCAAGCCTTCATCGAGGGCAATTGCCTTGTGGAAGCCATTGTCAGCCAGGGATTCAACATAAGGAAGGGTCACATTGGTAAGGGCGATAGTAGAGGTACGTGCGACAGCCCCTGGGATATTGGCAACGGCATAGTGGAGCACGCCATGTTTTTCGTAAACTGGTTCCGTATGCGTTGTGACACGGTCTGCTGTTTCGATAACACCACCTTGGTCAACGGCCACATCGACGATGACTGAACCGGGACGCATTTGTTTGACCATATCGTCTGTCACTAATTTAGGAGCTTTAGCCCCAGGAATCAAGACAGCTCCGATGACAACATCGGCATCACGGACGCTGGCTTCAATGTTAAATGGATTGGACATAAGGGTTTGGATTTGGTGACCAAAGACATCTTCCAGAACAGCCAAACGTTTAGCACTGATATCTAAGATGGTCACTTGGGCACCGAGTCCAAGGGCGATACGAGCTGCGTGGGTTCCAACGACCCCGCCTCCGATGATGGTAACTTTTCCTTTGGGAACACCTGGCACCCCACCTAGGAGGACTCCTGATCCACCTTCTTGTTTGGTCAGGAAGTGAGCACCGATTTGCACGGCCATCCGTCCAGCCACCTCACTCATTGGCACCAAGAGTGGCAATTGTCCATCTAAGTCTCGAACGGTTTCGTAGGCTACACCAGTTGTCTTGGCTGCAACCATGGCATCTGCTAATTCAGGAGCAGCAGCCATGTGCAAGTATGTGAAGAGCAAGAGGTCTTCGCGAAGGAAGCCATATTCTTCAGCGAGGGGTTCTTTGACTTTGACCACCATCTCAGCGGCCCAAGCTTCTGCAGCAGTCGCAACGATGGTTGCCCCTTGCTTCGTGTAATCTTCATCCGCAAAGCCAGAACCAAGTCCGGCATTTGTTTCCACCAAAACGTGATGACCTTTCTTCACCAAGCTTTGTACGCCTGCAGGTGTCAAACCGACCCGATTTTCGTTGTTTTTAATTTCTTTAGGAATTCCAATGAGCATTCTTGCCTCCTTGCTCAGATTTAGGTGTAAAAAGGCCATTGGTGTGAGATGGCTCTCTTGACTCAATGACCTTTTCACTCCTTATCTGATTGTTTTGATTGATTTAATTGTATAGAAAAGTGGGTTAAAAAGCAAGAAAAATTTGAGCTTGCCTTCCTTTATGTTATTTGCTAAACTAATCCCTAAAGAAGGAGAGTCAAATGGAAAATTTATATGTGAAGTTAGCGGCTTATCGAGAAATAGAGACTGAGCGCTTGCACTTGCGTCCGGTCACTCTTGAAGACGCACCGGCTATGTTTGAGTATGCTTCTGATGAGACAGTTACGCGCTATACCTTTGCAACCAATCAAAGTCTAGAAGAGACGCGTAATAATATTGCCCTCTTATACCTAGCGAGCCCACTTGGAAGATGGGGGATCGAGCTCAAAGAGAATGGAAAATTTATCGGGACGATTGATTTACTGGATTTGGATCTTTGTCTGAAGAAGGGGAGTATCGGCTATGTTCTGAATAAAGACTATTGGAACCAAGGTCTTGCGACAGAGGCTACCAAGGCAGTCATTGCCTTGGCTTTTGAACAGTTAGGGATGAACAAGCTCATTGCTGTTCATGATCAGGACAACCCAGCTTCTGGACGGGTGATGGCCAAATCAGGGATGAAATATTCTCACGAGGAGCCCTACGCGATGCTAGACTTGCATGAAGAAGGGAGAATGGTGACGAGAGTTCATTATGTCCTCACTAAAGAAGAATATTTGGCAGAAAAAATGAGTCAGGATATTGACAAAAGACCTATCTCCATGATATAGTAGATAGGTACTGCTGGTTTAGCTCAGTCGGTAGAGCGCATCCATGGTAAGGATGAGGTCGCCGGTTCAATCCCGGCAACTAGCATAGCAGAAGAGAGAAGCTTAGAGAAGATCTAGGCTTCTTTTTTTGCAAGTCCATCTTTAAAAGTCCGGCTTTTTTCAACAATTTTCAAAAAAACGTTGACAAGCAAGGAAATACGTGGTAAAGTTAGAACAACAAAGAGAAAGGAGAAAACCATCATGAACAAAGTAGCATTCTTGATGACACAATTGAATACACAGCTTCTCCAATCTCAGTTGAGTTCGATGTAAACTATAAATGGAACCCAAGATGGAGGAGTCTGTCTTGGGTTTTTTGTATGCATTTTTACCTGCCTTAACTGAATTGGTGACAGGCATCAGAAGGCCCAAGTGTGGACTGAGCACGTACTCAGCTCCTACTTGGGTTTTTTCTGTGCCATTTTGAAAAGGAGAATATATGATCAGAGCTATTTGGGAGTATATCAGGGAGCGCAAGTGGCGATATGTAAGGATCGCTATGGCCCTGATTCTTTATGATTACACCTTATTGATCCCGACGCAAGTCATCCAGCGTTTAGTGGATCATTTGAGTCAGCAGACGCTGACACAGTCCAATTTTGTATGGGATATGGTCCTCTTGGTAGGATCTGCCATCCTCAACTATTTGACGGCTTTTTATTGGCAGTTGCGCCTCTTTCAGTCGTCGGTCCATTTTAAGGCGACCCTTCAGGGACAAGCTTTTCGTAAACTAGTAGCTATGCGGCGTCCCTTTTTTGAGAAATTCCGTTCAGGAGATCTCTTGACGCGGTTCACGACGGATGTCGATGGCATGGCCGACATGGCTGGTTACGGGATGATGGTGCTCCTGTTTGGCGGTGGCTTGTTTGCCTTTATTATTCCGACCATGTTTTTCATTTCTTGGCAATTAACCTTGATTTCCTTTATTCCGATGATCTTCCTCGTCGTCTCGACCTATTTTTTGAGTAGAAAGCAGGAGGAGTATGTTGAGCAAAACCGGGAAGCAGTCGCTCAATTGAACGATGAAGTCTTGGAGTCCATCGAAGGGATCCGTGTCATGCGAGCCTATAGTAGGCGGGACCAGCAGGTCAAACAGTTTCAGAAAAAAACGGCCAGTCTATCCAAAACAGGGGACAAAATTGCCTCTATCCAGTATTCTTTTGGCCCCTTAGCCCTTTTGTTTATTGGTTTTTCGACGGTCCTACTCTTGGTATTTGGAGGTCAGTCATTAGCAAGTGGACAATTGAGCCTTGGCAAGTTATTGGCTTTGCAGCTGTATTTGGTCTTTTTAATTGAGCCTATGTGGATGATGGCGGACCTGATCTTGGTCTACCAGACAGGGCAAATGTCCTATAAAAAATTAAAAGAAGTGATTGATGAAACGGATGATCTGGAGCCAGATGGTCCTCATTACCTAGAGCAGATTGATTCGGTGCAGTTTAAGGACTATTCTTTCAGCTATCCTGGTGCTGAGCGAAAGAGCCTGTCAGGCATTGATTGGACCATTCAGAAAGGACAGACGGTTGGAATTGTTGGTCGTACCGGTGCAGGAAAGACTACCCTGGTTCGACAATTCTTGCGGCAGTATCCAGTTGGTGAGGGAGAATTCTTGGTCAACCAGCAACCGATCGTTGCCTACAACCGACGCTCCATTGAAGATAAAATTGGCTATGTTTCCCAAGAACATATTTTATTCTCCAAGTCTATCCGTGAGAATATAGCGCTTGGTAAAAAAGGAGCCAGCCAAGAAGATTTGGTGGAAGCAGTAGCCCAAGCTGCATTTGCGGATGATCTCGAGCGGATGTCTCATGGAATGGATACCCTGATCGGTGAGAAAGGGGTCTCTGTATCAGGAGGTCAAAAACAACGGATCTCTCTGGCGCGTGCCTTCTTAAGAGATGCTGAGCTCTTGCTGTTAGATGATTCCCTTTCGGCAGTGGATGCGAAGACTGAACAGGCCATTATTGACACCATTCAAAAGGAACGAAAAGACAAGACGACCATCATTGTTTCCCATCGCTTGTCTGCTGTTCATCAGGCGGATTGGATCATCGTCTTGGATCAAGGGCAGATTGTAGAAGAAGGCAGGGCTAGTGAATTATTGGCTCAAGAAGGCTGGTATTATGAACAATACCAACGGCAACAAAAACAGGAAGGAGAATAAGATGAAAGTTTTAAAACGATTATTATCGAGGATCACGCTTTATCCAACTGTCTTTCTTGCTGGCTTTATTTGCCTCTTACTAGCCACCATTTTTTCTGAATTGTCTCCCTTTCTTCTCCAAAAGATGATCGATGGGCCTTTGACTGCATTGACCCACGGTGGAGGACAAGGTGACTTGCTTCAGATGGGAGGCTTCTATCTCTTGGTCTTGAGCCTTGGGCAGCTGATAAGCTACATGGGAAATCGGATCTTACTGCATGGAAGTAACCAAGTAACTGCTAGTCTGAGAGACCAAGCCTTTCAAGTCATGCAAGGGCTGCCTATTTCTTATTTTGATGATAAGCCGGCTGGGAAGATCGCGACAAGAATTGTCAATGATACGGAGACCTTGCGGACCCAGTTTTATAACTCTTGTATGATTTTAGTCATCTACTTGGTGCGCTTTCTCTTTATCCTAGGAATTCTCTTTTACCTGAGTCCTATGATGGGCATTCTCTTGTGTTTGGTCTTTCCGATTTTCTATGGGATCCAGTATCTCTACAAGGTCATGACGGACCAGCCTATGAAGGATTTCTTTGATGCGAGAAGCGAGGTCAATACCCAGGTCAATGAACTCTTGCATGGTGCCAGTATGATTCAGCTCTATCATCAAGAGCCTGGTGTGGTGGAGGAGTTTGAAGCCACTACTCAGAAGATGTTAGGAGCCAATGATCGAATCCTCTTGGCTGATTCTATCGCTTCTTGGACCTTGACGGAATTGCTCAAGTTTTTAGTGATTGCGGGCATTTTGACTATTGCTGGGATTTCTTTCCTACAAGGCAATATCGGTGTGACGGCCGGTTTCTTATTTATCAATATTAACTATGTGATTAATCTATTTGATCTCATGGCCAATCTCAGTCGTCAATTCCCAAATATTCGGCGATCTTTAGAAACGGGGAGCCGCGTCCTTGCTTTCTTAGATCAACCGTTAGAAGACGATGGTGCATCGGAACTGAAGATAGAAAAGGCAGAAGTCGTGTTTGACGACGTTCAATTTGCCTATGAAGAAGGCAAGCCAGTTCTGCGGGATATTGCCTTTCAGGCTAGCCCTGGGGAAACCATCGCTCTTGTGGGCCATACTGGATCAGGTAAGACTTCGATTATGAACCTGCTCTATCGTTTTTATGATCCTCAAGAAGGAGCGATTTTGATCGATGGTCAAGATATTCGCCAAGTCTCTCGTGAGAGCCTACGAAGCCATATGGGGATTGTTCTGCAGGATCCTTATCTATTTACAGGGACCATAGCTAGTAATGTGGCCATGAGTCAGGAACACATTGATCGGGAGGCGGTCCAAGATGCCTTGAAAAAAGTCGGGGCTTGGCCCTTTGTAGAGCGCCTTGAAAAGGGGATCAACCATCCAGTCGTAGAAAAAGGATCCGCCTTTTCAAGTGGTGAGCGTCAATTGATTTCCTTTGCGCGGACGCTCTATATGAATCCGCAAATTCTGATTTTGGATGAGGCAACTTCTCACATCGATACGGAAACAGAAGAAATCATCCAGAAGGCTATGGCAGTCCTGCAAAAGGGCCGGACCACCTTTATCATTGCCCATCGCTTGTCCACTATCCAAGATGCAGATCAGATCTTAGTCTTATCCGAAGGACGCATTGTGGAACGTGGTAGACATGAAGAACTGGTTGCACAAGGTGGGATCTATGCCCAGATGAATGCCATTCAGCAAACAGTGGTGTAAGGTTGTCCTGCAAAGAAAAAGATTGAAAACCAGCCTGTATCTAGTATATAGGCTGGTTTTATGCTATAATGAAGTGATAATAGTGAGGTGATCCAGATGTATATTGAAATGGTAGATGAGACTGGTCAAGTCTCTGACGAAATCTTAAAACAAACGCAAGAAATTTTAGAATTTGCTGCTCAAAAAATTGGGAAAGAAGACAAGGAAATGGCTGTGACTTTTGTAACCAATGAACGCAGTCATGAACTAAATCTTGAATACCGTGATACGGATCGTCCGACGGATGTCATCAGTTTAGAATACAAGCCAGAGATGGAGATTTCTTTTGACGAGGAAGACCTTGCAGAAAATCCAGAATTGGCAGAGATGATGGCTGAATTCGATACCTATATTGGTGAGCTCTTTATTTCAATTGACAAAGCGCGTGAGCAAGCCGAAGAATATGGCCACAGCTTTGAGCGCGAAATGGGATTTTTAGCAGTGCATGGTTTTCTTCACATCAATGGCTATGATCACTATACGCCGGAAGAAGAAAAGGAAATGTTTGGCTTACAGGAAGAGATTTTGACAGCCTATGGACTCACAAGACAATAAGAGAAAATGGAAAAATCGGGACTTCACTTCAAGCCTGGAGTTTGCGATAACAGGAATTTTCACGGCGATCAAAGAAGAGCGCAATATGCGCAAGCATGCCTTATCAGCCCTTGTTGCAATTCTTGCTGGTTTGGTATTTAGGATTTCTGCGACAGAATGGCTCTTTTTATTGCTCAGCATCACCTTGGTGATTGCTTTTGAAATTATGAATTCAGCCATTGAAAATGTGGTGGATTTAGCTAGTAACTACCATTTCTCCATGTTGGCAAAGAATGCCAAAGACATGGCGGCTGGAGCAGTCCTTGTCGTATCAGGTTTTGCCCTACTAACAGGACTGGTGATTTTTGTGCCCAAATTCTGGGCCTTGGTATTTGGATAAGAGGGAGCATGCCCTCGTGAAAGGATATTATGACATTTAAATCAGGCTTTGTAGCCATTTTAGGACGTCCCAATGTTGGGAAGTCAACGTTTTTGAACCACGTCATGGGGCAAAAAATTGCCATCATGAGTGACAAAGCGCAGACAACGCGCAATAAGATTATGGGGATTTATACGACGGATAAGGAACAGATCGTCTTTATCGATACCCCAGGGATTCACAAACCCAAGACAGCGCTTGGAGACTTCATGGTGGAGTCGGCCTATAGCACCCTTCGAGAAGTGGATACCGTTCTCTTTATGGTGCCAGCAGATGAGCCACGTGGGAAGGGCGATGACATGATCATCGAGCGCCTCAAGGCTGCTAAGGTGCCGGTTATTCTGGTGGTCAACAAGATCGACAAGGTGCACCCTGACCAACTCTTGGCGCAAATCGATGACTTCCGTAGTCAGATGGATTTCAAGGAAATCGTGCCGATTTCAGCCCTTCAAGGAAACAATGTTTCGCGTTTGATTGATATTTTAAGTGAAAACTTAGAAGAAGGTTTTCAATATTTCCCTGCTGACCAAATCACTGACCACCCAGAGCGCTTCTTGGTCTCTGAAATGATCCGTGAAAAGGTCTTGCATTTAACGCGGGAAGAAATTCCCCACTCTGTGGCAGTAGTAGTGGATTCTATGAAGCGGGATGAAGAAACCGATAAGGTTCATATCCGTGCAACCATCATGGTCGAGCGCGATAGCCAAAAAGGCATTGTCATCGGAAAAGGTGGCGCCATGCTCAAGAAGATTGGAACCCTTGCGCGTAAGGATATCGAGCTCATGCTAGGGGACAAAGTCTTCCTAGAAACCTGGGTCAAGGTCAAGAAAAATTGGCGGGATAAGAAATTAGACCTAGCTGATTTCGGATACAACGAAAAAGAATATTAAGAAGAGGTGGGCAGAAGCCTGCTTCTTGTTTTTAGAGAAGGAGAAGCTATGCCTGAATTACCAGAAGTAGAGACGGTTCGACGCGGTCTTGAGAAATTAATTCTTGGAAAAACCATTCAGTCAGTGGAAGTAAAGTATCTAAAGATGATTCATACGGATCTAGATGCTTTTTGTCAAGATCTTCCAGGTCAAGAAATTCGGGCCATGGGGCGCCGTGGGAAATACCTTTTATTTTATCTGACGGATCTGGTCCTCATCTCGCATTTGCGGATGGAAGGCAAGTATTTCTTTTATCCAGACGAGGTTCCTCTTCGCAAGCATGCCCATGTCTTCTTTCATTTTACAGATGGTAGCACTCTGGTCTATGAAGATGTCCGCAAGTTTGGGACCATGGAAGTCCTCATACCTGAGCTTGTCGACAGCTATTTTTTGGCGAAAAAAATTGGTCCAGAGCCGACGGAAGCGGATTTTAAAGAGCCAGCCTTCCAAGCAGCTCTTAAAAAATCAAAGAAACCCATTAAATCAGCTCTTTTAGACCAAAAATTAGTGGCTGGTTTGGGCAATATCTATGTGGATGAGGTCCTTTATCGAGCCAAGGTTCATCCAGCCCGCTTGGGTCAAAGCTTGACTGCTAGAGAAGCCAAAGCAATCCGCAAAGAAACGATTGCTGTGCTTGCTCAAGCTGTTGAAAAGGGTGGCTCCACCATTCGCTCCTACAGCAATGCTTTTGGAGAAGATGGCACCATGCAGGAAGAACACCAGGTCTATGGGAAAACAGGCCAGCCTTGTTTGCGCTGCGGGACACCGATTGAGAAAATCCAGCTGGGGGGACGTGGAACCCATTTTTGCCCCCACTGCCAAAAGGAGAACTAGATGGCAAGAATCATCGGATTAACAGGAGGGATTGCTTCAGGAAAGTCCACTGTGACCTCCTATCTGAGAGAAAAAGGGTATCCTGTCATTGATGCTGATCAAGTGGTTCATGATTTGCAAGCACCAGGAGGAGCCCTCTACCGTGTCCTAGTGGATCATTTGGGGAGAGAGATCCTTACCAAAGAAGGAGAGCTGGACCGCGTCGCTTTGGGTCAGCGGATCTTTTCAAATCCTAGTGAAAGAAACTGGTCCAATCGCGTCCAAGGCAGGCTTATTCGTGAGGCTCTAGCTGAGGTAAGAGATAGACAAGCTGCACAATCCGCTCTCTTTTTTATGGATATTCCTCTCTTAATCGAGCAGCACTATGAAGAGTGGTTTGAATCTGTCTGGTTGGTAGCTGTATCAACAGAAACCCAGCTCAAACGCTTGATGGAACGCAACCACTTATCAGAACTGCAGGCCCAAGAACGCATCGCTGCTCAAATGCCGCTAGATGAAAAAAGAGCCCATGCAGATCTGGTCTTAGACAATAATGATGATCTTGCTACCCTCTATGCCCAATTAGATGCAGCCCTACAACAATTAGAAAGAAGATGATTTTATCACAAGAGAAATCAATTGGCGTAAAAATCTATATATTGCCTGGATCGGGTGCTTTTTCATCGGAGCCAGCCTTTCTTTAGTTGTCCCTTTTATGGCCCTCTTTGTGGAAGAGTTGGGCATTACGGGCAAGGCTGTTCCCTTTTATGCTGGCATAGCCGTTGCGAGTTCTTCTGTAACCTCTGCGATCATGTCTCCCATCTGGGGGAGCTTAGCCGACCGCTATGGTCGAAAACCCATGATGCTTAGAGCTTCCATTGCCATGACGCTGACCATGGGCGGCATTGCCTTTGTCCCATCCGTCTTTTGGCTCTTGGTCCTGCGCTTGCTCAATGGGGTCTTTTCAGGCTTTGTCCCCAATAGTACAGCCCTGATTGCTAGCCAAGTTCCCAAGGATCAATCGGGCTATGCCCTAGGGACTTTGTCGACAGGTGTCGTGGCTGGCACCTTGATGGGCCCTTTGATTGGAGGACTCATTGCTGAAAATCTAGGAATGCGCAATGTCTTTCTCTTGGTCGGCTTCTTCTTATTTTTGGTTTCCCTCTTAACCTTCTGGGGCATTGAGGAAGACTATGAGCCCCTTCCAAAAGAAGAACAAAAATCCAGTTGGGAGTTGCTCAAGTCCATTCAGCAGAAGGATATTCTCTTGGGCCTCTTTTTGACCAGCATGACCATTCAAATGATCGCCCAATCTATTTCTCCGATCCTGCCTCTTTATGTGCGAGCTTTGGGACAAAGAGATAACCTGATCTTTGTATCGGGGATGATTGTTTCGGCTATGGGAGTCTCTAGTATGCTCTTTTCAGGTTGGATGGGAAAACTCGGAGACCGAATTGGGAATCACCGGCTCTTATTAATCGCCCTTCTTTATAGTGGCTGTCTCTATATCCTTTGTGCCCAAGCGCAAACACCCCTACAATTAGGAATCTTACGCTTCCTCTTTGGGATCGGGACAGGGGCCCTACTACCAGGAGTTTCTGCATTATTGAATCGTTTAACCCCTCCTGAAGGGATTTCTCGGATCTTTAGCTACAACCAGCTCTTTTATTATTTAGGTGGCGTGTTAGGGCCAATGATGGGATCGAGTATTTTCATGCATTTTGGCTATCATTGGGTATTTTACGGTACAGCCCTTTTGGCCTTTACCGATTTGATGTTCCTCTTATTCTTATTTAGAAAGTATTTGAAAGTGAGAGACGTACGTGCGAATTAAAGTTCAATTGACCTGCACCAGCTGTGGGAGTCAGAATTATTTGACCAGTAAAAATACCAAAACCCATCCCGAAAAGATCGAGGTCTTGAAGTATTGTCCTAAGGAAAGAAAAGTAACCTTACATATTGAATCAAAATGATTTTCATGGTATAATAGTGAGGATTTTAAGGAGTTTTGAATATGAGCGGAGCATTAACAACTATTTTACTAGTATTATCAGTATTGATTATTATCGCAATTTTTATGCAACCAACAAAAAACCAATCGAGCAACGTCTTTGACGCAAGTTCAAATGACTTGTTTGAACGTTCAAAAGCGCGCGGGTTTGAAGCCGTGATGCAGCGTTTAACAGCTATTATGATCTTCTTTTGGTTATTGATCGCGATGATCTTAATGGTACTTTCTAGTAGATAAGATAGGCTCAGACAATGTCTTTGCCTATTTTTATTTTGCAAACAAAGACACAACTAGATAGAAAAAAAGGAGGCTGGATAACCAGCAAATAAATCAATGAAAACAAGTATTAAAGAATATTTACAAGAGCATGACAAAGCCCAGATCAATGATCTGGCAGCAGCTCTAGGAAAGGAAGGGTCTAAGGATTTCCGTGACTTGGTCAAAACCATCTCTCTGATGGAACGCCGTCATGAGTTGAAATTCGAAGATGATGGCTCTCTTCGTTTGGCTCAAAAGAAGGCCCCAGCTATTACCCTCAAGGGGATCTTTCATGCGCATAAGAATGGCTTTGGCTTTGTCAGTTTAGAAGGCGAAGAAGAGGACCTCTTTGTTGGCCGAAATGATGTCAACCACGCTATCGATGGTGACACCGTTGAGATCGTCATTACCAAGGTAGCAGACCGAAACAAGGGAACGGCAGCAGAAGCTAAGATTATTGATGTCTTGGAGCATAGCATCAAAACGGTAGTTGGACAAATTGTCCTGGATGAGGAAAAGCCTAAATATGCCGGCTACATTCGTTCGAAAAATCAAAAGATCAGCCAGCTGATCTATGTGAAGAAGCCAGCCATCCAATTGGAAGGTACCGAAATCCTCAAAGTCGAAATTGATCAATACCCGAGCCGCAAGCACAATTATTTTGTGGCGACTGTGCGGGATGTGGTCGGTCATGTGACAGATCCAGGAATCGATGTCTTGGAAGTGTTAGAATCCATGGACATCGTCTCAGAATTTCCAGAAGAAGTGCTGAAAGAGGCTGAGCAGGTTCCAGATGCACCGTCTGCAAAGGATTTAGAGGGACGGTTAGATCTGCGAGAGGAGATCACCTTTACCATCGACGGGGCTGATGCCAAAGACTTGGACGATGCGGTCCATATCAAGTTACTCAAGAATGGCAACTTTGAGCTGGGTGTTCACATCGCAGATGTTTCTTATTACGTTCAGGAAGGTTCAGCACTCGACAAGGAAGCTCTAAATCGGGCGACCTCTGTCTATGTGACCGACCGAGTAGTACCCATGTTGCCAGAGCGTCTCTCCAATGGGATCTGTTCTTTAAATCCGAATGTGGATCGCCTGACCCAGTCTGCCATCATGGAGATTGATCCTCATGGCAAGGTTGTCAAGCATACCATTACCCAAACAGTGATCAATACAACCTTCCGAATGACCTATAGCGACGTCAATGATATCTTAGCGGGCGACGAAGAAAAGGCTCAAACCTTTAAGAAAATTGTCCCAAGTATTCATCAAATGGCCACCTTGCATGGTATTTTAGAGAGCATGCGGATTCGCCGCGGAGCTCTCAATTTTGATACCAATGAGGCTAAAATCCTGGTCAATAAAGAAGGAAAACCGGTCGATATCGTCCTTCGCCAAAGAGGAATTGCCGAGCGGATGATCGAGTCCTTTATGTTGATTGCCAATGAAACAGTGGCGGAGCACTTTACGCGACTGAAACTGCCGTTTATCTACCGGATCCACGAAGATCCAAAAGCAGAAAAAGTACAGAAGTTTATCGATTATGCTTCCAGCTTTGGGATCCAAATCTACGGAACGGCTAGTGAGATGAGCCAAGAGGCCCTGCAAGAAATTATGCGCAAGGTCGAAGGAGAACCCTATGCAGATGTCCTTTCGATGATGTTGTTGCGCTCGATGCAGCAGGCCCGCTACTCAGAGCATAACCATGGCCACTATGGGCTCGCTGCGGAGTATTATACCCACTTTACCAGTCCTATTCGTCGTTATCCGGACTTGATGGTTCATCGAATGGTGCGCGAATACGGAAAATCTCAAGAAGTGGCAGATCACTTTGAGCAAGTTCTTCCAGACATTGCCAGCCAATCCTCTAGTCGGGAGCGCCGGGCTATTGATGCAGAGCGCGAAGTAGAAGCTATAAAGAAGGCAGAATACATGGAAGACTATGTTGGGGAAGAGTACGATGCCGTGGTTTCCAGTGTGGTGAAATTTGGCCTCTTTGTGGAGTTGCCAAATACAGTTGAAGGCTTGATCCATATTACCAATCTTCCTGAATTCTACCATTTTAACGAAAGAGATCTCACCCTTCGGGGAGAAAAATCGGGAGTGACCTTCCGTGTCGGTCAGCAAATCCGAATCAAGGTAGAAAGGGCCGATAAGATGACAGGAGAGATTGATTTCTCTTATATTCCAAGTGAATGGGATGTCGTCGAAAAAGGCCTCAAGGCTAAAGGGCGTGACCGAGATGGTAATCGCAGGGATCGCAGACGCAAGGACAAAAAAGTTTCTAAGGGATCAACCGCTAGAAAAGATGACAAACGGAAAGATTCTTCATCTAAATCCAAAAAGAAAAAAGGGAAGAAACCATTTTACAAGGAAGTAGCAAAGAAAGGAGCCAAACATGGCAAAGGGCGAAGGAAAGGTAGTCGCGCAAAATAAAAAGGCGAGACATGACTACACCATCGTGGATACGATTGAAGCAGGGATGGTGCTGACGGGGACAGAGATCAAAAGTGTCCGTGCGGCACGCATTAACTTGAAAGATGGCTTTGCACAAGTAAAAAATGGCGAAGTTTGGCTTAGCAATGTCCACATTGCCCCTTATGAGGAAGGCAATATCTGGAACCAAGACCCAGACCGTCGTCGCAAGCTCCTTCTTCATAAAAAGCAAATCCAAAAGCTGGACCAAGACACCAAAGGGACCGGAATGACCTTAGTGCCTTTGAAGGTCTATCTCAAGGACGGCTATGCCAAATTGCTTTTGGGACTCGCTAAAGGGAAACATGATTATGACAAGCGTGAATCCATCAAGCGTCGGGAACAAAACCGGGACATCGCACGGGTCATGAAACAATACAATACACGTTAAAGAAAAAGACAGTTTTGAAACTTATTTCAGATCTGTCTTTTTTATGCTTTCTGCTTGTAATCGCTTGCAAAAGAAATGCTTATATTATATACTAAAATTAGGGTGTTGGTATAGTTGCTTTTCTTAGGCTTGAAAGTTTTTCTAGCCTCTTTTGTAGTCAATAAGGAGAAAGACTATGAAGAAAATCCTATTCAAACTACTGTTTGGCCTCATGCTGATCGCTCTCTTCCCTGTGCAGGTTGCACAAGCCTGTTCCGCCTTCATTGTGGGAAAGGACTTAACCACGGATGGCTCTATGCTTTACGGTCGTACAGAGGACTATCCCTATGCACCAGATGGTGGACGCCACAATCAAAACTTTGTTGTAGTTCCAGCAAAGGACTACAAGGAAGGAGATAAGATCGAAGATGAGTCCAATGGCTTTACCTATCCTCATTTGAGCCATGAAATGAAGTACACAGCGACCTATGATGCTGCGCGTGGTGATGGAAGTAACGGGAATTTCGGAGCTCATGGTTTTAATGAAGTGGGCGTATCGATGACAGCGACGGTATCAGCGACTCCTCATGACAAGATTTTGAAAGCCGACCCTTTGGTCAAGGATGGCCTACCAGAAGCTTCCATGATCGACTTGGTCTTGCCTCGTGCAAAAACTGCTCGAGAAGGAATCGAAATTGTTGCCAAGACCTTGGATGAAAAAGGTTCTGCTGAAGGGAACATTATCGTCGTAGCAGATAAAAATGAGCTCTGGTACATGGAAATCCTCTCAGGTCATCAATATGTGGCCATTAAATTCCCACAAGACCGCTATGCGATTTTTGCCAATACCTACTATCTGGGACATGTGGATCTCAAGGACAAGGACAATGTCATTGCTTCAAAAGATGTAGAAGCAGTAGCTAAGAAAGCCGACCATTACAAGACGGATAAGGATGGCAAGTTCCATATTGCGGACTCTTATGGTCCGGATGAATACACGGAACGCAACCGCTCACGGACCTATGCAGGGATTACCCTGATGGATCCAAAAGCGGATGTCAACTATGATGATCAACACTTTGATCTGCTTCGTAAACCAACGGATCCTTCTAAAAAGTATAGTCTAGAAGATGTCTTTGCAGAACAACGGAACCGTTTTGAACACCTCAAACAATTTACAGCAGATGACTTGGCCGAACCAGGAAAAAAAGTCGATACCAAGAAATACAAGTATGCTTTAGGGAATGAAAACGTCATTGATGCCCATGTCTATCAAATCAAGAAAGACTTGCCAAGTCCATTTGGTGGAATCGTTTGGTTGGGTCTCGCTCAAAGTCGCAATACCCCATATGTCCCATTCTATGGCTTGGTCAATGACACCTATGGTGCCTTTAAAGTCCGCTCTGCTAAGTATGATCCTACTTCATGGTATTGGGCTGTTTGGCATATCGACCAAATGGTCATGAAATATCCAGACCTCTTTGGCACCAGTATCCAAGATAAATGGAAAGAAATGGAAGCCGGCTGGATCAAGGAACAAGCTGCTTTGGATAAAAAATACAGTGGTCTCACAGATGAACAAGCCAAAGCCCTTCAAGGTGAAGTTACCAAGGAATCCATGGATCGAGCAGATGTAATCTTCAAACAAATCAAGGCTACTGAAAAGGAAATGGAAGATAAGATCCGTGAGGAAAAGGGCTTGGAAGCTGACTTTGTCTACGATGGCTATAACAAAGCGAATTTAATGGCTGCTGCTGAAAAAGAATCTTCTGATAAAAAGCCAGAAACTTGTCAGGAAGCTCTTGGAGGTACCCCTAAAAAGGCTAGCCAAACCCAAGATTCAAGTGTGGTCTTCTCAGTCCTTCTTGGAGTATTGGCTGTTTGTGGATTTAGTTTAGCTGGATTCTTTTATAAAAAATCAAAAAATAAAGAGGATGAATAGATCCTAACAAGGAGGTTTCGCTAGAAAGCGGAGCCTCTTTTTCCAACTTGTAAAAAGGGGCTTTTTTCTGTATGATAAGGGTACAGAAAGAAAAAGGAGAAGCAGCATGACACAAAAATTGATTGCTTACAAGCGCATGCCTATCTGGACCAAGGATACCATGCCAGAAGCTCTTCAAAGAAAGCACAATACCAAGGTAGGAACCTGGGGAAAGATTACAGTTTTAAAGGGTCAGTTACGATTTATTGAATTGACCGAAGAGGGGGAAGAAATCGCGAGCCACCTCTTTGAAGCCGGAGCAGAAAACCCCATGGCCGAGCCCCAGGCCTGGCATCGTGTCGAAGCGGCGACTGACGATGTGGAGTGGTACCTGGAATTTTACTGTGAGCCAAAAGACTATTTCCCCAAAAAATACAACACCAACCCTGTCCATTCAGAAGTGCTAGAAGCAGTGGGAATTGTCCCCGCTGGAAAGGCACTGGATCTAGGATGCGGGCAAGGACGCAACGCCCTCTTTTTGGCCCAACATGGCTTTGACGTAACAGCGGTGGATCAAAATGAGCTGGCACTTGAGATCTTACAAAGTATTGTCGCTGAGGAAGATCTGGACATGCCAGTGGGCCTTTATGATATCAATGCTGCAGCCCTTACCCAAAACTATGACTTTATCGTATCAACTGTGGTCCTCATGTTTTTAGACGCTGATCGGATTCCAGCGATTATCCGCAATATGCAAGAGCATACCAATCCAGGTGGCTACAATCTCATTGTCTGTGCCATGGATACGGAAGATTATCCCTGCCAGATGCCCTTCTCGTTCACCTTTAAAGAAGGAGAATTGGCGGAGTATTACAAGGATTGGGAATTGGTCAAATACAATGAAAATCCTGGCCATCTCCATCGTCGAGATGAGAATGGCCATCGGATTCAACTTCGATTTGCAACTATGTTGGCAAAGAAAAAATAAAGAAAAAGCAGGAGCCTAGCATCCTGCTTTTTTGCTTTCTACAAACAAGTTGAACAAGGTGATCTATATGTTGTTCATTTGCCAAAAAGAAAAACCTTCTCCATAAAGGTAGGAAAAGGTTGGGGGATTTAGTTCCAGCTAGCAAAGTCGCAGACGCTAAGAATGATCGTCCCGATTTCGATTGGCTCTTCCTTGGCACCGGATTCTAACCAGGTCACAATCACAGATTCAATCGTAGCGATGAAAATTTCTAGCCCATACTTGTATGGAACTTGAAAGTCTGAAATGATGTGTTCTTTCGCATGGGGAGTATCGTCTAGTGCATGAAGGGTAAAACTTCTTACCAATTTACGGAAGTCCGAGCAACAGGATTGTGACAATGCGTAAATAAAATCATAATTCTCTTTAATAGCGGTTAACACATTGAGAAAGTTTACCTTGACAGGGCTTCCTTCAATGAAGAGGCTATCCAATTCTTGCATCATGTCCATTTTCATTTGCTCAAACATGTCGTATTTATCGACATAGTGCAAGTAGAAGGTCCCGCGGTTAATCCCAGCGGTTTCAGTTAATTGTCGAATAGTGATGCTTTCAAAAGGTTGTTGCAAGAGGAGTTTTGAGAGCGCATTTCGTAAGTCTGACTTGGTTGTTGTTTGTCTTTGGCGTACCATATGTTCCTTTCTGTAGTTGTATCAATCTGTTTCTATTTATTTGACGTTAAAATAATTTATATGTTAAATAATTTTACGACACTAACAAAGAGCATTATACTCCAAAAGAATAAATTAGACAACAATTCTAATTTTTGTACAGATAACGTAAAGTGTACAAAAATTTTACAAGTTTATGAATGACGGGCACTGACAAGATTTTGTGAAAATCTCACAACAATTAGTGATTTAAAATAATTCCCTCCTAAAAAAATGGTCAGGAAATTTTTAGGAAATGGAGGAGCAAGATGGAAAAGGGAGTGTAATAAACCAAAAGAGGCTGGGACACAAGTCCTAGCCTCTCAATTATTTTTGGATTGTCGAGCAAGACGCAGTTGTTGAGTGGGCTCTAATACACTGATTTCATCAGCTTTTACAGGCCTACTCAACTGTGCGGAGGTGGAACGACGAAATCGAATTCTAACGAATGACCGATTTCTGTCCCACTCTCTCTTTATTTGATAAAAGTTGTCACGATCAAATTGAAATTTAAGATAGTTAAGACAATCGCAACGAGATAGCCTAAGAAAGTATTCCATTTCGCATTAACATGTTCTCCCATGATTTCCTTGTTGGAGGTGAAATAAACCAGAGGGAAGATGGAGAATGGAAGAGCCGCTGATAGGAAGACTTGAGAGTAGACTAGAAGGTCGTCGAGGACATGTTCCTGATCTCCAAATAAGATCGCAACGATGATGACAGGAAGAAGGGCAATGATCCGAGTCATGAGACGAACGACCCATTGTGGTAAGCGGAATCTCAAGAAACCTTCCATAACGATTTGACCGGTTAGAGTCCCAGTAATGGTTGAATTTTGACCACTGGCTAACAAAGCGATGGCAAAGAGGGTGGATAAGAAGGGACTAGCGATAGCACCGGCAATATGGTTATCCTTGAGGGCGTTGTACATGCTAGAGAAAGCACCGATCTTATCTCCGTGGCCAAAGAAGAGGGCCGCTCCAAGAATCAAGAGGAGGGAGTTGACGACGAAAGCCAAGCTCAATTCAATATTTGAATCCCAGGTCATAAAGCGCACTGCCCGTTTGATATCTGCTGGATCCTTGTAATCAACCTTTCGCGTTTGCGAAATGGAAGAGTGGAGATAGAGGTTGTGGGGCATTACGGTTGCCCCGATGATTCCAAGCGCCAAGGTTAAGGCTTCATTTCCTTTTGGAAGTCCAATTCCTAGCACCTCTTTTTGAGGGAGGAAGCCAGCGAAGATTCCTCCGATATCTGGTTTCGATAGGAATACCAGATAGCCAAAAATTGCAAGGATCGTGAGGATCAAGGTTGATACGATGGCCTCGATCTTTCGAAATCCTAGATGCATGAGTCCTAGTAATAGGAAGACATCAAAGATAGTGATCAGGATAGAAAAGAGCAAGGGCCAGCCAAAAAGAAGGTGGAGGGCAATCCCTGATCCGATGACTTCTGCTAAATCTGTCGCCATCAAGGCAAGCTCGATCACAATCCAAAGGGTATAGCGAAGCCATTTTGGCAAATGATGGGCGGTTGTTTGGGCCAGATCCTTACGATGGACAATCCCTAGTTTACCAGCCATTTGTTGCAACTGCATGGCGATTAAAGACGAGAGAAGAACCACTGATAAGAGGAGGTAGCGGTATTGGGCCCCTCCAACGACACTGGTAATCCAGTTTCCTGGGTCCATATAGCCGACAGCTACTAGACTTCCTGGTCCTGAAAAGAGCAGGAGGGTCTTCCAAAAAGGGATCCCTTTTGGCACATCAATAGATTGGTTGATTTCTTGAAGTGATTTCCTTTCAAATTGTTGTAAACTCACAATGAGCCTTCTTTCTAAGAATAATTCAAATTTGTCTCTAATTATAGCATAAAATTTATAATCCTTCATGATAATTTAGGATAACCTTGTTTTCTACTACCTCGATTTCTTTGTAATCTATCAGAAAAGGACTATAATATAGATAGGAAGTAGGAGGGAGGAAAGGAAATGGCCTACATCGAAATGCAGCATTGTTACAAGTGCTATACGAGTGGAGAAACAGAAATTTTCGCTAACCAGGATGTTTCCTTTGAGATTGAAAAAGGCGAGTTGGTCATTATTTTAGGGGCTTCAGGAGCTGGAAAATCAACGGTTCTCAATATCTTAGGAGGGATGGACACCAATGACGAGGGTCAGGTTCTGATTGATGGGGTGGATATTGCAAAGCTAAATTCCCATCAACGAACCAATTATCGACGAGATGATGTTGGTTTTGTCTTTCAATTTTATAATTTGGTCCCTAATTTGACAGCTAAGGAGAATGTTGAGTTGGCTTCAGAAATTGTCTCTGATGCTCTGGATCCGGAAGCTGTTTTGAAAGAAGTAGGACTTGGCAATCGTCTTGATAATTTTCCTGCCCAATTGTCAGGGGGAGAGCAACAACGGGTGGCGATTGCTCGGGCAGTGGCTAAAAACCCTAAAATTCTCCTTTGTGATGAGCCGACGGGAGCCTTGGATTACCAGACGGGTAAGCAAGTATTGGGGATTTTACAGGATATGTCTCGAAAAAAGGGAGCGACGGTCATCATCGTAACCCATAATGGGGCTCTAGCTCCGATTGCAGACCGTGTGATTCGCATGCATGATGCTAAGGTCAAGTCAGTAGAAATCAATGAGCTTCCTCAAGATATTGCTACGCTAGAATATTAGAAGAGGTGGTAGCATGAAACGAAAAGTCTATTGGAAGGATCTATTTGCTTCCTTTACACATTCAAAAGGACGTTTTCTCTCCATCTTAACCTTGATGTTGTTGGGAAGCTTGGCCTTGGTAGGCCTAAAGGTGACTACTCCAAATATGCACCGAACGGCTAACCGGTTTATTCAGCAACAAAAGATGCTAGATCTTGCTGTCATGGGGGACTTGGGATTAGATCAGGCAGACCAAGAGGAACTTTTAGGAGTTAAAGGAGCGCGTGTCGAATTTGGTTTACTGCTAGATCTGACAGTGAAAGGAACAGGAAAGGCAATTCGACTTTTTTCTGCCCCAAAAAGTCTTTCTTCCTTTCGTGTGACCAAGGGGCGCCTGCCCCAAAAAGAAGGGGAACTGGCCCTAGCAAGTTTTTGGGAGGATCGCTATCAGATAGGGGATACCCTCACACTTGAAGAAAAGGCTGGAACGCGCTCTAGTTTAAAGCGAAAGCAATTCACCATTGTTGGTTTTGTTCAATCCTCTGAGATGTGGTCTCAAAAGAATTTAGGCACTGCCATGAGTGGCAGTGGAAATCTAGATGCCTATGCACTAGTTTCAAAAGAGGTCTTTACGACTAAACTTCCCGCGATGGCGCGGATCCAGTTTGATGATCTGAAGTCTTTAGATTCTTTTTCGCAAGTCTACCAAAAAGGGCTCAAAGCTCATCAAGAAGAGTTAGAAAAACTTTTGAAAGATAATGGAAAAGCTCGCTATCAAAGACTCAAACAGGAGGCGGATGGACAGATTCAAAAAGGCCAGAAAGAACTCAGTCGTGCCAAGGAAACCCTCCAGTCAGCCAAGAGTCAGATTGATCAGGCTCAAAAGCAATTAGACTTGCAGGAGGCCCAGTTCAAGAAACTAGCTCCATTTCTGCCAGCTAAAGAGCAAGTAGCCAGTCAAGAAAAGATCCATCAAGCCAAAGAACAACTGGATCAGAAAAAGAAGGACTGGACTGCAGGTGAATCGGAGCTTGCAAAAAAAGAGGAGGAGCTGAAAAAAGCCCAAGGCGAGCGAGATCAGCTAGAAATCCCAACTTATCATGTCTATGACCGCAAGACCATGCCAGGTGGACAAGGTTACCTGATGTATAGCAATGCCAGTAGCAGTATCTCCGCTGTCGGAAATATTTTTCCGGTTGTTCTTTATCTGGTAGCCGCCATGGTGACCTTTACCACGATGACCCGCTTTGTCGATGAAGAGCGGACCAATGCAGGGATATTTAAGGCACTGGGCTATCGTACCAAGGACATCATTCTCAAATTTGTCCTCTATGGATTCTTTGCAGGGACGATCGGGACCCTTCTAGGAAGCTTGCTGGGCCATTATTTCCTATCGGGGATCATTTCCAACATTATCACGCAAGGGATGGTGATTGGAGAGAGCAGAGAGTATTTTTATGGGGATATGACTCTGATTGCGCTCGGACTGTCTTTCGTCGCGAGTGTGCTTCCGGCTTACTGGGTTTCGCGTAAGGAATTAAAAGAAGAAGCCAATCTTCTATTGCTTCCCAAACCACCGGTATCCGGTTCGAAGATTTTCCTGGAGCGTCTCCAGTTTATTTGGAAGCGTCTGAGTTTCACCCACAAGGTCACTGCTCGTAATCTCTTTCGTTACAAACAACGGATGCTGATGACCATTTTTGGAGTGGCAGGTTCTGTTTCTCTCCTCTTTGCAGGGCTAGGAATTCAATCCTCTGTAGGAGGGGTTTCCAAACGCCAATTTCAAGAGATCCTATCCTATGAGTTGATTGTAGCCCAAAAAACCAATGCATCAAGCCAAGAAAGCAAGGAACTAACCAATCGTCTGGAAAAATCAGATATCAAAGATTATCGAGCCATCTATAGTAAGGTCATCGAAGCATCTTTAAAGGGTGGACGCGACAAGCAGACCATTACGATGATGGTAACGGATCGTACAGATTTTTCTCCCTTTGTAAGCTTGCGTTCTCTCAAGCAGGAAGAGTCCTTGTCTCTCAAGAAAGGGGTCATCATCAGTAGTAAGCTAGCACAACTAGCCAGGGTTACAGTCGGTGATCGATTGACCTTAGATGGTCATACTTTTAAGATAGCAGGGATCACTGAAAATTATGTCGGCCATTTTATCTATATGGATCAGGCAAGTTACCAAAAAATCTACGGAAAGTGGACTTCAGCAAATAGCTATTTGGTGCAGTTGAAAAATCCTTCTACACGACAAGTGCAGGCTGTCAGTCGGGATATGATGAATCTTGCAGCTGTGAAGGCGGTTAGTCAGAACGCTTCGATGATTTCCCTCTTTAACTCAGTTGCCAAATCCTTGGACACTACTATGATGATTCTAGTAGTCGTATCGATCTTGCTAGCCATCGTGATCTTGTATAATTTAACCAATATCAATGTGGCAGAGCGGATCCGTGAATTATCAACCATTAAGGTCTTAGGATTCCATAATAAGGAAGTGACGCTCTATATTTACCGCGAAACCATCTTATTGTCTATCATAGGGATCCTCATGGGATTAGTGGGTGGTTATTATCTTCATCAATTCCTCATTGCCATGATTGCACCAGATGCCATTCTCTTTTACCCTAAAGTAGGACTTGGCGTTTTCCTATTTCCTGTCGGAGGAATGATCCTTCTCTTGATCCTGTTAGGAATTTATGTTGACCATTATCTCCGAAAAGTAGACATGCTCGAAGCCCTCAAATCAGTAGACTAAGATACAAAGCCGTTAAGCAACTCTTTGGAAAAAGATAAATCCAACGACGAAGCGTCCGCTTCTAGCCTGTGTTTTCATTTCTGGTAGCATGGAATGTTCATAAAACTTTCACCTTTGGGTGGAAGTTTTTCTTCTCTTTGTTATAATGGAGAGAAGGAGAAGATCATGACTAAAATTGCTTTACTTTCAGATATTCATGGAAATACGACAGCATTAGAAGCTGTCCTAGAGGATAGTCGAAAAGCCAAGGTGGATGAATATTGGCTCTTGGGAGATAGTTTGATGCCAGGGACAGGGAGACGGGACCTCTTGGAGCTGTTAGAGGAGTTACCGATTACGGTCAAAGTCCTTGGGAACTGGGAGGATAGTCTTTGGCGGGCTATGAGGGGGATGTTGGATGAGACCAGACCCAGTCATCGCTACCTCATGCGCCAGTGTCAATATATTCTTGAAGAAATCACGCCCCAGGAAATTGAAGACATGCAGAAAACGCCCATGCAGGTCCATAGAGAAATCGCAGGTTTAAAGATCGGCATTACCCACCACTTACCTGATAAGAATTGGGGTCGCGAATTGATCCACATTGGTGAGCAGAAGGATTTTGATCGCTTGGTGACAAACCCGTCTTGTGATATTGCAGTCTACGGACATATTCACCAGCAGTTTTTCCGCTACGGGACAGGAGGAGAACTGATCATCAATCCTGGCTCGATCGGTCAGCCTTTCTTTCTGGAAAAGAATCTTCGCAAGGACCTTCGGGCCATGTATGCCATTCTTGAATTTGATCAAATGGGGCTAAAAGATGTCGATTTTAGACGGGTGAACTATGATGTCCAAAAAGAACTGCAACTGGCAAAAGACCTCCATCTTCCTTATTACCAAGTGTATTATGAAAGTTTGGTCAATGGTATTCATCATACCCACAATCATGAGCTCCTTCATGAAATTGAGCAGAGAGAAGGTCATGATCGAGAAATCGATGCTTGGTTAGAGGACTTCTTTCAATAGTGTAACTGTTGACATTACAACTAAAAAGAGTATAATAGGGATAACGAAAGTCGTCCCTTGACGGTTGTTCAATAGACTCTACCTTCTAAACGGGTAGAAAGGAGTGAAGTTATGCAAATTTCGAGTCGCTTTACCATTGGGACTCATGTCTTGATCATGATTGCTCTACAAGGAGAGAAAACAAAAGTAACCAGTGATTTTTTGGCAGGAAGTGTCGGCGTGAACCCTGTTATTATTCGAAAGACCTTGTCTCAGTTGAAGAAAGCTGGATTGATTCATGTAGCGCGTGGGACAGGCGGAGCTGAGCTCGCAAAAGCAGCCGATGAGATCAGCCTGCTGGATATCTATCAAGCAGTAGAATGCTTAGGTTCGACAGGTCAATTATTTGGTTTTCATGACAATCCGAATCCAGCCTGCCCAATTGGCCACAATATCCATAATGTTTTAGATGGAAAGCTTGAGGACATTCAGACTGCTATGGAAAAAGAAATGTCCCAAACCACTTTAAAAGACGTCGTAGAAGATACGCAGAAAAGAATGAAACTCGAATCGGTTTCATAAGAAAAAAGAGAGTGGGACAGAAATCGGTAATTCGTTAGAATTCGATTTCGTCGTCCCACCTCCGCACAGTTGAGTAGGGCTGTATAAGCTGATGAAATCAGCGTATTAGAGCCCACTCAACCACTGCGTATTGCTCGACAATCCAAAGATAATTAAGAGGCTAGGACTTTTGTCCCAGCCTCATTTT
>NZ_KV812784.1:274272-333553 GCF_001813505.1 Streptococcus sp. HMSC061E03
GAGGCTAGGACTTTTGTCCCAGCCTCATTTTTTATAGTTATTAACGAAACATTCTGTATGGTGCGACTTGGACCTACAAAAGGATTAGTCAAAGTAAAGTAAGTCTTTGCTGGTTTCTGTGAAGAGTCCAAATCCGTCTTTTGTTACGTAACCACAATCTTCGATACGGACACCGACTTTACCTGGAATATAGATTCCTGGTTCGACTGAGAAGCACATTCCTTCTTCAAGCACCATGTCATTTCCTTCCATAATAGAAGGGAATTCATGCACGTCCATTCCGATACCGTGTCCGAGGCGGTGGTTGAAGTATTCACCATAACCAGCTTTTTCGATGACGCTCCGGGCAGCACGGTCTACGTCATGAGCTGTTACACCTGGTTTGATCATGTCAATGGCTGCTTGTTGAGCTTCTAAAGTCAAGTGGTAGATTTCTTTTTTGAAATCATCAGGTTTTCCAACAGCAACGGTACGAGTCATATCTGACGCATAACCATTCACCATACAGCCAAGGTCAAAGAGCAAGAGAGCATCGTTTTCGACTTTGTTGCTTCCAGGAATTCCGTGTGGGTTAGCTGCATTATTTCCAGTCAAGACCATGGTTTCAAAGCTCATTTCATAACCCAAGCGTTTGATACCGAAGTCGATTTCTGCTACGATATCAGTTTCTGTTTTATCCAGTGAGATGGCGTCGAATCCCATATTGACAGCTTTATCTGCATATTGACCAGCCACTAACATTTTTTGGATCTCATCAGCTGATTTGATCAAGCGCATCCGGTTAATCCGTGGTGTCAAGTTGGTAAATGTTGCTTTTTCAAAGACAGTCCGCAAGCCATTGTATTTTGTAAGGATCAAGTTATCATATTCAAGTGCAACGGTTTTGGCATCTGGTTTTGCGATAGCTCCTTTAATCTTTTCCCAAGGGTTTTCAGAATCTACATAGCCAACCACTTGGAAATCGACAACTGCAGTCGCCCGTTCCACTTCAAGGGCAGGAACGAAAAGAAGTGGTTCGTGGTCTGTGTAAACGAACAAAAAGAGTTGACGTTCGTGGGGATCACTGTAAAATCCAGTCAAGTAATTGATGGTGACAGGATCGGACACAACAGCGACATCTGTTTTTTCAGTTTCAAGAAAATCGACGATTTGATCTAATTTAGACATAATGCTACCTTCTTTCTATGGATCTATTTTGTCAAATTTTCCATAAAAAAGCAAGAGTTTACAAAATTTTGCCAAAATGCTTGAAAGTGTTTACAATAAGTGATAAAATAAGATTACTTAGAGAGTGAAAACGAAATTTTCAACAATGAAAGGAAATCTTATGAATACAGACGATACAGTTACAATTTATGATGTCGCCCGTGAAGCAGGGGTTTCAATGGCAACCGTTAGTCGTGTAGTAAATGGAAATAAAAATGTTAAAGAAAATACACGAAAAAAAGTTCTGGAAGTGATCGAACGTTTAGACTATCGTCCAAACGCCGTTGCACGTGGTCTTGCCAGCAAGAAAACAACAACAGTAGGTGTTGTTATTCCAAATATTACCAATAGTTATTTCTCTACATTGGCTAAAGGGATTGATGATATTGCAGAAATGTACAAGTACAACATTGTTCTTGCAAATAGTGATGAAGACGATGACAAAGAAGTTTCAGTGGTAAACAACCTCTTTTCAAAACAAGTGGATGGGATCATTTTCATGGGTTATCACTTGACTGAAAAAATTCGCTCAGAATTTTCACGCTCTCGGACGCCAGTTGTCCTTGCTGGGACCGTGGATGTTGAACACCAATTGCCAAGTGTCAATATCGACTACAAGCAAGCAACTGTTGATGCTGTTACACAGTTGGCAAAACACAACAAGAAAATTGCTTTTGTAAGTGGCCCATTGGTGGATGATATCAATGGAAAAATTCGTTTGTCAGGCTATAAGGAAGCTTTGAAAGCAAAAAAATTGAGCTATAGCGAAGGGCTTGTGTTTGAATCCAAGTACCGTTACGATGAAGGGTATAACTTGGCAGAACGGATCATTGCGTCAAAAGCAACAGCTGCTTTTGTGACAGGTGATGAATTAGCGGCAGGTCTCTTGAATGGTTTGTCTGATCACGGTATCAAAGTACCAGAAGATTTCGAAATTATTACCAGTGATGATTCACAAGTAACCCGATATACGCGTCCAAATCTATCAACAATTGGACAACCCTTGTATGACCTTGGTGCGATCAGTATGCGCATGTTGACTAAGATCATGCACAAAGAAGAGTTGGAAGAACGCGAAGTACTTTTGTCTCATACGATCAACCAACGTGGAACGACCAAAAAATAAGGATTGGTAGACTAGAGTCTCGACATGGGAAGACGTGTCTACTAGTCTGGGAAGCCAGAACAGATAGGTTCTGGCTTCTTTTTTATACTACAAACAGGTAGAAACTTGCTGGGCACTCTTTATTTCGGTATAATAGGAGGTATGAAAGTTTTACTGTATTTAGAAGGAAAATCCGTATTACAAAAATCAGGAATTGGTCGGGCCTTGCAGCATCAAATGCATGCGCTTGATTTGGCTGGGATTCCGTATACGACAGATATTTTAGGGGACTATGATGTGGTGCATATCAATACCTATGGCCCACGGAGTTTTCTTTTGCTCCATGCAGCAAAGCGTCGTGGAAAGAAAGTCATCATGCATGGCCATTCAACCCGTGAGGATTTTGAAAATTCCTTTATCGGGTCTAACTTTTTTGCGCCCTTGTTTGGAAAGTATTTGGCTCACATGTATCAAAAGGCAGACTATGTGATCACGCCATCTGAGTATTCTAAACATCTGATTCAGTCTTATGGGGTGACTACACCGATTATTGCGGTCTCCAATGGGATTGATTTGGAAAAATACAAGAAGGATCCGAAAAAAGAAGAAGTCTTTCGCAAGCATTTTAAAATCCAAGAAGGTCAAAAGGTTGTCATCTGTGCAGGGCTTTATTTTAAACGTAAAGGAATTGAAGATTTCGTAGAAGTGGCTCGTCGCATGCCGGATGTGCGCTTTATTTGGCTAGGTTCTATCAACAAATGGATCATTCCACGTAAGATTCGTCGTATCGTGGAGAAGGATCATCCTAGTAATGTGGAATTCCCTGGCTATTTCAAGGGAGCGGTCTTCCAAGGGGCTATGACGGGTTCAGATGCTTTCTTCTTCCCATCTTATGAAGAAACAGAAGGAATCGTTGTTTTGGAAGCCTTGGCCAGTCATCAGCACACGGTCTTGCGGGATATTCCAGTATACAATGGCTGGATCGACGAGACGTCATCTGAATTGTGCCACAATGTAGACGAATTTGTGGATTCCTTGAACAAGGTTTTGAACGGACAAGTAGACAAGCGGGAGGCGGGCTACAAGGTTGCTGAAAGTCGTTCGATCGACTTAGTGGCTCATCAATTGGTCGAAGCCTATCAAACAGTTTTGGAGATGTAAGATGCGTGTAGGGTTATTTACAGATACCTATTTCCCGCAAGTTTCGGGAGTGGCGACCAGTATTCGGACGCTCAAAACAGAATTAGAAAAATTGGGTCACACGGTCTTTATCTTTACGACAACGGATAAAGATGTGAACCGCTATGAAGATTGGCAGATCATTCGGATTCCAAGTGTGCCTTTCTTCGCCTTTAAGGACCGCCGCGTTGCTTATCGTGGCTTCTCAAAGGCGCTTGCCATTGCCAAGCAATACCAGCTGGATATTATCCATACCCAGACTGAGTTTTCACTGGGCCTTTTGGGAGTGTGGATTGGACGTGAGTTGCGGATTCCAGTCATTCATACCTATCATACCCAGTATGAGGACTATGTCCGCTATATTGCGAGAGGTATGGTCATTCGCCCAAGTATGGTCAAATACATTGTGAGAAGTTATATGAATGATCTGGATGGAGTGATCTGTCCAAGTGAGATCGTCTATGACTTGCTCCAAAAGTACAAGGTCAAGGCAGAAAAACGTATTATTCCGACAGGGATTGATTTGGCCAAGTTTGACCGGCCAGAAATTACTCCGACAGAGACAGCAGCCCTTCGTGAAAAATATGAAGTCGCAGAAGATGAAACGCTCTTATTGAGCCTGTCGCGGGTTTCTTATGAAAAGAATATTCAGGCTGTTATTGCGGCCCTTCCAGACGTCCTCAAGGTCAATCCAAAAGTTAAGTTGATCGTGGCTGGAGATGGTCCTTATTTGGATGATTTGAAAAAACAAGCGGCGAAACTTGGCGTATCAGATGCTATTGTCTTTACAGGGATGATCCAGCCAAATGAGACAGCTCTCTACTATAAGGCGGCTGACTTCTTTATTTCAGCTTCAACGAGTGAGACGCAAGGGTTGACCTATTTAGAGAGTATTGCGAGTGGTACCCCGATCATCGCTCATGGCAATCCTTATCTCGATCATGTGATTGATGATCCTATGTTTGGAAAGCTCTTTTATGAGGAGAGCGATCTGGCACAAGCGATTCTTGAAGCGATTGATGAGATGCCTGCAATCGATGAGACCAAGTGGGCAGAAAAGATTGATGATATTTCTGCAGCAACTTTTGGCCGTCGGGTCTACGAATTTTACCTGGATAAAATCATCTCGAAAGACTTTTCAAATGATTTGAATCCTGAGCAAAGTCGGGTTAAGCGGATGTCTAAGACCATTGTGAAAATCCCGACCAAGGTGATTGCTCTTCCGGTCAATGGATCTGTGAAGATGATGAAGGCTTCGGTCAAACAAGTGAAGAAAATCCGTAAAATCACGCATTTCTTTGATTGAAAACGAAACTTTTTCTTGCAAAATTTTTCAATCGTGCTATAATAACTGACAGAGACATATCAAATCTAGGAAATCTGATAGAGAGCGCGTGGGGCTGGAAATCGCGTAGAGGATAGGTTTGGGACTACTCGTGATTCTTTTATGCAAACATAAAACGGTGGCTACGTTAGAGCCAATCAGAGGTGTCCCTCTTTTTTGAGGAACATAAATGAAGGTGGAACCACGTTGCGACGTCCTTTCGAGGAGGTCGCTTTTTTGATTTCTTAATGAAGAAATCTAAAGAAGAGACGATTCCAATGTTCAAAGATACCTCCCACCCATTTAGCTACTAAAAACTTTATAAGGAGAAAATCATGATTAAGATTACTTTCCCAGATGGCGCTGTTCGTGAATTCGATTCTGGCGTTACTACTTTTGAAATTGCCCAATCTATCAGCAATTCTTTGGCTAAAAAAGCTCTTGCTGGTAAATTCAACGGCAAATTGATTGACACAACTCGTGCCATCACCGAAGATGGAAGCATTGAAATCGTGACACCTGATCACGAAGATGCTCTTCCAATCTTGCGTCACTCAGCGGCTCACTTATTTGCCCAAGCTGCTCGTCGCCTCTTCCCAGACATTCACTTGGGTGTTGGTCCAGCGATCGAAGATGGTTTCTACTACGATACAGACAACCAAGCGGGTCAAATCTCTAACGAAGACCTTCCCCGTATCGAAGAAGAAATGAAGAAAATCGTGAAAGAAAACTTCCCATCTATTCGTGAAGAAGTGACCAAAGATGAAGCGCGTGAAATCTTCAAAAATGATCCATACAAATTAGAATTGATTGAAGAACACTCAGAAGACGAAGGTGGATTAACGATCTACCGTCAAGGTGAATACGTTGACCTTTGCCGTGGCCCACACGTCCCATCAACTGGTCGCATCCAAATCTTCCACCTTCTTAACGTTGCTGGTGCTTACTGGCGTGGTAATAGCGACAACGCGATGATGCAACGGATCTATGGTACAGCTTGGTTTGATAAGAAAGACTTGAAGAACTACCTTCAAATGCGTGAAGAAGCTAAGGAACGTGACCATCGTAAACTTGGTAAAGAGCTTGATTTGTTCATGATTTCTCAAGAAGTTGGTCAAGGTCTTCCATTCTGGTTGCCAAATGGTGCGACCATCCGTCGTGAGTTGGAACGCTACATCGTTGATAAAGAAGTAGCAGCAGGCTACCAACACGTCTACACTCCACCAATTGCTTCTGTAGAACTGTATAAAACTTCAGGTCACTGGGATCACTACCGTGAAGACATGTTCCCACCAATGGATATGGGAGATGGAGAAGAGTTTGTTCTTCGTCCAATGAACTGCCCTCACCACATTGAAGTCTACAAACACCATGTGCATTCTTACCGTGAATTGCCAATCCGTATCGCTGAAATCGGGATGATGCACCGTTATGAAAAATCTGGTGCTCTGACAGGTCTTCAACGTGTCCGTGAAATGTCTCTGAATGATGGTCATACCTTTGTGGCTCCAGAACAAATTGAGGAAGAATTCAAAAAGATCCTTCAATTGATCATCGATGTGTATGAAGACTTTAACTTGACAGATTACCGTTTCCGCTTGTCTTATCGTGATCCTGAAGACAAACACAAATACTTTGACAACGATGAAATGTGGGAAAATGCTCAACGCATGTTGAAAGCCGCTGTTGATGATATGGGTGTTGAGTACTATGAAGCAGAAGGGGAAGCTGCCTTCTACGGACCAAAATTGGATATCCAAGTGAAAACAGCTCTTGGTAAAGAAGAAACTCTTTCAACTATCCAATTGGACTTCTTGCTTCCAGAACGCTTTGATCTTCATTACATCGGAGCAGACGGGGAAGAACACCGTCCAGTCATGATCCACCGTGGGGTTATCTCAACGATGGAACGCTTTACTGCGATCTTGATTGAAAACTACAAGGGAGCTTTCCCAACCTGGCTTGCTCCTCACCAAGTCACCCTTATTCCAGTATCGAACGAAAAACACGTAGACTATGCTTGGGAAGTAGCTAAGCAACTTCGTGACCGCGGTGTTCGTGCCGATGTGGATGAACGCAATGAAAAAATGCAGTTCAAGATCCGTGCTTCTCAAACACAAAAGATTCCTTACCAATTGATCGTTGGGGACAAGGAAATGGAAGACAAGGCTGTAAACGTGCGTCGTTATGGCCAAAAAGAAACAGAAACCATGTCAGTGGATGCATTTGTAGAATTAATTCTTACAGATATTGCAAATAAATCCCGCGTTTCAAAATAATGCAAAAAGAAAAGATTGAGATGTAATGATCTCAGTCTTTTTGCTTTCTCTTATTGGAAAGGCCAGCAATTGAGACTCCACATTTCTTCATAAGTTTGATATAATAAGAAGATA
This sequence comes from Streptococcus sp. HMSC061E03, assembly GCF_001813505.1. Lineage (NCBI taxonomy): Bacteria > Bacillati > Bacillota > Bacilli > Lactobacillales > Streptococcaceae > Streptococcus > Streptococcus sp. HMSC061E03. Next base: position 281,480 of record NZ_KV812784.1, read on the forward strand.
GAGATTGATAAGGAAAAGTAGCATTAGAAACAGGTATGTAAGATGAAAAAAATATTAGTAGTTGATGATGAAAAACCAATTTCAGACATTATCAAATTTAACATGGCGAAAGAGGGCTATGAGGTATTGACAGCCTTTGATGGTCGGGAAGCATTGGAAGTCTTTGCAGCTGAAAATCCAGATGTTATTATTCTAGATTTGATGTTACCAGAGATTGATGGTTTGGAAGTGGCGCGGACGATTCGTAAGACCAGTAATGTGCCGATCATTGTCCTATCTGCCAAAGATACGGAATTTGATAAGGTCATTGGGCTTGAAATTGGGGCAGATGACTATGTGACCAAACCCTTCTCGAATCGGGAATTGCAAGCGCGTGTGAAAGCCTTGTTGCGTCGTTCTGAGTTTGCGGCTGATCCTCAGCTTGAAAATGATGCCGATACGGAAATTGTCATTGGTGATCTTCACATTCTTCCAGATGCCTTCTTGGTTCAAAAAGGCAACAAAGAATTGGACTTGACTCATCGCGAATTTGAATTGCTCTATCACCTTGCGACCCATGTCGGTCAAGTGATGACCCGTGAGCACCTTCTTGAGACGGTGTGGGGCTATGATTACTTTGGTGATGTTCGGACAGTGGACGTGACGGTTCGTCGTTTGCGTGAAAAAATCGAGGACACACCGGGACGTCCAGAATATATCTTGACTCGCCGTGGTGTTGGATATTATATGAGAAACAATGATTGATCAACTAAAACAATTTGTAATGTCGTCGAACTTTGTCTTTGTTCTGATTACGGTTGGGTTTATCATTGTGGTAGCCTTGCTTTTGCTAGAAAACCGTAGGGACAATATCAAGCTCAGACAATTAAACTCCAAAATTAAAGATCTGATTGCAGGGGACTATTCCGAAGTGGTCGACATGCAAGGAAGTCCAGAACTGACGGATATGACCAATAGTATCAATGATCTGTCTGAGGTTATTCGCCTGACGCATGAAAACTTGGAACAAGAAACCAAGCGTTTGACCAGTATCCTTTCTTACATGACAGATGGGGTGCTTGCGACCAACAGACGTGGTCAGATCATTATGGTCAATGAAATGGCAGCCAAGCAATTGAATGTTAATCCAGATGAGGTGCTCAATACCAGTATTCTGGATTTGCTTTCGCTTGGAGACGACTATGATCTGCGAAGCTTGATTACAGAAGTACCAGAGTTGACCATTGATTCCCAGGATGAAAATGGAGAATACTTAAGTCTTCGTGTGCGCTTTGCCTTGATTCGCCGCGAGTCAGGTTTTATCTCTGGTCTGGTAGCTGTCTTGCACGATACGACAGAGCAGGACAAGGAAGAGCGGGAACGTCGCCTCTTTGTCTCCAATGTGAGTCATGAATTACGGACACCTTTGACCAGTGTGAAATCCTATCTGGAAGCCCTAGACGATGGCGCTTTGTCAGAGCCGGTAGCACCAGATTTTGTCAAAGTTTCACTCAATGAAACCAACCGCATGATGCGCATGGTCACAGATCTATTGAGCTTGTCACGAATCGATAATGAAACCAGTCAGTTGGACATCGAGTTGACCAACTTTACGGCCTTTATCACCTTTATTTTGAACCGCTTTGATAAGATCAAGAGTCAATCGCAAGAAGATACCAAGAAGTATGAACTGATCCGGGAATACCCGATCACCCCGATCTGGGTTGAAATTGATACGGATAAAATGACCCAGGTGATCGACAATATCTTGAACAATGCCATCAAGTACTCACCTGATGGTGGAAAGATCAAGGTAGGGATGAAAACGACAGATGCCCAGTTGATTATTTCCATCTCAGATGAGGGCTTGGGGATTCCCAAGAAAGACTTGCCACGCATTTTTGATCGCTTTTACCGAGTGGATAAGGCGCGTAGCCGGGCCCAAGGTGGGACTGGTCTGGGCTTAGCCATTGCTAAGGAGATCGTTAAGCAACACAAAGGCTTTATTTGGGCCAAGAGTGAATATGGCAAGGGATCTACTTTTACCATTGTCTTGCCGTACGACAAAGATGCTATTAAAGACGACTGGGATACAGAAGAGGAAGAATAAGGAGTCAATGACAGAAAAGGGATTTAAGTATAGTATTTTAGCTTCAGGTTCTAGTGGGAATTCTTTCTACCTTGAGACACCAAAGAAAAAACTGCTTATTGATGCAGGGCTATCAGGGAAAAAGATTACGGGACTATTGGCTGAAATTGATCGCAAACCAGAAGACTTAGATGCCATTTTGATTACGCACGAACACTCAGATCATATTCATGGTGTGGGTGTTTTAGCGCGGAAATATGGCATGGATCTATATGCTAATGAAGCGACTTGGAAGGCTATGGAAGGCACCAAGTATCTAGGAAAGGTCGATGATGCTCAAAAGCACATCTTTGAAATGGGGAAGACCAAGACATTTGGCGATATCGATATCGAAAGTTTTGGGGTCAGTCACGATGCTGCAGCCCCTCAATTCTATCGCTTTATGAAGGATGGCAAAAGCTTCGTCATGCTGACGGATACGGGCTATGTGAGTGATCGCTTGGCAGGCATCGTCGCAGATGCGGATGGCTATCTGATTGAGTCCAACCACGATGTAGAGATCCTTCGAGCAGGTTCTTACGCTTGGCGCTTGAAGCAGCGGATCTTGTCAGACCTAGGCCACCTTTCTAACGAAGATGGTGCAGATGCCATGATCCGAACCTTGGGAAATCGCACCAAGAAGATTTATCTGGGACATTTGTCAAAAGAGAACAATATCAAAGAATTGGCCCATATGACCATGGAGAATCAACTGGCTCGAGCAGATCTAGCTGTTGGCCATGATTTTGAGGTGTTAGATACCTCGCCAGATACCGCGACCCCTTTGACGAAGATATAAAATAGAGAAAAGCAACTGTCACCTTGTTAGTTGCTTCCTTTTTTAAATATAGATGTAGTTTTTTCTTTTTTTGTTTACTGAAAAGGTTCGAAAATTGTATTGTGTGAAGGAGAAGTAAATGCGCCTTGTTTATCTTACAATTGGTTTTGTGTCTTTGGGATTAGGAATTATTGGGATTCCATTACCGATTTTACCGACGACTCCCTTTTTATTGCTATCGATGGCCTGCTTTGCTAAAAGTTCCAAACGCTTTGAAAAGTGGCTCTACCAAACCAAGCTTTATCAAACCTATGTAGCGGATTACCGAGAGACCAAATCGATTGCCAAAGAACGGAAGAAATGGATCCTTCTTCAGATCTACATTCTGATGGGGATTTCGATCTATCTGGCCCCGATTATTTGGGTGAAGCTTGCTTTAGGTGCTTTGACGATTTTCATCACCTATTATCTCTTAAAAGTGATCCCTAATAAGCCTGAAAATCCAACAGAAGAAAATCCTGATTAAAATTGGAGAATTCAGGCCCTAGAACTAGGAAAAGAAGTGCGTTCGTGCTTCTTTTTTTTTGTATAAAAATAAAAACCCTTGTGTATCAAGAGCTTTCGTTTAATGAATACGTTTTTGACTACGCTTCGGGAAATTTTAATAAGCGATCTAATTTAGGATTTTTAGTTTTCTATAAAAGGATCAACTCTTAAATATGATTAAAGTATATTTAAGAGTTGATCCATCTTTTATTAAATATCTCTTATTGTGATATGTATCTATTATATCATTGTTCTAACTCAGTTATCTTTTCTAACATTTCTTGTATATCCTTTTGCGTCTTGAAAGGATTATTTTTTATTTTCTTAACAAAGAGAATGAGTGTGATAATCAAAAAAATACAAGCGATAACAGGGTTGATGATAAAGTATAAAAGGCTAAAAAATGCAGATAATCCTACAGGAAAATACCAAGAAGAAGCTGGATATACCTTTGCCCCTCTATATGTATAAAGACCACGATTTGTTCGTTGGTAATTTATATTTCCTTTCTTAACACTGCTGAAAGCATCCACAGTAGTTTTGTTATATACCTTATTGTATATTGCACGTTTAGGATCTTTAATAAGGCCTGTCCCTTTTTGGCCGTATGTTGGAATGATTGCTCGTTTAACCTGTCTCTTTAATTTCGATGTTGTCCGAGCTTTTAAACTCTTTGAAAGACTGGGTTTTCTAACTCCTATTTTCATAGTATTACTCCTTATTATTATTTCAATCCCAAACTTTTTTGTTTTAATTATATCAAATAACGAAGGGGAATGAAATAATAACGAGGTAAAGAAATAAAATTCACTATAAGAAGTGGGCATTAAGTTGGTAAGATATAGAAATGCGAAAGTTGAAGAAACTTAAAATTCATGGAGCAACCTTACAAAACGTGGTATTCAACTTATTGGATCGATATCCAAACAAACCTAAAATATAGTAAAAGCAATCAACTGTATCTAATGGATATCTAATGGTAATCGTATTAAAATTTTGGTATACTTAAGAGTATAAATTTATTAGAAAGTAGGCTTCCCATGGAGAAATTACAAGCCCTGTTATCGGAACGGTTTCAGATCGTTTTTTCAGATAGCAGTTTATTAGATACCGCTTTTACGCACACCTCTTATGCCAATGAGCACCGCCTCTTAAAAATTTCACATAACGAACGTTTGGAATTTTTAGGAGACGCTGTTCTTCAATTAGTTATTTCCGAATATTTGTATAAGGAACACCCCAACAGACCTGAGGGAGATTTGTCTAAATTCCGTTCTATGATTGTTCGTGAAGAAAGTCTGGCTGGTTTTTCTCGGGATTGCCAATTTGATCGTTATATCAAACTAGGCAAGGGCGAAGAAAAATCTGGTGGTCGGGACCGCGATACGATTCTTGGCGATTTATTTGAAGCCTTTTTAGGTGCTCTTTTACTAGATCAAGGAGTTGAAGCAGTCAAACGCTTCATCTATCAGGTCATGATTCCAAAGGTTGAAACGGGTCAATTTTCTCAAGTCATTGACTACAAGACCCGCCTGCAAGAACTGTTACAGGTTCACGGAGATGTGGAGATCCAATACCAAGTGGTTAGCGAGTCCGGTCCTGCTCATGCCAAAGAGTTTGAAGTAGAAGTGTTCGTGAATGGTCAAACGATGGGACATGGTCATGGTCGTTCCAAGAAATTAGCGGAGCAGGAAGCGGCCCGCAATGCAGTTGAAACGAGGAATGATTCCCCATGTATCTAAAAGAGATTGAAATCCAAGGCTTTAAATCCTTTGCGGATAAGACAAAAGTCGTATTTGACAAAGGGGTCACTGCCGTTGTAGGGCCTAATGGATCTGGAAAATCAAATATCACAGAGAGCTTGCGCTGGGCTCTGGGAGAATCTAGTGTCAAGAGTCTACGTGGGGGCAAAATGCCCGATGTCATCTTTGCAGGGACAGAATCGCGAAAACCGCTGAATTATGCCTGTGTCACAGTTGTCTTAGATAACCAGGATGGTTTTATCCAGCAGGCAGGTAAAGAAATTCGTGTCGAACGGCATATTTATCGTTCTGGAGACAGCGAGTACAAGATCGACGGTAAGAAAGTACGTCTCAGAGATGTGCATGATTTGTTCATGGATACGGGATTGGGACGTGATTCCTTCTCTATTATCTCCCAAGGACGGGTAGAGGAGATCTTTAACTCCAAACCGGAAGAACGCCGGGCAATCTTTGAAGAAGCTGCCGGTGTCTTGAAATTTAAGACACGACGCAAGGAAACCGAGACCAAGCTCAATCAAACCCAGGAAAATTTGGACCGTCTGGAGGACATCCTCTATGAATTAGAAGGACAGATCCAACCTCTTGAAAAGCAAGCGACTGTTGCTCGTCGTTTCTTGGAATTAGACCAAGAACGGCAGGTTCTCTTGCTGGATGTTTTAGTTGCTCAAGTCGATCTGACAAAGAACCTTTATGAAAAGGCTGATCAAGAAGAAAAAGCTATTCAAGAACAGTTGGCTTCTTATTACCAACGTCGTCAGGTCTTAGAAGAAGAGAATGTACGCATCAAGAAAGCCCGCCATCAGTTGGATGAGAGCTTAGCTGAGGACCAGGCCAGCTTGCTAGAGGTCACTCGATTGATCAGTGATTTGGAAAAGCAAATCGAAGTAGCTAAGTTGCAATCGAGTCAAGCAGCCCATAGTCGCAGGGAAAATCTTGAGCGGCTGGATGCTGTTTTGGCCCGTCTGGAAGAAGCGAAACAAGAGCTGGCTCAAAAACAAGAGACGCTAGCTGTGCTTCAACAAAGGCTGACAGAGAACCGGCAGCAACAAGAAGAGTTGGAAAAAGAATTAGCCAACTACGAAGAAGATCCGGAACAAGTCATTGAGCATCTACGCGAGCAGTATGTCGCGCTCTTACAGACTGAGGCTGAAAAATCGAATGAGCGGACAGCGATTGAGAGCCGGATCCAAGCACTCCTGCAAGAATCAAGCCATCGTCAAGAGGATTTGACCAAGGCACAAACAAACTTTGAAACTGCCAAGGAAAAAGAAGTCCGACAACTAGAAGAGTTGGATCAGGCACAAGCGACGGTCAAAGGCCTATTAGCAGAATACCAAGAGCAATTGGTAAAAGTGGAGCAGGCCAAAGCTGCCTACCAAGAGACTCAAACGGCCATGTTTGACTTGATGGATGAGAGCAAAAACAAACGGGCGCGGATCAATAGCTTGGAAGCCATTCAGAAGAACCATAGTAACTTCTATGCAGGCGTCAAGAGCGTTTTGCAAGAAGCAGAACGGTTAGGAGGCATCTGTGGGGCTGTTAGTGAGAATTTGAGTTTCTCAAAAGACTACCAGACGGCGCTTGAAATTGCTCTGGGAGCTAGTAGCCAACAGATCATTGTTGAGGATGAAAAGGCTGCAACTCGAGCGATTGATTTCTTGAAACGCAATCGCTTGGGACGGGCAACCTTCCTTCCGCTCACGACGATTAAAGCTCGTCAACTTTCTCCGCGGAATCTGGAGCTGATTCAAACCAGTGCAGGATTTTTAGGAATTGCGAGTGACTTAGTGACCTATGAGCATCGTTTTGAACAGATTTTCCAAAACTTGCTTGGCGTAACGGCCATCTTTGACACGACGGAGCATGCGCGTGAGGCGGCTCGTACAGTCAATTATCAAGTTCGGATGGTGACCTTGGATGGGACCGAATTGCGGACCGGAGGATCGTATGCCGGTGGTGCCAATCGTTCCCAAAATACGGTCTTTGTCAAACCAGAATTGGATAGTTTGAAGCAGGAAATGCAAGCTCTGGATGCTCGTTTGAGAGAAGCAGAGCAGGAGGTAGAGACAAAGGACAATCTGCTCAAGCAGGCGCAAGAATACCTAGCCTCTATTCAAAGCCAGGGTGAGCAAGCGCGTCTAGAGCAACAGCGGGCCCAATTGGCCTACCAACAAAGCCAAGAGCAACTGAAAGAAATTCAGGAACTCTTAGAAGCTTTGAAGTTAGAATTGGCAACAGATGCGACCCAGTCTCTCCAAGAAGAGCTGGAGTCCCTTACTGAGCAATTGGCAGAAATTGAGCTTCAAAAAGAAAACTTAAATCGCGATATTGAAACCATGAAGTCCGATAAAGATGTTCTGCAACAAAAAGTACAAAACTTGCAAGAGCAATTGGCAGAATTGCGACTTCAACAGACGGAATATAAGAGCCAACAAAGCTACGAACAAACAGATGCTCGTCGCTTGGAAGAAACGATCTCCCAGTTGGAAGTAGAAGAGCATCAGTTGCAATTGCTGATTGAACAAGGCGAGGCCCAAGTTCAGACAGTCGATGTGGAGCAGCTAGCCAATCAATTGGCACAGGCCCAAGCTAAGAAAACGGACTTGGAACAAGGAGTTATTCGGAAACGCTTTGAGCTGGATGATTTGGAAGGCCAGGCCGAAGATGTTGCAGAACAGATGGAACAAGCTCGCAAGAAAAACGAAGAGTGGATTCGTCAACAAGCCAAGGCTGAAGCGACGCGTGAAAAGCATGCGGATCGTTTGAACAAGCTTTTAACGCAAATTACCGATGAATTCATGCAAAGCTTTGACCAAGCCAAAGAGCAGGCCAAACCTGTTGAAAATCTTGCGGCAGCTGAAAACCAGCTCAAGAGCATCGAAAAAGATATTAAGGCACTTGGTCCAGTCAATGTGGATGCGATCGGGCAGTATGACGAGGTGAAGGGACGCTTTGATTTCCTTTCGAGCCAGCGTGAGGATGTCTTGGCTGCGAAAAACATACTTCTGTCTACTATCAACGACATGAATGACGAAGTCAAGGAACGCTTTAAATCAACTTTTGAAGCCATTCGTGAATCCTTTAAAGTTACTTTCCGTCAAATGTTTGGTGGGGGTTCTGCTGATTTGATTCTGACAGAGCCAGATCTTCTGACAGCTGGTGTTGAGATTTCTGTGCAGCCACCTGGTAAAAAGATCCAATCCTTAAACCTCATGAGTGGTGGAGAAAAGGCCTTGTCTGCCTTGGCTCTCTTGTTCTCGATTATTCGTGTCAAGACTATTCCATTTGTCATTCTGGATGAGGTAGAGGCTGCCCTAGATGAGGCCAATGTCAAGCGCTTTGGGGATTATTTAAACCGCTTTGATAAGGAAAGCCAGTTTATTGTCGTGACGCACCGGAAGGGAACTATGTCGGCTGCAGATTCCATCTATGGTGTGACCATGCAAGAATCAGGGGTTTCTAAAATCGTCTCAGTAAAATTGAAAGACTTAGAAAATGAAGAATAATGAAATTAAATTGATCGCTACGGATATGGATGGAACTTTTTTAAATGACCAACATCAGTACGATCAAGACCTTTTACGCAAGGTATTAGCAAGTTGCAAAGAAAAAGGCATCTATTTTGCTGCTGCAAGTGGCCGTGCCCTCCTTTCACTCAAATCCCTCTTTAAAGGATTTGAAGACCAAATGATTTTCATTGCTGAAAATGGCAGTGTGGTAGAATTTCATGGAGAAGATCTCTACGAAGCGACCATGTCCAAAGACTTTTATTTGGGTGTTTTTGAGGCTTTGAAATCCTCTCCTTATGCAGACCCGAATAAGCTTCTTTTGACTGGGAAAAAAGGGAGCTATGTCTTAGAAACAGTAGATCCCGACTATCTGGCCTTGAGTCAGCACTACAATGAAAATATTCAAAAAGTGAAAAGTCTAGCGGATATTCAGGATGAAATTTTCAAATTGACCACCAACTTTGATGCAGCTCTTGTGCTTGAAGGTGAGCAATGGGTCACTGAGAATATCCCCGGTGTCAAAGCGATGACGACAGGTTTTGAATCGATTGATATTGTCCTCGATTATGTCGATAAGGGAGTGGCCATTACCGCCTTAGCGGATAAACTAGGGATCTCGATGGATCAGGTGATGGCTTTCGGGGATAACTTAAATGACCTCCATATGATGCAAGTCGTGGGCCATCCTGTAGCGCCAGAAAATGCGCGTCCTGAAATCTTGGCGATTGCTGAAACAGTCATTGGTCACCATGAGACTGGTTCTGTCCTCCGCTACATGGAGGAAATTGTATGAGTAAGATTTCCTTGATTGCGCTGGATTTAGATGGGACCCTTCTCAATTCTGAAAAAAAGATCTCCCCTCGTAATAGAGCAGCCCTCGCTGCTGCACAGGCCCAAGGTGTCAAGGTGGTTCTAACCACTGGTCGTCCCTTGAAAGCCATGGATTTTCTTTTGGAAGAATTGGGAACAGCAGGCCTCAAAGAAGAGTATACGATTACCTTCAACGGTGGTCTAGTGCAGCGAAATAATGGAGAAATCCTCTCAAAAGTTGTCTTGGCACCAGAAGATGTCGCAACCATTCATGATGAAACAGCCCGTCTAGGCCTTCCGCTGGATGCTATCAGTGAGGGAAAGGTTTATGAGATTCATGCAGATCGAAAGTCTCTCTATTCCCTTTACAATCCCTACCTGAACTTTATTGAGACAGATTTTAAAGACCTGCCATCCACGATTTCCTACAACAAGTGTGTGACAGCCGTCGATCAAGACTTTTTAGATGCAGCGATCAAGCAGATCAAGCCGGACTTATTTCAAGACTATGAAATTTTTAAATCTCGGGAAATGTTGCTGGAATGGTGCCCTAAAAATGTTCATAAGGCAACGGGCTTAGCAGCTCTGGCTTCTATTTTGGGTCTTGAGGCAGATCAAGTCATGGCCTGTGGAGATGAAGCCAATGACCTGTCTATGATACAATGGGCTGGACTGGGGGTTGCCATGGGCAATGCGATTCCAGCAGTGAAGGAAGTTGCAACGCTTGTGGCCCCTGTGACCAATGACCAAGATGCCGTCGCATGGGCGATTGAAAATTATGTGCTAAAGGAGAGTGAATAAATGGGATTATTTGATCGTTTATTTGGAAAAAAAGAAGAAACTGAAAAAGTGCTTCCGTCTTCTGAAGAAGTGACGGAAAGTACTGAGGTTGAAGAAACTGTCAAAGAGGAGCCGGCGGCTACCTTAAATGACAAGGAAGAGCAAAAAATCGCTGATATGGAGGCTTATTACCAAGAGCTCAAAGCGCGAATTGCAGCCACTCATCAACCTGTTTCAACCGTCGCTCAAGAAGAGCCAGCAGAGGAACCTCTTGTTGAAGAAATTGTGACATCAGAGACTAATGAAGACCAAGTACCAGTAGAGGAGTCTCCAGTTGCCTTTGAACCTGCTCAAACAGAAGCAAGTCCTGAAGAAGTTTCACCACTAGCTGATGAAACGGAGACTGAGCCTCTTGAAGAAGTGAAAATTGAAGCGGAAGTTACTGAAAATGGTGAGGAAGCAGATGGGGCTAACGGTTCAGAAATGGAAGAAGAGTCACCAATTGCCTCTCCATCATCTGACGCTGAGCTAGTAGAAGGGAGCACGACAGAAGAGGAGTCTCCAGAACTAGTAGAAGCTCAGGATGAGGTTTCAGAACCTGAAGTATCAGAAGCGATTGCTCAAGTGGAGGAAACTTCAGAAGTGGCAGAGGCCGAGTCCAGACTTCCTCAAGGAGAACCTGCATCAACCGTTGAGGAAAGAACTGTTGAAGAGGCAGAGGAGCCAATTCCAGACGAGGTTGAGCCAGAGAAAGAAACCATTCAGGAAAAATACGATCGTAGCTTGAAAAAGACACGAACTGGATTTGGAGCACGTCTCAATGCCTTCTTTGCCAATTTCCGTTCAGTCGATGAAGAATTCTTTGAAGAATTGGAAGAACTCTTGATCATGAGTGACGTTGGGGTTCAAGTGGCCTCTAATTTAACCGAAGAGTTGCGCTATGAAGCCCGTTTGGAAAATGCCAAAAAACCAGATGCTCTCAAGCGCGTGATCATCGAAAAATTGGTGGACTTGTATGAAAAGGATGGCCAATTTAATGAAGCCATTCGTTTTCAAGACGGTCTTACGGTCATGCTCTTTGTTGGGGTCAATGGAGTTGGTAAAACCACATCTATTGGGAAATTAGCCCACCGCTACAAACAAGAAGGCAAGAAAGTCATGTTGGTTGCAGCAGATACTTTCCGTGCAGGAGCAGTGGCTCAACTGGCAGAATGGGGACGCCGTGTAGATGTTCCAGTTGTAACAGGTCCTGAAAAATCAGATCCTGCTAGCGTCGTCTTTGATGGAATGGAACGTGCGATCGCTGAAAACATTGATGTTCTGATGATTGATACAGCTGGTCGTCTGCAAAACAAGGACAACCTCATGGCCGAGCTTGAAAAAATCGGTCGCATTATCAAGCGTGTGGTACCTGATGCACCGCATGAAACCTTGCTGGCCCTTGATGCATCGACTGGTCAAAATGCCTTGGTGCAAGCCAAAGAATTTTCAAAAATTACGCCTGTGACAGGAATTGTATTGACCAAGATCGATGGAACGGCTCGAGGTGGGGTCGTCCTTGCGATCCGTGAAGAGTTGGACATCCCAGTGAAGTTGATTGGATTCGGAGAAAAGATTGATGACATCGGACCATTCCATTCAGAAAACTTCATGAGAGGCCTCTTGGAAGGCTTGATTTAAGAGTCGAATAGAAAAAGACAAATTGTTGGAAGAACAATTTGTCTTTTTGTTTCCTTGCGCTATCAAAAAAACCACCCGAAGGTGGCTTTCCTTAATTCTTAGGTTCAGGTTTCCAAACCCATTCGGCTCCGTATTCTGCAAGGAGATCATCGGATGCAGTTGGTCCCATGGATCCAGACTTGTATTCATAGAGTGGTGCTCCATTTTCGGCCCATAGTTTTTCGATTCGGTCAATCAATTGCCATGAAGCACGAACTTCGTGCCAGTGGCTGTAATTGGTTGAGTCATTGTTCAAAACGTCAAAAATTAATTTTTCATAAGGCTCTGGGGAAGCTCCAGTTGCAGTCGCATCTGTTTCGTAATCAAAGGAAATCGGTGCGATGCTGAATTTTTCTCCGACCTCTTTCCCGTTGATGCTCAGTGAGAAGCCTTCATTAGGTTGGATGTAGATAGTTAAAACATTTGGTTGCAAGTCATGTCCAAAGATGGAGTCGGTTTGCTTGAAGACCACATTGACCATGGTTCCTTTTTGTGTCAAGCGTTTTCCAGTACGGAAGAAGAAAGGCACACCGCGGAAGCGATCGCTATCAACAAAGAACGCACCAGAAGCATAGGTCTCTGTAGTAGACTCAGGGTCGACATTGGGCTCGCTGCGATAAGAGATATCTTTTTTCCCTTCGATCGTACCTGAATGGTATTGACCACGGATAAAGAATTTCTTTAACTCATCATCTGTTGGATTGTGCAATTGCTCAAAAACTTTAACTTTTTCTGCCCGAATCGCATCCTTAGTAAAGGTGGCTGGTTTATCCATGGCAAGCAGAGACAAAAGCTGAAGGGTATGGTTTTGCACCATATCTCGAAGGGCCCCCGAGTGATCATAGTAGCCACCGCGTTCTTCAACCCCCAAGCGTTCAGCAAAGGTAATTTGGATATTGTCAATAAAATCTCGGTTCCAAAGATTATCAAAAATAAGATTTCCAAAACGAATAGCAAAGATATTTTGGATCATTTCTTTTCCAAGGTAATGGTCGATCCGGAAGATTTGTTCTTCATCAAAGGTTTCTTCCAATTCCTTGTTGAGCTGACTAGCCGTTTCTAGGTCTGTACCGAAAGGTTTTTCAACGATCAAGCGCTCAAAGCCTTGCCCATCCACAATGCCTTCTGATTTGAGGTGTTTGGCAATGGTTCCAAAAAATTGAGGAGCCATGGACAAGAAGAAGACCTTGTTGTGTTCTGTTTGGTATTTTTCATCCAAGCTGTTTTGCAATTCGCGCAGGGCGATGTAATGTTCGGTATCATTGACATCGTGGCTTTGGTAGTAGAAATGGCTAGCGAATTCTTGAGCTTGTTGAGGGCTATCTGCCAGATCTGTGATGGATTCTACCACGACAGATTCAAAGTATTCTTTGCTCCATGGTCTGCGGGCTGTTCCGATAACCGCAAAGTTTTCAGATAAATTTCCTGATTTATAGAGTCTAAAAAGGGATGGGTAGAGTTTGCGCTTGGCTAAATCTCCACTGGCCCCGAAAATGGTTACAATAACTTTTGAAGACATTTAAGTACCTATTTCCTATTTTATTAACCATATTTTACCATAAAATCTACAAGATTTCTTTGATGGAATCGTTGTTCCGAATATTTTCCGCTTGGATTAGAGGATTTGAGAGGAAAGCATAGAAAAAGCTAGAATCAATGTGGATTCTAGCTTCAACTGCTATAAGCTGTTTGGATCGACCACAGAAGAAACTTGGTAACTCCATCAGAATACGCGGTAGACATATGGATTGGCCGGTTTCGTAATGGTCTGGCAATCGCTAATGTGGAGGACAGGCAAGCTTTGCTTGAGCTGCTTGTGGTATTCAATTGACAAGGTTCCTTTCGCATGGATCCAGGTATTGTTTTCGTAATGCTGCGGAGCACCAGTCGTTAAGAGACCGTAGACGCCGGAGTCTGCGATACAGTGGATGATTCCAAAGCGAAAGAGAAATTGGCTGTCTTTGTTATTGGGGTCATTGTATACAAAGCCCGTCAGCTCGATTGTCTTTCCTGCAAATTGATCGGGATAATCATAAATCACTTCCATGACTTCCATGTAATTCTCAGTGGTCACCTGGATCACCTTTTTATCAACATATTTCTTTGCCGCCTGCTTCATTTCTGATTCATAGGCTGACTTGGTAAAATAGCTACTAGTATCTGGTTTGAGATACTGGGTTGTTGTGCCTTCGTCTTGCTGGATTTCCTTGGAAGAACCAGCCGCAACCGGGAAGTGGTAGCCTTTGGCAGAAACTGTTTGGGAATCCAGTGTCACTGTAGGGAAAAATAGCCCGACAAACAAAGGAATACAGAGCAAGAAAATACTCGCCACTTTTGCCCAGAAGCCAGAGAGATGACTGTGGATCTTCATCTGCTTGACCCAGATGATCAGCTGCACAAGAGCTAAAACAAAGGACAAGAACATGGAAATATAAGCCAAGTAAGAATAGTGTAAGTTGATGTATTGATTGAGCTTACCAGATAATTGCAGGTACATGGTGAGCTCAAAATAGCCAGCTAATATCAAGAAACGAATCATAGCACTACCCCCACAAACCAAGCATAAAGGAGCACAACTCCACTCACAATTCCGATAAATTGCCAGATAAAACGTGTCTTGAGATAATTTTTCATCATGAGGAGATTTTTGACATCAAGCATAGGCCCAATCACCAGAAAGGCAAGAACAGGCGCTACTCCAAAACTCGTGAGAAGAGAGGATCCAACAAAGGCGTCCGCCTCGCTACAAAGTGAGAGGAGAAAGGACAAGACCATGAGAAGGAGAATAGCAATAACCGGTGTCGCACTGATCGAAGTGAGGATCCGTGTTGGGACATAGACTTGGACGAGGCTGGCAAAGAGGCAACCAAATACCAGGTAGCGTCCCGTATCAAAGAATTCATCAATGGCTTGCACCAAGACTTGGAAAAGCTTTTGACCTTTGCTCAAGTCCCTAAAATCATGTTCATGTACAGCCTTACGATGTTCTTTTTGGATCGAATTTGTCTGAATAAAACCAAGAAAGATCCCTAGAACTGTTGCGACCAGTAGGGAACCAAGGGCGCGGTAGAGGGCCATCTTGATAGAATTTCCAAAGGCTGAGTAGGTCGCAAAGAGAACGATGGGATTGATGACCGGTGCTGTCACCAAAAAGGGAACAGCAGTATAACTTGGGACTTTCTTTTCTAGAAAGCGATTGATAATGGGAACAATTCCACATTCACAGGAAGGGAAGATAAAGCCGATAAAGGTCCCAAAGAAGATCCGCCCAAATTTATTTTTGGGAAGAAAGCGGTAGACCCTCTCGGGGGTGATATAGACCTCAATAATCCCTGAAATGATACTTCCGATTAGGACAAACGGTAGGGCCTCGATAATAATCGAGAGAAAAATAGCCCCAGCCTGCAAGACGCTAGAGGGAAGGTGTTGAAAGAATGTCATTACTTAACCTTCTTTGCTTCTTTAGTTGTAGCAGTTTCTGCCTTCTTTTTTTCTTCGGGGAATTCGACTGTTTTTTCTACATCTGGAAAACTTGCAAAGTTTTCAAACATTTTATCAAGATCATCTGTTTTTGAGAATTTAATAGCCATTGTTGGGCCTCCTTTTTATTTTCTTTCATTATAACAAAAAGGAAAGAGCAAGGGGGAAATGGAGCATAAAAGGAAAGATCCATAGGGTCAAAATTATTCTATGAAAAATCCCTGAAACAGAGACCAGAACAGGCGATCTCACCCCTTGATGGCAGCAAAATATGCTATAATAGAAGCTATGGATAAATATGAAAAAATAGCCCAAGAATTGGGTGTTAGCTTAAAACAAATCGATACCGTATTGAGTCTGACCGCAGAAGGCTCAACCATTCCTTTCATTGCCCGCTATCGAAAAGATATGACGGGAAATTTAGATGAAGTAGCGATCAAGGCCATTATTGACCGGGACAAATCGTTAACGGCTCTGGCTGAACGAAAGGAAACCGTCCTTGCTAAGATTGAGGAACAAGGTAAACTGACAGAGGCGCTCAAGCAGGCTATTGAAGTTGCTGAAAAATTAGCGGATGTTGAAGAGCTCTATCTCCCTTATAAGGAAAAACGGCGGACCAAGGCGACGATTGCCCGAGAAGCAGGACTTTTCCCCTTGGCACGTCTCATTTTGCAAAATAGTCCAGACTTGGAAGCAGAGGCTCAGAAATTTACCTGTGAGGCCTTCCCAACTGAAACTGCGGCTTTAGCTGGTGCAGTGGATATTCTGGTAGAGGCTATTTCAGAGGATACCCAATTACGGGCTCTCACCTATCAAGAAATTCATGGGCATTCCCTCATGACGTCAACTTTGAAGGATGAAAGCTTAGATCCTAAGAGAACCTTTGAAATCTATTATGATTTTTCTGAGAAGATCAAGAGTATGCAAGGCTACCGGACCCTGGCGCTCAATCGTGGGGAAAAATTGGGCGTTCTCAAAGTTGGATTCGAGCATCAACTGGATCGGATCATTCGTATTTTTGAGGCTTGTTTTAAAACGAAAAATGCCTATGTGGATGAGGTTATTCAGCAGGCGGTTAAGAAAAAAATCGTACCTGCGATTGAACGTCGGATTCGGACAGAGTTGACGGAGGTGGCAGAAGACGGGGCCATTCAATTGTTCTCTGAAAATCTACGGAATCTATTGCTCATTCCTCCATTAAAAGGGCGCGTGGTCCTTGGATTTGACCCAGCCTTTCGGACCGGTGCTAAACTAGCTGTTGTCGATGAGACAGGAAAGATGCTCGCTACCCAGGTCATCTATCCAGTTGCACCTGCAAAACCAGCTCAGATCGAGCAGGCTAAAAAGGATCTGTCCTCCTTGATCAAGGAGTTTGGCGTAGAGATTATTGCAATTGGAAATGGAACAGCTAGCCGTGAAAGTGAGGCCTTTGTCGCAGAGTTGCTTCATGACCATCCAGGAGTTCGCTATGTTATTGTCAATGAAAGCGGAGCCTCTGTCTACTCAGCTAGTGAATTGGCCCGTCATGAGTTCCCAGAGCTAACCGTTGAAAAACGATCGGCCATCTCCATTGCCCGTCGCTTGCAAGATCCGCTAGCAGAATTGGTGAAAATCGATGCCAAATCCATCGGTGTCGGTCAATACCAACACGATGTCAATCAGAAAAAACTGACAGAAAGCTTGGATTTCGTGGTAGATACTGTCGTCAACCAAGTTGGGGTCAATATCAATACGGCTAGTCCCTCTCTCTTAGCCCATGTAGCAGGACTCAATAAGACCATCTCTGAAAATATTGTGAAATACCGGGAAGAAGAAGGAATGATTCTTTCACGAGCACAGATTAAAAAAGTCCCTCGCCTCGGCGCCAAGGCTTTCGAGCAGGCTGCTGGATTCTTACGCATCCCTGAAAGTAAAAACATCTTGGACAATACCGGCGTTCACCCTGAAAGTTACAAGGAAGTTGAAAAACTTTTTCAACTTCTTGAAATTACCGAACTCGATGCATCCGCTCAGGAAAAATTAAAAGCTGTGAACATCGAGG
Source organism: Streptococcus sp. HMSC061E03 (assembly GCF_001813505.1). Taxonomy (NCBI): domain Bacteria; kingdom Bacillati; phylum Bacillota; class Bacilli; order Lactobacillales; family Streptococcaceae; genus Streptococcus; species Streptococcus sp. HMSC061E03. Next base: position 299,013 of record NZ_KV812784.1, read on the forward strand.
AGATGTCTACTCAGCTGGATCTGGGACCAGAAACCCTGAAAGATATTATTGCCGATCTCCTAAAACCAGGACGCGATTTGCGGGATTCCTTTGATGCACCCGTGCTTCGTCAGGATGTCTTGGATATTAAAGACCTCCATATAGGCCAAAAATTAGAAGGGGTTGTGCGCAATGTGGTTGACTTTGGAGCCTTTGTCGATATTGGCATTCACGAAGATGGCTTGATTCATATCTCCCATATGAGCAAACAGTTTATCAAGCATCCAAGCCAGGTCGTCTCAGTAGGTGATTTGGTAACCGTCTGGGTGAAGAAGATTGATGTGGAACGCGAAAAAGTTAATCTCAGTTTGGTAGCTCCGAATGAATCTGACTGAGTATGTGCGCCAAGTATCCCTAGAAGATTTTGGGAGAGAATTCCGTCATCGAGCAGAGTGGAATTCACGTCTTCAAACCACTGGAGGTCGTTTCTTTCCCAAGGATCGACACCTTGATTTCAACCCGAAAATATACCAAGCTTTTGGGTTAGAGGTCTTTCGCAAAATTGTCCGCCACGAGCTCTGCCATTACCATCTTTACGATCAAGGTAAAGGCTATCGCCACAAAGATCTAGACTTTAAGCAACTCCTCCAGCAAGTGGACGGTCTTCGTTTCACACCTCCTCTACCAGATAGAACTGGTGGAGTCAAGCGGATCTATCTCTATCAATGTCCCCATTGTGGCCAAGAGTATAGACGAAAGCGAAAAATCGATCTGAAGAAATATGCCTGCGGTCGCTGTCGCAGCCGTCTGCAATTCCTTGAAATGAGACAAGAGTAAGAATCGGTCTTTAGGCGGATCTCTTTCCAGTTCGACTCTGCTAAAATAGGTCTAACTAGAAAGAGGAAAATCAAATGACATCATCATTTTACAAATTAAAACGACATCGCCTGGTTTCAGGTGTGCTAGCTGGCTTAGCTGATAAATTTGGTCTTAGTGTAACTCTCCTACGCTTCTTGTTTATTCTTTTCACGGTTTCTCATGCCTTTATCGGTGTGATTATCTATTTACTGTTAGATACGACCTTACCTTATAAGGACGAGGAGGAGCAGGAAATATTTGACAATGGCCCTCGACCTCGTCGAAGAAAAGAGGCCGAACCCATCCATGATCAGAATGATAGTCCATTTTTCTAAAAGGAGATGCGAGTGAAGCAGAAGTTCTATTCCCTTGCTTTTATTCTATATATCTTCTTTAGTTTTATAGGACAGTTTTTCATTTTAAATCGTGTTTTTGGAGAAGGAGTTGGAACAGTTTTGATCGGAATGGCCCTTTTTCCACTGGGTATTTGGAATAGTCTCTTCTACCTCTTGTTTCTGCCAACAGAAATGGCTAGAAAGCCACAAATTTATCGGTTTTCGATTTTATTTCTGCCGGTTTTGTATCTGGTTTTCTCCTTGTTGGGGGGAGGACCTGCCGTCTTTATGCTCGGATTGATCGCATTCCCTTCAAATGCGGTGGTCTATGCGGTCTCTACCGGAATCAAATCCATGATTACAGATTACTTGCATGGTGAAGGCTAGAGCATTTTTCATATGTTCCCATCATTTCCTAGAGGTTGGAGACCTTTGTCTTGACCTCTTTTTGCTTGCCTTAAAAAGGAGTTGAAAATGGATCTTTCAAATGACACTTCAGGCTCTCGTCTGAAGAGAAAATCTGCTATAATAGAGAGAGAATTTGAAAAGGGAGAATGATATGGCAGTTACTGTTCGCGATATACAGGAAAAGCTTCGTCTATCGGTTGTTTATGGGGATGATAGCCTCTTAAGCAAGGAAATTACGACTGCGGACATTTCACGTCCAGGTCTTGAAATGACGGGCTATTTCGACTATTACACACCTGAGCGGATTCAGCTTGTAGGAATGAAAGAATGGTCCTACCTGGTGAAGATGAGCTCTCACAACCGACATCAGGTCTTGCGCAAGATGTTCCAGCCAGAGACACCTGTCATCATTGTCGCGCGGAATTTAGAAATTCCAGAAGAAATGTTGCGTGCTGCGGAAGAAAAGCAACTAGCCATTTTGAAGAGCAATGTTGCGACGAGTCGTTTATCTGGAGAGCTTTCTAGCTATTTGGATAGTCGGCTAGCAGAACGCACGAGTGTACACGGTGTCTTGATGGATATTTATGGGATGGGTGTCTTGATCCAAGGAGATAGCGGAATCGGAAAAAGCGAGACAGGTCTGGAACTTGTCAAACGGGGTCACCGCCTCGTAGCAGATGACCGAGTCGATATCTATGCGAGAGACGAGATGACCCTTTGGGGAGAGCCAGCTGAAATCCTACGCCACTTACTAGAGATCCGTGGTGTCGGGATTATCGATGTCATGAGTCTCTACGGAGCCAGTGCTGTGAAGGATTCTTCACAAGTCCAAATCGCCGTTTACTTGGAAAATTATGCTAAGGATCAGGTTTATGATCGTCTTGGTAATAATGCAGAAGAATTGGAAATCGGTGGCGTGACCATTCCTCGGATTCGCATCCCTGTGAAGACTGGTCGGAACATTTCGGTCGTGATCGAAGCCGCAGCGATGAATGTTCGGGCCAAAGAAATGGGCTATGATGCCACCAAAACCTTTGAAGAACGTTTGTCCCAGTTGATTAGTCAAAATGAGGTGAAGGAATGAATCCAGTAGCCCTTCAATTAGGTCCGATCAGTATTCGTTGGTATGCAATTTGTATTGTCTCTGGCTTGATACTAGCCGTTTATCTTTCCATGAAAGAAGCGCCCCGTAAAAAAATTGATCCAGATGATATCATTGATTTCATTTTGATCGCCTTTCCGCTTGCGATTGTGGGTGCCAGACTCTATTACGTTATTTTCGAATGGGGCTATTATAGCCAGCATCTTGGTGAGATTTTCGCCATCTGGAACGGAGGAATCGCGATTTATGGTGGCCTCTTGACAGGTGCCCTTGTCCTCTATCTATTCTCTCGTAGACGCTTGATTGAGCCAATTGATTTTTTAGATATTGCGGCCCCAAGCGTCATGATTGCACAGAGTATTGGTCGCTGGGGAAACTTCTTTAACCAGGAAGCTTATGGAGCTGCTGTCAAAAGTCTCAACTACCTCCCCTCTTTTATTCGAGACCAAATGTATATAGATGGCAGTTACCGTCAGCCAACGTTCTTATATGAATCCAGTTGGAATCTTCTAGGTTTTCTCTTGATCTTGATTCTTCGGAGGAAGCCACAATTTTTGCGACAAGGTGAGATCACAGCCTTTTACCTTATCTGGTATGGTTTTGGTCGGACGATCATCGAAGGAATGCGGACAGATAGCCTGATGTTTGCGGGCTTACGTGTTTCCCAGTGGTTGTCGATGATCCTGATTCTAGTTGGACTCGCCATCATCATCTACCAACGTAGCAAAAAAGCCCCTTATTATGTAGAAGCAAAGGAGTAATATATGTTTATTGAAATTGCCTACGGCCTCTTAGGCCTTGCCTTAGTAGCGCTTGTCATTTATATGATTTTTTTCCTCTCAAAGATTGGAAAAGTTGTAGATGAGACGCAAAAAACCATCCAAGTTTTGACATCAGATGTCAATGTCACCTTGCATCAGACCAATGATCTATTGGCAAAAGTCAATGTTTTAACGGATGATTTGAATCAAAAAGTTGCAACGATTGATCCACTCTTTACAGCCGTGGCGGATCTTTCAGAGTCTGTTTCAGATTTGAATGATCAAGCCCGTCAATTAGGTTCCAAAGCTGTATCAGCTGGTGGAAAAACAGTGAAAGCCTCTATCGGGTTAAAAGCGATTAAGATGGCTTCAAAATTATTTAAATAGAATCGAGGAAGAATATGGGACGTTTATCTAGTTTATTAATTGGTGTGATTTCAGGTGCTTCAGCAGCCTACTATTTATCAACTGAGCAAGGAAAGAAAGTCACTAAAAAAGTGGTGCGCTTCGTAAAAGATTATCAAGAAGATCCTCAAGAAGTACATGAATCGGTAAAACAAACTGCTAAGGATGTTTCAAAACAGGCAGCAGAAGTGATCCAACAAACCAAAGAAAAAGTTGGTTCTGGAGAAATTACGACAGGAACTGTTTTGGAGTCTGTCAAAGAAAAGACGCAAGATGTGGTTGAAAAATCTCAAGAAGTCTATCACTCATTTAAGGATAAACTTCAAAAAGAAAATCTAAGTGGCAATGACTTGGTTCAATCCATTCGCAAACAAACAGAATCAGAAGACATCGTTTTAGAATTGGATGAAAAAGATTCTGAAGAAGCAGCTGAAGAAGAAACAAAAGAAGTATAAAAAATGAGGCTCACAGAGCCTCATTTCAGATTGAAGACAAAATCATCTTAGAAACTTTCCTTAAGTGAGTACGGACGTCAGCGAACTTCAAAGAAGTTCCATGACTTAGTTTTGAACCTAAAGTTTCAAAACTCCCGAGTGCCTGAAACAAATATGTTTCGGGCACTTTTCTCACGGCGAAAAGTTTCGATAGATGATTGAATAACTTTAACTCATAAAAAGTATTTATTCTTATAGAATTCCTAGGAAGTCTTTGAATTATCAAACACCATACCAAGTTTTTCTGAGTTACATGAAAAGTCTAACTTAATTTGACAACTTAGGGATTTATAATTGAAGAACTGTTTGTCTACGTTCTCAAACCCGGATCAGTGGGCCTTGTTTTTTTTTGGAAGGTAAGATGGCAATTGGCAGTTAAGTTTTGTCTTCCAATTGTTATTCCAATTAAAAAAATTCGAGTAAATAAAAAAATCAGGCGAACCTAATTTTTATTTTTTTCGTTTATTGTAGTAAATTCGGAACCCTTGAATACTAGCAAAGCTAGAACCAATCGCTAAAGCAAACGCAAAGAAAGTATTCATTTTTGTTGCTAAAAAGACAAAACTAAATACAACCGTCAACACACAGAAAATAGCGATATTTAAAAAATATAGCAATTCACTTAATTGAGGTGCGGGTTCAACTTCAGGAGCATAGTCCTGAATAGGGGTTTCTTGGGTTTGTTTGGTTAATTCGATATAATCGAATTCTTCATTATAGTGTCTTAAATTTCTTACGGGCATTTTCTCTCTCCTAACAGTACTCTATTATTCTATCATGAATTCAGGTATATAAATGTTACAAAAATGTTACAAATTTTACAAAATGAATAAATTTTTCTAGAATATCGGAATTTTTGTTATAATGGTTCTATGAAAAATATTATTATTACAGCAACAGCAGAGAGTGTTGAGCAAGCGCAAGCCCTGATTGATGCAGGGGTTGACCGAATCTATGTCGGTGAAAAAGACTACGGATTACGATTGCCTCAAACTTTAAGCTATGACGAAATAAATCGAATTGCCCAACTGGTCCATGCTGCTGGTATAGAATTGACAGTAGCTGTAAATGCACTCATGCACCAATCGATGATGGATTCAATCAAGCCTTTCCTAGATTTTCTAAAGGAAATTCAGGCTGATTATATTACTGTCGGAGATGCGGGCGTTTTTTATGTCTTGAAACGAGATGGCTATCCATTCAAAACCATCTACGATGCATCAACCATGGTTACTTCTAGTCGCCAGATCAATTTCTGGGGAAAACAAGCAGGAGCTTCTGAGGCTGTTTTGGCTCGTGAGATTCCATCTGCCGAATTATTCGTAATGGCTGAGAATCTTCAGATTCCAGCAGAAGTCTTGGTCTATGGTGCTAGCATTATCCACCATTCGAAACGACCTCTTCTTCAGAATTATTACAACTTTATCAAGACAGAAGAATCTGTGACCAAAGATCGCGATCTGTTCTTAGCAGAACCAGGAGATCCCAATTCCCATTATTCAGTCTATGAAGACAAACATGGAACCCATATCTTTTCAAATAATGACTTGAATATGATGACCAAATTATCCGAGTTGGTAGAACATGGCTTTGATCATTGGAAACTCGATGGTGTCTACTGTCCGGGTGAAAACTTTGTCAAGATTACAGAGTACTTTGTAAAGGCCCGTGATTTGATTCAAAAAGGAACATTTACACAGGACCAAGCCTATCTGTTTGATGAAGAAATTCGCAAATTGCATCCAGCTAATCGTGGTTTGGATACTGGTTTCTATGATTATGAACCAGATCGTGTAAAATAATAAAAAAACTAGGGCTTCTTCGTTTGAGAGTTTTCCTTTTTCAGGGAACGAAGAGGCTATTCATCATATCGACAATCTTGTAAATTGGAGAAAACATGACAAATACAAAAAAACGTCCAGAGGTTTTGGTACCTGCTGGAACATTAGAAAAATTAAAAGTTGCCGTTAATTATGGGGCAGACGCTGTGTTCGTTGGTGGACAAGCCTATGGTTTGCGTAGCCGTGCCGGAAACTTCACCATGGATGAGCTTCGTGAAGGTATCGAATATGCTCATGCCCGTGGAGTGGATGTGCACGTGGCTTCGAACATGGTAACTCATGAGGGAAATGAACAAGGGGCTGGTGAGTGGTTCCGTGAATTACGAGATATGGGACTTGACGCCGTGATCGTCTCAGACCCGGCCTTGATTGAGATCTGTGCAACCTATGCACCTGGCCTCAATATCCACTTGTCTACGCAAGCTTCTGCAACCAATGTGGAGACCTTCCATTTCTGGAAAGAATATGGTTTGACCCGTGTCGTCTTGGCCCGTGAGGTATCCATGGAAGAGTTAGCAGAGATCCGTAAGCGTACTGATCTTGAGATCGAAGCTTTCGTTCATGGAGCTATGTGTATTTCCTATTCCGGACGTTGTACCCTTTCTAACCACATGTCTGACCGGGATGCCAACCGTGGTGGTTGTTCTCAATCTTGTCGTTGGAAATACGACCTTTACGACATGCCATTTGGCCAAGAACGCAAGAGTATCAAAGGGCAAGTCCCAGAAGAATACTCTATGTCAGCCGTGGACATGTGTATGATCGAAAATATTCCAGATATGATTGATAATGGGGTTGATAGCTTGAAGATTGAAGGCCGGATGAAATCTGTCCATTATGTTTCAACAGTGGCCAACTGTTACAAGGCGGCTTGTGATGCCTATATGGAAAGTCCAGAAGCCTTTTATACCATCAAGGATGATTTGATCAATGAATTGTGGAAAGTCGCTCAACGTGAATTAGCAACTGGATTCTACTACCAAACACCGACTGAAAATGAACAATTGTTTGGGGCACGTCGTAAGATTCCTCAATACAAATTTGTAGGAGAAGTGGTAGACTTTGATCCATCTACCATGACTGCGACGATTCGCCAACGGAATGTCATCAATGAAGGTGACCAAGTGGAATTCTACGGACCAGGCTTCCGTCATTTTGAATGCCAGATCCAAGACTTGCATGATAAGGATGGAGTGAAGATTGATCGCGCACCAAATCCGATGGAACTTCTCACGATCACTGTCCCACAAGAAGTCAAGCCAGGAGATATGATTCGTTCTTGCCAGGAAGGTTTAATCAATCTCTACTCAAAAGATGGGGCAAGTAAAACCGTTCGAGTGTAACAAAAAAAGAGAGGGTTAAACCTCTCCTTTTTGTTGGGCGATGCGAATGTTATTGGGGACCAAACTGATTTTCTGGATTTCAGAAATCCGAATAATCGTGGACATACTCTTTTTAAAATTTTTCACGATCAGTTGTCGGCGTTCTTGGTCATACTTGACAATATCGCCTGTAAAACTCTTGTTTGAAAAAATAACATGTACCCCTTGTTTTTTTCGCAATGCTTGTTGAATGATGTCAATAATTCTCTCATCTTCTAATGGGGCAGGGGTATTGACTTTTCCATTGAAAAATTCATTTGCTCGGTCTTTAACGATCTCGAGAAATTTTTTCATAGCTAAATTCTCCATAACTTGATACAATATATTATAGATAATTTCAACGATTTTGTAAATGATTTACGAATATTAGAGATGAGAAGGCGAGAAAGGAGTCGTGAAATGGCAGAATTTTCATTCCAAATCGAAGAACATTTACTGGTCTTGTCAGAAAATGACAAGGGTTGGACCAAAGAATTGAACCGTGTGAGTTTTAATGGTGCTCCTGCTAAGTATGATATCCGGACCTGGAGTCCCGACCATACAAAGATGGGAAAAGGCATTACACTCACGAACGAAGAGTTCCAAGTCATGCTCGATGCATTTAAAAATTAAGAAAAGGGGTCCTTCAAGGACTTCTTTTTTGTTATAGTCTAAGGCTATATAGATATCAAAGATATTAGATTATCCCAAACCCTTGTTTATCAAGTATTGGACTGCTATAATGGTTGCATTGATGAATTAATGTAAAACTTATAGGAAAGAGGGATTCATATTGACACATGCACATGCACCTTATCGCGTTGACCATGTTGGTTCATTTCTTCGTCCAGCTACTTTGGTTCAGGCTCGTGAAGATTTCGCAGCTGGAGAAATCAGTCAGGCTGACTTAACAAAAGTAGAAGATCAGGCGATTCGTGACCTCGTTGAAAAAGAAATTGCTGCTGGTCTGAAGTCAGTAACAGATGGAGAATTCCGCCGAGCTTATTGGCATTTGGATTTCTTCTGGGGCTTTGGTGGCATTGATCATGTCCAAGCTGCCCAAGGCTATCAATTCCATGATGAAACGACCAAGGCTGACTCGGCACTTGTAGTTGGAAAAATTACAGGAGCCAATCATCCATTTGTAGAGCATTACAAGTTCTTACGTGATCTTGTAGCAGATGTAGATGGTGTAGAACCTAAATATACCATTCCAGCGCCTGCGCAATTCTATTTTGAATTGATCCGTGATGCAGAACATGTAGAACAATTGAATACCATCTATCCTGATTTTGCGGCTGTTCGTGAAGACATCAAGCAAGCCTATCTTCAAGTGATTCAAGATTTGTATGATGCAGGTCTTCGAACTCTTCAAGTAGATGATTGTACTTGGGGTGTCTTGGTAGATGATAATTTCTTGACGGCTTGGGGAGCAGCTCAAGGCAAGTCAAAAGATGAGGTTCGCCGAGAACTCGCTGATCTCTTCTTGACCTTTAACAACGATGTCTACCAAAATGTTCCAGCTGGTTTGACCGTCAATACGCACGTTTGTCGTGGGAACTTCCATTCTACTTGGGCTTCATCAGGTGGCTATGCGCCGATTGCAAAAGAACTCCTTGGAGAAGAAGCCGTCAATGCTTACTTCCTAGAGTTTGATACTGATCGGGCTGGTGGTTTTGAACCACTTGCGGAAGTAACCCCTGGAAAAGGAGTGGTATTAGGCCTCTTGACATCTAAGAGTGGTCAACTGGAGAACAAGTACGAAGTGATTGCTCGTATTAAAGAAGCGAGTCAGTATGTACCGTTGGAAAATCTATACCTATCTACTCAGTGTGGCTTTGCTTCGACAGAAGAAGGAAACATTTTGACAGAAGAAGACCAATGGAAAAAAATCGGTTTGATTAAGGAAATTGTCGCTGAAGTTTGGGGCGAATAAGGAGGAAGAAACATGTCAGATTTACTAAGTATTTATAAAGAATTGCAAGCTAAAAAATGGGTGGACTTGAGCCACCAAATCAATGCGGAAAGTCCACACTTCCCAGCCCTTCCTGCCTTGCAGCAAGAAGATCTTTTCACATTAAAAGATGGTTTCCATGTTCAAAAATTTACAGTGGTTGGTCAATACGGAACGCATATTGATGCGCCGATTCACTTTGTAGAAGGGGGTCGTTGGTTGGATGAGATTGACCTCAAAGATCTCCTCTTGCCACTCTATGTTATCGACAAGTCTAAAGAAGTTGCAGCCAATCCAAACTTTATCTTGAGCAAACAAGATATCTTAGACTTTGAGGCAGAGCATGGACAAATTGCTGAGGGTGCTTTTGTTGCCTTCCGAAGTGATTGGTCAAAACGTTGGCCAGATCAAGATGCTATGCGCAATCTTGATGAAAATGGGGTTCAACAAAGTCCAGGATGGAGCCGTGAAGCCTTGGAATTCTTGATTCATGAACGCCATGTTAAGGCTGTGGGTCATGAAACCTTCGATACAGATGCAGGTATTCCAGCAGCAGAGCATGGCTTGGTCAATGAATACTACCTCTTGGAACAAAATATCTACCAAGTTGAAGTCTTGAACCAATTGGACCAAGTTCCAGCTGTAGGTGCTTTGATTTCGATTGCTTTCCCTCACTGGGACAAGGCAACTGGTTCACCTGTCCGTGCCATTGCCATCTTACCATAAACAAAGAAATAAGCTTGAAGTGTAACAACTTCAAGCTTATGTTTTATCTCATTGTCACGAATTCTTCGGATCCTGTTGGGTGAATGGCGACAGTTGCATCGAAATCGGCTTTTGTCGCTCCCATCTTGATAGCAACTGCAAATCCTTGGATCATTTCATCGACTCCGTAGCCAAGACCATGAAGGCCAACGACCCTTTCCTCGGGACCAGCAGTGATGAGTTTGAATTTTGCTTGCTGGCGGTGTTGGGTTACAGCAGTGTACATGGAAGCAAATTGAGAAGTATAGACTTTGATATTCTCTTTACCATAAGTTTGCTGGGCTTCTTCCTCCGTTAGGCCAACGGTTCCGATAGCCGGGTGAGAAAAGACAACAGTCGGGATGTTTGTATAATCCATTTTGGCATTGACTTTTCCATTGAATAGTCGTTCAGAAAGAGTGCGTCCAGCTTTTATAGCGACAGGAGTTAATTCTTTTTCTCCTGTGACATCCCCAAGAGCATAGATTCCTGGAATAACTGTATTCTGGTATTCATCCACTGCAATGAATCCTTTTTCATTTAAGGTGACGCCTGCAGCTTCTAGATTGAGATCCTGGACATTTGGTTTTCGTCCTGTTGCCCAGATAACATGATCTGCCACGTGGCTGGTCATATCTTCAAAATAAATCTTCACACGACCATCTTCTAATTTTTCAAGCTTCATGGGAACCTTGTGTTTGTGAAGTGGAAGGTTTTGTTTTTCCATTTCTTCCATTAAGCCATCGACAATATAGGAATCAAAACTACGTAAAACCCGATCTTTTCGGATGAAGAGGTCTGTTTGAACGCCTAAATGGTGGAGCACGCCGGCTAGTTCCACCGCGATGTAGCCTGCCCCAATAATGGCAACAGATGTAGGGAGTTCTTCCCAAGCAAAGACATCATCAGAAGTTTCGCCGAATTCTGCTCCAGGAACAGAAGGAATATGAGGATGGGCTCCAGTCGCAATCACGATATGCTTGGCCTGGATCGTTTCTCCATTGACCTCAATCGTATGAGCATCCACAAAACGAGCACGACCTTCAATCAATTCGACTCCATTGCGTTTAAAACTACCATCATAAGAATTCCGAGAACGATCTATATAGGCTTCGCGATTCTTTCTTAAGGTTGCAAAATCAAATTTGGTCTGTTCAGAAGTAAATCCATAGTCTGGTCCATAATCGCGAATAGCTTCTGCGATTTGTGCACCATACCACATAATCTTTTTAGGCACACATCCTCTGTTGACACAGGTGCCCCCCAATTGTTTTTCTTCGATGACAGCAGCGCGTGCTCCGTGCTCTCCAGCCCGGTTCATCGTAGCGATTCCTCCACTACCTCCACCGATTGAAATAATATCAAATTCTTTCATGTTTTCCTCCTAAATGAGATTTCAGTTTGATTGTAATATCAATTGTTACAAAAGTCAAGGGTTTAGCATGTTCCCAAGCATTTAAATTTCATTTTGCTGTGTCAATTTTAGATAGAAAAGTAAGGAAATATGGTATACTATGGTATAGAATTAAACGCTTTCTTTGATGGAGAAAAACGATGAAGAAATTGAAAAAATGGCAACTATTTACAGCCGCAGGTGCGGCAATTGCGGTGATTGGAACAGGAAGTGTGATGGTGTTTTCACATCCAAGTACTCCTGATCAAGCAATCACGAAAGAAACTCCAATGGTACAAACGGTCAAGGATGGCTCGATCGCTTCTTCTGTCTTGTTAACTGGGAAGGTCACTGCCAACCAGGAGCAGTATGTCTATTTTGATGGAACCAAAGGTGATTTGCAGTCGATTTTGGTCAATGTAGGAGATCAAGTGACGGCCGGTCAGCCAATCGTTCAATATAGCAGTACGGAGGCCCAAACAGCCTACGATGCAGCCGTTCGTGCTGTCAATAAGGCAGATCGTCAGTTAAACGACTTACTGACAAATGGTGTGACCATTGATACGACAGGCGATGAAGAAGCAGATGCCAAATCAGCTTCGCAGACCCAACGTACAGTCGATTCTCAAGCTAGCGATTTACGAGATGCTAAGTCGGATGCGGTCGATAATATGAACAAGGCTAAGGCTCTTCTGGATGCGACAACAGTTAGGAGTAATACAGATGGTACCGTGGTCGAAGTCAATAAAGATGTCTCAAAATCGACTACAGGGACCAACCAAACTCTGGTTCACATTGTGAGCAACGGGAATTTACAAGTTAAAGGGGAATTGTCTGAATACAATTTGGCCAATATCTCTGAGGGTCAGGAAGTGGTCCTCACTTCCAAGGTTTATCCGGATAAAACCTGGACAGGAAAGATTTCTTATGTAGCCAACTATCCGACCGACGCGGGTCAAGCAGGTGCCAATGCAGCAGGTGGAACACAAGGAAGCGGTGGAGCCAAGTACCCATTTACAGTGGATATTACCAGTGAGATTGGGGAACTCAAACAAGGCTTTTCTGTCAATATTGAAGTCAAAAGTTCTACTCAACATCCCCTTGTTCCCGTGACAAGTATCATGGCTGATGGGGATACGAGCTATGTATGGACGGTCGAAAATGGCAAGGCTAAGAAAGTAAAAGTGACGCTTGGTAACGCCGATGCTGAAAATCAGGAAATCTTGTCAGGCTTGAAGAAAGATGCTCAAGTTATTGTGAATCCTAATGAGAAACTGGAAGATGGAAAAGAGATCGGAAAATATGACAAAATTGATTGAACTAAAAGGAATCAATAAAACCTATAAAAATGGGGATCAGGAACTTCGTGTCTTAAAAGACATCGATTTAGAAGTCGAAGAGGGAGAATTTGTGGCCATTATGGGTCCATCTGGCTCAGGAAAATCGACCTTGATGAACGTCATTGGCTTGTTGGATCGCCCGACCAGTGGAGAGTATTTTCTAGAAGGTCAGGAGGTTGGAAATCTCAGTGAGAAAAAATTAGCACGTGTTCGTAATGAACAGATCGGTTTTGTCTTTCAACAATTCTTTCTTCTCTCTAAGCTCAATGCCTTTCAAAATGTAGAACTGCCTCTCATTTATGCAGGAGTTCATCCTGCTAAACGGAAGGAATTAGCTGAGCAGTACCTTGAAAAGGTAGAGCTCCATTCTCGCATGCACCATTTGCCTTCAGAGCTCTCAGGGGGTCAAAAACAGCGGGTGGCGATTGCTCGAGCCCTTGTCAATCAGCCAGCCATCGTCTTAGCAGATGAGCCGACTGGAGCCCTAGATACCAAGACGGGGGAGCAAATAATGGACTTGTTAACCAAGCTAAACCAAGAAGGAAAAACCATTATCATGGTTACGCACGAGCCAGAAATTGCAGCCTTTGCGCATCGTCGCATCGTCATTCGTGATGGAGTGATTTCCTCGGATAGCAAGCTGGAAGGGAGGACCTAATGCAAAATTGGAAATTTGCGATCAACTCGATTATGAGTCATAAATTACGGTCTTTCTTGACCATGGTAGGGATCATTATTGGGGTTGCTTCTGTCGTTGTCATCATGGCTCTGGGAGATGGTATGAAAGCTGGTGTCACCAAGACTTTTACCAAGGACCAAGAGTATGTACAAATCTCTTATTCTCCCAACAAGAGTGGCTATGTGACAGGAATCAATATTGGCCCTTCTGAAGATACAGGAGAAGGCGGAGGCGAAAGTGGCCCTGCGGCTGAAGACCGAGGGATGGCTGCTCCATCGGATATCGATGGGGAAAACGCTGAAGATGTTGATGGTCAAGTCCAAGAAGCACCACCAGTTGTGCAAGAATCTTGGGTTAAGGAATTAACCAAGATTCAAGGCATCGATGGTTACTATGTTAGCAATACCTCCAATGCAACCATTGCTTTTCAAAAGAAAAAAGCAGAAGGGGTAAACATCCAAGGGGTAAATGAAACCTATTTTTCTGTCAAAAAGGTTGAGCTCTTATCTGGACGAAAATTAACCCCTTCAGACTATAGTAATTTCTCCCGGGTGGTGCTCCTTGATGAAGGATTGGCCCAACAATTATTTGGAACGGAGAATCCACTGAATCAGGTGGTCTCTGTTGGGGATAACAATTATCGCGTCGTTGGTATTTTCAAGGATCCAAATGCAGGAACAGCTCTTTACGGAGCTTCCTCAGGTGGAAGTGCCTTGATGGCCAATACCCAACTCGCCTCTGAATTCGGAACGGATGAAATTCAAAATATTGTCGTCCATGTGCCGGATGTGAAGCAAATTAAAACCGTTGGGATTGAAGCTGCTCAAAAGTTAACAGAACTTTCAGGTGTTCGCCAAGGAGAATTTCAAATCTTTAATTTGGATAGCATCCTAGAGGAAACCAATAAAGTAGTAGGAATTATGACGTCAGTCATCGGAGCGATTGCAGGAATCTCCCTTCTCGTTGGTGGGATTGGAGTCATGAATATCATGTTGGTTTCTGTCACCGAGCGGACGAGAGAAATTGGTCTTCGCAAAGCATTGGGAGCAACCCGAGGTAAGATTTTGGTTCAATTTTTGATTGAGTCGATGGTCTTAACCATCATTGGTGGGCTGATTGGCCTTGGCCTTGCTTATGGTGTGAATAGCTTGATTACTACACTCGCAGCAGCCTCCCTAGAAGGACCACCGATTATTTCCTTAAATGTCGCCATCGGCAGTATTATTTTCTCTGCTTTTGTAGGCATCATCTTTGGAATTTTACCAGCGAATAAGGCTTCTAAGTTAAATCCGATCGAAGCACTGCGTTATGAATAAAAAAATAGGAGCGAGTCAGGATGAATGGTTTAAGATTCTCCACGCTCCTTTTTGATGCTGTTTTGGAATAGCTTGTCGAAACCTTGTCTTATACAGGTCAAACTATTTGGACAGTCAACGACGGTCTTCCGATGTTTTTGAGTATTCATTCAAGAAGCTGCATTTTTTCTTCCATCTTATTTTTGTTTAATTGGTAAATATTAGTGAATTTCTGGCCTAAATATGATAGAATAGGGGAGAATAACTTAGGAGGTTCCAAATGACTACTGAACATATGGAAGAATTGAATGACCAGCAGATTGTCCGTCGTGAGAAAATGGCGGCCCTTCGTGAACAAGGAATCGATCCATTTGGGAAACGATTCGAACGCACTGCAAATTCAGGTCAATTAAAAGAAAAATATTCAGAATTAGATAAAGAACAACTCCACGAATTGAACGAAACAGCAATTATTGCCGGTCGTCTCGTAACCAAACGTGGAAAAGGAAAGGTTGGCTTTGCCCATCTTCAAGACCGTGAAGGTCAAATTCAGATCTACGTTCGTAAGGACGCTGTTGGAGAAGAAAACTACGAAATCTTCAAAAAAGCAGACCTTGGTGATTTCCTTGGTGTTGAAGGGGAAATCATGCGCACAGACATGGGTGAACTTTCGATTAAAGCAACTCATATCACTCACTTGTCAAAAGCCCTTCGTCCTTTGCCTGAAAAATTCCACGGACTTTCAGACGTTGAAACCATCTATCGTAAACGTTATTTGGATTTGATTTCAAACCGTGAAAGCTTCGAACGCTTTGTAACCCGTTCAAAAATCATCTCTGAAATCCGTCGTTATTTAGATGGTCAAGGATTCCTTGAAGTGGAAACACCAGTGCTTCACAATGAAGCTGGGGGTGCGGCTGCCAAACCATTTATCACTCATCACAATGCACAAAACATTGACATGGTGCTTCGTATCGCGACTGAGCTCCACTTGAAACGTTTGATTGTTGGTGGGATGGAACGCGTTTATGAAATCGGACGGATCTTCCGTAACGAAGGAATGGATGCTACTCACAACCCTGAATTTACTTCGATCGAAGTCTACCAAGCTTACGCTGACTTCCACGATATCATGGACTTAACAGAAGGCATTATCCAACATGCTGCGAAAGCGGTCCATGGTGATGGTCCAATTGACTATCAAGGAACAGAAATCAAAATCAACGAACCATTCAAACGGGTTCACATGGTTGATGCGATCAAAGAAATCACAGGTGTTGACTTCTGGCAAGACATGACCTTTGAAGAAGCTGTAGCACTGGCAAACGAAAAACATGTACCGGTTGAAAAACACTACACAGAAGTGGGACAAATTATCAATGCCTTCTTCGAAGAATTTGTTGAAGAAACTTTGACACAACCAACATTTGTTTACGGTCACCCAGTAGCAGTATCTCCATTGGCTAAGAAAAATCCAGAAGATCCACGCTTCACTGACCGTTTCGAACTCTTCATCATGACCAAAGAGTATGCCAATGCCTTCACGGAATTGAATGATCCAATCGATCAATTGCAACGGTTTGAAGCGCAAGCGCGTGCCAAAGAGTTGGGAGATGACGAAGCTACAGGCATCGACTATGACTATGTTGAAGCCCTTGAATATGGTATGCCACCAACAGGTGGACTTGGAATTGGTATTGACCGTCTCGTTATGTTGTTGACCAATGTAACAACAATTCGTGATGTCCTTCTCTTCCCAACTATGAAATAAGCTAAAAGAAAACACTGATCGCAAGATCAGTGTTTTTTAGTCTTCCATATAAGAGGTGTCGTTCCAAGTATCTAAGTGATAATGCTCAAAATCATCTGTTGTCAGAATCGTCACGCTGGCATTATCTAGTCCGCCATTTTTGCGGAGTTCTCCTGTTTCATAACCAAGCAAGGTTCGAATAGAAGCTGTCAAATTAGCCCCATGTCCAACGATGAGAACAGTATCGAGCTCTTTTCCTTTCAGGCTTTTTATAAAATCACAGGTACGTTTGGTCGTTTCATAGACAGATTCTGCATCAAAGATTTCATTTTGAAAGCGAGCTAGGTAATGGCGAAAGGCATCCATTTGTTGGGGATAGATAGCTGAAATGGTAGAAATTTTAGCTCCTTCTAATTTTCCCAAATTCCATTCACGAAGAGCAGGCGTTGCTTGCAATTCTAGAGGTGTCTCCAATTGATCGAGAATGATCTGTGCGGTATGGACTGTTCGTGGCAGATCACTTGCAAAGGCTGCATCAAAAGGAACAGTAGCTAGGTGCTTTCCTAATTTTTCAAGCTGATGAATAGAGGCTGGTAACAGCGGAGAATCGCCATTTGATCCCTGAAAACGTCCCTCTTCATTCCATTCTGTCCGTCCGTGTCGAATAAAATATAGTTTCACAATCTTGTCTCCTTCTCTGTCTTTATTCCAAAATATCTGCAAAAGTTGCTTTTACGAAATCTGCTAGAAGTTGTGGTTTGATTTGAATACTATGGCCGATTTCCCCAGCAGATACGATCATGGTCTCTAACTGAAGGGCTGATTCATCGATAAAGATTGGGAAAGGATGCTTTTGACGAATGCCCACGGGATTATTGGCACCATGAATATAACCTGTTGTTTTTTCGAGATCCTTTTGAGGAATCATTGCCACTTTCTTATTTCCCGATAATTTGGCCAATTTTTTTTCTGAAAGATGCTCCGTGATCGGAATGATCCCAATCACAGGACCCGTTTTATCACCTTTGAGAGCTAGGGTTTTGAAAATAGTAGAGCGATCAATCCCTTCTGGTAAGATCCCTTCTAAAGCGTTGATTTGTAAGCCTACGTGCTCAATTTTTGCTTTAGTCAAGATCTGCTCGACTAAGGTCTTTTTTACTTTATTTTTTTTTGCCATGGCTTTCTCCTTTTCTCTTTTTCTCTACAAAACCAGATTTCATTAGACCATTATAACATATAATAGCAGCAATATTCTCTTCTCCTTAAAAATAGAAAACAGCAGAAAAAGTGAAGATCACTTGATCTGCTGTTTTAAGGCTATGAGGAAGAGTTATCTTTTTGTACCTTGAAAAGTTTCCGATAAATCGCTTCTTGGTCTTGCGTCGGAGCAATTTGGTTGAGATCCAAGTAGTGTGAGAATCCATTTAATTGCCCTTGAGAGGTATATTGATGCAAGTCGTATTCCGTGTTGGTATCTGGCGCGGCATTATAGTAGCCATCATCAAATCCATAAGTAGGAATCCAAAGAGCCGTAAATTTATCAGTGGAGATACTATGTTCTTCCATGAAGTAAGTTCCGATATAGAGTCCAATATTTTTTGCACCCAAAGCTTGTAGTTTTGCTCGGAAAGCTTCAACACCTGCGTTCATATCCTTCATGGTTTTTTCCTCAACGTCTAACCAATAGTAGGTCGGTTTGTAAGGAGAAGCAGCCTTGTAAAATTCCTCTGCTTCTTTTTCCATTTCTTTTTTATCCTTAGCAGCGACATAAGCATAGACTGCGACAGGGATATTTCGTTTTTGGAATTCTTGGATATGGGTTTTAAAAGATTTATCCAGGCCATTTAAGTAGGTTGCCGCATTTTCCTTTTTAGCTTGAGCCCCACTATGGACACGAACGATCACACCTCCCACATTTTGGGAGAGGACATCGTAATCAATTTCACTAGGCAATTGCCAGCCTGAGATATCTATGATCGGGCGGCCAACCAGTTCTGGATTGATGTCTTCTTCTTTTTTTGAAGAAGAGCTTGCAGTAGTTGTTTTTCGAGGTGTATTGGAGTTCGGAATGGTTTTGGTTGTTTCTTGTCGCTCTCTGGCTTGCAGATCGGCAATCGTTCGTGAAAGAACGAGAAAAGAAATGATACCGATAAAAAAGACCAAGAGAACAACGGGTTTTATCCTTTTTCTCATACAGAAACATTTTACCGTAAAAAAAACGAAAAGGCAAAACTTAATGCTTAAAAGATGCTGATTTCAGCCATTATTTTCAAAAAAAAGGAATCTTTTCATCGAAAAAGGATAAAAATATATGAAAATAAGAAGAATGATTAGAATATTTCTTGAAAATAGGGAAGAAGCCGAATCTTTTCTGGCCTTTCCTTGGTTTTGCTTCTTAAAAATGATATAATGAAGGTTGAACATTAGGAATATGGTGAATTATGAAAATTGAAAAAAGACATCTTTTAAATTATTCCATCCTCATTCCCTATTTGATTTTATCCATCATTGGCTTGATTGTTGTCTATTCGACAACAAGTGCCTTGGCAATTCAAAGTGGAGTGAGTTCGATTCGGATGGTACGGACACAGGGACTCTTTTTTATCCTTAGTCTCCTAACCATCGCCCTGATTTATAAATTTAGCTTAGATTTCCTTCGAAATAAAAAAGTACTGGCTGTTGTCATTTTTGCTGAAGTGATTTTGTTGATTTTGTCTAGGTTTATCACAGATACGGTCAATGGAGCTCACGGTTGGTTGACAATTCCTGGAGGGTTCAGTATCCAGCCAGCGGAGTACCTCAAGGTGATCTTAGTCTGGTATCTAGCCTTGATCTTTTCTAAACGACAAGACGAGATACGCGATTATGATTATCAAGCCTTGACCCACAATGAATGGATTCCAAGGAATTTAAACGATTGGCGTTGGCTGACCTTGATTCTGATTGGAATCGTTGTGATTATGCCGGACTTGGGAAATGCAACGATCTTGGCCTTGACGGTCTTGATTATGATTACGGCTAGTGGAGTGGGCTACCGTTGGTTTACCTCTTTACTTGGTTTAGTTGTTGGAGCATCCACCATTGTCCTTGGTTCAATATGGATCATCGGTGTGGATCGTGTCGCTAAAATTCCTGTCTTTGGTTATGTGGCCAAACGTTTTAGTGCCTTCTTTAACCCCTTTAATGACTTGTCTGGCGCAGGTCACCAATTAGCTAATTCCTACTATGCCATGAGTAACGGTGGTTGGTTTGGCTTGGGGCTAGGAAATTCCATTGAAAAACAAGGTTACTTACCAGAAGCGCACACAGACTTTGTGTTTGCAATTGTGATTGAAGAATTAGGTTTTGTTGGAGCTAGCTTGATCCTTGCTCTCTTATTCTTCTTAATTCTTCGGATCATTTTAGTCGGTATTCGAGCAAAGAATCCTTTTAATTCGATGATGGCCATTGGGATTGGTGGGATGATCTTAGTGCAAACCTTCATTAACATCGGAGGAATTTCTGGTTTGATTCCGTCTACAGGAGTGACCTTCCCCTTCTTATCCCAAGGGGGAAATAGTTTATGGGTCTTATCCGTAGCGATTGCTTTCGTTTTGAATATCGACGCTAGTGAAAAACGGGCCAAGATGGAACAAGAAGGCATGGTTTTTGAAGAAAAAGGTAAAATCAAACCTTATTATTAAAAGGGAATTGTTAAATGGCTATTCAAAAAGGAGAAAAAATGGTCTTACAAAAATTAGAGAACTTCACAAATAAAGATATTATCAAAGAAGAAGCCGAAATTTTAACCAATTTATTAGATGATATTACGAAAAATTTGGTTCGTCCGGAAACCTTTGATAAAATTAGGCAGTTGAAGGATCTATCAAAAACACAGAACTATCGTGAGTTGAATCAAATAGTGGAACAATTGACAAATGAAGAAATGACAGTGATTTCGCGTTATTTTGCCATTTTACCACTCTTGATTAACATCTCAGAAGATGTCGATTTGGCCTATGAAATCAATCATTTGAATAACGTGGATGGTGAATACCTCGGAAAACTTTCTTCAACCATTAAAGAAGTTGCGAAAAATGAAGATGCACAAGAAATTCTTGAAAATCTCAATATTGTACCTGTTTTAACAGCCCATCCAACTCAAGTGCAACGAAAAACCATGCTGGATTTAACCAATCATATTCATGCTCTTCTTCGTCAGCACCGGGATGTTAAAGCTGGTTTAATGAATGAGAATAAGTGGTATAACAATCTTCGTTGTAATATCGAAATCATGATGCAAACGGATATGATTCGTGACAAAAAATTGAAGGTTACCAATGAGATCACCAACGTCATGGAATATTACAATAGCTCTTTCTTACAAGCTGTTCCAAACCTGATGTTGGAATACAAACGCTTGGCAAAAGAGCATGGATTAGAGCTTGAACAACCACGTCCGATCACAATGGGCATGTGGATCGGGGGAGACCGGGACGGGAATCCGTTTGTAACAGCTGAGACCTTGAAGCGTTCAGCAACTATTCAAAGCGAAGTCATTTTGAACTATTACATCGAAAAAATTTCTAAATTATACCGTCATTTCTCCCTTTCAACGAGTCTTTCTAAAACAAGTGAAGCAGTAGCTGAAATGGCAACCCTATCCAGTGATACATCTGTCTTTCGTGAAAAAGAACCTTACCGTCGAGCTTTCCACTATATCCAATCAAAATTGATCCAAACCTTGGTCAATTTAAAAGAATGGACGATGGTGGGAGAAACCAGAGAAGATCGTTATGCTGTCGAGAGGTTATTAGGAGCAAATGCTCATCAACAAGGGCCAGTTTCTGATTATATCGGCAATCGTATCTCTGGAGCTTTAAAGAAAATTTCTGAGAAAGAAGCTCCAGCTTATGCCTCTGCTCAAGAATTTAAAGAAGACCTTGAAAAGATCAAAGATTCCTTGTTAGAAAACAAATCAGAGTATTTGATTTCTGGTGAATTTGCAGAACTTCTAGAAGCCATCGATGTTTTTGGATTCTATCTGGCCTCTATTGATATGCGTCAGGATTCGAGTGTGCATGAAGCCTGTGTGGCAGAATTGCTGAAATCAGCTGGAATTAATGACCATTATTCTGATTTATCAGAGGATGAAAAGTGTCAAGTTCTCTTGAAAGAACTTTTAGAAGACCCACGTATTTTATCAGCAACCCATGCTGAAAAATCTGAACTGCTTGAAAAAGAATTAGCGATTTTTCAAACGGCCCGTGAATTGAAGGATCGTTTAGGAGAAGAAGTCATTCGTCAAAACATCATTTCTCATGCAACCAGTGTGTCAGATATGTTGGAATTGGCTGTGATGTTGAAAGAGGTGGGCTTAGTCGATACGGAAAAAGCTCGCGTTCAAATCGTACCGTTGTTTGAAACGATCGAAGACTTGGATCACTCAGAAGAAACCATGAGAAGTTACTTGTCTCTTCCGATTGCCAAACGTTGGATTGCTTCTAAGAACAACTACCAAGAGATTATGTTAGGATACTCTGATTCCAACAAAGATGGTGGATACTTGTCTTCTTGTTGGACCCTCTTTAAAGCCCAACAACAATTGACCGCTATCGGAGATGAGTTTGGAGTGAAGATTACCTTCTTCCATGGTCGTGGTGGTACTGTTGGCCGTGGTGGAGGTCCTACTTATGAAGCCATCACGTCTCAACCGTTGAAATCCATTAATGACCGTATCCGCTTAACTGAGCAAGGGGAAGTGATCGGCAATAAATATGGAAATAAAGATGCTGCCTACTACAACCTTGAAATGCTCGTTTCTGCAACCATTAACCGAATGATTGCCGAACAAAAGAGTCCATTTTCTATGTTTGATCGTTTCGGGGAAGTCATGGATAAAGTCGTGAATCGCAGTTACGATATCTATCGTGATTTGGTCTTTGGAAATGAGCACTTCTATGATTACTTCTTTGAATCAAGTCCGATCAAAGCAATTTCAAGTTTTAATATTGGTTCACGTCCAGCTGCTCGTAAGACCATTACAGAAATCGGTGGTTTGCGTGCTATCCCATGGGTCTTCTCTTGGTCACAAAGTCGGGTAATGTTCCCTGGTTGGTATGGAGTAGGTTCTAGCTTTAAGGAATTTATCGATGAGGATCCTGAGAATATCGAAACCCTTCGATACATGTATAAAAACTGGCCTTTCTTCCAATCTCTCTTGTCAAATGTGGACATGGTCTTATCCAAAGCCAATATGGACATTGCTTTTGAGTACGCCCAATTGTGTGAGGAAGAAGAAGTTCGCAATATCTATCAGATCATCTTACATGAATGGCAATTGACCAAGGACATCATCTTGATGATTGAGGAACAAGACGAGTTGCTAGCTGAAAATCCTTATTTGAAAGAAAGTTTGGACTATCGGATGCCATACTTTAACGTCTTGAACTATATTCAGTTAGAATTGATTCGACGTCAACGGACCGGCCAATTACCAGCCGATCAAGACAAGCTGATCCATATTACGATCAATGGAGTGGCTACAGGATTACGAAATTCAGGTTAAAAAAATCGGAACGTCTGTTCCGATTTTTTTATTCACTGTACCCAAAGGAGCAAAAGGTACGTAATGGCTTAAATAGAAGATTTAAAATGAGAATTTTCAAAGCTAGATCAGGATCTTTCAGCAAGCTGATAAAATAAAAGAAAAGAAGAGGAATAATTAAGAAAATATAGGTAAAAGGCTTGCAATTTTATCTAAAATTCGATAGAATAGTAAGGAAAGTTAGACTGTATTGCCTACTGTCTATCTATAAAATATATTTTATTGGAGGCTTTTACTCAAATGGCAAAAGAAAAATACGATCGTAGTAAACCGCACGTTAACATCGGTACAATCGGACACGTTGACCACGGTAAAACTACCCTAACTGCAGCAATCACAACTGTTTTGGCACGTCGCTTGCCTTCATCAGTTAACCAACCTAAAGACTATGCGTCTATCGATGCTGCTCCAGAAGAACGCGAACGCGGTATCACCATCAACACTGCACACGTTGAGTACGAAACTGCTAAACGTCACTACGCTCACATCGACGCTCCAGGACACGCGGACTACGTTAAAAACATGATCACTGGTGCCGCTCAAATGGACGGAGCTATCCTTGTAGTAGCTTCAACTGACGGACCAATGCCACAAACACGTGAACACATCCTTCTTTCACGTCAGGTTGGTGTTAAACACTTGATCGTCTTCATGAACAAAGTTGACTTGGTTGACGATGAAGAATTGCTTGAATTGGTTGAAATGGAAATCCGTGACCTTCTTTCAGAATACGATTTCCCAGGTGATGACCTTCCAGTTATCCAAGGTTCAGCTCTTAAAGCTCTTGAAGGTGACTCTAAATATGAAGACATCATCATGGAATTGATGGATACTGTTGATGAGTACATCCCAGAACCAGAACGCGATACTGACAAACCATTGCTTCTTCCAGTCGAAGACGTATTCTCAATCACTGGACGTGGTACAGTTGCTTCAGGACGTATCGACCGTGGTGTTGTTCGTGTCAACGACGAAATCGAAATCGTTGGTATCAAAGACGAAATCCAAAAAGCAGTTGTTACTGGTGTTGAAATGTTCCGTAAACAACTTGACGAAGGTCTTGCAGGGGATAACGTTGGTGTGCTTCTTCGTGGTATCCAACGTGATGAAATCGAACGTGGACAAGTTATCGCTAAACCAGGTTCAATCAACCCACACACTAAATTCAAAGGTGAAGTTTACATCCTTACTAAAGAAGAAGGTGGACGTCATACTCCATTCTTCAACAACTACCGTCCACAGTTCTACTTCCGTACAACTGACGTAACTGGATCTATCGAACTTCCAGCTGGAACTGAAATGGTAATGCCTGGTGATAACGTGACTATCGACGTTGAGTTGATCCACCCAATCGCCGTTGAACAAGGTACTACATTCTCAATCCGTGAAGGTGGACGTACTGTTGGTTCAGGTATGGTTACTGAAATCGAAGCTTAATTCGATCTAGTTCCCAGATTAACAATTATATAGACAGACAGAAAACCCCGTGAAGACGGGGTTTTTATTTTGGTAAAAATTAAAATGAGCTTGTGCAACCTTTCATTATGACGAAAATTATGGTAAAATAGATAGTATAAAATTAGAAAAAAGAGGTATGTGAAATGTCACGTAAACCATTTATCGCTGGTAACTGGAAAATGAACAAAAATCCAGAAGAAGCAAAAGCATTCGTTGAAGCTGTAGCATCAAAACTTCCTTCAGCTGACCTTGTTGAAGCTGGTATCGCAGCTCCTGCAGTTGACTTGACAACTGTTCTTGCTGCTGCTAAAGGTTCAAACCTTAAAGTTGCTGCCCAAAACACTTACTTTGAAAATGCTGGTGCCTTCACTGGTGAAACTAGCCCACAAGTTTTGAAAGAAATCGGTACTGACTACGTTGTGATCGGACACTCAGAACGTCGTGACTACTTCCATGAAACTGATGAAGACATTAACAAAAAAGCAAAAGCAATCTTTGCGAATGGTATGCTTCCAATCATCTGTTGTGGTGAAAGCCTTGAAACTTACGAAGCTGGTAAAGCAGCAGAATTCGTAGGGGCTCAAGTATCAGCTGCTCTTGCTGGGTTGACTGCAGAACAAGTCGCTTCAACAGTTATCGCCTACGAACCAATCTGGGCTATCGGTACTGGTAAATCAGCTTCACAAGACGACGCACAAAAAATGTGTAAAGTTGTTCGTGACGTTGTAGCTGCTGACTTTGGTCAAGAAGTGGCTGACAAAGTACGTGTTCAATACGGTGGTTCAGTGAAACCTGAAAACGTTGCTGAATACATGGCTTGTCCAGACGTTGACGGAGCTCTTGTAGGTGGTGCATCACTTGATCCAGAAAGCTTCTTGGCATTGCTTGACTTCGTTAAATAATGACATCTAAAAGGCGAGAGGGTTCTCGTCTTTTTTTTATAGTAGAAAAGACCAGCTACAAAGCTGGTCTTTTAAGTTAGGAACGTCCTAATAGTTTCTTAATGAGAGAAATCATTTTGTACTTCAGAGGACTTGGGTAATAACGGAAGGTACCCATCTTACGAACGATGTAGCCGTTGAAGTTTTGTTTGAAACGAAGCACACCGTCTGACCCGTCAAAGATTCCTTGAATACCAAGGAAGTTATATCTTGGGATACCACGTTTGATGGTTTCAAGCATCATATATTCTTGGAGAACAGCAGGAGCATAGAACTTATTAAATTCTGTATAAGAGCCACTGAATAAATAGGTGGATTCTTGTGGCATATAGACGAAGAGGCTACCTGCAAGAATGACGTCTTGATCTCCATATTTTTCAATATATTCTTTTGCGTCCTTCTTTCTCACCTCAAAGGTATCAAACTGGCTAGAGAATTCACGAAGTTGATTTTGTTTTTTTTCTGAATTGGGGTTGACTTCAAGATCCTTCTGTAATTTCTCAATCTTCTGAGCTAGTTTTCCTTGGTCTTTTTCAAGATTCGTGTAGTAATGGTGGAAGTTCAGCGTTGCGATCATGAAATCTGCTTTGTCGCCAAAACTGTCATAGAAAGTTTGGTAATAATCCAAGGTCTTATCCTGATAGTCGCGACGGTCACTGGTAGAAGAAGTAATATCCTTAAAGAGTTGCAGTTCATCTCGGTTTAATCGTTTCAGTTCAATACCGAAAGATTTGGCTTTTTTGACAAGTGGCTTTCCTTTTTTACTGAAGCTCTTGAGAAGATTTTTTTCGGTGATGCCCTCCATATCTTTCACATAGTGCCAATCACTTTCTCCACCTGGATAACCTGTTGTTAAACCATCATGCTGATAGCCCAGTTTTTTTAGGGTATCCATAAAATGGGTTTGTTCTTCACTGGTTGGATTGCCGTCGCTGTCAAAGGTTTGATAGGTATCATAGGGCTTGATGACGAGTTCAATAGCGCCATTGTCTTTCGCATAGTCTTTTAAAGCTGCATAGAAAGGTTCTAGCATAGCTTCCTCTTGGTAGAGGGGCCCTGAATTTATTTCCATATGGAGACCGCCTGTCATGGGAAGACTATACAAGATCGCAGCCACTTGGACTTGATCATCTTCCTTCCAAGCGATAAATTGAACGGTGTTCCCTCGCTCTACAAGCAGATCTGCCATCTCTGCAGACTGGATGAAAGAGCGATGGGAGACGGTATTTGCAAATGAGGTAAATTCTTCTTTTGAAATTGTCGTAAGAGTCATGTAACTTATTTACTCCTTAATTTTTTCCGGATCTTGTAAGCTGTGTTAACAAGTGGATAGAGTGGACTTGTTGGAAGGTTGAATTCCCCAACAAATTCTTCAATAATAGGATTAAATTTAGATTTAAAATGATAGAGTCCACCATCTAGTGAATTTTCAATGCCTCCCATATTTTGCCAAGAAGCACCACGGTCGAAAGCGTGTTGGGCAGTTTCATACCAGGTGAGGATGGCGGGTTGGTAACGGCGGAATTCTTCATCCATCCCTGCATAAACATTTTCAGATGTCCCACCGAATTCAAGGCTTAAGGTACCAGATAAAGGAACGACCTTTTTACCTGCCTGGAGATGGTGCTCAAGAAATTGCAGTTCTTCCTCTATACGCTCTTTTTCTTTTTGATTGTTCTCAACTTTGCCAGGCTTTGTTTTTTCGGTGAATTTTTCAGCCTCGGCCTTGTTTTTTTCAAGATCTTTTGTAAGGGAGGCTTTCCGTTCTGTGAGATCAAGAGTAGACAAAGTAATGTAGGATTGTCCTTGGTAGGTCGTGAGCAGTTTTTCGTAGTAATCTTTTCCACGTAAATGAATGCTTTTACGTGCTTCTGTCTTTTTCATGAGAGAAGCAAAGTCCTTTAACAATTCAGTCCCGCCAAATTGGACTTGGATCCCTTTGTTTAGAGCAGTTCGGATGGCTTGTCGAGTAGATTTTGAAAGATCTTGCTCAGTGAAAAACTCTTTGTGAATATTTGCTTGAAAGCGTGGTTGGATATTTTCTGCCATATCACTGGTTCGGCCAGTCCATTCAACCCCTTCTTTAGTTAAGGTGTCGATCATCGCTTGCACAGCAGGAGCTTCCGTCTTTTCTTGTCCAATCAAGTGTTTACTCAAGAAAAGACTTGGATCAAATTTCACAAACAAGGCCTTGTATTGTTTGGCAATTTTTTTAAGGGACTGGATCACATATGAAACCAGCTCTTTGTTTTGGTAATCCATGATTGGGCCTCGAGGAATGTAAAGCATGGAAAAGCCAAGTGGCAGGGGTTGAATCAAGATGCTTGCAACAGCGACTAATTGGTCTTCTTGATAAAAACCAACCCGTTCATTTCCCCAATTATCTTTGATTTTTGCCCATGAGCTGCTTTGTAAGAGATTGGTTTGATCACTCTGAATAACAAAGTCATCATGCTCACTAGCAGAAATTCCTAGCTGGTAATGGTACATTTCTTATAATACCCACTTTCTAATGGCGTATGCAACGCCAGATTCATCATTTGATTTGGTAATAGTTGTAGCAATTTTTTTAAGAGCTGGATTGCCATTCTCCATAACGACGGCATGTCCCACGACTTCTAGCATGGAACGGTCATTTTCCTCATCTCCGATGGCCATGGTTTCTTCTTGCTGGATTCCAATTCGTTCAGCTAGATGAAGAACAGCTGCTCCCTTATTGGTTGTTTTCCCTAGAATTTCTAAATAAAAAGGAGCTGATTTGACCATAGTGAAGCGGTTCGTGAATTCTTTAGGGATTTTTGCAATCGCAGCATCTAGAATATCTGGTTCATCGATATACATGGCCTTGACAAATTCTTTCTCACGAACTTCTTCAGGCGTCCGGTAATAAACAGGCATATTGACCAGTTGAGATTCATGAATGGTGTAGCGTCCGATATCGCGATTGCTGGTATAGATGCCGTCTTTAGTAATAGCATGAGAGTGGATTTGGAGTTTGTTAGCAAGAGACTCGATATCGAGATAGTCCTCATAATCTAAAAGGTCTTTGATGAGTTCTTTTCCGGTAGCGGTTTCTTGGACCAGACCGCCATTAAAGGTAATGACATAGTCTCCAGGATCCATCAAATGGAGTTCCTTTAAGAGTTTTGAGACACCTGCAATGGGACGACCGGTTGTGATCACAATTTTAATGCCTGCAGCTTTAGCGTCTTGAATGGCTTCAAATACGGAAGGTGTGATTTCTTTCTTTGAATTAAGAAGTGTACCGTCGATATCGATCGCCACTAATTTAATGGACATCCGTCTCTCCTGTAAAATAATCATTGGTGATATAGGAAGTGAATTCCTCTACTTGCTTACTGAAAAGTCCATTAACCTCCAGCATTTCTTTGGGGAAATAGAAGCGGTTGTCCCCATAGCGAGTTCCTGCTAAAGCAGCGACGAGTGGAGACAACTGAGACAATTCAGCGAGACTCCCATCTTTTCGGATCATCTCGATCTGGGTCCGCGGTTTTTCAAGCTCTGGTCGATAAATATCGTAGGGCAGGTCGAAATTTTGATGAATAGCTGTGTAGTAGGTTGGATTAAACCCAACCTCTTTAATCAGTTTTTCAAGGATTGTTAAGTCTTTTCGCTTATCTTCTGTAAATAGAATCGATTTAAAGACTTTCCGATTAATATAGCGCTGAGCAAGATCAGATAAGATGGTATCCGGACTATCCATCCAGACTTGGAAATAGGTATTCATCACACCGTCATCTAGATTTAGGTAGTCTTGGATAGTGATCTCTTCTTCAAAAAATGGGATCAAGCGAGGTGAAGTCAATTGAAAATACTCTTTTTGATCTGGATAAATGGTTCTAGCGCGCTTGAGTAGATTTTGAAGGAGGACTTCCATGGCACGAGTAGCCGGGTGGAAGTAGACCTGCATATACATTTGGTAACGGCTGACCACATAATCCTCGACAGCGTGCATGCCATTTTGTTGGAAGGCAATGCCATTTTCAATCGGTCGAATGACGCGCAAAATACGGGTCAAGTCAAATTTTCCATAGGAAGCACCCGTAAAGTAGGCATCCCGTAGTAAATAATCCATTCGGTCCACATCAATTTGACTAGAAATCAATTGCACCACTTGTTTATTGGGATAGGTATGATCAATGACGCTGGCAACACGATTTGGGAAATCAGGTGCCACTTGTAAGAGGATCTGATTGACCTCCGTCTCTGGACTGGTGATGATCAGCTGGGTCATCTTTTCATGATCGGTTCCAAAGAGTCCTTCGAAGGTATGAGAATAGGCACCATGTCCAATGTCATGAAGAAGAGCGGCTGTCATGGTCAGTAAGTTTTCATCAGAATTCCATTGCTCTGCATACTTTTCCTCAAAAATGGACAGAATGCGTCTTGAAATTTCATAGGCGCCAAGACAGTGAGAAAAACGACTATGCTCCCCACCGTGGAAGGTAAAACCAGATGTCCCCAGTTGTTTGATGCGGCGTAGTCGTTGAAATTCTTTACTATTAATTAATTGATAAATGATGGGATGATCCACATGAACGTAATCATGCACGGGATCGCGAAAGACTTTTTCATTCATGGGTCTATTATAGCAAAAAAAAGCCTATTTTGCGATATAGAGGCTAATAGGGGCAGTCAAAATGCGTAAAATTTGATAGAATAGTAAGGCAAGAAAAGAAGAGAAGGAGACAAAGATGCAGATTCGCATTCAAAATACCATTCGATTTGGAGAAGAAATGGAAATTGTTGATCAGTACTATCAAGGTGAATGGAAGGAAAAAGCAGGTTTTCAATATCTCTTGTATACCAATGAAGAAGATGAAAAGGTTGCTTTGAAATTTTCCAATGATGAATTGGTCATGACACGATTCTCAAGTCCTAAATCCATCATGCGTTTCTACAAAAATGAAGATGGTGGGGCAATCATCCCAACTCCGATGGGCATTCAGCAGTTTTTGATTACAACAGACCTCTTTCAATTAGAAGCAGGTCATTTGAAAGTCTCTTATCGCTTGTTAACTCTCGATGGAGAACAGGAATTTGCTAATTATCAATTACTGGTGGAATGGGAAGAATAGACCTCATTAAATTATTAGAGATCCCGCTTGCTTTATTCTATAAAAATGGTATAATAAAACCACTCAAGGGAGTAGCTGGCGGTTTTCCGCGATAGTGTCGTCATTACGAATTATTTCCGGCACTATATTAAACAGCGAGACTTGTTTTTTTAAAAAACAGGTCTCTTTTTTTGTAAAAAGAGGCCAAAAAGGAGGAGACTGTTTTGTCAAAAGAACAAAATAAAGATTTGTTTTACACGCAATCTTCTGAGGAAGTCCTAAAGAACTTGGATTCATCTGTCGAAGGTTTGTCAACCGCCCAGGCTCAAGAACGCTTAGCGAATTATGGTCGTAATGAGTTGGAAGAGGGTGAAAAACGTAGCCTACTAGCTAAATTCCTTGATCAATTTAAGGATTTGATGATTATCATCTTGCTTGTGGCAGCGGCACTTTCTGTGATTACAGAAGGAATGGACGGTCTAACGGATGCCATGATCATCTTGGCCGTTGTTGTCTTGAATGCTGCCTTTGGGGTTTACCAAGAAGGGCAAGCAGAAGCAGCCATTGAAGCTCTGAAAAATATGTCTAGCCCCATGGCTCGTGTTCGTCGTGATGGCCATGTTATTGAGATTGACTCAAAAGAATTGGTACCCGGAGATATCGTCTTGCTTGAAGCGGGAGATGTCGTGCCTGCAGATATGCGTTTGTTTGAAGCAGCTTCTCTTAAAATTGAAGAAGCAGCTCTTACAGGGGAGTCTGTGCCAGTTGAAAAAGATGTGACAGGACTTGTTGAAGCAGATGCTGGTATTGGGGACCGCGTTAATATGGGTTACCAAAACTCAAATGTAACTTATGGTCGTGGTATTGGTGTCGTAACAAACACTGGTATGTATACAGAAGTTGGTAAGATTGCAGATATGTTGGCCAATGCCGATGAGACTGAAACACCATTGAAGCAAAGCTTGGAACAATTATCTAAAGCCTTGACTTACTTAATTGTTGTGATTGCGGTCATTACTTTCTTAGTTGGTGTCTTCGTTCGTGGAGAGCATCCATTAGAAGGCTTGATGGTTGCGGTAGCCCTTGCGGTTGCGGCCATTCCAGAAGGACTTCCTGCCATTGTAACTATCGTTCTATCTTTGGGAACTACAACCCTTGCCAAACGCAATTCGATTGTTCGTAAATTACCAGCGGTTGAAACTCTTGGTTCAACAGAAATCATCGCATCTGATAAAACAGGTACTTTGACTATGAACCAAATGACTGTTGAGAAGGTCTACACCAACGGTCAATTGCAAAGCTCAGCAGCTGAGATTGCTGCTAGCAACAATACCCTTCGTATCATGAACTTTGCCAATGATACCAAGGTGGACCCATCTGGCAAATTGATTGGGGATCCAACTGAGACAGCTCTTGTACAGTTTGGCTTGGACCACAATTTTGACGTTCGTGAAGTCTTGAAGGATGAGCCTCGTGTGGCTGAATTGCCATTTGACTCTGATCGTAAACTCATGTCTACCATCCACAAGGAAGCAGATGGTTCTTACTTTATCGCTGTGAAGGGTGCCCCTGACCAATTGCTCAAGCGTGTGACACGTATTGAAGTCAATGGAGAAGTTCGCCCTATCACAGAAGAAGACAAGAAAGCTATCCTTGCGATCAACAAAGACTTGGCCAAACAAGCCCTTCGTGTCTTGATGATGGCTTATAAGACAAGCAAGGAAATCCCAACCTTGGAATCTGAAATTGTTGAATCTGACCTCATCTTCTCAGGTTTGGTCGGCATGATTGACCCTGAGCGTCCAGAAGCTGCAGAAGCTGTACGTGTCGCTAAAGAAGCAGGTATCCGTCCAATCATGATTACGGGTGACCACCAAGATACAGCAGAAGCTATTGCCAAACGTCTTGGAATCATCGATCCAAATGATACAGAAGACCATGTCTTCACGGGTGCTGAGTTGAATGAACTCACTGATGAAGAATTCCAAAAAGTCTTCAAGCAATACTCTGTATACGCACGTGTATCACCTGAACACAAGGTTCGGATCGTGAAAGCATGGCAAAATGAAGGTAAAGTTGTTGCCATGACTGGTGACGGGGTTAACGATGCTCCATCGCTTAAAACAGCTGATATCGGTATTGGTATGGGGATTACTGGTACAGAGGTTTCTAAGGGAGCTTCTGATATGGTCCTTGCTGATGACAACTTCGCAACCATTATCGTAGCAGTTGAAGAAGGACGTAAGGTCTTCTCAAATATCCAAAAATCCATCCAATACCTCTTGTCTGCCAATATGGCTGAGGTCTTCACTATCTTCTTTGCAACCCTCTTTGGTTGGGTTGTGTTACAACCAGTGCATCTTCTCTGGATTAACTTGGTAACAGATACGCTACCAGCCATCGCACTTGGTGTTGAACCAGCTGAGCCAGGGGTTATGACCCACAAACCTCGTGGACGTAAATCTAACTTCTTTGACGGTGGTGTATTCGGAGCTATCCTTTATCAAGGTATCTTCCAAACCATGCTCGTTCTTGGTGTTTACGGTTGGGCTATCCTCTTCCCAGAGCATCAAGTTCAAACTGAAATCCACGCAGATGCCCTTACCATGGCCTTTGCAACTCTTGGTTTGATCCAATTGCTCCATGCCTTTAACGTTAAGTCTGTGTACCAATCAATCTTTACGGTTGGACTCTTCAAGAACAAGACCTTTAACTGGTCAATCCCAGTTGCCTTTGTCCTCTTGATGGTGACAATTTTGGTTCCAGGATTTAACAGCCTCTTCCACGTTTCACACTTGAGCTTGACTCAATGGATAGTGGTTGCTGTAGGAGCACTTATGATTGTTGTCCTTGTTGAAATTGTTAAAGCAATCCAACGAGCACTCGGAAAAGATAAAAACGCCATTTAAGCATAAAAAAAGTCATCTTCGGATGGCTTTTTTTGCGGGCAAAATAGACTGGGCATATTTCTTGAGGTACGTGTGGATTTTTGATAAACTAGTCAACAGTTTGAAGAAAGGAAACTTAGTTATGAAAAAGTTTTTTGCTGAAGTAATCGGCACATTTATGCTTGTCTTTATCGGGACTGGCGCAGTTGTTTTTGGAAATGGAACAGAAGGTCTGGGACATTTAGGAATTGCCTTGGCATTCGGTTTATCCATTGTTGCAGCAGCTTACTCAATTGGGACTGTTTCTGGTGCCCACTTGAACCCAGCTGTTTCGATTGCCATGTTTGTGAACAAACGCTTGTCTTCAAAGGACTTGGTTAATTATATTGCAGCTCAAGTAGTGGGGGCGGTTCTCGCATCTGCAACAGTACTCTTCCTCTTGTCAAATTCAGGTATGTCAACAGCTAGTCTTGGTGAAAATGCCCTAGCGAAGGGTGTGACTCCATTTGGCGGATTCTTGTTTGAAGTAATTGCTTCCTTTATCTTTATTTTGGTCATCATGACAGTGACATCAGCTAGCAAAGGTAATGGCAAGATCGCTGGTCTTGTGATCGGCTTGAGCTTGACTTTGATTATTCTTGTTGGTTTGAACATTACAGGACTTTCTGTTAACCCAGCTCGTAGCTTGGCACCTGCCCTCTTTGTTGGTGGTGCAGCCCTTCAACAAATTTGGATCTTTATCTTGGCTCCAATCGTTGGCGGTGTTCTGGCTGCAATCGTTGCAAAAAATCTTTTGGATACAGAAGAGTAAAAAAATTGGTCCCAGAGGGACCAATTCAGATTGAAAACAAAGTCATATAAAAAACTTTCCTTAGGTGAGTACGGACGTCA
>NZ_KV812784.1:333653-371894 GCF_001813505.1 Streptococcus sp. HMSC061E03
TTTCAGGCACTTTTCTCACAGCGGAAAGTTTCGGTATTTTCTCGATCGATTTAAAAATTGGAACTTATTTATTTTTTGCAGAATCGCTTAACTTATTTTACTTTAAAATAGTTTGTCTACATTCTAAATTGGTTCCGAAGGAACCAATTTTTTTTATAGTTTAAGGATCGTCATGGCTTGAGAAAATTCATGAGCGAGCTGTTTTTTCTTGTATGCTTTAAATTCGGGGAGGTCTTTGATTCTGCGATAGCGTTTGTAGGGATCGTATCGTTTTGGAAAATCATATTCAGGAAAAGCTTCGAAAAATTGTTTGCAAAGCTCCCATTCTCGGACATAGCCTAAAGGTCTAGCATGATAGGTGATGTTGTCAATGGTTGTTGCTGGCATTCGGTGATGGCTATGACCAAAAATCACTTCTCTGACAGGATATTGTCTAAACAGTTCATGAAAGGCTTGGCTCCCTAGAAAAGCATTAAAGCGTTCAAAATAAGGGTGGCGCATAAGAAAATGACTATGAGGCACAAAGTGCATGGCGATGATCAGGGGTTGATCCACTTGCATGAGTTCTGTTTCGAGCTCTTGCAACAGACGTTGGGTAATGGCTGGATCAGATCCCATTCGTTGGAGGCGTCTGTCAAACCAAAATAGATTTTTGGTTTGGAGATGTTTTTGGGGAGAGATAGTAGGAACAAAACTGTAGTCATACCAGCCCGAAAAGGCAAGAAGCGTATGATTGGAGAAGGGAATCTTTTGAAATTCAAAAGGTCTCATGGCTTCTTCTGATAGGCCTAGCATATCATGATTTCCTAGGCTAAAGGTCACTGGAAGGTGACATTGAAGTTGGTCTAAAAATTCCTGTGACGTCTTTTCAAAGCCGTTGGCAATATCTCCTGCAATATGGAGATGTTGAATTTTTTTGTCCTTGAAAAGAGTGATCAGGGTCTCTAATTCTTCTTTGCCGAAGTTGTTTGAATCAATATGTAAATCGGACATAAAAGCTACTGTTGTCATGCTACCAGTCTAGCATAAGAGGATCTTTTTTTCTAACAATTAGGTTACAAATGAATAGAAAAAATGCTGAAAATCAGCTGGCTTGGCAGTGGTCAACCAGTAGATCCAATATTGAAAGGTGGGCAAATAGTGAAGGTTATGATATAATAGACTAGATACATAGAAAGAGGTACTTATGGACATTTCAGAAATTCGTCAAAAAATTGACGCAAATCGTGAAAAATTAGCTTCTTTCAGGGGGTCTCTTTGACTTAGAGGCATTGGAAGAAGAAATTGCCATTTTAGAAAATAAAATGACAGAACCTGATTTTTGGGATGATAACATTGCTGCGCAAAAGACATCTCAAGAATTAAATGAACTCAAGCAGACCTATGAAAATTTCCATCAAATGGTGGATCTCTTTGATGAGTCAGAAATCTTACTGGACTTTTTGGCAGAAGACGATTCGGTCAAGGAAGAATTGATCGAGAAGTTGGAGGAGCTGGATAAACGTATGACCAGCTATGAGATGACCTTGCTATTGTCTGAACCCTATGACAATAATAATGCCATCCTAGAAATCCACCCAGGTTCAGGAGGAACAGAAGCTCAGGATTGGGGCGACATGCTTCTTCGGATGTATACTCGTTTTGGAAATGCCCACGGCTTTAAAGTTGAAGTCTTGGACTATCAGGCTGGGGATGAGGCTGGAATCAAGTCTGTAACCCTATCCTTTGAAGGGCCACATGCATACGGTCTTCTGAAATCTGAAATGGGGGTACACCGTTTGGTTCGGATCTCTCCATTTGACTCCGCTAAACGTCGTCATACCTCCTTTACATCTGTTGAGGTCATGCCCGAATTAGACGATACTATCGAAGTCGAAGTTCGTGATGATGATATCAAGATGGACACCTTCCGCTCTGGTGGAGCTGGTGGACAAAACGTCAACAAGGTTTCTACAGGGGTGCGCTTGACCCACATTCCGACAGGGATTGTAGTGGCATCCACCGTGGATCGGACCCAATACGGGAACCGTGATCGTGCGATGAAGATGTTGCAAGCTAAACTCTACCAATTAGAGCAAGAGAAAAAAGCAGCAGAAGTGGACTCTCTAAAAGGGGATAAAAAAGAAATCACCTGGGGAAGTCAAATCCGCTCCTATGTTTTTACCCCTTATACCATGGTTAAGGATCACCGGACCAACTACGAAGTAGCGCAGGTGGACAAGGTGATGGATGGAGATATCGATGGGTTTATCGATGCCTACCTTAAATGGCGTCTCCAATAACCTCGAGGGAATCAACCAGAAAAGAATGAAAGGAATTTCATTACATGTCAATGATTGAAATGAAAGATGTTGTCAAAAAGTATGACAACGGGACAACGGCCCTTCGCGGGGTCTCTGTCCAAATTGAACCAGGAGAATTTGCCTACATCGTAGGACCTTCTGGTGCAGGGAAGTCGACCTTTATTCGACTTTTATACCGTGAAGTCAAACACGATAAAGGAAGTTTGAAAGTAGCTGATTTTGATTTGGATAAAATCAAAAAACGCGATATTCCTATGTTGCGACGCAATGTGGGAGTGGTCTTCCAAGATTATAAATTGCTTCCAAAGAA
Source organism: Streptococcus sp. HMSC061E03 (assembly GCF_001813505.1). NCBI lineage: Bacteria > Bacillati > Bacillota > Bacilli > Lactobacillales > Streptococcaceae > Streptococcus > Streptococcus sp. HMSC061E03. The sequence continues at coordinate 336,267 of NZ_KV812784.1, forward strand.
AACCGTTTATGAAAATATTGCTTACGCAATGCAAGTTATCGGTGAGCGCCGTCGCAATATTAAAAAGCGTGTGATGGAAGTTTTGGATCTTGTCGGATTGAAACACAAGGTCCGCTCATTCCCGAATGAATTGTCCGGTGGGGAGCAACAACGGATTGCGATTGCTCGTGCGATCGTCAACAATCCGAAAGTCTTGATTGCGGATGAGCCAACGGGGAACTTGGACCCAGATAATTCATGGGAAATCATGAATCTTTTGGAGCGGATTAATCTGCAAGGGACCACAGTATTGATGGCGACTCACAATAGCCAGATTGTAAATACTTTACGTCACCGTGTCATCGCGATTGAAAATGGTCGTGTAGTGCGTGATGAAGCGGAAGGAGAGTACGGATACGATGATTAGAAGATTTTTCCGACACTTAATCGAATCGCTTAAAAGCTTGAAACGAAATGGTTGGATGACGATGGCAGCGGTCAGCTCGGTTATGATTACCCTTAGCTTGGTTGCTATTTTCGCCTCTGTGATTGCCAATACCATTAAGCTTTCAGATGATATTCAAAATAGTGTGCGGGTTGTAGTATACATGCGCAAGGATATTCAAGATCAGAGCGAGCAGATTGAAAAAGACGGTCAAACCGTGACCAATGAAAACTACCATAAGGTCTATGATGCTCTGACAGCCATGAAGCATGTCGATAAGGTTGATTTTTCTAGCAAGGAAGAACAGTATGATAAACTGATCAAAACGGCTGGGAACAACTGGAAGATTTTTGATGGAGATGCCAATCCTCTCTATGATGCGTATTATGTAGAGACAACAGCTCCTAAATATGTGAAGCAAGTCTCAGCAGATGCCAAAAAAATTGAAGGGGTCTCTGAGGTTAAAGATGGTGGGGTCGATACCCAACGCTTGTTTGCTCTTGGAACCTTCATCCGAAACTGGGGCTTGATTGGTGTAGCTTTATTGATCTTCATCGCGGTCTTCTTGATTTCGAATACCATTCGGATTACCATCATTTCACGTAGTCGTGAGATTAAGATTATGCGACTGGTAGGAGCAAAAAATGGTTATATTCGTGCACCATTCCTTTTAGAAGGTGCTTGGATCGGTCTCTTGGGAGCCTTGGTTCCTTCAGCTTTGGTCTTTTATGTTTATAATGTTGTCTATACATCTATGAACAATAACTTGGCAGATCAAAACTTGTATCTCTATAGCCCTCATCTCTTGGTACCGATCATGGTCGGTGGCCTCTTTGGATTAGGAATTTTGATTGGGGCGATTGGTTCTTCAATCTCCATGAGACGTTTTCTTAAGATATAATAAAAAAGCAAGTTCGCACTTGCTTTTTTTGTTTACTTTGATGAGGACAGGAAGGATGATAAGGATTCTTTAGGATTATCTAAAGAAGGGATTGAACATCTTCTCGTGACCAATAGAGGTTTCAGGGCCATGACCGGGATAGACAGTGTAGGAAGATGGAAGGGTAAAGAGTTCTTCTCTAATACTGCTAAGTAACTGTGTTGCGTTCCCTGTTGGAAGATCGGTCCGTCCAATGGTTTCGCGAAAAAGGGCATCACCAGATAGAACCAGGTGATTCTGAGGAAAGACGATGGAAACCCCTCCGGCAGAGTGGCCTGGTGTCTCCAGAACATAAAAGTGGAAATCAGCTATTTGGTAATCGGAGCGAATGTCATAAAGGAAGTCGGCCTCCTTGCATACAACATCTTCTAAATCCGCATGACGATCCAAACCAGATAAATTATCGACAGGAGAAGACAACCAACTGGCTTCTGCTGAATGGACATAAACAGGTGGGAAATGATAGGTCTGACGAACCTTTTCAAGACTCATAATGTGATCGTAATGCGTATGGGTTAAAAGAATCGCTACAATTGGTTTTCCGATGCGATCTATTTGTTTTTGAATAGTCGTCCAGTCGCTACCTGGATCGACAAGAATGAGGGAGTGGTCATTTTCAAGGTAGTAGGTGTTTTCATAAGCTACAGGATTAACAGTACGATAGATTTTCATAAGGACTCCTTTCTAGAATAGTGTATCAAATTGCGAGGAAAATAACAGGATTTAAGTCAGCATGAAAGGAGAAAAAAATCTGCAGAGCTTGCTCAAACGTGATATAATTTTAAGTATTATGACAAGACAGAAACGGAAATATGCCATTGTGGACCTGGAAGCGACCAGTGCTGGAAGCAATGCTAAGATCATTCAGGTTGGGATTGTCATCATTGAAGATGGTAGGATTACGCAATCCTATGAGACGGATGTGAATCCCCATGAGCGATTGGATGAGCATATCAAACAATTGACTGGCCTGACAGATGCTCGCTTGAAAAAAGCTCCAGAGTTTGCACAAGTGGCAAAAGAAATTTTTGAATTAATAGAAGATGCCGTCTTTGTGGCCCATAATGTCAAATTTGATGCGAATTTATTGGCAGAAGCCCTTTTTTGGGAAGGATTTGAGCTAACGACTCCTCGGATTGATACGGTTGAATTGTCTCAAATTTTCTATCCGACTTTAGAACGCTACAATTTAGGAGCGCTTGCGGCTGAACTGGAAATTGAGTTGCACCATGCTCACTCCGCTTTAGCGGATGCTATGGCAACAGCCCAGCTGCTGTTGAAATTGAGAGAGAAAATTGCGAGCTTACCAAGAGGATTGATCGAAAAACTTCTTTCGATGGCAGATTGTTTGATTTATGAATCGCGACTCTTAATAGAAGATGCGCTTGAAGACAGTAGCCTTTTTTTACCAGCTCATTTAGTAGAAGTTCATGGTCTCTATCTGCGAAAGCCACAGCGGTTCTTAGAAAGTCACTATTTGTCTGAACAGTTTGAATTCAATATGCAATTGTTGGGAATGGAAGCTTATCCGGAGCAGAGAGAATTTGTTGCCTATATCGAGGACAGTTTGCACCAGCCGCTTCCAAGTTTTATCGAGGCGCCAACGGGAATTGGGAAGACCTACGCTTATCTGTTAACGCTTTTGGCTAAAACCTCCAAGCGCATTCTTGTGAGTGTTCCAACTAAAATTCTTCAGGATCAAATTATGAAGAAAGAAGGAAAGACCATCCAGGATCTTTTCCAAATTCCCATTCATAGCCTTAAAAGTCCCAAGGATTATATCCAACTCGATAAATTTTATGAGACCTTACAGAGTGAGTCAGATAATGGGATGATTCGACGCTTTAAAATGCAACTGTTGGTTTGGCTGACCATGACTGAAACAGGAGAGTTCAGTGAAATTGGCCAACTCTATCGTCATGTCCATTTTGTAGCTGACATTTGCCACGATGGTCAATTGTCGAAACGTTCACTATTTTATCAGGAAGATTTTTGGCGTCTTGGTCAGGAAAAAGTGAAAACCAGCCGGGTGATTTTGACCAATCATGCTTATCTGCTAACCCGTCTAGAAGATGATAAGAGTCTACTTCAAGAGTCTGTTCTGGTCGTGGATGAAGCGCAAAAACTCTTCTTTGCTTTAGAGCAATTTTCACAGAGAGAAGAAACCTTGCAATCTCTTCTTTTAAACTTGCAACACGCTATTGAAGAGGAAAAAGATCTTCTACAACGACGTTTGCTGGAGAGTATTCAATTTGAGTTAAATGCCTGCTCCAAAGAAGTCGTGCAAGGAAAAACGGCAGTCTTATCAGATCAAACGGTGGCAAAAATTCGACAGGATGTCTCAGAATTAAAAAACGAATCATTAGAGAATCTAAAGGAATTGTTTGATGAGCGCTACCAAACCTTTTGGATAGAAAAAGAAGTGGTTGAAAGCCACCAGATTCTTCGTCTTCATGGAGGAGTGGAGGACTTACTATCCTTTAAGGAATTTGTACCTGAAGAAGTGACCGTGCTCTTTGTATCAGCGACGATCGCTATCAGTAAAAAGGTGCTTTTACCTGCTCTTTTAGGATACCAAGAGCAGCAAATCTATCGGGTGCCAATAACAGTTAAACAACACCAGGAATTGTTGGTGCCGATAGATTTTCCAGATGTCGTTTCTTTATCTTCCGTGGAGTATGCAGGAGAGATTTGTCAGCTCGTCGGTGAACTCCTTCCTTTACGAAAGCCAATTTTTCTTTTGTTTACTTCAAAAGAATTGTTACTGGAGACGTCAAACGCATTGAAGTTTCCCCACTTGGCCCAGTATCGAAATGGTGATGCAGCCAATATTAAGCGACGATTTGACAGAGGAGAAAGCTCTATTTTATTGGGGACGGGAAGCTTCTGGGAGGGAGTCGATTTCTCCCAACAAAAAGAAGTGATTCAAATCATCACGCGCCTTCCTTTTGACAATCCTAAAGATTATATGGTTCAAAAGCTGAATACAAAACTCAGAGAACAGGGGAAAAATCCCTTTTATGACTATAGTCTTCCAGTCGCGATTTTAAGGCTAAAACAGGCTATTGGGAGAACCAGCCGTTTTCAAGATCAGGAATCTTTGGTGCTTTTATTGGATCAGCGGGTGGTAACCAAGCGATATGGAAAACAAATTTTGGATGGTTTGCAACAAGTGTTGCCCCTTCACACGACATTGAGAGAGCGGCTTGTTGAGCAAGCAGCTGACTTTTTTGAAAGGAATTGAGAAAATGAAAAATAAAGGATTTGGACTTGCAATTGCATTTGTACTGGCACTTTGTGCTATGTTGTTGGGAACTTTCTTTCCCATTATTGGCTCCAGTGTTTTTGCCTTAATTTTAGGAATTGTCCTTAATGAATTTGTGGATTTGCCGGAGAATTCACGACCAGGCTTGAACTGGTCCGGTAAGAAATTGTTGCAGTATTCGATTATCTTCATGGGATTTAGCTTGCCCATTGCGACAGTTGCCTCTACAGGTTTGTCTTCTTTAAAGATTAGTCTGCCAACGATAACCGTTGCCTTTCTTGCAGCTATTATTTTTGGGAGAGTCTTCCACCTGAAATCTCATCTACGGACCTTAATTGGGTTTGGTACAGCTATTTGTGGTGGATCTGCTATTGCAGCAGCAGCTCCGATCGTTGAAGCAGACGAAGAGGAAATTGCCCTATCTATGTCAACTATCTTCTTCTTCAACATTTTGGCTGTCTTTATCTTTCCAGTATTAGGGCATTTATGGCATATGTCTAATTTCCAATTTGGCCTCTGGTCAGGAACAGCCATTAACGATACGTCATCTGTTGTAGCAGCAGCATTTTCTTACAGTAAAGCAGCGGGGCAAATGGCTACAATTGTTAAGTTAACACGCGCCCTGATGATTGTACCAGTTTGTTTGGGCTTGATCGGTTTAAAATGGTATCGGAGTAAACAACAAGGAAGAAACAAAGGAATGTTAAAGAAAATTATTCCTTGGTTTATTATCTGGTTTATTGTGGCTTCCATTCTTTCTTCTATTGGCCTGGTACCTAAAGTGGTCCTACCTTACCTAAATGACCTTTCTCACCTCTTTATGGCCATGGCCTTGGTCGGAATCGGAAGCAAGGTTTCTTGGAAACAGTTCCGTGCAGCAGGAGCAGCCCCCCTTCTAGTAGGGTTGATTGCTTGGTTTTGTGTAGCAGGATCTAGCTTGATTCTACAAATGTTGTTCTATTAATTGATTTGATGATTCTCACAGAAAGGAACGTGAATGAAGAAACATCATTTTTGGACGATTCACCTGGATTATTCGATCATTGGGATTGTCTTCGCCCTTCTCATGATTGGGATTTTATCCGTTTATGTGGCAGTTTCTCATGATTATCCCCAAATGGTGTGGCCTTTTTTGGGGCAGCAATTGGCCTGGATTGGTGTGGGATGTATCATTTGCCTGATTGTGACGATTTTTAGTACGAAATTTCTTTGGAAAATCACTCCCTTTCTTTACCTACTAGGCTTGGCCTTGATGGTTCTTCCCCTTGTTTTTTATAATCCCAACTTGGTGGCTTCAACAGGAGCTAAAAACTGGGTGGCTTATGGGAACATCACCTTATTTCAGCCCTCAGAATTTATGAAGATCCCCTTCATCCTGATGCTGTCACGCTCTATTGTCCGATTTTTGCAAAGAAATAAGGGGCGTGAGCGATTATTACGACAAGATTGGTTTTTGATTCTAGAGTTGACCATCTATACGATTCCGGTCTTTGCCTTATTGGCCCTCCAGCAGGACTTGGGAACGGCCTTAGTATTCTTGGCCATCTTTGCGGGCTTAGTGCTCGTTTCAGGAGTTTCCTGGAAAATTATCTTGCCGGTCATCTTGCTTCTGGCAGGTGGATTAGCAGGCTTTCTCTTCCTCTTTCTTTCAGAAGGGGGGCGAGCTTTTCTGCACCAGCAAGTAGGGATGCCAACCTATCAGATGAACCGTATTTTAGCCTGGTTAAATCCTTTTGACTATGCACAAACCACCACCTACCAGCAGGCACAAGGACAGCTAGCTATTGCTAGTGGTGGTCTCTTTGGGCAAGGCTTTAATGTCTCCAATTTATTGGTTCCCGTACGGGAAAGCGATATGATTTTTACGGTCGTCGCAGAAGACTTTGGCTTTGTTGGAGCTCTGGTGCTGTTGATTTTATATGTGACCCTGATTTACCGCATTTTAAAAATTACCCTCCAGTCCAATAACCAATTTTATACCTATATTTCCATCGGATTTATCATGATGCTGGTCTTTCATATTTTTGAAAATGTCGGAGCAGTAACGGGTCTTCTCCCTTTGACGGGGATTCCCCTCCCCTTTATCTCACAAGGTGGATCGTCTATTATTAGTAATCTGATTGGTATTGGTCTGGTCCTCTCAATATATAATCATAGCAGCAAAAAGAAAGAGCCAGAAGAAGGGCCTCCAATCCGTAAAAAAGTAGTCCTTAAAAAGGCGCAATAGATAGAAAGAAGGAATGAAAATGAAAAAAGTAGCAACGATTTTAGCAAACGGTTTTGAAGAAATTGAAGCCTTGACCATTGTCGATGTTTTGAGACGGGCTGGGATCGACTGTGACCTTATTGGCATGGAAGAAACGGTCACAGGTTCTCACCAGATCACAGTGGAAGTCGATCGCCTCTGGAATGGGGACCTGTCAGATTATGATGGAATCTTCTTACCAGGTGGGATGCCGGGAGCTGCGAATTTGCGGGATAATTCGGAATTGATTGCAGCTCTTCAAGAAGAAAGTAGAAAAGGAAAAATCATTTCTGCGATTTGTGCAGCACCAATTGTCTTGGCGCGTGCCGGCCTCTTAAAAGATAAACACTATACGTGTTACGATGGTTTTGAAGAAGAGATTCAAGATGGACACTATCAGAAAGAAACAGTGGTGAAAGACGGGAATCTCTTGACCAGTCGTGGTCCTTCAACTGCGCTTGCCTTAGCCTATGCCTTGGTAGAACAGTTTGGAGGAGATGCCCAAAGCCTTCGTCAAGGAATGCTCTATCAAGATGTCTTTGGAGATGCTTAAAATTGCTCTTTTGGACACCATATTTTCTGGTGAAAGTTTACATTCTATGACGGAAAATGACTTCTCTATGATTTAAAATGAAATGACCGTAAAAAATGGCTAAAATCCCCCCTAAATGAGGGTTTTAGCTTATTTTTTTTGTCCATTTGTGGTATAATATTGACTATGAATTATCATGATTTTATATGGGATCTTGGTGGGACGCTATTGGATAATTACGAAACGTCCACAAATGCCTTTGTAGCGACATTGAAGGACTTTCACATTCAAGCCGATCATGATTCTGTTTATGCAGCATTAAAAATCTCAACACAGGATGCAATTCAAACCTTTGCACCTCATATTTCCAATTTTCGTACGGAATACAAGAAAAAAGAAGCCTTGGGCTTGCAAGAGCCGGTCTTATTTGAGGGAGCAAAAGAGTTACTAGAAGAGATCCAAGCACATGGAGGACGCCATTTTTTGGTATCTCATCGGGATCGCCAAGTTTTGACCCTTATTGAACAGACAGGCATTGCACCCTACTTTACGGAGATTGTAACGGCAGACGAGGGCTTTCCTCGAAAACCAGACCCAGCCTCTATGCTTTATTTGAAGGAAAAATATGGCATTCAAGACGGTCTGGTCATCGGAGATCGTCCGATCGATATAGAAGCTGGAAAGGCTGCAGGGCTTTCGACCTATTTATTTGATTCCATGCCACACTTACACCAGTTTATATTTGAATAGAAAAGGGAAATTATGACAGAGGATAAACAGCAAGAAAATCAAGCACAAGAATATGATGCCAGTCAGATTCAGGTCTTGGAAGGACTAGAAGCCGTTCGGATGCGTCCGGGAATGTATATTGGATCTACCTCAAAAGAAGGTCTTCATCATCTGGTCTGGGAAATCGTTGATAACTCGATCGACGAAGCCTTAGCTGGTTTTGCTAGCCATATTGAAGTTTTCATTGAAGCAGATAATTCGATCACGGTTGTCGATGATGGTCGTGGGATCCCAGTGGATATCCAAGAAAAGACAGGTCGACCTGCCGTTGAAACTGTCTTTACCGTGCTTCACGCGGGAGGAAAATTTGGCGGAGGTGGCTACAAGGTATCTGGTGGACTTCACGGGGTAGGGTCATCCGTTGTGAATGCCCTCTCCACATCCCTCGATGTTCGCGTCTATAAAAATGGCAGTATCCATTACCAAGAGTATCGACGTGGACACGTTGTAGATGATTTGAAAGTTATCGGGGAGACAGATCGGACAGGGACAACCGTCCACTTTATTCCAGACCCAGAAATCTTCACGGAAACCACCGAGTATGATTTTGAAAAATTAAATAAACGGATTCAAGAATTAGCCTTTTTGAATCGTGGCTTGCGTATTTCTTTGACGGATAAGCGAGAAGGTCTGGAGCAAGAAAAGCATTACCACTACGAAGGTGGGATCTCTAGTTATGTCGAATACATCAATGAAAACAAAGATGTCATCTTTGAAAAACCAATCTACACAGATGGTGAAATGGATGATATTACTGTTGAAGTAGCTATGCAATATACCACCGGCTACCATGAGACGGTCATGAGTTTTGCGAATAACATTCATACCCATGAAGGTGGGACGCATGAACAGGGCTTCCGTACAGCGCTCACTCGTGTGATCAATGATTACGCTAAGAAAAATAAACTCTTAAAAGAAAACGAAGACAATCTAACTGGGGAAGATGTTAGAGAAGGCTTAACAGCAGTGATCTCGGTTAAACATCCAAATCCACAGTTTGAAGGACAAACCAAGACCAAACTTGGAAATTCAGAAGTTGTTAAGATTACCAATCGACTCTTTAGTGATGCCTTTTCTGATTTCCTTTTGGAAAATCCGCAAATTGCTAAGAAAATCGTCGAAAAAGGGATTTTAGCAGCGAAAGCTCGCGTGGCTGCTAAGCGAGCGCGTGAGGTGACCCGTAAGAAATCAGGGCTTGAGATTTCCAACCTACCTGGTAAATTGGCAGATTGTTCTTCAAACAATCCACAAGAAACAGAACTCTTTATCGTCGAAGGGGATTCAGCCGGAGGATCTGCAAAATCTGGTCGAAATCGGGAATTCCAAGCGATTTTACCAATCCGCGGTAAGATTTTGAACGTTGAAAAAGCAAGTATGGACAAAATTCTAGCCAATGAAGAGATCCGTAGTTTATTTACTGCTATGGGAACTGGATTTGGTGCAGAATTTGATGTTACAAAAGCGCGTTACCAAAAATTAGTGATCATGACCGATGCCGATGTCGATGGCGCTCATATCCGAACCCTTCTATTGACCTTGATCTATCGCTATATGAAACCAGTCTTGGAAGCGGGATATGTTTATATTGCGCAACCACCAATCTATGGGGTCAAAGTCGGTAGTGAAATCAAAGAATATATCCAACCTGGTGCCAACCAAGAAGCCGAATTAGCTGCAGCTTTGGAACGTTATTCAGAAGGTCGCTCAAAACCAACCATCCAACGCTATAAAGGTCTTGGAGAAATGGATGATCACCAATTATGGGAAACAACCATGAATCCAGAACACCGCTTGATGGCACGAGTATCAGTAGACGATGCTGCGGAAGCAGATAAGATCTTTGATATGTTGATGGGGGACCGTGTGGAACCACGTCGTGAATTTATCGAAGAAAACGCTGAATATAGTACACTCGATGTATAAAATTCACCGAACGCTTCCCATTAATGGATATTTTATGGTATAATTACTAGGATTACGTTCAAGTAATACGATGAAGGAGTTTTTATATGTCTAGTGGACTAATTGTTCTCATCTTTATTGTCGCCCTTATCTTGATTGTAGGATATGTGGTTGCAGTCATTTTGAGAAAAAGAAATGAAGCCTTACTGGCAGCACTGGAAGAACGAAAAGAAAAGTTATACAACCTTCCGGTCAACGATGAAGTAGAGGCCGTAAAAAACATGCATTTGATTGGTCAAAGTCAAATTGCATTTCGTGAATGGAATCAAAAATGGGTAGATTTATCCTTAAATTCATTTGCTGATATTGAAAACAATCTGTTTGAAGCGGAAGGCTATAACAATTCTTTCCGTTTCATGAAGGCTAAACAAGCCATTGATAATATCGAAAGTCAGATCCAATTGATCGACGAAGATATCAAGGCGATTCGCAAAGCCCTTTCTGATCTGGAAGAGCAGGAACAAAAGAATAGCGGACGTGTGGTTCATGCCTTGGATATGTTTGAGGAACTTCAAAAAGAAGTCACTTCAGACCCAGATCGTTATGGCAGTGCGCTTCCTGAAATTGAAAAACAAATTGGAAATATTCAATCTGATTTTTCACAATTTGTAACCTTGAATTCTTCAGGTGACCCTGTTGAAGCGGCTGAAATCCTTGATACAGCTGAAAATCATATTGTAGCCTTAAAACAAATTGTTGAGCGAGTGCCAGAAATTGTCACTGCTCTTCAAACAAAACTTCCTGATCAATTAGAGGATTTGGAAAGTGGCTACCGCAAGCTTTTGGAATCTGGATACCACTTCACTGAAACAGATATTGAATCTCGTTTCCAACAGTTGCATGCTTCCTTGAAGAACAATATGGCCAATGTATCTGCCCTTGAATTGGACAATGCCATTTACGAAAATGAACAAATTCAAGAAGAAATCGATGCTTTGTATCACATCTTTACTCGTGAAATTGAATCACAAAAAGTTGTGAAGAAGTTAGTGAAACAACTGCCTGGCTATTTGAAACATGCTAAAGATAACAATAGCAAGCTTGCGGCAGAAGTGGAACGTCTCGGTAAAACATTCGTCTTGAATGAAAGCTTCAGCCAACAGTTAAAAGAGTTGGAAGCAGAGCTATCTTCACAAGAAAATGTGGTAGAAGATGCCTTGAAAGATTCATCTGAAACACAAAAGGCCTATTCTATCGTAGAAGAAGAGTTAGAAGCTATCGAAGCTCGTTTGAAAGAAATCGAAGATGAGCAAATTGGCTTAAGTGATTCCCTTTCAAAAATTGAAAAAGACGATGCCAATGCTCGCCAAAAAGTCAACATCTATGCCAACCGTTTGCATGCCATTAAACGCTATATGGACAAACGGAACTTGCCAGGAATTCCTCAAGAATTCTTAGAAATTTTCTTCACTGCAAGTAACAATACAGAAGCTTTGATGGATGAGTTGGAAGGGGATAAAATCAACATCGAATCAACTAATCGTTTGTTGGAAATCTTGACCAATGATATGAATGAATTGGAAGAAGCGGCGTATCGAATTGTTCAAAATGCGACATTGACAGAACAATTGTTGCAATACTCGAACCGTTACCGTTCATTTGATGATCATGTACAGGCAGCCTTTGATGAGTCCCTTTATATTTTCGAAAGAGAATATGACTATGCTGCTTCCTTCAAAGTTATCTCAGATGCTTTGGAAATGGTAGAAGCTGGCGTAACTGATCGCTTTGTTACTTCATACGAAAAAACCCGGGAGCAAATTCGCTTTTAATAACAGAAAAATGACCTTTTAGGAGGTCATTTTTTTATCTTCAAATCATCATTGAAACTTGAAATTTAAACCCTATTTTTGTATAGTAAGGGAGAAATAAGAAAGGAAAGCGATGAAAGAAGTAACAGGTCTCCTCGTTATGGATGTAGATGGAACCTTGGTCCGACAGGAAGGGATTGATCTACTAGCTCAAGAAGCTGGCGTGGGAGAAAAAGTGGCAGAGATTACTGCACAAGCGATGAAAGGGGAGCTGGATTTTTCAGCATCTTTAGAGGCGCGTGTTGCTTTATTGAAGGGGTTAGAGACCTCTATCTTTCCGAAAATTTTGGAGCAGATGGAAGTCACGCCGGGTGCTGAAACATTAATCACGGAACTACATCAAAGAGGTTACAAGGTTGGTCTTGTTTCCGGGGGATTTCATGAAGTCATCGACCCTATTGCGAGGTCTTTAGGAATTGATCTAGTCCTAGCAAATCGTTTAGAGGCTTCTGATGGCCGTTTGACAGGGAAAGTCCTCGGTGGGATAATCACACCTGAAAGGAAAAAAGAGTCTCTCCTGACGTGGGCGAAAGAAAATCATGTCCCACGAAGTCAGACGATTGCGATGGGTGATGGTGCCAATGACCTTCCGATGATTGAAACAGCCGGTATTGGGATTGCCTTTATGGCAAAGCCAATCGTCGCTGAGCGAGCCCCATATTGTATCGAGAAGAGGGATTTAAGCCTTGTTCTTGAAATTCTAGACCAGCATAGAAAGGAAACAGCATGCATATCCTACTAGCACCGGATTCATTTAAAGAATCCTTATCTGCCAAACAAGTAGCAGAAGCCTTGAAAAAAGGATTTCAAGAGGCTCTACCAGATGCAACTTTTGACCTCCTTCCTATTGGGGATGGTGGCGAAGGCACCATGGAAACCCTAGCTGGAGTTCTGGATGTAACGGAGTACCAAACTCAAGTAACCGGACCATTTGGACAGCCTGTTTCAATGTCTTACTACCAAAAAGATGAGATGGCTTTTTTTGAGATGGCTTCACTTGTTGGTTTAGGCTCCATTCCAGCTGATAAACGAAATCCTCTTGAACTGGAAACGCGAGGAATTGGTGAACTTATTTTGCAATTGGTTGACCAAGGGGTTAAAACGATCTGTGTAGGAATTGGTGGTTCTGCAACGAATGATGGTGGGATTGGGATGGCTGCTGGACTTGGGGTAGCCTTCTATGATGATCAAGGCCATCTGCTTCGTCCTGTCGGGGCTTCGCTCGGTCGTGTGGCTAGAATAGATACCAGTGCGGTTCCAAAAGCTTTACAAGACATCGAGCTCCAAGTCTTAACGGATGTAACCAATCCTCTCTGTGGCAGTCAAGGAGCGACCTATATCTTTGGTGGGCAAAAGGGATTGAATCCCCTTCTGTTTCCAGCTGTTGATCAGGCTATGCAGGATTTTTACCAGCTAGCTGATGCACGAATTTTGTCTATGCCTGGCGCCGGAGCTGGAGGTGGCATGGCTGCTGGCTTGGTCGCTTTTGCGGGAGGTCAGATTTCATCAGGAATTGAAAAAAGTCTTGATTTGATTGACTTTGATCACAAAGTACAAAAAGCTGATCTGGTCGTCGTGGGAGAAGGTAGGATGGATCTCCAATCACTTTCTGGAAAAGCTCCTGTCGGGGTGGCCGAACGAACACCAGAAAAGATCCCAGTTATAGCTATTTGTGGTAGCTTAGCGGAGGATTTGCCTGCTTTTCCTAGTCATCACATTGAAGCTGCCTTCTCTATCGTACCTGGTCCTTGTGAGGTAGCAGATGCACTCGCTCATGCTGAAAGGAATCTGATTTCCTGTGCTCGAAATATTGGGAACCTTTTAAAAATAAAAGCAAACTAAAAAACCAATGGAAAGGAGATGTTCCCTTCCATTGGTTTTTCTTTAGCTAAAGAGACGTTTCCAAAATGATTTCTTTTCTGGACTGGCAGTCTCTTTTTTCTTTTCAAATAAATTTGGATACTGGAGACTCATATCTGTTGGTGAAATTCCAGATGGGTGGTCAGTATGGATGATGAGACCAAAGGGGGAATGGCGACAGTCATCCGAAACGATGCTTGCCACAAGACCAAGATCTTTGGTTTTTTTCAAATATTGTAGCTGGCTGCTTTCATCTAAAGCTGGGGAGATCTTGACCAAAACAGGATGAAAGCGATCTGAAATATCAGTGAGGATTGTCGAATACTGCTCCAGGTACATCTTGTCCCTTGCCTCCTCCAAGGTGCATGAAGCAATCACCCGCTCCTCATAAGTCTCCAAAAATCGACGCTGCTCATCCGGATTGAATCGAGTAGGACCAGCAGCTTTTTCTAAAATCGTTTTATTAATATCTGTCATAAGTTTAGTATAGCATAAAGCGTAGCAGAAGAGTAGAAGAATGCTAAAAAATTAAATAAGGAGGGGAAATGGCAGAAAATAAGATAGTGGAACCGTTTTCTTGTTAAAAACTTCTCAATTTTCGTAGATTTCCTTGTTTTTTCTTGAAAAAATAGCCTAATTACGATATGATAGAGGAGTAAAAAATATAACTCAATAAGGAGAGTAAGAAATGTCAATTATTACTGATGTTTACGCTCGCGAAGTCCTAGACTCACGCGGTAACCCAACACTTGAAGTAGAAGTATATACTGAATCAGGTGCTCATGGACGTGGTATGGTTCCATCAGGAGCTTCTACTGGTGAACACGAAGCAGTTGAACTTCGTGACGGTGACAAATCTCGTTACGGTGGTCTTGGAACTCAAAAGGCTGTTGACAACGTAAACAACATTATTGCTGAAGCAATCATCGGCTATGATGTACGTGATCAACAAGCTATCGACCGTGCTATGATCGCTCTTGACGGTACTCCTAACAAAGGTAAATTGGGAGCAAACGCAATCCTTGGTGTGTCTATCGCTGTAGCTCGTGCTGCTGCTGACTACCTTGAAATCCCACTTTACAGCTACCTTGGTGGATTCAACACTAAAGTTCTTCCAACTCCAATGATGAACATCATCAATGGTGGATCTCACTCAGATGCTCCAATCGCTTTCCAAGAATTCATGATCGTACCTGCTGGTGCACCTACATTCAAAGAAGCTCTTCGTTGGGGTGCTGAAATCTTCCACGCACTTAAGAAAATCCTTAAAGGTCGTGGTCTTGAAACAGCCGTTGGTGACGAAGGTGGATTTGCTCCTCGTTTCGACGGAACTGAAGATGGTGTAGAAACTATCATCGCTGCTATCGAAGCTGCTGGTTATGTTCCAGGTAAAGACGTATTTATCGGATTTGACTGTGCATCATCAGAATTCTACGATAAAGAACGCAAAGTTTACGATTACACTAAATTCGAAGGTGAAGGAGCTGCTGTCCGCACTGCTGCTGAACAAATCGACTACCTTGAAGAATTGGTAAACAAATACCCAATCATCACTATCGAAGATGGTATGGACGAAAACGACTGGGACGGTTGGAAAGCTCTTACTGAACGTCTTGGTGGTAAAGTTCAATTGGTTGGTGACGACTTCTTCGTAACAAACACTGACTACCTTTCACGTGGTATCGAAGAAAAATGTGCTAACTCTATCCTTATCAAAGTTAACCAAATTGGTACTCTTACTGAAACATTCGATGCTATCGAAATGGCGAAAGAAGCTGGTTACACTGCCGTTGTATCACACCGTTCAGGTGAAACTGAAGATTCAACAATCGCTGACATCGCAGTTGCAACAAACGCAGGACAAATCAAGACTGGTTCACTTTCACGTACAGACCGTATCGCTAAATACAACCAATTGCTTCGTATCGAAGATCAACTTGGTGAAGTAGCTGAATACCGTGGATTGAAATCATTCTACAACCTTAAGAAATAATCTAGTTTACTAGACTAAAAAGATCCTTGAGTTTTCTCAAGGATTTTTTTGTTATCGAGCCAAACAAAAACTCCTCAACTACAGCGTTGAGGAGTCGTCTTATTAGAACAAGCCTTTGATTTTGTCCAAGGAACCGCTGACCATTTCATTTCCAGATACAAGCCCTTTAGCTTGTTCAAGGTAGTCACCGAGGTTGTCTTTGTTATCATCAACAAATTTCTTTGCAGCGTCGAAGTCTTTCTTTTCGATCATTTCTTTAACTTGGTTAAATAAGTCCAATGGATTCATGTTAGGGTCTCCTAAAATATAAGTTGTGAAGTCAGGCTCACGCCTTTTTCTCATCTATTTAATCATTTTTTTAGAGGTTTGACAACTAAAACGACTTAATGAAAAACCGTACAAACGGCCTCTGGAACATAGAAGTCGTCAGATAGAAGGGTCAATTTTCCGCTAGCAGGATCCCGCTTGAAGACGGTGGCATTAGGTGAATCTTGATGGGCTGCGATTAGGTGGTTTTGATCAGGACTAAGTGTGAAATCACGTGGATTGAGCCCTTGAGTTGGAACAATTTCAATCAGTTCTAGGCTACCATCAGCCACAACTTTGAAGACAGCAATGGAATTGTGAGCACGGTTAGATGCATAGAGGAATTTTCCATCAGCTGAGAGCTTGATCGCAGAAGCCCATTTTTGACCATCGTAGTCTGATGGAAGTGTGGAAACAGTTTGGAAGTGTTCGAATTCACCCATACCGTCATAAAAGAGTACATCGATCGTAGCATTTAATTCATTGATGAGATAAGCAGTCTTATAGTGAGGATGAAAGACCAGGTGACGAGGTCCTGCCCCTGGGGCTGTTTGATACTGATTGATCAGGGTTAGATTTCCTTCCTCGCTAACATCATAGACATGCAAACTATCTGTTCCTAGGTCACACGTGATCAGGTACTGATCTGGTGTAAGGTCTGCATAGTGGGTATGTGGACTTGCTTGATTGGCATGAGGACCACTTCCTTGGTGGGTGTCTTGATCGACAAAGGATAAACGCCCATCTGCCTCTAGCTGATATACGAGAACTTGGCCTTTGTGATAGTTGGCTCCATAGACCAGTTGACGCTTGTCATCGACAGAGACATAGCAGAGTGGTGCTCCCTCTTCAACGACGTGATTGAGCAGCTGAAAATCAGCTGTAAAGCTTGCGATTCCTCCTTTTCCCTCTTCAGCTCCGACACTGTAGAGGTTGCCTTTTTCAGAAAAAGCGATATAGGTTGGATTGGGCTCAGCTGCCACTAGTTCAAGTTGGCTCAATGTCCCTGTTTCAGGATCAAATTGTGCCTTGTAAATTCCTTTGGATTCTTTTTTGGTATAGGTACCGAAATAAATGGTTTGAGACATAGGTCACCTCGTATGATTTGTTAGGTTTATTATATCAAAGGTCCTATTGGAAGGCAATTGCTAGTTGAAAAGGCGAGGGCCTTTCTTTCTTATTTTGCTAGTTTTTTCGTAACTTCAAGCTCAAAAAATGCTAAAATAGAAACAGATTGAAATGAAAAGGAGTTCTCTGTGGATAATAAAGAAAAACAGTTTAGTTTGTCCTGGTTTTTTAGATGGTTTTTAGACAACAAGGCCATTACCGTATTTTTAGTTACCTTGCTGTTGGGCTTGAACCTTTTGGTTTTGAGTAAAATCACCTTTATTTTTATTCCTATTTTTGAGTTTGCAGGAGCCGTCATGCTGCCTGTTATTATCTCTGGTTTGCTCTATTACCTGCTTAACCCTATTGTTGACTTTCTTGAAAGAAAAGGACTCAAGCGTATTTTTGCGATTTCCTTAGTCTTTTTCTTGATTGCAGTGCTTTTAATTTGGGGTCTAGCTGTAGTGATTCCATCCGTCCAACGACAAGTGGTGAGTTTCTTTCATAACTTGCCGTCTTATTTGGAGAAGGCCAATGCAACCATCGATGATTTTCTAGATAATCGCGTCTCCTCTGATATCAAACCCCAGTTAGATGAGATCACTAAGGAACTGTCTGCAAACATTACTTCTTGGGCCAGTTCGATCTCTGGGCGGGCTGTCAATTGGGTCAGCAACTTGATCGGAGTGGCTTCGCAAGTTATTGTTGCCTTGATCATCATGCCTTTTATTGTCTTTTATCTTCTTCGAGATGGAAAAAATTTAAAGGGCCACATTGTTCGCTTCTTACCAACTAAGATTCGTAAATCGGCTGAACAAGTTCTCTCAGATGTCAACACCCAACTCTCCAACTACGTTCGAGGGCAAATTACGGTAGCCATTGTCGTCGCCATTATGTTCATCATCTTCTTTAAGATCATTGGCTTGCGCTATGCGGTGACACTGGGGATCTCTGCGGGAATCTTGAATTTGATCCCATACTTGGGTAGTTTCTTAGCCATGTTACCTGCCTTAGTATTGGGTTTGGTAGCAGGGCCAGAGATGTTTATTAAGGTCTTGATTGTATTTGCAGTGGAGCAAACCATTGAAGGACGTTTTGTATCACCTTTGGTTTTGGGAAGCCAGTTAAATATCCATCCAATTACCATTTTATTTGTGCTCTTGACATCAGGATCTATGTTTGGAATCTGGGGAGTTTTCCTTGGAATTCCAGTCTATGCATCTGCTAAGGTGGTGATCGGAGCTATCTTTGAATGGTATAAGGTCGTCAGTGGCTTGTATGAAGAACACAATGAAGTAGAAGAGGAAACACACAGTGAGTCATAGTCAACAAATGGTAGAGGCTCTCGATCGGCAAGAGCTAGAAGAGGCAGAAGTTCAATTTCAACAGGCTTTGTTAGAAGATAGTGAAGCACAATTATTGGATTTAGGTCAATATCTTGAAAGTATCGGTTTTTACCCTCAGGCAAAAGAGATCTATGAACAGATTGCAGAAAGCTATCCAGAAGTGTATCTAAGTTTGGCAACCATCCTTGCAGAGGAAGGCCAAACGGAAGAGGCCTTTGCGTATTTAGAAGAAATTGGATCTGAATCAAACTGGTATGTGGCCAGTCTCTTGGTTAAGGCGGATCTCTATCAGATGGAAGGCTTAGCAGATGTGGCGCGTGAAAAATTAGTTGAAGCAGCCCGTCTGTCTGATGATCCCATCATTCAATTAGGACTAGCTGAAATTGATCTGGAATTGGAACGCTACCAAGAGGCTATCCAAGAGTATGCCCAGTTAGACAATCGGGAGATTTTGGAAGCAACAGGAATTTCCACCTATCAACGGATCGGTTTTGCTTATGCCAATCTTGGTAAGTTTGAAGCAGCTGTTCCTTTCTTAGAGAAGGCTCTGGAGATTGAGTTTGATGACCAGATTGCTTACGAATTAGCGACCTTATTGTCTGACCAAGAAGAATTCCAAAAAGCCCTGATCTACTACAAACAAATTGATACCTTGTCGCCTGATTTTGAGGGCTATGAGTACGGTTATGCCTTGGCTTTACAGGCTGAAAATGACCGTGAAAAAGCGCTTGAGATTGCTAAACAAGGGATCCAGAAGAATCCCTTTGATGCCCAATTGAAGCTTCTTGCTTCTCAGCTTTCTTATGAACTTCACCAGCCTGAACAGGCAGAAGCTTATCTATTAGAGGCTAAAGAAGTGGCAGATGATCTCGAAGAGATTGCTCTTCGCCTGACCACCCTTTATTTGGAACAGGAACGCTTTGACCAAGTCTTGGCTTGGCAAAATGAAGAAGTCGAAACAGTTGTCACTCGGTGGAACATTGCCCGTGCCTTGGCTGCCTTGGAGAAAACAGAAGAGGCCGTCTCAGCCTACCAAGAGCTCTATGAGGATTTAAAGGACAACCCAGAGTTCCTCGAAGCCTATGTTTATTTGTTGCGTGAGGCTGGAGATGTGACGAAGGCGCGTGAAGTGGCTAATCAGTATTTGGCGATCGTACCAGACGATGTGCAGATGCAAACCCTCTATGATAGCCTCTAATCAAAACCATATCGTGAAGATTCGGAATAGTTTGTGGTATACTGGTAGAAGATAGAATGAGGAGAGAAAAACATGGAACCAGTGAAACTTTTTCAATACAATACCTTAGGTGCCCTAATGGCGGGTCTGTACGGGGGTTCATTTACGATTGGAGAACTCTTGGAACACGGAGATCTAGGAGTTGGGACGCTTGATTCTATTGATGGAGAGTTGATCGTATTAGATGGTAAGGCATATCAGGCCAAGGGATCAGGGGACCATCCTGAAATAGTCGAAGTTTCTCCGGATGCCAAGGTTCCCTATGCAGCAGTCGTCCCTCACCAAGCAGAAGTGATTTTCCGCCAACGCTTTGAAATGACGGACGAGGAATTGGAAGCCCGTATTGAGTCTTATTATGATGGGGAAAATCTTTTCCGCTCCATTAAGATTCGTGGTGACTTTGCCAAGATGCATGTCCGTATGATTCCAAAATCAACACCAGAGATGAAGTTTGCAGAGGTTGCAACCCATCAGCCAGAGTATACACGAGAAAATGTCACTGGAACCATCGTCGGTTTTTGGACACCAGAAATTTTCCATGGCGTGAGCGTGGCTGGTTATCATTTGCACTTTATCTCAGATGACCACACCTTTGGTGGCCATGTCATGGATTTTGTCATCACAGAAGGGATTGTAGAGGTGGGGGCCATCGATCAGCTGGATCAACGTTTCCCAGTTCAAGACCGTCAGTACCTCTTTGCCAAATTCAATGTTGATGAGGTCAAAGAAGACATTAATAAAGCAGAATAAAAAGGTTGAGCGAAGCTCAACCTTATATTTTTGAAATCAGTCTGTTAGTTTCATGGCTTTGATTTTTTCTTCTTCGGGGGTGACCCGCAGAGTTTTTTGGCCGGTGTAGGTGACAAAACCTGGTTTTCCACCAGTTGGTTTATTGAGTTTCTTGGCTTCGATCATATCTACTTGGACCAAGTTTGAGAGACGGGCCTTGGAATAGTAGGCGGCCAATTCTGCAGCGTCGGTTTTCACTTCATCTGTTGGATCGAGATTTCCTGTAATGACGACGTGGCTTCCCGGGATATCCTTGGCATGGAACCAGAGTTCATCTTTCTTAGCGATCTTAAAGGTCAGTTCATCGTTTTGCAGATTATTGCGACCCACTAAAATGATGGTTTTTCCATCACTAGCCAGGTATTTTTCTGGTTTTTTCCGTTTATGAATTTTTTCGCGGTTGCGCCGTTTGATAAAGCCGGTCTGGATTAGCTCTTCTCGAATCTCTGCCACCTCAGCCAGACTCGCTTGAGAAAGGGCTGTTTCAACCGTTTCAAGATAAGAAATGGTTTCCTTGGTTTCTTGAATGAGGATGGTCAAATGTTTGACGGCTTCTTTTAACTTCTGGTAGCGTTTAAAGTAGCGTTGGGCATTTTGATTGGGGGTCAGGGCCTTGTTAAGTTGGATGGTGATCGGTTCATTTGTATAGTAATTATCCAAAACAACCTGGTCTTGGTCGTTGGGGACCTGATGGAGGAAGGTGGTCAGCAATTCTCCTTTTTGGCGGAATTCTTCCGCATTGTCGGTCGCCGCTAACTCAGCTTCTTGTTTGGCTAATTTTTTTCGGTTCTTTTCAAGATCGTTTTCAACCTTGCGGATTAATTCACTGGCCTGTTGTTGCACCCGATCGCGCTCAGCCTTGTCTCGGTAATAGTCATCCAGTAGATCTGAAAGTGTCTCAAATGTTTGACTCGACGCATCCGCAAAGGGGATAGCCGAGAAGGATTTGGTCGTTAGGCGAGGCTCAGAAGGTGTCTTGAAAAAGGTCCGGAAGGTCTTTAATTTTTCATCGGTCTCAAGTCGCTTGGCTAATTCTTGAGCCGTATCTCGCCCCAAACCTTGGAAACATTTTTGAAGGTTTTTGGGACTTAACTCTTCCTTGTGAAGAAGGGCGAAGAGGGCTTCATCTCCAATTGTAAAAGGATTGGCCGCGTCGGTTTTCGGAGGGGCTACATAGGTTGATCCAGGAAGAATGGTCCGGTAGCTATTTTGTGAGAAGCCGACATGTTTGATGGCCTCGATGATTTTATTGCTGGTCCGGTCTAGGAGAATAATATTACTGTGCTTGCCCATGATTTCGATCATCAAGCTGACAGAAATGGCATCTCCAATTTCGTTTTTATTGGAGACACGGATTTCAAGAATCCGGTCGTTCTCCATTTGCTCAATTCCTTCAATGACAGCGCCTTGAAGATATTTACGCATAACCATAATAAAGGTATTGGGAAAGGCAGGATTTTCAAAGTTGGTCTGGGTCCGTTGAATCCGTCCAAAGACAGAATGGGCAGAGAGCAAGAGTTTTTGGTTTTTCCGATTGCCTCGGATCTGGAGTACCAATTCTTGCTCGAAAGGTTGGTTAATTTTTTGAATGCGACCACTTAAGAGTTCAGCTTTCAATTCGTGGACCATATGGTGTAAAAAAAATCCATCAAAAGACATGGGATTCCTCATCATTCTAGCGTTT
Source organism: Streptococcus sp. HMSC061E03 (assembly GCF_001813505.1). Taxonomy (NCBI): domain Bacteria; kingdom Bacillati; phylum Bacillota; class Bacilli; order Lactobacillales; family Streptococcaceae; genus Streptococcus; species Streptococcus sp. HMSC061E03. The sequence continues at coordinate 358,557 of NZ_KV812784.1, forward strand.
ATTCTAGTAAATTATATCAAAAATAGAACGGAAATCCCAGAAAGAAGCAAGAGGAAGTAATATAGAAAATGCGAACGTTTCCAAAAAAATACTGAAAAAGTATTGACATTTTTGTAAGAAAATTTTAAAATGTAAGAAATTAGAAAAGTAGTAAATGAAAGTTTCAAGAGAGCCCACGGTTGCTGAGAGTGGGTAGCGGCAGTTTATGAAATTGGACTAATGATGAGATGAATTTGAAACAATAAAAATTCGGTTGGCACACCTTATCGTGCAACTTGTTGCTAGACAAGACAGAGATATGGGGAGAGACTATCCTTTTCCCATAAGTGAGGTGGCACCGCGATGACACGTCCTCACATAGCTTTTGCTATGTGTGGGCGTGTTTTTTGTTTTAGATGAGAAGGGAGAAAAGATATGAAGAAACGATGGCGTCGCAGTCTTTAGATGATGGAAAAAAAGAAGAAAATGAAAAATAGAAGAGGTATTAAAAATGAAAAATAAACGTTTAATGGGAATTATTGGTTTGATTGCAGCAGCAGTCATTGGGACAGCGATCTATTCAGCTACAGCAGGCAAAGACAACAAGGCAGCAAGCAGCAATGAAAAGGCTAAAGTTGGGGTCTTACAGCTGGTCAGCCACCCTTCGCTTGACTTGATCTACAAGGGAATTCAAGATGGTTTGGCTGAAGAAGGTTATGATAAGGATAAAGTGGACATTGATTTCCTTAATGCTGAAGGCGACCAAAACAAAGTTGCAACCATGAGTAAACAATTGGTAGACAAGGATAACCAAGTCTTGATTGGAATTGCAACTCCATCTGCTCAAGGATTGGCTAGTGCAACAAAAGACAAACCCATCGTTATGGGAGCTGTCACTGATCCGGTCGGCGCAAACTTGGTCAAAGATTTGAAAAAACCAGGTGGCAATATCACTGGGGTATCTGACCACAATCCAACTGAGCAACAGTTGAAATTAATCAAAGAGTTGACTCCAAACGTGAAAACAATCGGAGTTCTTTACTCAACCAGTGAAGATAACTCAAAATCTCAAGTAGAAGAATTTACAAAATTGGCTGAAAAAGCAGGCTACAAGGTCGTTCCTTATTCTGTTCCTTCTACAAACGAAATTGCTTCCACTGTGTCTGTAATGTCAGGCAAAGTCGATGCCATCTGGGTTCCAATCGACAATACCATCGCTTCAGCCTTCTCAACAGTTGTCGAAGCCAACAAAACAGCTAAAAAACCAATCTTCCCAAGTGCGACGGCCATGGTTGAAGCTGGTGGTCTTGGTTCAGTCGTTGTTGACCAACATGATCTTGGAGTAGCAACTGGTAAAATGGCTGCGAAGATCTTGAAAGGTCAAAAACCTGCGGATACACCTGTTGAAATCTTTAGCCAAGGAAAATCTGTCATCAATAAAAAAGTCGCAGATGAATTGGGTATTACTATTCCAGAATCTGTCTTGAAAGATGCTGGACAAGTCATTAAATAAAAAGGAAACGAATCACAAGAATGGCAGGGGAATTTAGCATTGGTAGGTCTTTAAATTGTGATATTTAAAAATGTTTACCAGTGCTCACGACCAGCTTTGTTACTCATGATAGAGGAGAAAGATATGGAAGTTAATATAACAGATCTTCATCCGACCCAACTATATTTATCAGAAAAGAAGTTACAAGCTATCCAGATGCTGGATCAGTCGGCAGACATCATCAATGTGGATCCAATTAGTGTTCTTGCATTTGGAAATCGCTTCTTGATTACAGACGGGCATCACAGGGCTTATCAGGCTTTATTGGCAGGTCGGGATATGATTTCTGCTGAGTTTGATAGAGATGGTGGCGATGCCTTGTATGCTCTCTATGCGCAAGCTTGCGAGGAAAGAAAGATAGACTCTGTTTTGGATTTAAAACATCGTATCTTACCTCAAGATGAGTATGAAGCAAAATGGTATAACTGGTGTGATGGTTTTAACCAAGCAGCAACCCTTCTCTTGAAAAAGAAAGCAGATGAAGCAGACCAGGCCAATAGATAATGCACTGCGTCTTGTTCCCTTTTGTATTGGAATTAGTCTCATCTAACTTGTTTTTTAACTAAAAATCTGATAAACTAAAAGGTAACTGAATAGAAATCTGCAAGACTAGTACCTCAAGGGAAGTGCCACAGGGAGAAGAGCCGTGACTGAAAGCTCTTTGCATGAAAGCTGAGTGAATTCACTTGCGAAAGGATTTATGAATTAAGGTCTGAGTTTCAGATAAAAACGGATGGTACCGCGTGTCAACGCTCCGAATGAGGGTGTGGCGCGTGGTTTTTTCTATGTCTGAGTGAAGACCATGATGGAGGAAATATGTCAACGATTGAAGAACAACTAAAAGCGCTTCGAGAAGAAACGCTGGCAGCCTTGAAGCAGATATCTGCTGAAAATGAAAAAGAGATGCAAGAACTACGGGTCTTTGTCCTTGGGAAAAAAGGATCTCTGACTGAGATCCTCAAAGGGATGAAAGATGTCTCTGCTGAGATGCGTCCGGTTATCGGGAAACACGTCAATGAAGCCCGTGATGTCTTGACGGCTGCCTTTGAAGAAACTGCCAAACTCTTGGAAGAAAAGAAAGTCCAAGCTAAACTAGCGAGCGAAAGCATCGATGTGACCCTTCCAGGACGTCCAGTTGCTAGTGGTTACCGTCATATTTTGGCCCAAACTAGTGAAGAAATCGAAGATATCTTTATCGGGATGGGGTATCAAGTCGTAGACGGCTTTGAAGTCGAAAAAGACTACTACAACTTTGAACGCATGAACTTGCCAAAGGATCACCCAGCTCGTGATATGCAGGATACCTTCTACATCACAGAAGAAATCTTGCTTCGGACCCATACTTCACCTGTACAGGCGCGGGCGATGGATGCACATGACTTTAGCAAGGGGCCTTTGAAGATGATCTCTCCAGGGCGTGTTTTCCGTCGAGATACAGATGATGCGACCCACAGCCACCAATTCCATCAAATCGAAGGTTTGGTCGTTGGGAAAAACATTTCTATGGCGGACCTTCAAGGAACGCTTCAATTGATCGTGCAAAAGATGTTTGGTGCAGAACGTCAAATCCGTTTGCGTCCTTCTTACTTCCCATTCACTGAGCCATCGGTTGAAGTGGACGTTTCTTGCTTTAAGTGTGGTGGAGCGGGATGTAACGTATGTAAGAAAACTGGTTGGATTGAAATCATGGGAGCTGGTATGGTTCACCCACGCGTCCTTGAGATGAGTGGCATTGATCCAACAATCTATTCAGGATTTGCCTTTGGACTTGGTCAAGAGCGTGTGGCCATGCTTCGTTACGGAATCAATGATATCCGTGGCTTCTATCAAGGGGATGTTCGCTTCTCAGAACAGTTTAAATAATCATGTTAGTTAGAGTAAAAATCGATCAATTAGAGACCTTACGTGACCTAGAAGTGGAAACCTATCGGGATACCTTTGGTCCCTATATTGTTGAGGAAGATTTGGAAGATTACTTCTCTACTGTGCTCTCTTTGGAGCAAATTGAGAAGGATCTGCTAGATCCAGAATCCGAAACCTATTTTGTCCTCAATGAAGAACAAGAAATCTGTGGTTTTCTCAAGTTTAACTGGGGCAAGGCCCAAACGGAGCCAGTAGAGATGGACAAGTCCTTTGAGATCCAACGGATCTATGTCAAGAAGGAATGTCAAGGGGCTGGTTTCGGCAAGGAAATGTTTACCTTTGCGCTGGATCAAGCCAAGAGTCGTGGCTTTGAGTGGGCTTGGCTAGGTGTATGGGAACGCAACTTTAAGGCGCAAGATTTTTACTACCGCTTTGGATTTGAACGATTTAGTGAACACCAGTATATCACCGGAGATACCGTGGATACAGACTGGTTGTTGAGAAAGAAATTGATCTAGAAGGAACAAGAAACTTCTATTCTAGAGAAGGGGAGGTTACTAGACCTTCCTAAGCCAGCCTCGAGCTGGAAAACACAAAATGAAAGGATCAAAACGAGGGTGGATGGAGATCTAGGAAAGATATATAGATTTCAGCTTAGCCCTTGGTATCTTACATATGTTAGTTAGTTATAAATGGTTAAAAGAATTGGTGGACATTGATGTGCCATCACAAGAGTTGGCTGAAAAAATGTCAACTACAGGGATCGAAGTAGAAGGTGTGGAATCGCCTGCTGATGGTCTCTCAAAAATTGTCGTCGGAGAAGTTTTGTCTTGTGAAGATGTGCCAGAGACACACCTTCATGTCTGCCAAGTTAATGTGGGTGAAGAAGAAGCGCGTCAAATCGTCTGTGGAGCACCAAATGTGCGTGCAGGCATCAAGGTGATGGTGGCTCTTCCAGGTGCTCGCATCGCAGATAACTACAAGATTAAAAAAGGGAAAATCCGTGGCTTAGAGTCACTCGGAATGATCTGTTCACTTGGAGAATTAGGGATTTCTGACTCCGTTGTATCGAAAGAATTTGCAGATGGCATCCAAATCTTGCCAGAAGAAGCTGTTCCAGGTGAGGAAGTCTTCTCTTACCTCGACTTGGATGATGAAATCATCGAGCTTTCTATCACACCTAACCGTGCAGACGCTCTTTCTATGCGTGGGGTAGCTCACGAAGTAGCAGCTATCTATGACAAGGCAGTCAACTTTAAAGAATTTACCTTAACAGAAACAGACCAAGCTGCAGCCGATGCTCTTTCTGTCAGCATTGACACAGATAAGGCACCATACTATGCAGCTCGTATCTTGGACAATGTGACCATCGCACCAAGTCCACAATGGTTGCAAAACCTCCTCATGAATGAAGGTATCCGTCCCATCAATAATGTGGTCGACGTGACCAACTATATCTTGCTTTACTTTGGTCAGCCTATGCATGCCTTTGACTTGGATACCTTTGAAGGAAATGACATCTGTGTGCGTGAAGCGCGTGCAGGTGAGAAATTGGTGACCTTGGACGGGGAAGAGCGTGAGTTGGAAACAAGTGACCTCGTGATTACGGTTGCTGATAAACCTGTTGCCCTTGCAGGTGTCATGGGTGGAGAGGCTACAGAAATTTCTGAAAAATCTACTCGTGTCGTCCTTGAAGCCGCTGTCTTCAATGGAAAATCTATCCGTAAGACAAGTGGTCGTCTCAACCTTCGTTCTGAATCATCTTCACGCTTTGAAAAAGGCATCAATGTGGCAACTGTCAATGAAGCCCTTGATGCAGCAGCAAGTATGATTGCTGAACTTGCTGGTGCGACCGTGCGTAAGGGCATTATTTCAGCAGGTGAATTGGATACTTCTGATGTAGAAGTTTCTTCCACTCTTGCAGACGTCAACCGTGTCCTTGGTACAGAACTTTCTTATGCGGATGTAGAAGATGTCTTCCGTCGTCTTGGATTTGGTCTTTCTGGAAATGCAGAAAGCTTCACAGTGAGCGTTCCTCGTCGCCGTTGGGACATCACTATCGAAGCGGACCTCTTTGAAGAAATTGCTCGAATTTATGGTTATGACAAATTACCAGCAACCCTTCCAAAAGATGACGGGACAGCCGGTGAATTGACAGCGACTCAAAAATTGCGTCGTCAAGTTCGTACCATTGCAGAAGGTGCTGGATTGACAGAAATCATCACCTACGCTCTGACAACTCCTGAAAAAGCAGTGGAGTTTACAACTGCACCAAGTAACTTAACGGAGCTCATGTGGCCAATGACTGTGGACCGTTCGGTCCTCCGTCAAAATATGGTTTCAGGTATTTTGGATACAGTTGCCTACAACGTAGCGCGTAAGAACAAAGACTTGGCTCTTTATGAGATCGGAAAAGTCTTTGAACAAAAAGGCAATCCAAAAGAAGACTTGCCAAATGAAATCAACAGCTTTGCTTTTGCATTGACTGGTTTAGTCGCTGAAAAAGACTTCCAAACAGCAGCGGTTCCAGTTGATTTCTTCTATGCTAAGGGAATTTTAGAAGCCCTTTTTGCTCGCTTGGGTCTTGAAGTGACTTATACAGCAACACAAGAAATCAAGAGTCTCCACCCAGGTCGTACAGCCTTGATCTCACTTGGTGACCAGGTGATTGGGGTATTGGGGCAAGTGCATCCTGTAACAGCTAAGTCTTATGATATCCCAGAAACCTATGTGGCAGAATTGAACTTATCTGCTATTGAAGCAGCTCTTCAACCAGCCGCAGCCTTTGTGGAAATCACCAAATTCCCAGCTGTGAGCCGTGATATCGCCCTTCTCCTCAAAGCAGAAGTGACTCACCAAGAGGTGGTTGATGCCATTCAAGCTGCAGGTGTGAAACGTTTGACAGCTATCAAACTCTTTGACGTCTTCTCAGGTGAAAAACTAGGACTCGGCATGAAGTCCATGGCCTACAGCTTGACCTTCCAAAATCCAGAAGATAGCTTGACAGACGAAGAAGTCGCACGCTACATGGAAAAAATCCAAGCTTCACTAGAAGAAAAAGTAAACGCAGAAGTGCGGTAACAAATGTGTATATGAAAAACCGTTGATGAGATGCATCAACGGTTTTTTAATCAGTTTTATAAGATTGTTTCCATGACAGTTTCTTGAGGGTTCATACCCTGTCTTTGATAGAAGCGAAGGGCTCCCTCGTTGTCATTCCAAACATTGAGAGTTAGGTTGTAGCAACCAATTTCCCTAGCATAGTTGACAGCGAATTGATAGAGTTGATCACCGATCTTTTGCCCACGCGCTGCTTGATCGACACACAAGTCTTCGATGAAGAGGGTTTTTATCGGATGAAGCACAGGATTGTCAGAGACTTCTTTAATGGTGACAAAGAGATGTCCTAGGATCTGGCCATCCGCATTTTCGTAGACGAAAATCGGTGTATGTTCTTGCGCTATTAACTGTTTTAACTCTTCTTTACTATATTTTCCGCCACTTCCTTTGAAAATATCGGGACGGAGTTGGTGGTGGACGGAAAGAATCTGTTCTAAGAGACCAAGCAAAGCAGGAATATCATTTGGTTGAGCTAAACGAATCGTCATGTAGATTCTCCTTAGTAGTATTTTCTTCATTATAAAAATTTTTTCTAAATCTTGTCAATGGAAAAAGGAACGCTAAAAGGTACGCAAATACGGACCTTTTATTTCTTACCTCAAATGATCTTGTCAATCATATTTTTATTTTTGACAAATATTTTTATTTTTTTGACAAATATACTTGTCAAAAAGAAAAAGAAGTGTTACAATGTTTTTAGTTGAAAGAAGAGGAGGTATTCTTATGGGAGCTATATGGATTCTATTTATCCCTTTTCTGGTTATCATTTATGCAAGCACAGAAAAGAAGATAAAAAAGTTGAACAAACGTATTAAAAGATTAGAAAAACAAGTGAAAGGAAATCAAGACATGTCTAGACTTTTAGAAGAATTGAAAGGCCAAACGGTCACTGTCACAGTAAATGGTTTTGGAACCGAATATGAGATTATAGATATCGATGAAGATTGGGTTAAATTGAGTCGTGAGACCAATAAACAACAAAGAGAAACCAAATTAGTCCGTATTGAAGATATTCAAGATATTCAACTATAAGGGGGCGAAAGCCATGATCTTAAAAAATCGACTGAAAGAGCTGAGGGCGCGTGATGGGCTCAACCAATCCGAGCTAGCCAAGCTAGCTGGAGTCTCGCGCCAGTCGATCAGTCTCTTGGAGCGGGGTGAATACACCCCTTCGGTTATCATTGCCATCACCATCGCCCAGATTTTCAAGGAACCGGTGGAGAATGTTTTTAGTCTAGTAGAGGAAGAGGAATAACAATGAAAAAGCAACAACAAGAACGAACCCCTCGTTACCGTTTTTGGAGAAATGTCGGAATCATTACAGTTTCCGGCTTGATAGGAGGAGTTATCGGATTTTTGACAAGAATGTTCGGATCCGAAAAGCCTCTGGAAATTCAATCCTTATTTAGTAAAAAAATACTCCTTTTGGGCTCAGCAGTTTTATTCTTAGTCGCATTTATACTCACGATAACCTTCCTGATGCGCGCGAGAAAAGTCCATCAAAAAATGCTCCAGATAGAAGACGAGGATGAAGCCTATCACTATGACATCCAAAGGAAAAAACTGTATGGGTTAGCGACTATTTTTAAAGGCATCATGCTCTTGCCCTACTTATTAGTCATCATTTTTTATAGTCAATTGGTCGACTTAGACAGACCTGGCGCTGGGGACATGGCTTTTATCTTTGGAGACTTTACCATGCTCTATCTCTTTCTTGTCTTGTTTGCCCTATTTTTCCTATCGGATATCTTCTTTCGCAAGACCTTCCATCTGATTTATGGAAAACCGATTCCCCGCAATGCCAATGCCAAGGAAGTGCGGGAATTTATGATGAGTATGATGGATGAAGCAGAAAAGCAGATTAGCTACGAGGAAAACTATGAAATTATCATTAAGTTAAGCAATTATATATTGCCTTTTGCTTTAATTGGAATTTTCTTGATTGGTACCTTTTTCCATACCGATATCTTATTAGCCTTAGTTGTTGTGTCACTGATTTATCTCTATATCTTGGTCTCACAATACAAAATTACCAAACGTTATTATAAAGAGTAAAGGAGTCATCTATGTTAGAAATTAGAAATTTAGAAAAAAGCTTTGGGAATAAGCAGGTTCTCTTCGGAGTAGATCTGACCGCTCAACAAGGGCATATCCTTGGCTTAGTTGGGAAAAATGGTGCCGGGAAAACAACTATTTTCCACAGTATCTTGCGCTTTTTGGACTACAGTGGCGAGATTCGCCTAGGTGGCAAAGCGATCACCCAAGAAACCTACAAGGAAATTGGCTATTTGCCAGAAGAACGTAGTCTCATGCCTAAACTCACGATTTTTGAGCAGGTCCGCTATTTGGCTGCCTTAAAAGGAATGAGCACCGCCGAGGTCAAGGAAAAATTACCAACCTGGATGGAAAAACTCCAAGTAAAAGGAAAATTGACCGATAAAATCAAGAGTCTCTCAAAAGGGAACCAACAGAAGGTTCAACTGATCATCACCTTGATCCATGAGCCTAAATTGATCATTTTAGATGAACCCTTTAGCGGCTTGGATCCGGTCAATACAGAGGTGCTCAAGCAGGTCATCTTTGAAGAAAAAGAGCGTGGGGCGACCATTATCTTTTCTGACCACGTCATGACCAATGTCGAAGAGTTGTGTGATGATATCCTAATGATCCGTGATGGTTCGGTTGTCCTTTCAGGGCCTGTCCAAGAGGTCCGGAATAGCTATGGCAAGACTCGCCTCTTTGTCTCAAACGACTTTAGCAAAGAAGAGTTAGAAGCTCTGCCACACGTGACCAAGGTCAGCATGACCAAGCAAGGGACTTGGAAGCTGATCTTGGATGATGCGTCAGCTGGTCCAGAATTATTTGACCGCTTGACCAAGGGCCACTACCTAGCAACCTTTGACCACCAAGCCCCAACTATTGATGAGATCTTTAAACTTGAATCAGGAGTAGAAGTATGAAACAGATGTTTGTCGTAATGAAAGAAACCTATATCAGACAAGTGAAATCATGGAGTTTCCTCTTCATGGTCTTCGGTCCCTTCCTCTTTTTGGGATTGAGCATTGGAATCGGTTATCTGACAGGTTCTTCTACAGATGCCAAAAACCAAGTGGCCTTGGTGACAGAAGTGCCAGCTGTCAAAGAAAGCCTCAAAGGAACCGATGGCTTGACCTTGGACTACACGGATGAAGCTGCAGCTAAAAAAGCCATCAAGGACGAGAAAGCAGCTGCTTACCTAATGGTCGATGAAAAAGATGGCCAGCTAGAAGCGACTTATGTTGGCGATCAAGCCATGAAAACAGATTTAAAATCGCTTGTCGCTGCGAAATTAAGCCAAGTCCAACAAGGGATCAATATGGCCCGTGCTAATCTAAGCAAAGAGCAACTGACAGCCTTGTCTCAACAGGTTTCTCTCAAAGAAAAAATTGACGAGAAAAAAGAAGGCTTGAAAATGGTGCAAACCATGGTTGCAGGTGGTCTGGGAATGCTGCTTTATATGATTTTGATCTTCTACTCTAGTATCACAGCCCAAGAAGTGGCCAGTGAAAAGGGAACTAAGATCATGGAAGTGGTCTTCTCTAGTATCAAAGCAACCGACTATTTCTTCGCACGCATGCTCGGACTCTTCGGAGTGATCTTTACCCATATTTTTGTCTATGTTGTTGGTCTAGTAGCGGTTTGGATCTTTAGAGCAGATATCCCAGTTGTCAAGGATTTTCTCGCTCCAAACTCTCCTATAACCCAACACCTAGCAGAAGCGATCTCGCTTAATACCGTCTTCTTCATTATCCTTGGGATCTTTATGTATGTGGTGCTCTCTGCCTTCTTAGGCTCTACAGTTGCACGACCAGAAGATTCAGGAAAAGCGATTTCACCACTGATGATGTTAGTTATCTTTAGCTTCCTTGGGGTAACCACCTTGGGAAGTACCGGTGACGTCTTCTTATTGAAGATCGGTTCCTACATTCCTTTCTTCTCAACCTTCTTCATGCCTTTCCGTACCATCAATGGCTATGCGACTGGTCTTGAATCTTGGGCTTCATTGGGAATTGCGGTTCTCTTTACCATCGTGGGAACAGTTCTCATCGCCCGTATCTATGCGAGCCTGATCCTTCAAACCGATGACCTTGGACCATGGAAGACCATCAAACGTGCTCTTAGCTATCGCTAATCAGTCAAGCCCTCAGTGATTGCTGAGGGCTTTTAGCATGCATTGAAATTCATCAGTGGGCTATTTAAAACGATATTCCTACAGGCTAACATGTATTTTTTATTAAATTATGATATGATGGAGGGTAATAAAGAGAATAGAGAAAAGGACGAATGAGACTCTATATCAAAGGCGATTATACAAAAAGAGTACCTTATGGCTATTTGGAACTAGCTGGTAAAATGTGGTTTCCAGAAGATGAGCAAATTTCTTACTCAAATGCTGGGGACAATGATGCATTGCAAGACGATTTTTCCTTAAATTTATCCCTGAGGAAAGGCACTGCCGATAAGAGATGGTCTAATATCCCCCTAAAGGAAGGAGTACGAAGACTCTTTTCACATCTTGACGAATGTATTGACCTAGAGTTTGAAGATGCATTCGCTACAGACTACAATGAAAAAGGGAACTATCTCCGCATTTTAACCAAGCATCTGGAAGTTTTAACAGTTGATAAACGAGCCATGTACATTATGGCGCTTGAGATTGCAAAGGTGATTGATGGGCAAATTAGCGAGGATAATAAGAAGACATGGCTAACAGTCGAGGAGTTTAGGAAAAAGCGCGAGGTTATTCTATCTCTAACTTTTGAAGAAGCAAATGAACTAAGTTTGACTGAAATTCAAACGATGGATGTGGTAGACGACCCTCTTTGGGAGGAAGAAGCCAATCGTCGAAAAGAATATATACTAGCACATGGAGGCGATATCTCAGATTTATGAGACTATACATCAAAAGTGATTTTAAGAAAAAAATAACCTTTACGACAAGAGAACTTGTTTGGAAGATGTGGTTTAAAGAACGAAATGGCAAGAAAATAAGTTACTCCAACGTTGGTGATGATGAGATGCTGCAAGATGATTTTTATTTCGGAGCAGAGTTGCGCAAATGGGCTTCAGTTGACGAAAGATGGGATAAGGCTCCTTTTATAATTCCGAGCAATCCTTGGTTGTCCTTGCAATATGAAGATATTGAACTTGAATTTGAACATGCCTTTATTTCCGATGACCGCGAAAAGGGGGAGTTTCTTCGAATTGCCTCAACTCATGTAGATATTTTGACGGTTGACAAACGTGCTTTATACATTATGGCAACTGAAGTAGCATCTGCCATTGATGGTCAAATTAGCGAAGACGGCAAGCAAAGTTGGCTAAGTGTAGAAGAATTTAAGGAATATCACAAGGATGTTCTTTCACTGACTTATGATGAAGCTGTTGAAGTCAGTTTGGAAGAATTAAAGACAATGGTACCGGTAAGAGATCCTCTATGGGAAGAGGAGGAGCGGCTTCGAGAAGAATACATCAAAATCCATGGCGAACGTGTTTATGACGACGAGGAAGACGAATGAGACTCTATATCAAAAGTGATTTTAAGAAAAAAATAACCTTTACGACAAGAGAGTTGCTCTGGAAAATGTGGTTTAAGGAATGGCAGGGTCATCCTATTACATACTCAAACGTTGGTGATGATGAGATGTTGCAAGACGATTTTTACTTTGTAGTAAGCTTTGATAAATGGCGTTTTTGTGACTCAAGATGGGATAGTATCCCCTCTTATGATTTAAACAATCCGTGGAATTCCTATAAATATGAAAATATATCCCTTGAATTTGAAAAAACTTTCATTACAGAGTGGAGAGAACGTGGGGATTATTTACGTATCGCAACTTCTCATACAGATGTTTTAACAGTTGATAAACGTGCGATGTATATTATGGCAGTCGAGGTTGCTGGTGCAATTGATGGAAAAATTAGTTCGGACGGCAAACAGACTTGGATAGATGTAGAGACTTTTAAGGAGTTGCACAAGGATATATTATCCCTAACCTACGATCAAGCAACTGATATCAGTGTGGAGGAACTGAAAAGTATGAGACCTGTAGAAGATCCTCTATGGGAAGAGGAAGAACGCCTTCGTGAAGAGTACATCAAAATTCACGGCGAACGAATTTATGACGACGAGGAAGACGAGTGAGACTATATATTAAAGGTGATTACACCAAAGAAATTCCGTTTGATTATTTAGAACTAGCGAAGAGAATGTGGTTTGAGGAAAAAGATGGAATAGAGCCGGATTTGTCGTATGCGGGGTATCTAGAACTACCAATTAAGAAACTTTCTATTCACTTAGAATTAGACAAGGAAACTCATGATGATAGATGGAAAAGTGTTCAGATTAAGGAAGGGATAAAATATGATTTTTTATCTCATAAGTCAGAATATATACAGTTAGACTATGAAGATGCTATGATGTCGGATTTTCGTGAGAAAGGTGAATGTTTAAGAATTGCTTCTACCCACCTTGACCTTCTCACCGTTGATAAACGTGCTTTCTACATTATGGCTATTGAAATCGCAACAGCAATTGACGGTCAGATTAGCGAAGATAATAAAGAGAACTGGTTAAGTGTGGAGGAATTTAAAAACCGACATGAAGCTATCCTTTCGATGAGTTATGAAGAGGCCAATGAGCTGAGTTTGGAAGAAATTCCCTTTATGGATGATGTGAGAGACCCTGTTTGGGCAGAAGATGATCGCAGAAACGAAGAATACATTAAAATCCATGGAGAAGTGGAGTTGGATGACGACGAAATCGAATTCTAACGAATGACCGA
>NZ_KV812784.1:371994-395322 GCF_001813505.1 Streptococcus sp. HMSC061E03
ATCGAATTCTAACGAATGACCGATTTCTGTCCTACTCTCTTTTTGATTGCAAATTGACTTTTGCAAGCCTTTTCACTACAATAGAATTACAGAAAAGGAGGCGGACATGAACTATATTGAGTTTGCTGAAAATGAGCGTCTGTCCACGATTGTCCTTGGGATGATGCGGATCAGTCAGATGAGTGAAGATGAGGTGGAGGCCTTGGTGGAGGCAGCCTTGTCGATTGGGATCAACACTTTTGATCTGGCGGATATCTATGGTGATGGCCAGTGTGAGGTCCTGCTGGGTAAGGTTCTCAAGCGTCGTCCGGATCTTCGGGACCAGATGTGGATCCAGTCCAAGTGCGGGATTCGCAAGGACGGCTTTACCTATTTTGATTTTTCCAAAGACTATATTTTGGGCTCTGTCGATGGCATTCTCGAGCGTTTGCAGATCGAGAGCTTAGATAGTCTTCTCCTTCATCGACCGGATGCCCTCATGGAGCCGGAAGAGGTGGCGGAAGCTTTTGATCACTTGGAGCAAGCGGGCAAGGTTCGTCATTTTGGGGTGTCCAATCAAAATCCCATGATGATGGAATTGCTTAAGACGGCTGTCAAACAACCTCTCAAGGTCAACCAGTTGCAGTTGAGTGCCGCCTTTACACCGAGCTTTGAAGCTGGTTTTCATGTCAACATGGAAGGGCCAAAAGCAGCTGTGCGAGATGGCAGTGTCTTTGAGTATTGTCGCTTAACTGATACGGTGATTCAGGCCTGGTCTGTCCTCCAGCATGGTTATTTTAAGGGGAATTTTGTCGGCAAGGAAGAGTTTGCAGCTCTCAATCATGTCCTCAATGACTTAGCGAAAAAATACCAGGTCACACCGACAGCTATCGCCCTTGCTTGGGTCCTCCGCTATCCAGCGAAGATGCAGGCCGTCATTGGAACGACCAACCCTCAACATGTCCTTGAAGCAGGGAAAGCGACAACGGTCACCCTAACCCGCAAGGAATGGTACCAAATCTACTTGGCGGCGGGAAATGATTTGCCTTAGAATCTTGTTAGTAAACCAGATTCCACTCTTATCGGTGGTCTGGTTTTTTTTGTGGTTTTCAGTTTTTTCTTGACAAGTCTTTCTTTTTTATGGTAATCTTTATGCAACAAGTGTTGCGCAACGAATGTTGCGCGAAAGGAGTCTTATGCCACCCAAGGTTAAATTTAGTAAAGAGGCTATCATTGGGACAGCTTTACAATTGGTGAGAGAAGAGGGAATGGCTAGTTTAACTGCTCGAGCATTAGCGGAGAAACTGGGAGCCACACCGAGAGTCATTTTTGGGCAATTTGCCAATATGGCTGAGTTACAAGCAGAGGTTATTGGTGCTGCGGAAATGGTCGTGGTGGGGTATATTCGCAAGGCCTTAGAAGATGAGAAACCTTTCCGATCTGTCGGGGTTGCTTATATCCTTTTTGCCTCAAAAGAGCCCCAACTCTTTCAATTGCTTTTCCAAAATCCTAGCAAAGATCCGATTCGTCGCTTTCAAGATTTTCTTCCCATGAAGGATCATAGTTACCAATTGGTTCTGGATTCGATTGTCGCAGACTATCCTTTGACTGTAGAGGAGGCTAGTCGCTTGTACCAGCATCTATTTATCTACTCACACGGGATGGCCTCGATGGTTGCTTCTGGCATTTATCAGTTCAGCATGGAAGAAGTGATTGGATTACTGACAGAGGTTTGTCAATCTCTCATCAAAGAAATGGTAGGAAAGAAATGATTCAACTAGAAAATGTGCACAAAAGTTACGGGCAAACCAAGGTTTTAAAGGGGATTGATTTGCAGATACAAGACCAGGATGATGTGGTTATCCTCGGTCCTTCTGGATCGGGCAAGTCAACTCTCTTAAATGTGTTGTCAGGCTTAGAAAAGGTAGACGAGGGGCATATCCTTTTTCAAGGACAAGACTTATCACAACTCGCGGATGCTCAATTGACAGCCTTTAGACGGGAGAAGATTGCCTTTATTTTCCAGCAGTATTATCTATTGCCGAATCTGACAGTCAGACAAAATGTAAAGATGGGAGCTGACCTGGCAAACAATCATGATTTTTTACAGATCATCGAGGATTTGGGGCTTGGCGATAAGCTGGACAAGTATCCGAGTGAATTGTCGGGTGGGGAACAGCAGAGAGTGTCCATTGCTCGGGCCTTGGCCAAAAAGCCAGAGATTCTCTTCTTAGATGAGCCGACGGGAGCCCTGGATGAAGAAACAGGGCGCAAGATTCTGGACTATATCTGGAAGTTGAAGGAAAAGCTAGGCTTTACCCTCATCATGGTGACGCACAACCAAAATATTGCGGATATGGCTAGAACCATTATTCGTGTCAATAGTGGCAAGATTACCGAAGTTGTGACCAATGATCAGCCTCAGACTGCCTATGAGATTGGATGGTAAGCCATGTTTTCAGTAAAAGATATTCGAAAATTAGTTGTCGTCAGTATCATTGGGGCTTGTGCGGTCTTTGTGGCCAATCTCTTCTTGAATTTTTATCTGGATATCGAACAGTTGGAGATTTCGAAAACCAATCCCATGATGCAGACCTACTATGATGCCCAAGTTTCGCTTTCTTGGATGGTGGCCATGGTCAGTGGGGTCGTCTTGTCCTTGACGTCGGTCCTTCTCATGTGTTTTTATATCAAACAATTTGTCGATGACCACAAGGAACAATTAGGGATTTTAAAGGCTTTGGGATATAGTAATGGCCAGTTGGCGAAACGATTTTGGGCCTTTGGACTCAGTTTTGGAGCTGGAGCGCTTCTCGGCTATTTTGCTTCATTTCTCATGATGAGACATTTTTACGACTTCCGTAATGAGAAGGGGATTTTGCCAGAAATTACCATTCACCTTCACTGGCAACTCTTGCTTGCTTTGGTGATCCTGCCAACGACCTTCTTTATGCTTCTCGCGATTGGTTATGCTAGAAGACAACTACAAACGCCGGCTCTTCGCTTATTGAAAAAATCTCCAACACCAATCAAGGTCAAAAGGAGAAAGCGAGCTCCTAAGAAAGAGAAAGACTTCCTAAAAGAGCTGTCCTCGTCACTGATATGGGGGAGAAAATCTATCTTGTTTTTTGTGGTCTTTGGATCCATGTGTTTTGCGGCCATGGTTCAATTGTCCTTTGGCCTCAGGGATTACACAGATGACATCATCCAAACCATGATGATTATGATTGGCTTGATCCTTTCTTTCTCGATTCTCTTTTTGTCATTGGGGATTGTGGTCTCAGAAAGTCGCGAAACCTTGGCTCTTATGAAGGCATTTGGCTACACCGATCGTGAATGCCAAAGTCATATTCTCGCTCCCTATCGTTTTTGGGCTTATTTAGGTTTTGTTCTTGGAACGGCTTATCAGTACGGTATCATGGAAATCTTGATTGGTGTAATCAAAGACACAGTTCCTGAAAAGATTGAGCATCACTTTGATGGGAATGTTTGCTTCTGGACCTTGCTTGGCTTTGCGGTAGTTTATGAAAGCCTCTTTTATCTATCCAACAGAAAACTCCAAAAGCAAACCATCAAAGAAGTGCTTTTAGCTGAATAAATAGAAAAGAGAGTGGGACAGAAATCGGTAATTCGTTAGAATTCGATTTCGTCGTCCCACCTCCGCACAGTTGAGTAGGGCTGTATAAGCTGATGAAATCAGCGTATTAGAGCCCACTCAACCACTGCGTCTTGCTCTACAATCCAAAAATAATTGAGAGGCTAGGACTTTTGTCCCAGCCTCTTTTGTACTGGATAAACAGAAAAACGGATGCTGTCTAAAAATCTTGCATTTTTTTGCAATTTAGGTTACAATGAAGACTATAAAAAATGCGTAATCCCTAGGGTCTTTCCCTCAGGGAATTTTGTGTGTTTTGACCTATTTTCGATGGAAAGAAGCTTTGCTTCTACCGCAGGAAAAAGTATGAATAACATTGGAGGTAATAATGATTCGATCCTTAATTTCCGAGATCAAAGAATTCAAGAAGCCCTCGATTTTAGCTTCCTTGTTCATGGTCTTTGAAGTCATGTTTGAGATTTCGATTCCCTTTGTCATGGCGAGTCTTTTGGACCAAGGTGTTCAACAAAGAAACATGAACAATATTTTGTTTTACGGTGGGCTCATGCTGGTCTGTGCCTTTTGCTCCCTCTTTTGTGGGATGCAGTCTGCCCGTTATGGCGCCTATGCATCGGCTGGTTTTGCTAAAAACCTTCGTCGGGCCATTTTCAAAAAGGTTCAAACCTTCTCATTTGAGAATATTGATCAGTTCTCATCAGGTGGGTTAGTCACTCGGATGATGACGGACGTGACCAATGTGCAAAATGCCTATCAAATGGTGATCCGGATCTGTGTACGGGCACCGCTCAATTTGATCTTTGCCATTGTGGCTTGTTTCTTGATCAATCCAGAAATGGCCATGATCTTTGTCTATGTGACCATCTTTTTGGCAGCTGTCTTAAGCATCATCATGAAGATTGTTTATCCACTCTTCACAGAAGTATTTGAAGCTTATGATAATCTCAACAACAGCATTCAAGAAAATATCACCAATATGCGGGTAGTGAAGTCTTACGTTAAGGAAGCAGATGAAACGGTTAAATTCAAGAAGGCTTCGCGTTTGATTTACAACATGTTTATGAAGGCTATCCGTGTCGTTGTCTTGAGTAGCCCAGCTATGATGCTTTCCATGTATGCTTCTTTCCTTTTGATCTCATGGATTGGAGCTCATCTGATCGTCGGTGGCCAACTTTCTACTGGGAATTTGACTTCTATGTTTAGCTACACCATGACCATTCTCATGTCGCTCATGATGTTCATGATGATCTTTGTCATGTTGTCGATTTCTATGGCATCTGTTGAGCGGATCAATGAAGTCTTAACGACCAAAACGACGATTGACTCTCCAGAAAATGGGATCAAAGAAGTCGCTGATGGATCCATCAACTTTGAGGATGTGACCTTTGCCTATACCGATGAAAATGGCGACAAGACCCATGTCTTACAAGGGATTAATCTTTCCATTCGTTCAGGGGAAGTAATTGGTATCTTGGGAGGAACAGGATCAGGGAAATCAAGCTTGGTGCAGTTGATTCCTCGTCTCTATGATGTTGAGTCTGGTCGGGTGACAGTAGCAGGCCACGATGTCAAAGAATACGATCTTGATTCCCTTCGTAAGCAAGTGGCCATGGTTCTTCAGACCAATGTTCTTTTCTCTGGTACGATTAAAGAAAATATGCGCTGGGGAAATAAGGATGCGACGGATGAAGAGATCATCGCGGCTTGTAAGATTGCCCAAGCCGATGAATTTATTCAAGATTTCAAAGAGGGCTATGACACCATGATTGAGCGTGGGGGATCCAACGTTTCTGGTGGTCAACGCCAGCGTCTCTGTATCGCGCGTGCCCTTCTTATGAATCCGAAGATCTTGATCTTGGATGATTCGACTTCAGCGGTCGATACCAAGACAGATAGTTTGATTCGTCAAGGATTGGCAACCAGCTTGAAAGAGACGACCAAAATCATCATTGGTCAACGGATTTCCTCTATTCAAGATGCAGATCGTATTATTGTGATGAATGATGGCCAAATCGATGCGATCGGTCGTCACGAGGAATTGCTTGCGACCAATGCCATCTACCAAGAAGTATATGAAATGCAAACACAAGGGAAAGGAGAAGCAGATGAAAACTAAGAAAAAAGCAAATCTAGGCTCTATCCTTCGCCTGCTCGACTTCCTTTGGAAAAACTACAAGGTATCCTTGATTGTTTCCTTTATCTTAATCATTCTATCGTCTCTTGCGACGGTCAATGTAACAGCTTCGATTCAGTCCTTGGTCGATGTCTATGTGGAGCCTATGCTAAAGTCAAACAGTCATGATTTTGGACCGCTCTTGTCCTTCTTGACACGGGTTGGTTTGATCTGTTTGATCGGGGTACTTGCCAACTATGGCTTTACCTTGATTATGGCGACTGTTTCACAAGACTCGCTTAGAAGTCTTCGAAATCAGTTGTTTGCCCGCATGCAAAAACTGCCAGTTCGTTACTTTGATACCCACCAACACGGGGACATCATGTCTATCTATACCAATGATATTGATGCTCTTCGTCAAGCGATTGAACAATCCATTCCTCAACTCTTATCCTCAGCGATTACCATCCTTGGGGTAACGATTACCATGCTGACGGTTAGCCCGCTCTTGTTCTTGATTGTTCTTGTCATGGTTATCGTCATGGTCTTTATCATCAAGGATGTCTCTGGCAAGTCAGGTCGTTACTTCGGGGCCCAACAAAAGAACTTGGGGATTGAGAACGGCTTTATTGAAGAAATGATGTCTGGTCAAAAAGT
Organism: Streptococcus sp. HMSC061E03; assembly: GCF_001813505.1. Taxonomy (NCBI): domain Bacteria; kingdom Bacillati; phylum Bacillota; class Bacilli; order Lactobacillales; family Streptococcaceae; genus Streptococcus; species Streptococcus sp. HMSC061E03. The sequence goes on from NZ_KV812784.1 coordinate 378,357, forward strand.
GGTTAAGGCCTTTGTGCATGAAAGAGAAAGCATTGAGGATTTTGATCGGATCAATGATCAACTCTTTGAATCCTCTTACCAAGCCAACCGCTATGCCAATGTCCTCATGCCGATTCTTGGGAACTTGGGAAATGTTTCCTTTGTTCTGACAGCCTTGATCGGTGGACTCTTTGCGCTAAACGGCGTCGGTGGTTTAACCATTGGTGGACTCATGGCCTTCTTGCAATTGAACCGTTCCTTCACAGGTCCCATTGCTCAGGTCTCTCAACAATTAAACTTTGTCCTCATGGCCTTGGCTGGTGGAGATCGTGTCTTTGATCTTTTGGACGAAGAAGAAGAAGTCGACCAAGGAAAAGTGACGCTGGTCAATTATGAACTGGTCGATGGAGAAATGGTCGAAACCGATCAGAAAACCAACAAATGGGCTTGGAAACACCCACGTCCAAATGGGGATTACCAGCTTGTCAAGATGGTCGGAAATGTGGTCTTTGATAATGTTGACTTCTCTTATGATGGGAAGAAACAAATTCTTCATGGCATCAATTTGTACGCGGATAAGGGTCAAAAAGTGGCCTTTGTCGGAGCGACTGGTGCGGGAAAGACAACCATTACCAACTTGATCAACCGATTCTATGATATCCAATCCGGAATGATCACTTATGATGGGATCGATATTAAATTGATTGAGAAAGATTCTCTGCGTCGTTCCCTCGGAATCGTTCTTCAAGATACCCACTTATTCACTGGTACGATTGCGGAAAACATCGCATATGGCCGTGCTGATGCAACACGGGAAGAAATCCTTGAAGCAGCTCGGATTGCCAATGTGGATTCCTTTGTTAAGCACTTGGATCAGGGCTATGAAACGGTCTTGACGGATGATGGGGCTGGTCTATCAAACGGTCAACGACAATTGATCGCCATTGCCCGTGCAGCCCTTGCCAATGCGCCAGTCTTGATTCTGGACGAAGCGACGTCTTCGATCGACTCACGGACAGAGAAGATGGTGCAAGAAGGGATGGACCGCTTGATGGAAGGTCGGACTGTCTTTGTTATCGCCCACCGTCTATCGACTATCGTCAATTCCGATGTCATCATGGTGATGGACCACGGACGCATCATCGAACGAGGCAACCATGCTTCCTTGATGGCAGAACGTGGCACCTATTACCGCTTGTACACCGGTGGACTTGAAATTGATTAATAATAGAAAAAGCTTGAGCGTTAGCTCAGGCTTTTTTGGTTTATGGATAATGACTTCTTAGAAACTTTCCTTAGGTGAGTACGGACGTTAGGTGAAATTATCCAGTGGATGATTTCAGCAATCCAGGAAGTTCCATGACTAATTATTGAGCCCCTTCGCTCTTTAATTTCTGGGCTCAGGCTAAAACAGTTTCCCAAACTGTTTTACTCTCAAAACTCCTGAGTGCCTGAAACGTTATTGTTTCAGGCACTTTTCTCACAGCGGAAAGTCTCGAAAATAAATAGCCATTCATCAAAAATCCTGACTACACTTTCAGGCTTTTTTTGCTTATTTCTCAAGTAATTCTTGGATCAAGTCTTCCATGGCAGCTGGTTCTGTTTTGGAGGAGAAGCGTTGGGCGACATGGCCTTGTCGGTCGATGACAAATTTTGCGAAGTTCCATTCGATGCGTTTGCCCAGTGGCCCGGCTGCTTGGTTTTTGAGCCAGTCATAAAGAGGAAGGGCTTCTTTGCCATTGACCTTGGCTTTGGCGAATCGTGGGAAGGTGGTCTGGTAGTTGAGGCTACAGAAGCTATTGATTTCTTCTGCAGTTCCTGGCGCCTGCCCCATGAATTGGTTACAGGGAATGTCTAGGATTTCAAGCCCTTTTTCTTGGTAGCGCAGGTAGAGATCTTGCAGTCCTTGGTATTGCGGGGTCAAGCCACAGCCTGTTGCTGTATTGACCACGATGAGGACCTTACCTTGGTAGTGAGAAAGGGGAATCTCCTCCCCATTCTGGTTTTCTATAGAAAAATCATAAATGCTAGTCATAGGTGGTATCCTTTCTGTCTCTTCAACTTTTATTGTAGCACAAATCTTCTAAAATTGGGCCAAGAGGAGCATGACTTCTTGCTTTAGTCCCTCCTGTGAAAATGATATAATAAGAAGATAACAAGCTCTCAAGAAAATGTCAAAAGGAGAACGGATCGGATGAAATTACTCTATACGGATGTTCGGACCCCCTTGACCCAGGTCCTGACACAAGAAGCCGTAGGGTTAGTAGAACAGGGCAAGCGTGTGTTTTACATTGCGCCCAACTCTCTTTCCTTTGAAAAAGAAGCCAAGGTCTTGTCCTATTTAGAAGGTCAGGCTTCTTTTGCCATTACCGTCACGCGCTTTGCCCAAATGGCTCGTTATTTCATCCTGAATCAGGTTTTTGAGGAGCAACCCTTGGATGACATCGGTCTCGGCATGTTATTTTTTAAAGCTCTTTCCCACATGAAGGAGCAGGATCTCAAAGTTTACGGGGCCCTGCGCAAGGATCCTCAGTTTATCCAGCAACTGGTCCAGCTCTATCATGAATTGCAGACAGCCCAGATGGATTTTATCGATTTGGAGTTGCTCGAGGAAGCTGAAAAAAGAGAGGACCTCTTGGCGATTTTTGAAGCGGTCTCTGAGATGCTGGTCAAGCACCGGTATGAATCCCAGTCCAAGATTGCCTTTTTCCTCAATCAGGTCGAAGAAGGGCAGCTGGAAGAGCAATTAAAGGATGTGGCGATCGTCGTCGATGGCTTCACGCGTTTTTCTGCAGAAGAAGAGGCTTTGATTAGTCTCCTTCACCGAAAAGGGGTGGAGATTGTCATCGGGGTCTATGCCAGTAAAAAAGCCTATCAGGCAAGCTTTAGAGAGGGAAATCTTTACCAGGCCAGTGTTGACTTTCTCCTTCAGCTGGCAAAGACTTTTGAGGTACAGCCACAGTATTGTGGGCAAGCTATCGAAGACTCTTTTAGTCGCATTACCCGCATGCTAGAAGCGCGCTACGATTTTTCACAAGTGGAAAATGAGCTGGAGGACCAAGATCGAACAGCGGTCCAACTCTGGCAAACCAACACGCAAAAAGAAGAGTTGGAATATGTCGCTAAATCCATCCGACAGCGTCTTCATGATGGGGCCCGCTATCGAGATATTCGGGTCTTGTTAGGCGATGTAGAAGCTTATCAATTGCAGCTCAAGACCATTTTTGACCAGTATCAGATCCCCTTTTACTTGGGACGAAGTGAAGCCATGGTCCACCATCCCTTGATTCAGGTCATTGAATCGCTAGGGCGGATCAAGCAGTTCAATTACCAGACAGAAGATGTCATCAATCTATTGAAAACGAGTCTGTATAGTGATCTGACGCAAGAAGAAGTCGATGCTTTTGAGCAGTACCTTCGCTTTGCGGAAGTAAAGGGTGCTACAAAATTTCACAAGCCTTTTACTAGCAATCGTCAAGGTAAGTTCAATCTAGAGGAGCTCAATGCTCTCCGGGAACGCGTCGTAGAACCTCTAGCCCCTTTCTTTTCACAGCGCAAACAAAAGGTGACCCATCTCTTAAACTCTTTTGCAGAGTTTCTGCAAGAGGCCCAACTTTCTCAGAATCTCCAAGCTTTGATCAAGGATCTAGTATTGGAGGAGCAGGAGCGCTATGACCAGGTCTGGAAGGCCTTTCTCCATGTCTTAGAGGAGTTGAACCTGGTCTTTGAGGACCAAGAGCTGACAGTGGATGACTTTTTGGCCCTCCTCTTATCGGGGATGCAATTGTCTCAATACCGGACAGTTCCTGCTACGGTCGATGTGGTGACGGTTCAGTCCTATGACTTGATTGAACCCTTGACAGCGCCTTATGTCTACGCGATCGGGCTGACCCAGGAGCGTTTTCCAAAGATTGCTCAGAACACCTCTCTGCTCAGTGAAGAAGAGCGCCAGCAGCTCAATGAGGCCACCCAAGAAGGAGCAGAGCTCCAGGTGGTGACCAGCGAAAATCTCAAGAAAAATCGCTTTGTGGCAGTTTCGCTCCTCAATGCGGCGACCAACCAACTGGTCCTATCGGCCCCTAGCTTGGTCAATGAAATGGAAGATAGTGTCTCTCCTTATCTTGTAGAATTGGCCAAGGAGCCTATTGCCATCGAATGGACGACCAAACAAGCCCAAGCTTCGAGTGATGATATTGGGACCTACCGGGCCCTATTAGCGCGTGTGATCGAACTCCATCAAGAGGAGATCACGAGTGAGTTGTCTCCTGAAGAAGCCAGCTTTTGGGGTGTGGCGGTACGGGTCTTGCGCAAGAAATTAGCCGCTGAAGGCATCCAGATTCCTCAAATTTCAACGGAATTAAAGAGCCGTCAGCTTCAGTCGGATACGCTTCAAGCGCTCTATCCTGAGGGCAAAGCCTTGACCTTATCCGCTTCTGCCTTGAATGAATACTACAAGCACCAGTATGCCTTTTATCTGCGCTATGTTTTGGGGCTACAAGAGGATGAAACCATCCGGCCAGACGCCCGCAGTCATGGGAATTTCTTGCATCGGATCTTTGAAAAAGTCTTAAAAGATAGCTCCGATCAAGCCTTTGATCGCCGGTTAAACGAGGCGATTCGAGAGACCAGCCAAGAAGCAGAGTTCCAGCAATTGTATGGAGAAAATGGAGAGACCGAGTTTATTCGCAACTTGCTTCTTGATACCGCGAAAACAACGGGGCGTGTCCTCGCCCAGCAAAATGGGATCGAGACCATCGGTGAGGAGACCCTCTTTGGGGGAAGCACCCACACCTCGTATCCATTGTCCGATGGCCGTCTCCTGCAGCTACGAGGCAAGGTGGACCGTATTGATCAATTGAGGGATCGGGGAGCCCTCGGAGTCGTGGACTACAAGTCCAGTCTGACGCAGTTCCACTATGACAAGTTCTTTAATGGACTGAATTCTCAATTGCCGACCTATCTTTCTGCCATTCAGGATTTGAAGGAATACCAAGAGGAGCAGGGGATTTTCGGAGCTATGTATTTGGAAATGGGAGATCCTGTAGTGGATCTGAAAAAGACCAAGACAGTAGAGGATGCCATCAACCAAACCATGAAAAGTCAACAGTACAAGGGGCTCTTTATAGCAGATCAGGCGCCTTATCTGGGCGAGGCCTATGATAAAAACAAGGCTATGATGCTGAGTAAGGAAGAACTGGACTTGCTCCTCTTGTACAACGCTTATCTTTATAAAACAGCAGCAGAAGGGATCCTCAAGGGGCAATTTGCCATCAATCCCTATAGTGAAAATGGGCGCAATATCGCACCATTCGTGGAGCAGTTTAAATCCATCACAGGCTTTGAAGCGGATCGTCACCTAGGTCAGGCACGGTTCTTGACCAAACTAGATCAAAAAGGAATACGCGGTGAAAAGGTGAAAGCCGCGTGGATCGAGAAGATGAAGGAGGTCTTGAACAAATGATCAAACAAGCATTTTTGACAAAAGAAGAAATCAAGGCCCTTCAGGCCCAAGAGGCAGCTTCTACCAAAGAGCAAAAGCGGACGCCAGAACAGATCGACGCCATCTATAGTTCGGGGACCAATATCCTGGTGTCAGCCTCTGCTGGATCAGGAAAGACCTTTGTCATGGTGCAGCGGATACTGGATCAGATCCAGCGTGGCATTTCGATTAAGGAGCTCTTTATCTCGACCTTTACGGTCAAGGCAGCTGGAGAGCTCAAGGAGCGTTTGGAAAGTGAACTTGGAAAAGCCTTGCAAGCAAGTGATGACTCAGAGCTCAAGCAACACTTGGCCCGTCAAATCGCAGATGTCGCCACCAGCGATATTGGAACCATGGACTCCTTTACCCAAAAGGTCCTAACGCGCTATGGCTATTTGCTTGGGTTGGCGCCTCAGTTTCGCATTTTACAAAACGCCAGTGAGCAACGCCTCTTACAAAATGAAGTTTTTCAAGCTGTTTTTGATCGCTATTACCAGGGAGAAAACCAAGAAGCCTTTGTGCAGATGGTCAAGAATTTCACCGGCCAGCGCAAAAATTTGACCTTGTTTAAAGAACAGGTCTACCAGATCTATGACTTTCTTCAGTCGACCAGTGATCCGGAGAAATGGCTGGAGGAGCATTTCCTAAAAGGCTATGAGGAGACTGATTTTGACCAGGTTGAAGGCGATCTGATGGAGAGCATCCAGCAGGCCCTTTATGAGGCAGAAAGCTTTTTTGCCTTTCATTTGTCCAATGAAGGCCAAGCATTTGGTAAGGCTAAATATTTGGAAGCTGTAGAAGAGGTGCTCGATCAGATTGGAAGCCTGACAGGTCGCACCAATAAAGAGCAATTGACCTCTGTCCTAAAGGCGGTCGTGGCGATTAGTCGGGCTTCAAATGGGGGAGCCTTGACCAACAGAGCCCGAAAAGAAGAGTTGAAAGAGTTAGTCACGGCTTATAACCAGGATAAAACCATACATATCAACCGCCTCAGAGACTTGGAAAATCAGCTCTATCAGCTGGAATTTCAACAAGCCTACCACCAAGAAGAAGGCCCCATGCTCTACTTGCTAAGGGACTTTATCAGAGACTTTGCTCGCGCTTATCTGGAGCGAAAAATCCAAGAAAAAGCTTATGAATTTGGGGATATCAGTCATTTTGCCATTCAAATTTTAGAGCAATTCCCAGAGGTGAGACAAGCCTTTCAAGAGCGTTATCATGAGATCATGGTCGATGAGTACCAGGATACCAACCACACCCAAGAGCGGATGTTGGATTTGCTGTCAAATGGCCACAATCGCTTCATGGTGGGGGATATCAAGCAATCCATTTACCGCTTCCGTCAGGCAGATCCACAGATTTTTAATGGTAAATTTAAAGCCTACCAAGAAGAAGGGGCGAAAGGGCGGTTGATCCTCCTCAAGGAAAATTTCCGGAGTCATGTGGAGGTATTGGACGCAACCAATGATGTCTTTCGCCATTTGATGGACGAAGAAGTAGGTGAGATTGACTACAATCAAACCCACTATCTAGTTGCAGGAAGCAACAAGCAGCGGATGGCCTTGCCACAACATCGGGCAGAATTTTTGCTCTATGATGGCTCCCAAGACCAGGAAGAAAAGGCCAATGACGAGGAAGCTACTCTTGGAGTCGAGACGATTTCCAAGGGAGAAATTCTCCTAGTCATCAAAGAAATTTTACGTCTCCATCGGGTGGAAAAAGTGCCCTTTAAAGAGATCACGCTCTTAACGGCGACTCGAACGCGAAATGATGCGATACTGGAAGCCTTTGACCAGTACCATATTCCGATTGTGGCAGATAGCGGACAGGCGCATTATCTTGAGTTACTGGAAGTGATGGTCATGTTGGATACCTTGCGGACCATTAACAATCCCTTGCATGATTATCCCTTGGTTGCTCTCATGAAATCCCCTATGTTTGACTTTGATGAAGATGAATTGGCACGGATTTCCTTACAGACCCTTCCAGAGCAAAAGCAACTGGCCTTCTACCACAAGGTCCAGTTAGCCCTTGAAAAGACTGCAGAGCATGCCAATCTGATTGATGCCAAACTCTCAGCTAAAATCGAGAATTTCCTCCAGGTTTTATCTGCTTGGCGGGCTGCTGCCAAGACCTCTTCACTCTATGATTTGCTTTGGAAAATCTATGAGGATCGTTATTACTATGACTATGTCGGCGCCCTTCCAAATGGTGCCCAGCGTCAGGCCAACCTCTATGCCTTGACGCTTCGGGCCAATGATTACGAGAAGGCCAGCTTTAAGGGCTTGTCGCGCTTCATTGCCATGATCGACAAGGTGATCGAAAATGAACACGATTTGGCCAGCGTCCCTCTGGTGGCACCAAAAGATGCCGTCCAGCTCATGACCGTCCATAAGAGTAAGGGGCTGGAATTCAAGTATGTCTTTATTCTCAATATGGACAAGGCTTTTAACCGCAAGGATCAATCGGGACCGATTATCCTCAGTCGCCAAAAAGGGATTGGCTTTAAATACATTGCCAACCTGCCAGTTGAGACAGAAAATCCAGCCGCCCCTGAAAGCATCCGCCTGCAGATCGAAACACCTTGCTACCAACGCAATGCGGAAGAAACAAAATTGGCCACGATTTCTGAGCAGATGCGTCTTCTGTATGTCGCCATGACACGGGCTGAGCTCAAGCTCTATCTTGTCGGAAAAGGCCGGGAGGACAAACTACATGATACTGATTGGGGGACCAGTCGCAATGGCAAATTGGATCCGGAAAAACGAAAAGAATGGACCTCTTATCAGGACTGGCTCTTTGCCATTCAAGATGTGTTTACCAAGAATACCCTGGCCTATGACACACGTTTTGTGACAGACGAAGACCTGACACCAGACCAGCTTGAGCCACTAGAGAAGGAGAAGGATTCCCGCTTCGATCAGCTCAAGGATATCCGTCAGTCAGAGGATATTCGTCGGGCCTTGGATATCTTGGAAAATGTTGATCGGCTCAATCAGCTCTATGCTCCGGCTATTCATTTACCAAGTGTCCGTACACCTAGTCAGATCAAGAAATTCTACGAGCCGGTGATGGATGCCAATGGCGTCCAGATCATGGATGCAAAGCTAGTTGCGCCTGACTTTGAGCTGCCAACTTTTGGTCAAGAAAAAGCCGTGACAGGAGCCCAGGTCGGTAGTGCTGTCCATGAACTCATGCAGCGCGTGCCTCTTGGAGAAGAAATCACGCTGGATACGCTGCATCAAGCCTTGGAGCAAGTTCAAGCAGAGCCAGCGGTCAAAGCCCGCATCAAGCTAGAGGCCATCCTGGCTTTCTATGAGACGCCTTTGGGGACCTTACTTCAAAGAGAAGCCCCTCGGGTTCATCGTGAAGCCCCCTTTGCCATGCTGAAGAAAGATCCAGCTAGTGGAGAGGACTTTGTCGTGCGGGGGATCTTGGATGGGTATATCGTTCTAGAAGATCGGATCCTGCTCTTTGACTACAAGACAGATCACTACAAGTTCCCTAGCCAATTGGTCGAACGCTACCGAGATCAGCTCGATCTCTATGCAGAGGCTCTTCGCCGTTCCTATGGCCAAGAGCACGTTGAAAAATATCTGGTACTTTTAGGTGGCCCTCATCTAGAAGTGGTGAAAGTGGAGTAACACATGACAATTGCAAAGGAAAAAATTGAACGCATCCAAAGGATGGAAGGTTATTTGAATGACTATGCTAAGACTTTGGAAGATACAAAAAAAGCAGTGGATCGACTAAAAGAGCATCAAGAGAGCTATATCCAACTGCGCGATTATTATAGTAGTCAGGCCTATTTTGACGACTTGGACCTGTCCAATCAGGCTGACTTTCCAGCAGATCTTCCTTGTGGTGTCTTGTCTGAAGATGCCGTCTATGATTTGTTAGACGAGCATTTTCAGATGGGAGTTGAGCTCTTGGAGATCGCAACGAAAATGATCAAAGAACGGTGAAATTTCAATCTAAAAGCTCCGGGAAACCGGAGCTTTTAGATTGAAGACAAACGTCATCATAGAAACTTTCCTTAGGTGAGTACGGACGTCAGCGAACTTCGAAGAAGTTCCATGACTAAATCAAGATACAAAGGGCGTCTGCGGATAAAGTCAAAATAGGAAGTTTGACGCAGAATCTTTCGATTCTAGGAGGACTTATCTTTTTGACACAATCCGCAGCCCGTGTTCAATTATTTTTGAGCCCCTTCGCTCTTGAAATTCTTAGCACAGGATAAAACAGTTCCCCGAACTGTTTTACTCTTAAAACTCCCGAGTGCTAGAAACCATCGTTCTTCTAGCACTTTTCTCACGGCGGAAAGTTTCAGTATATCTTTGAATGAGCCTAAAAGTATATATTATTCTAAGTTTTTAAGCATCATTTATGTTAGCTTATCTTGACAAAACCTACCAGTAAAAGAAAATTTTCCAAAATGGACTTTTTCTTCAGCAAAAAAAGCTCCGGTTTCCCGGAGCTTTTTGTTGGATTAGTGTGAGACACGACGACGTGCTGCTTTTTTGCGGTTTTCTTCGATGAAAGCTGCTTTTTGTTCTTCTGGCTCGATTACTTTTTTCTTGAATGTGTAAACTGCACCTGCGACAGCAGCAACTGTACCAGCAACACCAGTAACAAAACCTTTACCAAATCCTTTAGCCATGAGAATTTCTCCTTTTCTGAACTTTAAATATTTATGTTATAATATATGGTAACGAAAAAACGTGAATTTTGCAAGGAAAAACGATGAAAACCAAGATAATTGTGATTGTGGGACCGACTGCTGTTGGAAAAACAGCTCTTGCGATCGATTTGGCACAAGCTCTCAATGGTGAAATTATCAGTGGCGATAGTCAACAAGTCTATCGCAAGCTGGATATTGGAACAGCCAAGGCGACACCAGAAGAGCAAGCTGCAGCTCCCCATCATTTGATCGATGTCCGGGAGGTGACCGAGTCTTACTCGGCTTTTGATTTTGTAAGAGAAGCTAAGGCTGCGATTGAGGATATCACAGCTCGAGGCAAGCTTCCTATCATTGCAGGTGGGACGGGTCTTTACATCCAAAGTCTGCTCGAAGGTTATCATCTAGGTGGTGAAGTTCCTCATGAAGAGATTCTGGCCTATCGCGCTCAATTGGACTTGCTGTCGGACGAAGACTTGTACCAAAGAGTGGCGGAGCAAGGACTTGTGATTCCTCAACTCAATCGACGTCGGGCCATGCGGGCTCTTGAAATTGCGCATTTTGGGCAGGACCTCGCAAACGAAGAGACCGATTATGAACCCTATCTCATCTGTCTAGATGATGAACGGTCCTTGATCTATGATCGCATCAATCGCCGAGTAGATCGCATGCTAGAGGAGGGCTTGCTGGATGAAGCTCGGTGGCTTTATGATGACCATCCGGAAGTTCAGGCAGCTAAAGGCATTGGTTACAAGGAACTCTTTCCTTACTTTAAGGGAGAACAGAGCCTTGAGGAAGCCAGTGAGATCCTCAAGCGCAATACGCGTCGTTTTGCCAAACGGCAGCTGACCTGGTTTCGAAATCGGATGGAAGTAAAATTTTACGCCATTTCTGCCCCCCACTTCAAGGAGCAGGTTCTTGCAGATGTAAAGGAGTTTTTACAGCATGATTGAAACAGAAAAAAAACAAGAACGCATCCTTTTGGTCGGTGTGGAACTTCAAGGCATGGACAATTTTGATATGTCGATGGAGGAGTTGGCGAGCCTGGCTAAAACAGCCGGTGGAGATGTCCGGGGCTCCTATACACAAAAGCGGGAGAAATACGACACCAAGACCTTTGTCGGCTCAGGAAAACTCGAAGAAATCGCTCAAATGGTCGAAGCAGATGAGATTACGACGGTAGTGGTCAATAACCGCCTGACCCCCCGTCAAAATGTCAACTTAGAAGAAATCCTAGGGGTCAAGGTCATTGACCGGATGCAGTTGATTTTAGATATCTTTGCCATGCGGGCTAGGAGTCATGAAGGGAAGTTGCAGGTACACTTGGCCCAGCTCAAATACCTCTTGCCACGTCTTGTCGGTCAAGGGATCATGCTCAGCCGTCAAGCTGGGGGAATTGGTTCTCGTGGACCAGGGGAAAGTCAGTTGGAGTTGAACCGCCGGAGCGTTCGCAATCAAATCACCGATATCGAGCGCCAGCTCAAGGCAGTTGAAAAGAACCGGGAAACCCTTCGTGAAAAACGTTTGGAATCACCTGTTTTCAAGATTGGTTTGATCGGCTATACCAATGCAGGAAAGTCGACCATTATGAATCAGCTGACCAGTAAGAGCCAGTATGAAGCCGACGAACTCTTTGCGACCTTGGACGCAACAACCAAGAGCATCCATTTAACAGGCAATCTGCAAGTGACGCTGACCGATACGGTTGGCTTTATCCAAGATCTACCAACAGAACTAGTATCGAGCTTTAAGTCGACCTTGGAAGAAAGTAAGAATGTGGACCTCCTGGTCCATGTCATCGATGCGTCTGATCCCAATCATGAAGAGCATGAAAAGACGGTACTTTCGATCATAAAGGACCTGGATATGCTGGAGATCCCTCGCTTGACGCTTTACAACAAAGCAGATAAAGTAGCAGACTTTACACCAACCCAGACACCTTTTAGCTTGATTTCAGCGCGCTCTGAGACAGCCCGTGAAGATCTCCAGGCTTTGCTTCTAGAAAAACTGAGAGAACTCTTTGTTCCCTTTACCATTCGGGTTCCTTTTTCAAAATCTTATCGGACACATGATTTAGAAATGGTTGCGATCATTGACCAGCGCGAATTTGAAGAGGATGTCGAGGTCATTCAAGGCTATATCGCAGAGAAAAATAAGTGGAAGTTGGAAGAATTTTATGACGGATTACGTTGATTTAGCAATAAAATATGGAGGCTATACCAGCCTCGATCGGGTCTATCTGACCAATCTTTTAAGCACGATCCCTGAGGAATTGCGTCTCCGTGTGATTACGCCTCCGCCAAGTGTGATCAACGCTTATTTCGCAGAGCTCTACCAAAAGAAGAGTCCCAAGGAGGCCATGGATTATTTCTTGGACTTGAGTCGGGCATTTGACTTATTCACAGTTCAGCAAAGCTTTGATGAACGGAAACCTTTTATCCGCCTCAACTTATCAGGGAAGTCTTATGGCTTGGCCTACGTAAATGAAGAGCTAGCTTGTGTCTTTGCTGAACATCCAGCAGAGGCTATCACCCCTGCCATTTTATTTGAAGTCGCAGAGATCTTTCCGCATTGTTTGATCTTTGAAAAAGATGGCAAGATCTGTCTGCAAGAGGCCGGCCCAGAAGGGGTCACTAAAACAGAAGCCCTCTCTGCCTTGACTGACTTGATGACCTTGGAAGATGGACGCTTGAAACTGTCAGGATATAACCAAGAAGAGCTCCTCGAGCTAGTGCAAGACTACCCAGGCGACCTTTCTTTCCGTTCAGAGAACCGGACGGCCATGATTTATATAGATAGAAAGTAGACAATGGACATTCAATTTTTAGGAACGGGAGCTGGGCAACCCTCAAAAGCCCGTAATGTATCGAGCCTAGCGCTCAAATTGCTGGACGAGATCAATGAAGTCTGGCTCTTTGATTGTGGCGAAGCGACACAGAATCAAATTTTAGAAACGACCATTCGTCCGCGAAAGGTTAGCAAGATCTTTATCACTCACCTACACGGAGACCATATTTTTGGTTTGCCAGGTTTCCTCTCTAGTAGGGCCTTTCAGGCCAATGAAGAGCAGACGGATCTGGATATCTATGGACCAGTAGGAATCAAATCCTTTGTGATGACTAGTCTTCGCGTATCAGGCTCTCGCCTGCCTTACCGCATCCATTTTCATGAATTCGATGAACATTCTCTGGGTAAGATTTTAGAAACCGATAAATTCACGGTTTATGCGGAAGTTTTGGACCACACCATTTTTTGCGTGGGTTATCGGATCATGCAAAAAGACCTCGAAGGAACACTGGATGCGGACAAGCTCAAGGCAGCGGGCGTTCCATTTGGACCGCTCTTTGGCCAGGTCAAAAATGGACAAGATGTCACCCTGGAGGATGGCACTAAGATCATTGCTGCGGATTATATTTCAGCCCCTCGGCCTGGTAAGATTATCACGATCCTCGGAGATACCAGAAAGACTGATGCCAGCGTCCGCCTTGGAGTCAATGCGGATGTCTTGGTCCATGAGTCCACCTATGGCAAGGGTGATGAGAAGATTGCTAAGAAACACGGTCACTCGACCAATATGCAGGCGGCAGAAGTAGCGCGTGAAGCAGGGGCCAAGCGCCTTCTTCTCAACCACATCAGTGCTCGCTTCTTATCAAAAGACATCAGCCAATTGCGCAAGGATGCGTCCAGCATTTTTGAAAATGTTTATGTCGTCAAAGATTTGGAAGAAGTGGAGATCTAAGATGCGAACCATTCTCATAACAGGAGCAAGTGGAGGTTTGGCCCAAGAAATGGTCAAGCTCCTCCCTGAAGATCGGCTGATTCTCCTAGGCAGAAATCAAGAAAAACTGGAAAAGCTCTATGCCAGTCATCCTCAAGCTGAATGCATCGGGATCGATATCACTGATTCCTCAGCTGTCCAAGACTTGGTAGAAGAGCTCTATCAGCGCTACGGACAGATTGATATCTTGGTCAACAATGCAGGCTATGGGATTTTTGAGGCTTTTGATCGCATTTCTGACCAGCAGGTGCAGGAGATGTTTGATGTCAATACCTTTGCCCTCATGCAGCTTTCACGCTTGATGGGTGCGCACATGAAGGAAGCAGGCAAGGGGCACATCGTCAACATCGTCAGCATGGCGGGTCTTGTCGCAACTGCCAAATCCAGCCTTTATTCGGCTACTAAGTTTGCGGCCATCGGCTTCTCCAATGCCCTGCGGTTAGAACTCATGCCCTTTGGTGTCCATGTGACGACGGTCAATCCAGGCCCCATTCGGACCACTTTCTTTGACCAGGCAGACCCAGATGGAAGCTATGTCAAGGCTGTAGACCGTTATATTTTGGAACCAGACTTTGTGGCTAAGAAGATTGTGAAAAACTTTGGAAAACCAAAACGCGAGCTCAATTTGCCTTGGCTTTTGAACTTGACCCACAAGCTCTATACCCTTTTCCCACGCATCTCGGACAAGCTAGCCAGCAAGATGTTCAATTTCAAATAGGAGGAGATCGATGGCTGCAAATATTCAAGCTTATTTAGAAAACCTCCAGCAACCCTGGGGACAGATCTATTATGATATCCTTTTTGAACAATTGAAGGACATCAAGGGAAAGCGAGTGCTTGATTTTGGCAGTGGCTTCGGCCTTGTAGCCAATCACCTGGCACAAGACAATGAGGTCCTTGCTGTAGAACCAAATGAAGAAATGGTGGCCTTGCGGGTCCAGGACCATCCCTACCAGCAACTCGTTGGGAGTTTGGACCAGATAGAGAGCTTTGAAGATGCCAGCTTTGAGGTCATCCTCTGCCACAATGTCTTAGAGTATGTAGAGGATCGCAAGGTGATTCTCAAGGAATTGACCCGCCTCTTGAAACCAGGAGGCCTGCTCTCTATCGTCAAGCACAATGAGGTTGGCCGCGTCCTGCAGACCGTCGTTTTTGAAAATGATCCTCAGAAGGCGCTTGATCTCCTAGCAGGTCAGGACTTGGAAACCCACTCCATGGGCTTGGCTCAGGCCTATGATCTCAGTGTGGCAGTAGAAGACCTAGCCCTCGAAGTTCAGGACTACCAAGGAATTCGTGTCTTTTATGCCTTGCAGGACAATCGCTTTAAAGGACAAGAAGGCTGGCGAGAGTCTATGCTCAAAATGGAGCTGGCCGTTTGCCAAGAGTTCCCTTATCGGGATATCGCCTTCTTCCAGCACTATAGGTTAAAAAGGAGTTAAGATGTTACATTATAAAAAAAAAATTCCAGCGATGACAGACCTACTCGCACTCTACAGCTCAGTCGGCTGGACTAATTATACTAACAAGCCAGCTATGCTAGAAGAAGCTGTCAAAGCCAGTCTCTGGCAGTTGGCCGTCTATGATGAGAAAGAGCTCGTAGCCTACATTCGCTTGGTAGGAGATGGTCACTCTGTCCTGTTGGTGCAAGACCTCTTGGTACGACCAGATCACCAGCGCCAAGGCATCGGAAGGAAACTCTTAGAAGAGGCTTTAGCGACCTTCCCAAATGTCTATCAGCGGCTCCTCGTCACAGAACGTAGCGAGAAAAATCTAGCCTTTTACCAGTCCCTGGGCTTTGTCGAATTGTCAGAGCAAGCCTGTACAGGGATGATTTATATGAAATAAAGAGAGTGGGACAGAAATCGGTAATTCGTTAGAATTCGATTTAGTCGTCCCACCTCCGCACAGTTGAGTAGGGCTGTATAAGCTGATGAAATCAGCGTATTAGAGCCCACTCAACCACTGCGTCTTGCTCTACAATCCAAAAATAATTGAGAGGCTAGGACTTTTGTCCCAGCCTCTTTTTTTGTTTTTCCTGACATTCTTTGTAAACAATGGTAGAATAGAGTTAGATTATTGAGTACCTTGATCAGCATTCCAAATTATGATAACCCTTCATCCTATAGTTCTTGCTCGTTCCCTAGCTCACTTTTGGAAATTTTCTGTTTTTGGAGGTAGATCTATGAAAAACAAACCTTATTCTTTTTTACTCCTAGTTCCCATCCTATTCTTAACGATGTTCCTAACCAGTTGTAAATTCATGACATCGAGCGATTATAAAAAGGCTAAAGAAGTTGTTAGCAGTGAGCTTGCTCAAGTTGGTTTGCATGGGAAAGTAAGCATCACTCAGTTATCCTGGACTGCCCTAGAATACCCACAGTATCATGTAAGGTACACATACTCTGAAAAAACCTACGATGATCAAATGGTACGATTGGAAGATGAAACTACTTTTAAAGATGACTGGTCGCTTAATAGTCTTATATTTCTAGAATATAAGGAAGCTTTCTTGGAGCAGAAATCGATTAAAGAACTGGAAGATAAAATTGAGGAACAATTAAAGAAGCAATCTCTCGGCCTTCCTATTAATTTCTTTAGCTTTTTAGGTAACTTTCATCCTGATGAAAAAGAAGCAATTCTGGATAGCATCGCTAAGCAAAATCTCAAAGAAGGGAAAAAAGACTTTGCCGGATACTATCAAATCCCTCTTCAAACTTTGATAGATCAAGAGCTTGTACGTATGACTATTTTTGTCGATGATAGTGCATCTGTCACTACGGATCAAGACTTGAAGAAGGCTGCGAAAAAGCTAGATGCGAGCAAACTACCGAATGGTGCCTATAGATTCTACTATTCAAAAGGTGGTGGCGAAAAATCCATCGGTTACTCCTTCAAAGTTAAAGATGGAAAAGTTGTTTTTTATGAAGATCAAAAGGATGAACTAGAAGAACAAAACTAAAAGAGTATTCTTGAGTAACCTAGTAAGGCTTAACAAATCTATTTTTATAATGCTACTTAAATGAGAGTGGGACAGAAATCGGTCATTCGTTAG
>NZ_KV812784.1:395422-416839 GCF_001813505.1 Streptococcus sp. HMSC061E03
TTAGAATTCGATTTCGTCGTCCCACCTCCGCATAGTTGAGAGTAGGGCTGTAAAAGCTGATGAAATCAGCCTAGTAGAGCCCACTCAACCACTGCGTCTTGCTCTACAATCCAAAAATAATTGAGAGGCTAGGACTTTTGTCCCAGCCTCTTATCTATTTGACTGACAAAAGGGGAGTTTGATGGTAAAATGAGGAAGAGAATAGGAGGAGATGAAATGAAGAAGAAAATAAAATGGGTCCTTGTCTTATGTTCGGTACTTATACCAGTATGTTTGAGTGCCTGCAAACAAGGAACTGTAGAAAAACAAGGTTCTTCGAATAAAGAAGTACAGAAGAAAATCGATCGAACAAATATCCATTTTGATAAAACTGGACCAGCTGCATCATTTGATTGGGATGCTAAGAGTGGTAATAAATACAGAACATTTGATCATGATCCTTCATATATGAGATCAGCTCCGAGTGACGGGATTTCTAAATATAGTCTGCAACAAAATGAAGCTCCTCTCGATGAAGAGGGAAAAGTTCAAAAAGCTTTGCAAGTAGTTGAAGCAATTTACATTGACCAAGATGAAATGGACACAGTAGTCAAGGCTAGTGGAGTAATGAGTCAGGAAGAAATGTATAACCGGATCTGGAAGGACTATATTGTTCCTAAAATAGAAGAAAGTAATAGGACCTTTGATTCAAATACTTATTTTGAGTATCTAGGAGAAAAATATCCGCTCAAAATCTATGGTCCTATGTATTTAAAATTAATGACCAATGCTCTCCCCACTGAAAGGAGTTACGAATTAAAGGGATATGCAATTAGGGAGAATAAGGTAGTCCTAAAAATTCAAACACCAGTCTATAGTCCAAATCAATTACCAAGAGGAAAAGGGTACAGATTGAGTGTTGATCCCAATAATCCAAATGAGACCATGTATGCTTGGTTAGATGAACTACACGAGAACTATGCTGAAAAAGACAACCGAGGAGACCATCTTTCTTATATAATGCTTTCTAGCATCTTACAACATTTAGTTAAGGAAAATTTTAATGCGCGTTTTTCAACCGGTAGTATGAGTGGTAGTACGGAAATGACGATCGAAATGGAGGTGACCAACCAAGGTAAAGTCCAAATTGATACTAAAAATTTGGCACTCTTGTTACAAATTCCTCAACAAATGCAGAAAGCTAATCAATCTGGAGGTGGAAATGATAATAGTATCTTTTGGCCCATCATTACTGATAGCATCACTGATGAAGGAAAGGTAAGTGAAAAACTAAAAGATTTTAACCCACAAAATCCAGTCAAAAAATATGCAATTGGAGAGCCAGTTGTATTTGCTAATGGCTTAGAAGTTACACTGAATAGTGTAACAGACGATCCAAATTTGGATGTTCAGGATGATCAAGACCGTATCGATACAAGGAAAAAACAACATCGATTGATCGTCGAATTCACCCTATCGAATACAACACCTCTCCGTATTGAAAATACTCCAGATTATACAAATGTAGATCTCTATGATGGACATGCAAAATCTGCTTATATGTTGAATAACACTTTAAATTACAAACAGCCAACAGTCCTTGAAGCAGGAGAATCTGGTATATATAAAATTAACTATTTAACAGATGGGGATGGACCATTTACGGTTGTTTATGGTGATGCAAAATGGGTCATTCCAAAATAAAGGAGAATCCTAATCTTTAGTCAGCTTATTGTAAAAGTTAGTTAGTTTAAGAAATTATAAGAAGCTTCAGTTGTCAATATATTATTAAAGAAATTTATTCATATGTGGTTGGAAAAATCGGAAAACTTTTAAAGAAAACTGACGAACAAATAAGGGAAAAAATGCGGACAGGAAGTAGAAAAGAGAGAATGAAGAAGATTTTTAAATCAATCAAGTTTTGGATATTTGTATTACTTGTTACTCTAGCAGGTGGATGGTTTATCCAATATGAAATTCATAAGCGTGATATATCACAATTTGTAACTTGGAAACCTCGTCCAAACATAGTTGACTCCCAATTTATTGCAGGTGGGAAAGCAGTAGCCATTCAATGGGATAATAAAGAGGAAGTGGATGAGGCGCTGGAAGCATATTCGTATAATTCAAAAGTTAAAGTAGAATGGTTTATAAATGGTGGAAATAGTGAACGGTACATTGCACAAGAAAGTTACAAATTAAAATCTGACCCACGTCTCTATTTTCAATATTATATTCGTGGTAATCAAGTTCCTTACCTAACTACAAATAAAGCACAAAAGGGAGAGTACTGGCTCATTGATGTCTATGATACCAAGGACAAGCGCTTAGTGAAGAAAACATATGATGTTTTTAAGATAGTACGAGATATGGATAAGAATTATATCCCCTTATCTGTTAAAGTTTCTTCTATGTTGTTGGATACAGATGATGGAGAAACATACATTCCGATTGATATTCTTGTCGATAAGAAAGACAAATATATTGTAGAACCTGGAAATATCTATGTACAAACAGAGTATCAATCTCGTATAGGGTTAATGAATGTTAAAAGTGGAAAGATCGCTTGGAAAACCTCATCAGGCAAAGATTATAAACAAGTTCAAAAAGAAAGTCTAGAAAGTTATAAAGAGTCGCATCCATTTGAATACAATTTTGAAGGAGGACGATTGCAGCTCCAACAATCACGTTTGTTAGTTACAGATCGTAGTGATGAGGCTAAGGACATCCCATTGAAAACACTCTATCCGAAAGTATATTCGATTTTAAGCAAAGGGAATAATCCAACTACTGTAAAATGGGGTGAAGAATATACAAAAGGGGAGAATGCCTACCTATACTTTCTCGGACCAGAAGATCTCAACTTTGATATTTCATTTTTGGAACTGCTTTATAAAGTTCCAGAGCAGCGTTCAGGTGGATGGTATGATGTCCTACGGTATCATAAGATACCAGCAGAATTTTCAAAAGATGGGCAAGAGCATCTTGCGAATAATAAAAAAGAATTTTTCCAATATTTTAAAAAGGAATTAAATCAAAGTCAGGATACTACAGAGTTCTCATTGCTGAGACGCTTATATGAAGTACAGAACTACGTGGTCTCTAGAGATTTTGGTCAGTCCTTCGGTGATCTGACCATACCAGCTGAGTATACTAAAGATGGGAAGGTTCATGTCGTTCAAAATGATGAAGAATTCTTCAAATATATGGATTTAGAGAAAATTCCTAATAAAAAGATGAAAGAAGATATTAAAAAAAGGTTTCCATATGATGTAAAAAATTAATCGATTAGGTCGGATTTAGCAAGGAGGTCAGGCTATGAAGCCCAACTATTTCAAACTATTCGCAGGAATTCCACTTATTCTTTGTTGCCTGTTTCTTTCCAGTTGTAAGATCATGAAACCGAGTGATTATAAAAAAGCGAAGGAAGTTGTCAGCAGTGAGCTTGCTAAGGTTGGTCTGCATGGGGATGTGGCCATAAACAAACTGGATTGGACTGCTTTGGAAATCCCAACTTATCATGTGTCTTATACCTACTCTGAGAAAACCTATGATGGACAAACAGTGACATTAGAAACGGATACGGTGTTTCATAATGATTGGACAGATACAACTAGCGACCATTTTCCAGAGTATAAGGAAGCGTACTTGAAGCAGCAATCTGTCCAAAAGAAGGAGAAGGAAATTGAGAGTCAATTAAAGAAGCAATCTCTAGGTCTTCCTATTAATTTCTTTGGTTTTTTATCTAACTCCAACCGTGATGAGAAGGAGCAAATTCTAGATAGTATCGCAAGTCAAAATCTCAAAGAAGGGAAAAAGGACTTTGCTGGTTACTATCAAATCCCTTTTCAAACCTTAATCGATCAAGAATTAATCACTATGACCATTTATATAAAGGATGGTGTATCCGTTAAGGAAAAAGACTTAAAAGCAGCAGCCAAAAAATTAGACGCTAGCAAACTACCGGATGGAGCCTATGATTTCTACTATTCCAAAGGTAGTTATGCTGATTCCATCAGTTACTCATTCAAAGTTAAAGATGGGAAAGTTATTTTTTATGAAGATCAAAATATTCAGAATTGAGTAACCGAATACAAGAAAAAGATCTAGTCATGTTTGACTAGATCTTTCATGTTGCTTAGAAGTCTTCCTTCTTCTTAAGTGTCATAGAAGCAATAGCTGTAGCGACGAATGTCAAACCAGTTACAAGAAGTCCTAAATGATCTTCCGTTCCTGTTGAAGGAAGGGATCGTTTACTTTCTTTAGGCTTGTCACTAGATTTAGGAGTTTCACTAGATTTAGGTTTGTCACTAGGCTTAGGCTTATCTCCATTTGGTGATGGAGTTTTAGGTTTGCTATTACTTGGTGTTGGTATATTTGGAATATCTGTTGATGGTGGAGGTGGAAGAAGTTTATTCACCACGTTTCCTTTATCAACGACAAGGTTTGTAGCTGAAGCAAAGTCACTTGCAGAAACCTTGATGGCTGTATCTGAAAGTTGATAACCACTAGGAGCAGAGAGCTCTTTGATGACATACTCTTTAGCTTCAAATCCAACAAAGCTTGCAAGTCCATCTTGTCCAGAAATCGCTTGCGCTTGGCCTTGTCCATATGGGTTTGCAACAGGTGTAACCCCATCTGCTTCAAAGAGCCCAAATACTGCACCAGCAAGATAATCACCCTTTTCATTCACTTTCCGCACTTTAAGTGTGTAGAGTTTTAATTCAGGGATATCAATTGTTGGTGGAGTTGGTGGGATCACCTTGTTGATAAAGGTTTTCTTATCTCCATAAGCAACGACTGCTTGGATAGCATTTGATGCTTCATCTTTTGTTACGGTAACTGTGACATCCACTTGACCTTCATCATATTGGATGTTTGCCTGATCAGCTGGTACGACTTCTTTAACGGTATATTTATGAGTACCAATCATTGCTTCAGTGTAGGCGATCGCATCAAATGTCACTGTACCATCTGCAGCATTTTGTTTTGTCTGAAGAACAGTTCCATTTTCGTCCAAGAGGTTAAAGCTAAATTCACCACCTTGAAGGTCACGACCTTCTAAAATCTTACTTGTGGTAATTTGTTTTTCACTTGGAGTTGGAGGTGTCGGAGGTGTATACGTGTTGGTAAAAGTAGGAGTATCTTTCTTACCGTCGTATTGCACATCCGCATTCAATTGTCCACTTGCATCCTTAGTGACAGTCACTGTTACAGTATGAACAGATTCATCATAAGTGATCGCTGATTCTGGTGTAGCTGGTTTTTGTTCAACAATTGTGTAGGTGAACGTACCAGCTTCATTAAAGCTTACTGGATTGAAGAGAATATCACCATTCTCACCATTTGTCTTGGTATCAACGAGCGTACCAGCTTGATCCTTGAGAAGGAAAGTATACTCATTTGCTTTCAATGTACGATCGCTCGTACCATTGATCGCCAATACTTTTTTAGCCTTGAATTGAGCTGACGTTGGTTTCACTGTTGGAGGAATAGGAGTTGGAGGTGTTTTCGTATTTGTAAACGTATCACCTTTCTCAGTATCTCCACCTGAGTAAGTCACAGTAGCGACGAGTTTATCGTTTGCTTTCTTCACCTCAACTGTAGCAGTGATGGTTTGTGTGCTATAGCTGATAGAAGCATCCGTACCTTTGTTTTCGGTGATGGTGTAGGTGTGTGTTCCTTCTGCAGTATAAGAAAGTTCCTTAAAGGTTACAGAACCATCTGCCTTGTTTTTGGCAGTTTCAAGGGTATTGTTTCCTTCTTTCAAGACAAATTCAAATTGATCGTCTGTCAACGGTAAGGTTGCTTCACCTTCTTTAAGGAGCTTTTTCACTTGAAGTGTAGCTGTTGTACTTTCTGTTTTAGGAGCTTCTTTTTTGTTGGTGAACGTATCTGTGCCAGTTTGACCATCAGAGTAGCTGATTTGTTCTACAACCAAGGCATTGTCTTTTTCAACCACTACAACGGTAGCCGTGATAGTTTTATCACTGTAGGTAATGGTTTTGTCCGTACCTTTTGTTTCAGTGATGGTATATTTGAATGTCCCTGCTTTGTCTACAGTGATGTTATCAAAAGTAATCGAACCATTTTTTTGGTTCTTAGCTGTACCAACAACTTTATCGTTTGCATCTTTTGCAACAAATTCAAAGTCATCGCCCTTGAGTTCACCACCTTCAAATGCTTTTTGAAGGTTTAAGGTCACCTTAGCATTTGAAACTTTTGGTTTGTTTTGAGTATTGGTGATCGTATTTTTTTGTTCACCATCTCCACCTGAGTAAGTGACAGTAGCGACGAGTTTGTCGTTTTCTTTTTTCACATCGACAGTAGCCGTGATGCTTTGTGTACTATAGTTGATAGTAGCATCCGTACCCTTGTTTTCAGTGATAGTGTATGTATAGCTACCTTCCTTATTGAAGGTTAGAGACTTGAAGTTGACAGTGCCGTCTGCTTGGTTCTTGGCAGTTTCGACTACTTTGTTGTTTTCGTCTTTCAAGACAAATTCGAATTGACCTTCTGTAATCGGAAGTTGTGTATGTTCCTGATCACCGGCTACTTCGAAAGCTTTCTTAACAACAAGATTTGCAGTAGTTTCAGTAACTTTTGGTTTGTTTGAAGTGTTTACAACTTTAATAACATTCGACTCATTAATTGGTTCAACTTTTGAAGTATAACCATCAGGTGTATTCGTTTCTTCTACTGAATAAACAATCGGTTGTCCATCTTTAATCCCTGGTAATTTAGAAAATTCAGCAGACCAACCAGAATCTTTTGTTAATGTTTTAGTCATTCCATCTAATTTTTGACCATTGGCCAATAATTGAACAGTAATGTCTTTACGATCAGATTCGCTATCGCCAACCCATTCTTTTTGAACTGTAACAGTCTTGTCACCAGTTACCCAGAAGTTCAATTCTGTATTGTTCCAAAATGCAG
This sequence comes from Streptococcus sp. HMSC061E03, assembly GCF_001813505.1. Taxonomy (NCBI): domain Bacteria; kingdom Bacillati; phylum Bacillota; class Bacilli; order Lactobacillales; family Streptococcaceae; genus Streptococcus; species Streptococcus sp. HMSC061E03. Next base: position 402,338 of record NZ_KV812784.1, read on the forward strand.
GATCTGTTTGTGGTGTTTTGATTTCATCAGCAGTCAAAGTAGCGTTGTTATCAACACGGATAGTTGTCTTAGGAATCAATGTTTGGTATTCAACGATCAATTCATCGCTAGATGCTGTTTTGAATACATCACTAACATCAGATAAGTTTACAGTGAACCCATTGCCATCTGCATCGAATTTCACATGTTTCCAGAAATCCCAACCTGAAGCAACCACTTGTCCACCTTTTCTTAAAGTGAAGGATGGTTTCAAGTAAGTTCCTACAAAGAATTCATTTGCAGCATGGTTTGCAGCAGGAGCAAAAGTGATTTTTGAGTAATCGACTGCAGGAGCTTGGATTTTATCTGACACAACAGGGTTTGTGATGGCTTGTTTCTTACCATCTCCGTTGATACGGATGAACCATTTTGTCAGATAGTAGTCATCTCCAACATTTAACCATGCATAGTTTTCAGATGCATCTAATTTGAATTGCTTAGTTACATAGTCACCAGTAAGGTTGTACTTGTTCAACACAGATTCAAATACTCCAGGACCATCAGGACGTGTGATGACAACGGATTCGGAACCAACCTTAGAAGTGGCAGTCTTGTTGCCAGGATTTCCTGGAGTATTGTCCCATTCTGCTTTGTATGAGAAGCCCCCCTTAACGTTTTGGTTCATGGATTCGATTGCTTTTTTAAAAGTAAAAGTAATCTTTTTGTTTGTCATCGAAATGGTTGCGACTTCAGCTCCATTTGCTTGGAGTGATTGGGTTGCAACTTCAGTGATATTGACACCTTCTGGAGCATCAATGGTAAACGTATCGCCTTCTTTAACTGACTTCCCAGTTAAATCCCAGTCAAATGAAAAGGTAACCTTTTGTCCACTTGCCTGAGCCTTTAAATTGGTAACAGTTGGTGAAACAGTAGCCGCGCTAACAGGTTTGATCACAGACAAGCCTAAGGCTACCACGGCGATGATAGCTACAAATGCAACTATCTTTTTATATAGAAATTTCAATTGGCCTCATTTCCTTTCTTTTGCATAAATTTCGTAAAGTTTTTCTATATAGTGATATCTCCTAAAACTGAAAAACTCCTGATCTTTGCTCCATACAATCAGTTGCTTTATTTGAACATGTATTTAGAGAAGAAGGACCTGACCTCTATTGAGAAAATATGGGGGCATACCTCAATATCCTATCTTTAGTCTGTCCATACTAGAGGATTGGTTGGACCTGAAACAAACTTTCTAAAAACAATGATTCGATAGAAAAACGGAAGAAATTTACGCTTCATAATATAAAATGATAATAAGCAGTGCAAACTTAACAGAATAATCATCCCATTGCATATTTAAAAGATTATTATCAATATTATTATATTCTTTTAGTGTGATAAGTCAACTTAAATGCAACAAAAATAAGGAAAAATGTTGATTTTGGTTTTTGTATAGGTCGACCTTTTATTTCCCGCCATTTTAGCCTTTCATGTTATAATATTCAGATAAGAAAAAGAGGAGACCAAAAGCTAGATGATCACTTCAAAATACGATTGGCAGTTAGCTTTGCCAAGTGCAGATGAGGCCTTTTTAGCCCTTGCCAAAAAAGCAGGCCTGGAAGCGTCCGTAGCAACCTTGCTGTATGAGCGTGGCATTCAGACCAAAGAGGATTTAGAAGACTTTTTAGAACCCAAACTGGAGAAGCTACACGCCCCTTATTTGCTCCATGATATGGACAAGGCAGTGGAGCGCATCCGACGGGCCATCGAAGATTATGAGCAGATCCTCATCTACGGAGACTATGACGCGGACGGGATGACCTCGGCCTCTATTATGAAGGAAACCTTGGAGCAGATGGGAGCAGAGGTGCAAGTCTACCTACCTAACCGCTTCACAGACGGCTATGGTCCCAATGAGAGTGTCTACAAATACTTTATCGAGCAGCAAGGCATTTCCCTGATTGTCACGGTGGACAATGGGGTCGCGGGCAATCAAGCCATTGCCATGGCCCAAGCGATGGGAGTCGATGTCATCGTGACGGATCACCACTCTATGCCAGAGGTTTTACCGGATGCATATGCGATCATTCATCCGGAGCATCCAGATGCGGATTATCCCTTCCATTATTTAGCAGGATGTGGTGTGGCCTTTAAGTTGGCCTGTGCCCTCCTAGAGGAAGTACCAGTCGATCTCTTAGACCTGGTAGCAATTGGGACCATTGCTGACATGGTCAGCCTGACAGATGAGAATCGGATCCTGGTCAAATACGGTCTGGGCGTTCTCAAACATACCCAGCGCATGGGCTTGCAGGAACTCCTGGAGATTGCAGGGATTCGTCCGGAGGATGTCAATGAAGAAACAGTTGGTTTTCAGATTGCTCCTCGTCTCAATGCCCTTGGACGCCTCGATGATCCCAATCCGGCCATTGAACTCCTGACAGGATTTGACGATGAAGAGGCGCACGAGATTGCCCTCATGATTCATCAGAAGAATGAAGAACGAAAAGAGATTGTCCAAAGCATCTACGATGAAGCCAAAACCATGGTCGACCTTAGCTTGTCCGCTCAGGTCTTGGCCAAAGAAGGCTGGAATCCAGGAGTTCTTGGCATTGTCGCCGGTCGTTTATTAGAAGAGCTTCATCAGCCAGTTGTTGTTTTAAGCATCGAAGATGAGCGGGCTAAAGGAAGCGCTCGGAGTCCTGAGTCGGTCAATATCTTTGACGCCCTCGATCCGCACCGGTCGCTCTTTGTCGCCTTTGGAGGACATGCTGGTGCAGCAGGGATGACGCTGGAGGTGGACCAACTTCCTGCCTTGTCTCAGGCTCTTACGGATTACATTAGAGAGCAAAAGATTGATCTCAGCAGTAAGTCTAGCTTAGCCATCGACGAGGAACTGTATCTAACTGACCTCACGCTTGAAACCTTGAAAAGCTTTGATCGCTTGAGTCCTTTTGGAATGGACAATAAAAAGCCCGTCTTTCTGGTCCGTAATTTCAAGGTAGAAGGGGCGCGCTCGATGGGAGCCGGCAATACCCACTTGAAACTCAAAATTTCTCAAGAAGATGCGACCTTTGAGGTGGTTGCCTTTGGCTTGGGAAGCTTAGAGGCAGAGTTTGCACAGGCGCAAGACCTAGAGCTAGCTGTGCAGTTGTCGGTCAACCAATGGAATGGTCAAACGACTCTTCAGCTCATGCTGGTTGATGCGCGTGTGGACGGCGTGCAGCTCTTTAATATCCGCTCCAAAAATGCCAGCCTCCCCGCAGGTGTTCCCGTTCTTGATTTTACTAAAGAACTGCCAGATCTGACAGGGGCATCCGCTGTGGTGGTTGGAAATATTCCTGAGGATTTAGAGCAACTACGGCAAATCTTCCAAGAGCATGATTTCCAGGCCGTTTATTTCAAAAATGAGATCGACAAAGCCTACTATTTGACAGGATACGGTAGCAGGGACCAGTATGCCAAGCTCTATAAGACCATCTACCAGTACCCAGAGTTTGATGTCCGCTACAAACTCAAAGACCTAGCAGCCTATCTCAAGATCCAGCAGATCCTCTTGGTCAAAATGATTCAGATCTTCCAAGAGCTGGGCTTCGTGACCATTGAAAATGGCATCATGAAGGTCAATAAAGAAGCAGAAAAACGAGAAATCGCAGAGAGCAGCATCTACCAAAACCTCAAACAAACCGTTAAAGAACAGGAGTTGATGGCTCTTGGAACGGTTCGTGAAATCTACGACTACCTGACAGGTCAGGTCTCATGAAAAGACACCTAAAAAAATTTCTCTGGCTTACTCCTATCCTACTTTTAGCTCTTTATTGGCTAGCAATCTACCTGAGTCTCAAGAACCCCATGGAGGAGATTGTTTACTCTGAAAATGGTGGGATGATGCGAAATATGATTGTCAAGTCCTACACTCAAACAATCGGAAGTGAAGCTCCTTGGAAGGAAGATGAAGGATTTCAGACTTTTCCCTATTCTGATAAAATCGTTGGTGGAAAGGAGCATCTAGCTGTTACTATGTTTAGAGGCACTGCAGATTGGTTCTATCTGTACAAATACAAATTAGATGAAAGTACCTCAGTTAATCTGATATTTGAATATAACGCCTCTAAAAAGATTTTTACCAAAGTGACCTCTATCTGACAATCAATGAGACAAGCTACAAAGACCAGCAACTCCTTGAGAAACTTGCCACCTATGGCAAAGACAGTGCTTGGCTTCGAGACCAAAGTAAGAAAGTCGCTGAACAATACATCCTTGGTACCTGGTTCAAAAATGGAAGCTCCCGTTATTCCCTGAAAAACTTGGGAGATATGAAAATCGAGTACAACAAATTGATAGAAGAATAGTAAGTTTTTTTAGAACTCAATCCCACATCTTTTTTCGGATGTGGGATTTTTGCTTTTGACGCGGGAGCTTGGGAAAATGATTTGGCAAAAAATGATGCAAGTTAGTGGAATTCATGATATAATGGAATGTAAAAAATTTTTTATGAAAGAAAGTTAACTATGAATTTAAAAGATTACATTGCAAGCATTGAAAACTATCCGCAAGAAGGAATTACCTTCCGTGATATCAGCCCCTTGATGGCAGATGGCAATGCTTATAGTTATGCGATTCGTGAAATCGTTCAATACGCAACGGATAAGAAAATTGACATGATCGTTGGTCCTGAAGCACGTGGGTTCATCGTTGGATGTCCGGTCGCTTTTGAGTTGGGAATTGGATTTGCGCCTGTTCGTAAGCCTGGTAAATTGCCACGTGAAGTCATCTCTGCTGACTACGAAAAAGAATACGGTGTGGATACCCTCTGCATGCACGCAGATGCCATCAAACCAGGTCAACGTGTCCTCATCGTTGATGACCTCTTGGCGACTGGTGGTACGGTGAAAGCAACCATCGAAATGATCGAAAAACTCGGTGGGGTCGTTGCAGGGTGTGCCTTCTTGATCGAGTTGGATGAATTGAAAGGTCGCGAAGCGATCGGCGATTACGACTACAAAGTCTTGATGCATTACTAATATAGTCTAATGCTATAGCTAGCTACAGAAAAACCATAATTGAAAACTATAAGCTCCTATCATATAATGTAAGTTAAGAACTTGTAAGATGGGAGCTTTTTATGCCAATTACTCTAGATAAAAAATTACCAGCAGTCGATATCCTTCGTTCAGAAAATATTTTTGTCATGGATGATGTTCGGGCGACTCACCAGGATATTCGGCCGATGAATGTTCTCATTCTTAATCTGATGCCGACCAAGGTTGCGACAGAAACCCAGCTCTTACGGCTCCTTGCTAACACGCCCTTGCAGATCAATGTAGATTTCCTCTACATGGCGAGCCATGAATCCAAGAATACAGCGGCTGAGCATTTGGAGAGCTTCTACAAGACCTTTGAGGATATCAAGGATAATTACTATGACGGCTTGATTGTGACCGGGGCGCCTGTCGAAAAGATGGACTTTGAAGAAGTAGACTACTGGGAAGAATTAACCCAGGTCTTTGAATGGTCCAAGCGGCATGTCTTTTCTACCTTGCACCTTTGTTGGGGAGCCCAGGCTGGACTGTACCACCGTTACGGGATTCAAAAAGTAGAGCTCTGTGATAAGCTATCGGGTATCTATGACCAAGCAGTGGTGCGTCCAGATAGTCTGCTTATGAGAGGCTTTGACGATCGCTTCCTTGCCCCTCATTCTCGTTATACAGATATTCCTTTGAAGGAAGTCCTTGAAAAGAGCAATCTTCAAGTGATCGCGCAAGGAAATGAAGTTGGGCTTTCCATCATTGCCAGTCCAGACATGCGTGAGGTCTATAGCTTTGGCCATCTGGAGTATGATCGCGATACACTGGCAAAAGAATACCACCGAGATGTCAAGGCAGGCTTGGATCCGGATGTTCCCAAGAATTACTTTGATGGGGATGACGCTAATACAGAGCCTCGCATTCGTTGGAATCTAGCTGCGACGACCTTCTTTAGTAATTGGATCAACTATGCGGTTTATCAAGAAACACCTTACCGCTTGGAAGAATTGGAAAAAGATATTTCATTTTATGGTTACCTATAAAGGGGAATTATGACATATTCACAAGCATTTAAGTATGGCAACTTGGTTCTTCCAAGTGCCTTGCTTTTTCATTATCATGAATTGTTTGACCAAGCAGATGACTACTTGGTTTGGCAGTTTTTCTTCCTTCAAAATACGACCGGCCAAGAGGCCTTGACACCTAATCAGATTGCTAGTCATCTGGGAAAAACGGTGACAGAGGTCAATAGGATTATGTCCAATTTGACCACTAAGGGACTCCTTCAATACCGGACTATTGAGCTCAATGGCGAGATTGAAGCCATCTTTGATGCGACCATTGCCCTGGAGCGCTTGGATGAGATTTTAGAAGCCCAGACACAAGGGAAGGCACAAAGCGCGCCTGCTAAGGGAAATGTCATCAAGGACTTGGTGGAAACCTTCCAACAAGAACTGGGACGACTCTTGACGCCTTTTGAGATTGAAGACCTGACTAAGACAGTACGCGAGGATCAGACAGATCCAGATGTGATCAAGGCAGCATTACGAGAAGCTGTCTTTAACGGCAAGCCTCACTGGAAATATATCCAAGCCATTTTACGCAACTGGCGCAGTGAAGGCATCAACAGCCTGGCCCAAGTAGAGGCGAAACTGCAAGAGCGTGAACAGGCTAATCCACGCAATGTGACAGTTTCAGATGATTTCTTGAAGGCCATGGATTTGTGGAAGGATTAAGAGGAGACGATTGATCAATTGAAATGGGGAGATAAAAACAGACGCAGACGATTTAGATGGCTCTATCCGACTATGTTAGTGGTCGGATTGTTTTTATTGTTTGGCATGATCAGCTTTTACTACGTACGGACCAACCTATTAACATCGGGCCTGTACCCAGTAGAAGAGACTCTACTAGAGGCTGGCTATACCAAAACGAAGACAGGATTTCGTAAAAAAGATGCCAATGTAATCATTGACATCCAGTGGAACGCAAAAACAAAGGTATTTGATAAAAATCATTATCGCTTTAAAGCCCATCAAGAGACAACTTTCTGGAAGAAAACCTATGTGGATAAGGAAACACTTGAACGTTTGACCAATGGCCAGCTGTCTAACCAATATGGTTTCGTGCAGTACACCAAGGTTAATAAGAAAGATTGGCTAAGGGTTTCTCCAAGACTAATAGCCCACGCTGGAGGGACGGTCCGGGAGAAGGAGTACAATACGAAGTATACCAATTCCTTAGAGGCTTTACGGCAAAATTACAATCTCGGCCATCGCTTGTTTGAAATGGATTTTAATTTGACTAGTGACAAGAAATTAGCTGCAGTTCATGATTGGCACCATTTTGGAAACAAAGATGATGTCGCACCTTCTTCTAAGGAATGGAAGAAATTTCAGGGTTATGGTTCCCCAGAAACACCAAGTCGCTTTACGACCATGTTAATAGGGGATGTGTTTGATCAAATGATAATTAATCGAGATATGGTGTTGGTGACAGATATCAAATCGATGGAAATCTCTAAGGAAGATAGGATTACACAATTTAAAGAACTTGTTTCAGAAGCAAACAAGCGAGACAAAGAACTATTGGATCGTGTGATTCCACAAATTTATCATCAAGAGATGTTCGGAGAAATCGAATCTATTTATCCTTTCAAGCACGTGATCTATACGCTCTACGCCTCACCAGATAGTGGAGAAGAAGTGCTGGATTTTATCGCCAAGCACAAGGAAATCGAGGCGGTGACCGTCCCTATCGACGATTCTCGCTTAACTCCTAAGTTTATCGAACAGGTACATAAACTTGGAAAACGGGTCTATGTTCATACCATTCAAACCTATGAGAGCCTAACTAAGTATGCTGCGATCAATGTTGATGGCTTTTACACTGGCTTATTGACTCCACAGGATATGGCCGTGTATGAATCCGTATCAAAATAGAAAAAGACTAGCACTTTATAAAAGTGCTAGTTTTTGCATTTATAGATGGTCTGCGTAGGCTTTTTTTAGTTTGGTAAGGAGTTCTTGTTTTTCCTCCTCACTAGCAAAGGAAGCCTGGATGGCATCGATATTGTGTTGGTAAAAGTCAGTTTCCTTGGTTTGAAAATGCTGATGATAGAGGGCGTATTCCTTGGTGAGGTCGGTATCAGATACAGTCCGGTTATCGGTATTGATACTGATCCGAGCTCCGGCCGCCTTCATTTTCAAATAAGGGAAATCTTCTATAGTCGGTGCTGCTTTTGTTTGTAGGTTGCTGGTCAAGCAGAGTTCACCAGTGACCCCATTTTCAATAAAGGATTGGAGTAAGGCTGGTTCATGAGATAGAGCCGTCACGTGGCCATTGCGTTTGATGCCAAATGCAATCGATTGGGCAACAAAGTGTGGGCAATGACACTCACCTGCATGAAGCGTCATAGGACGATGGTAACTCTTGACTTGCTCAATTAGAGGTCGAATATCTTCTGGAGAGTAGTTGTGCTCATCCCCGGCAAAGTCAAAACCAACAAAATCCTGATAACTAACTTGGTTTGCTTCGGCAAGGATACGAGATGTGAGTTCTTGATCTGATTGGCGCATGCCACAGACCAAGGCTTTTGCAACAATGCCAAATTCCTCCTGGGCTTGGCGTAGACCATCACAGACAGCATCGATAGTTTCTGGGACGGTGAGTCCTTGGTCCATGGACAATTCTGGTGCGAAGCGGACTTCGATGTAGACGACGTTTTCGAGAGCAGCTTGCTTGGCCACATCGTAAGCAGCAAGGGTCAAGGCTTCCTTGGTTTGAAGGAGGGGCCGAATGTAGTCAAAGGCCTCTAAATAGTCCAAAAGATTCTCACAGTGGGCAGGTGCGGTGACATGGTGCTTGAGCTCTTCATCACTAGCAGGTAGGTCAATATGGGCCATGGCTGCCAGTTGGCGAATGATTGGAAGCGACAAGGAACCGTCTAAGTGACAGTGAAGTTCTGTCTTTGCCAAACTATGAAAATCGATCGTGGACATGGTTTTCTCCTTAAAATTGTATTTTTTCTATACTATCATTTTGACAAAAAAAGTCAAGTAACCTTCGCGTAGCAGATCTTTGAAAGGGAGCCCGAGATTTGATATGCTAAGAGTAGCGAAATAAAGGAGAAGAAAGATGTCAGATTATCAATTACCAGAAGTATGGGAAGCACCGAGCCAAATGGGAGGAGCTTGGGGTGGCTTGAACCAACCAACAGCAGGTGCCCGCTTTGAACAAACTCTTCCAAAAGGTGACCAGCCTTTCCAACTCTATACCCTTCCAACACCCAATGGGATCAAGGCTACCATTATGCTGGAGGAATTGAAAGAGCTGGGAGTGGAAGCTGGTTATGATGCTTATCGCATCAAGATTGGCGAGGGAGATCAGTTTGGAAGTGACTTTGTAGCCATCAATCCAAACTCGAAAATTCCAGCTATGTTGGATCAGTCAGGAGAGGAAGCGATTCGGGTCTTTGAATCGGCCAATATCCTCCTGTATCTAGCCGATAAATTTGGCAAATTAATCCCGACAGATCCTGCTAAACGGACAGAAGTGCTCAACTGGCTCTTCTGGCAGACAGGAGCTGCACCTTTCCTAGGGGGAGGCTTTGGTCATTTCTTCCACTATGCGCCGGAGAGAATCGAGTATGCTATCAATCGCTTTGCCATGGAAGCCAAACGCCAATTGGACCTACTGGACAAGGAATTGGCGACTAAACCTTATATCGCAGGGGATGACTATACCATTGCAGATATTGCCATCTGGTCTTGGTATGGCCGTCTAGCCCAAGACAAGGTCTGGGACCGTGCAGGAATTTTCCTAAATGTGAAAGAATATAAGCATTTGCAGGCTTGGACAGAGAAAATCGCCAATCGCCCAGCTGTGAAACGTGGCTTGGAAGTAAACTATAAGGAAATTGATGCATAATGAAAAGGCGCCGTTGCGCCTTTTTTTAATGGTGCAAACATGGTATACTAAAGGATGGAATAAAAGTATAGAAAGAAGCACATGGAATTTACAAAATTATCAAATCGCTTAGACTTGGTGGCTAGCTTCGTCCCAGCTGGAGCGCGTCTGTTGGACGTGGGGAGTGACCATGCTTATCTGCCAATCTCCCTCTTACAAGAAGGTAAGATTGAGGTTGCTATTGCTGGTGAAGTGGTAGAGGGACCCTATCAGTCTGCCCTGCAAAATGTCGCCGATAATGGTTTAGAGGACAAGATTGAAGTCCGCTTGGCCAATGGTTTGGCTGCCTTTGAACCAACAGATGGCATTTCCTGTATCACCATTGCTGGCATGGGAGGACGCTTGATTGCAGATATCCTAGCCGCAGGTCTTGGGAAATTAGCCAGTGTCTCTCGCTTGGTCCTCCAACCCAATAATCGGGAAGATGAACTGCGGGCTTGGTTAGTCGACCATGATTTCCGCATTGTTGATGAAGCCATCTTGGAAGAAAATGAGAAGTTCTATGAGATCCTCGTGGTGGAACAGGGTTCTCAAGAGTTGTCAGCCAAGGAACTACGCTTTGGTCCCTATTTGATGCAGGAACAAGCTCCAGCCTTTGTCCAAAAGTGGTCCAAGGAAGTGGAGAAATTAGCCTTTGCCTTGGAGCAGGTACCAGTTGAGAATCAATCTGCCAGAGCATCGTTAGAAGAGCGCATCGCTCACATCAAGGAGGTCCTAAATGCTAGCAAGTGAAGTCATTAAACGCTATGAAGCCTACTGTCCTCAGGAGCTTTCCATGGAGGGAGATGTCCGTGGGCTACAGGTCGGTACGCTACAAAAAGACATTCATAAGGTCATGGTGGCCTTAGATATCCGCGAGCAGACGGTGGCGGAAGCTATCGCCCATGGGGTGGACTTGATCATCGTCAAGCACGCACCGATTTTCCGCCCGCTTAAAGATTTGGTAGCTGACCGGGCTCAAAATCAGATCTATATCAACTTGATCAAGCACGATATCGCGGTCTACGTCAGCCATACTAATATTGACATTGTCCCAGATGGGCTGAACGATTGGTTCTGCCAGCTCTTGGAAATTGAAGATACAGAGCCCCTCAGTATGACAGGAGAAGGGCTCGGAATCGGCCGGATCGGTCGGGTAGCTACTCAAACCTTTGGCCAGTTGGCTGACAAGGTTAAAGAAACCTTTGGCTTGGATGCTTTGCGCATAGTCAGTTATGATCAGGCGGATTTGGATCGGGTTATCAAGCATGTCGCCATTTGTGGAGGAAGTGGCCAGTCCTTTTACAAGGATGCTCTCGCCAAGGGAGCAGATGTTTATATCACAGGAGATATCTACTACCACACGGCTCAGGACATGCTGAGCGATGGCCTCTTGGCCTTAGATCCCGGGCACCATATCGAGGTTCTTTTTGTGTCAAAACTAGTAGGAAAGTTCAATCAGTGGAAGGCTGAGGAAGCCTGGGAGATTGAAGTGATTGGCAGTCAAGCCAGTACCAATCCTTTTTACCATATCTAAGGGGTCATGATGAAAGTTGCCATTATCGGTGCAGGGATCGTGGGATCCACTGCAGCCTATTATTTATCCAAAGAAGCAAAGGTGGATGTGACCGTCTACGACCATGGAGTCGGCCAAGCAACCAAGGCAGCGGCTGGTATTATCAGCCCCTGGTTTTCCAAACGGCGGAATAAGGCTTGGTATCGCCTGGCTCGTCTGGGAGCAGATTTTTACCAAGAATTGGTAGAAGAACTGGCCAAGGACGGAATTAAAACAGATTTTTACCAGCAGACCGGCGTCTATCTCCTCAAGAAAAATGAGGAAAAATTAGAGGAACTCTATCAGTTGGCGCAGAGTCGTCGGGAAGAATCTCCCTTGATTGGAGACTTGGCGATCTTGACCAAAGAAGAAGTGGGCCAACAATTCCCAGGTCTGCAAGGCTTTGAACAGCTCCTTTATGCCTCGGGTGGGGCCCATGTAGAGGGAGCCTTTCTGACGTCAACTCTTCTTGAAGCCAGTGGGGCAAGAGTAATCAAGAAAGAGGTTGCTCTCTCAGTCTCAGATGATGGCTATCAGATTGCAGGAGAAAGCTATGACCAAGTTATCCTAGCAACAGGAGCCTGGTTGGGGCAAATCCTTGAGCCACTTGGCTACCAAGTTGATGTCCGTCCGCAAAAGGGGCAACTGCGGGATTATCAGCTAGACCGAGATACTGATGACTTTCCTGTGGTCATGCCAGAAGGAGAGCTGGATATCATTCCCTTTCAGCAGGGCAAGATCAGTATGGGAGCCACTCATGAAAATGAGATGGGCTTTGACCTGACAGTGGATCAGGCTTTGCTGAATCAGATGGAAACAGAAGCCCTGTCTTACTATCCAGAACTAGCTCAAGCAGAAGTTATCGGGGAGCGCGTGGGAACTCGTGCCTACACTAGTGACTTTTCACCATTCTGGGGAACTGTTCCTGATCAAGCAGGCCTCTATGTCGCTAGTGGACTAGGTTCGTCCGGACTCACAACTGGTCCCCTCATTGGTTGGCATCTAGCCCAACTCGTAGCAGGAGGAAACCTGCGATTAGATCCAGCGGATTATCAAGTTGAACAATATGTGAAGAAGTAGGCTGGGACAAAAGTCCTAGCCTCTCAATTGTTTTTTGATTGTCGAGCAAGACGCAGTGGTTGAGTGGGCTCTAATACAAGGTAAGATTTTCAGACGGCTCAGTCAAGGAGCAGTAATCTATTTGAATCATGAGTAAGACCAATGCGAACAATTCTACAACACTCATCTCCTGTCATCACCTTGTAACACAAATGCAAGGTGACTTTTTTATATAAACATGATAAAATAAGGGTAATGACTACGTAGAAAGGCCTAACATTATGAAAGGTATTATTTTAGCAGGGGGCTCAGGAACTCGCTTATATCCATTGACACGTGCGGCTTCTAAACAATTGATGCCCATTTATGACAAACCGATGATCTACTATCCGCTGTCAACCCTTATGTTGGCTGGGATCAAAGATATCCTGATCATCTCGACCCCTCAAGACCTTCCTCGTTTTGAAGAGCTTCTTGGAGATGGCTCTGAACTAGGAATTTCTCTCTCTTATGCAGAGCAACCAAGTCCAGATGGTTTGGCTCAAGCCTTCATCATCGGGGAAGACTTTATCGGTGACGATCATGTTGCCCTCATCCTTGGGGACAATATCTTCCACGGAAATGGCTTAACCAAGATGTTGCAACGGGCAGAAGCGAAGGAAAAAGGAGCGACTGTCTTTGGTTACCAAGTTAAAGATCCTGAACGCTTTGGTGTGGTAGAGTTTGACGCGGATATGAATGCTATCTCTATCGAGGAAAAACCAGAACATCCAAAATCCAACTTTGCAGTGACCGGACTTTACTTCTATGACAATGATGTGGTAGAAATTGCCAAAAACATCAAACCAAGCCCTCGTGGAGAGCTTGAAATCACTGATGTTAACAAGGCCTATTTGGAGCGTGGAGATCTCTCTGTTGAGCTCATGGGCCGTGGCTTTGCATGGTTGGATACTGGAACTCACGAAAGCCTCTTGCAAGCTTCTCAATATATCGAAACTGTTCAACGCTTGCAAAATGTCCAAGTGGCTAACCTTGAGGAAATCGCCTATCGCATGGGTTATATCACCAAAGAACAAGTCCATGAATTAGCGCAATCACTGAAGAAAAACGAATACGGACAATACTTGCTCCGTTTGATTGGAGAAGCTTAATGACAGAACAATTTTTCGAAAAAGAATTAGCAGCCCGCAAAATTGAAGCCATCCCAGGCTTGATGGAGTTTGATATTCCAGTGCGCGGGGACAACCGTGGTTGGTTTAAAGAAAACTTCCAAAAAGAGAAAATGCTTCCCCTTGGTTTCCCTGAAAGCTTCTTTGCAGAAGGCAAGTTGCAAAACAATATTTCATTCTCTCGTAAGAATGTTTTGCGTGGCTTGCATGCAGAGCCTTGGGACAAGTACATCTCTGTAGCAGATGAAGGCAAGGTTCTTGGAACTTGGGTAGACCTTCGTGAAGGCGATAGCTTTGGAAACACCTACCAAACCGTGATCGATGCTTCAAAAGGCATCTTCGTCCCTCGTGGTGTAGCCAATGGGTTCCAAGTTTTGACAGACAAAGTTGCCTATACATACTTAGTCAATGATTACTGGGCATTGGAACTCAAACCAAAATATGCTTTTGTCAACTACGCAGACCCAAGCCTAGACATCCAATGGGAAAACTTGGAAGAAGCAGAAGTCTCAGAAGCAGACAAGAACCACCCATTTCTTAAAGACGTCAAACCCCTAAAAGCAGAAGATTTGTAAGAATGAAGCTCTTAAAACAATCAAGAACATCATTATATAGTTTTTAGCTTTGCTATAAACGAGCGAAGCGAGCTATATGCTTAGCTTTCCGCCGTGAGAAAAGCACCTGAACCATTGTGTTTCAGGTGCTCGGAAGTTTTGAGACACTAGGCTCAAAACTTAGTCATGGAACTTCTTCGAAGTTCGCTGAC
>NZ_KV812784.1:416939-459794 GCF_001813505.1 Streptococcus sp. HMSC061E03
TCGCTGACGTCCGTACTCACCTAAGGAAAGCTAAAAAAAGATTGATTTAAGGAACAATCAAAACTAAAAATTATTTGGAGAAAAAATGTCAGAATATAAACATATCATCGTAACCGGTGGAGCTGGTTTCATCGGTTCAAACTTCGTACACTATGTCTACAACAACCATCCAGACGTACATGTGACTGTCCTTGACAAACTCACTTACGCTGGTAACCGTGCCAATATCGAAGAAATCCTTGGAGATCGTGTCGAGTTGGTGGTGGGAGACATCGCTGATGCTGAATTAGTTGACAAATTGGCTGCCAAGGCTGATGCTATTGTTCACTATGCGGCTGAAAGCCACAATGACAACTCCCTCAAGGACCCATCTCCATTTATCTACACAAACTTTGTTGGAACTTATACACTCTTGGAAGCTGCTCGTAAATACGACATTCGTTTCCACCACGTGTCAACAGACGAAGTGTATGGAGACCTTCCATTGCGTGAAGATCTTCCTGGACATGGGGAAGGTCCTGGTGAAAAATTCACTGCTGAAACCAAATACAACCCATCATCACCTTATTCATCAACCAAGGCTGCTTCTGACTTGATTGTGAAAGCTTGGGTTCGTTCATTTGGTGTTAAAGCAACGATTTCTAACTGTTCAAACAACTACGGTCCATACCAACACATTGAAAAATTCATCCCACGTCAAATCACCAACATCTTGTCTGGCATCAAGCCAAAACTTTACGGTGAAGGGAAGAACGTCCGTGACTGGATCCACACCAACGACCACTCAACTGGTGTTTGGGCGATTCTTACTAAAGGCCGTATCGGTGAAACTTACTTGATCGGTGCTGACGGTGAAAAGAACAACAAGGAAGTGCTTGAATTGATCCTTGAAAAAATGGGTCAACCAAAAGACGCCTACGATCGTGTAACAGACCGTGCTGGTCACGATTTGCGTTACGCCATCGATTCAACCAAATTGCGTGAAGAATTGGGTTGGGAACCACAATTCACAAACTTCGAAGCAGGTTTGGAAGACACCATCAAGTGGTACACAGAAAACCAAGATTGGTGGAAGGCTGAAAAAGAAGCTGTAGAAGCCAACTACGCGAAAACACAAAAAGTTTTGAAATAATAAAGAAAGTCCAAGTGGAAAATCGCTTGGACTTTTTCAGATATTTTTCTGAAAATAAAAAAATTAACCATGGATTTGTGGTATAATATGGTTAGTTTTTAGGATAAATCAATAAGGGGGATGTTATGAATCAAAAAGATTGGGTTGAATACTTTGAAGCGGTCAATGGTCGCAAGCCAAGTATGCAAGAATTTCAAGAAGCGCGTGAAAAAGGGGAGTTTGTCGTAGAGCGAAAAGAAGCACCAGCTCCAGCAACTAAAGCACAGGCTCCTGCTCAGGAAGCACCTGTTGCACCTAGCGCACCTCTTTCACAAGAGCAGAAAGCTTTTGTCCAACCGCAGCCATCGGCGAAAACCTTACAACCTGTTCCAAGACCGAAAAAATTGACATTTTCTTTCAATAAACAACCCCAAATTGGGGCCGCAGTTGCGGGACTTGTCGCAGTGATTTCCTTTGCTTGGTTCTTTTTCTTTTCAGGTGGACCAAGTGTAGATGGTGTTTGGTTGCGAAATACGGATTCAAGTCCGGTCACCTATGAATTAAATGGAAAGAAACAAAGAGTTAATGGTGATGAGACCATCAAAAAGGTTCTCAAGGGCAATGAAGCGAAAAAAGAATTTAATACAGCACTTTCTTTGTTAAATGCAAAGGACTTGCATTCACTTGCGGATGTCGATAAGAAATTTAACCTGAAAACGACAGAAATAGTTGTTATTAAATCTGGTGGGAACACACGCTATAATTTGCTCCAAAAAGACGGAAGCAATATTATTTTAAGAAATGATTTATTTGACTTGAAAACTTATAAATCATACGAAGGAAACTTTGAAGAAAATTTGGTCTATCACAAGGTTGAAACACCAAAGGCCATGGTTGGAAAGTGGAAGAATGTGACAGAAGGAGATAATACAACTGTTCAGATTTCAGATCACGGAATTATTAGTGATAAGTATTACGATAGCAAGGCTTACGCATTCTATTCTCTAGCTGATTCAGAAAAGTATGATGGAGACACGACTTCTAAAGAAGAGATCAAACACACATTTGAAGTAATTCAGGAAGCGGTGAAATCACAAGGCTATCAAGTGAAGAGCGCTAAGGAAGTCTATATACAAGCTAATTCAAATTATTGTTTCGTACCTGTCAACGGTGGAAAAAATATACTCGTCTTACGTGGTGGTAATGAATTTGCCGCAAAATTAGAAAAAGTGAAATAATCAAAGGACCGCAAGGTCCTTTTTGTTTCCAAACTTCTTACTGAAAAACTATTCATGTCTAGACAAAAATATGGTAAAATGGATAAGATGTGTCTGAGATGTCTATTGTTTCTCAGGCGACTACAGGTAATGGAGTAGAAAATGCAAAATAGACCTATTATTATTGGTGTTACTGGTGGTTCTGGTGGTGGAAAGACCAGTGTGTCTCGTGCCATTTTGGCCAATTTCCCGAATGAAAAGATTGCCATGATTGAGCATGATTCCTATTACAAGGACCAGAGTCATTTGACCTTTGAGGAGCGGATCAAGACCAACTATGACCATCCTTTTGCCTTTGATACGGACTTGATGATTGCGCAGATCAATGAACTCTTGGAGGGTCGTCCGGTAGATATCCCAACCTATGACTATGCAGAGCATACACGCAGCAGCAAGACCTATCGTCAGGAACCACAAGATGTTTTCATCGTGGAAGGAATCTTAGTTCTTGAAGACAAGCGTCTTCGGGACCTGATGGACATCAAGATTTTTGTTGATACGGATGATGATGTACGGATCATTCGCCGGATCAAGCGCGATATGGAGGAGCGTGGCCGGAGTCTTGATAGTGTCATTGAGCAATACCTTGGTGTAGTAAAACCGATGTATCACCAGTTCATCGAGCCAACCAAGCGTTATGCGGATGTGATCATTCCTGAGGGCGTGACCAACACAGTTGCGATTGACTTGATCACAACCAAGATTGAAAAAATCCTCAACGAAGCGCGTGAGGGAAAATAAAAATAGGGAGAAAGAGGGAAATCGATCTCCAATCCAATAACAATAGTTGGAATTACGGAATGTCGCAGTAGTTGGTGAGACTCGTCATTCGCCTAAAAGCTCGAAAGAGTTCTCAATCAATGTTGCGGGGGTGGTACGAGAAATGGTTTTTAACATTCTATACCACTCCCTCTTTTTCTTAGGGAGAGTGGAAATGAAAAGGGAGTTTCATTCGCGGACCAAGGCGTTCGCTTGTTTATTGACCATGTGTGCTGGTTTTTCAGATGCTTATACTTTTATTTGTCGGGGTGGGACCTTGGCGGCAGGCCAGACGGGAAATGTCGTCTTTCTATCGGTTGGTTTGATTGGCCAGCAGATCTCAGATGTGGAAGTAAAGTTAGCGACCATGCTGGCCTTTATGTTGGGAATCTTTTTGATGACGGTTTTGCGTCGCTTGATTGACAATTCAGTCTGGCGCCTCAGTACCTTGGTACCCTTTATTCTCACAACCTTGGTGACGGGATTTTTGCCAGCATCGGTAAAAAATGTCTTCATCGTGCCTTTTTTTGGCCTGAGTTTGGGAATCGTAGCGACCTCTTTTGGAGAAGTGGATGGCTACGCCTATAATCATTCCTTCATGACGGGAAATCTCAAGAAAACCATGGTGGCTTATGGGAATTTTGTCAGAGAAAAGGAGAAGAAATTCCTTTGGGAAGCTATCTTTATGACCTGCTTGATCGGGAGTTTCGTCTTTGGGGCCATTTTTTCGACCTATTTGATTCAGTTTTATGGATTAGAGACCATCTGGCTGGTGTCCATCATCTTGACGATCTTTTTAATCTACCGTGCCATTCAATATTTTGAAGTCTTTCACTTCAATCGGCGACATGAATAGATAAAGGTATCATAAAAAACTTTCCTTAGGTGAGTGCGGACGTCAGCGAACTTCTTCGAAGAAGTTCCATGACTAAATCAAGATACAAAGGGCGTCTGCGGATAAAGTCAAAATAGGAAGTTTGACGCAGAATCTTTCGATTCTAGGAGGACTTATCTTTTTGACACAATCCGCAGCCCGTGTTCAATTCATATTGAGCCCCTTCGCTCTTCAATTTCTGGGCTCAGGCTAAAACAGTTTCCCAAACTGTTTTACTCTCAATAATTCCGTGTGCCTGAAGCAGTTAAGCTTCAGGCACTTTTCTCACAGCGGAAAGTTTAGTATATTCTTGATCAATTTAAATTAATGAGACCTCGGTTTTATCTCTTTACAGAATCGCTTAAGTTATTTTACTAAAAATTAGTTTATCTATATTCCAGAGGCTGGGACAAAAGTCCTAGCCTCTCAATTGTTTTTGGATTGTCGAGCAAGACGCAGTTGTTGAGTGGGCTCTAATACGCTGATTTCATCAGCTTATACAGGCCTACTCAACTGTGCGGAGGTGGAACGACGAAATCGAATTCTAACGAATGACCGATTTCTGTCCCACTCTCTTTTTTTTCGCTGTTTGAAGCTTAATTTTTGGGCAAAGATTTGGTATAATGGAAGGTATGAAACATTCGGAAAAAGAATCACAATACCAGCTCTTGCTGGCTCAATTAGATGCTCTCTTAATGGGAGAAACCAATGCCTTGGCTAATCTGTCCAATGCCAGTGCTCTCTTAAATCAAGCCCTGCCTCGTTCGGTCTTTGCAGGTTTTTATTTGTATGACCAATCGGAATTGATCTTGGGACCTTTTCAGGGAGGTGTTTCTTGTGTCCATATCGCTCTCGGAAAGGGTGTTTGTGGAGAAGCGGCCCAGAAGCAAGAAACCATGATTGTCGATGATGTCCGCCAACATGCCAACTATATTTCCTGTGATAGTCGAGCCATGAGTGAGATTGTGGTGCCTATGGTCAAGGACGGCCAGCTCCTTGGGGTTTTAGACCTGGATTCGGAGTGTGTCTCTGACTATGATCAGCTGGATCAGGAGTATTTAGAAAAGTTTGTCGCTCTCTTGATCGAAAAGACAAACTGGGACTTTAAGATGTTTGGGGTTAAGAACTAATGTATCAAGCTTTATATCGGAAATACCGTAGCCAGACCTTTGGCCAATTGGTCGGCCAGCAAGTAGTGGCACGGACATTGAGACAGGCTGTCGAGCAGGAGAAGATCAGCCATGCCTATCTCTTTTCTGGTCCTCGTGGTACTGGAAAAACCAGTGTGGCCAAGATCTTTGCTAAGGCTATGAACTGTCCTAATCAAGTCAATGGGGAGCCTTGTAACGACTGCTATATCTGTGAATCCATTACCAATGGGAGCCTAGAAGATGTCATTGAAATCGATGCGGCCTCCAACAATGGGGTGGATGAGATTCGGGATATTCGCGACAAATCCACTTATGCTCCGAGTCTAGCCAAGCACAAGGTCTACATTATCGATGAGGTCCACATGCTCTCGACAGGGGCCTTTAATGCCTTGTTGAAGACGCTGGAAGAGCCAACGGAAAATGTAGTATTTATCCTTGCAACAACGGAGTTACACAAGATTCCTGCGACCATTCTGTCACGGGTGCAACGCTTTGAATTCAAATCCATCAAACTGCCAGATATTGTCCAGCATTTGGAAAATATCCTAGCTACTGAAGGGATTGCCTATGAAGCAGATGCTGTCCAGATCATCGCCCGGCGCGCTGAAGGTGGGATGCGGGATGCCTTGTCCATTTTGGACCAAGCCCTGAGTCTGACTGCGGGTAGTGAGTTGACGACAGCGATCGCTGAAGAGATTACCGGCTCTATCAGCCTAGCTGCGCTTGATCAGTACGTAGCTGCCATCCTGGCTCATGATGCGACAGCGGCGCTGGATCAGCTGGCGATTATCTTTGATAATGGCAAGAATATGGCCCGTTTCGTCACGGACTTACTTCAATACTTGCGGGATCTTTTGATTGTCCAGACAGGTGGAGAAAATACCCACAATAGTGACTTGTTTGCCGTTAATCTTGAAGCCGATCAAGCCCGTCTTTTTGCCCTGATTGACCAGGCGACGACCAGTCTAGCGGATATCAAAAATAGTCTGCAACCGCGCATCTACACTGAAATGATGACCATTAAATTGGCTGAAAGCACAGGCCAAGTTTCTAACTCAGCTACTGTGGAGGTTCCTTCCAATCTGCTAGCTCAGCTGGAAGATTTGAAGAAGGAAGTCGCTCAACTCAAGCAACAGTTAGCGCAATCAGGTAGCAGTCTTCCTGCTTCAAAACCAGCAGTAGCTCGTCCAACCAAGTCGAGCAAGGGCTACCGTGCAGATCGAAACAAGGTCAATGCCATTTTACAAGAGGCGGTTGAAAACCCAGAGTTGGCACGAACCAACTTGATCCGTCTTCAGAACGCTTGGGGGGAAATCATCGAGAGCTTGGCAGGTGCGGATAAAGCCCTCTTAATCGGATCCCAGCCGGTCGCTGCCAATGAAAATCACGCTATTTTAGCCTTTGAGTCTGCCTTTAATGCTGAACAGACCATGAAGCGGGACAACCTCAATACCATGTTTGGAAATATCCTCAGCAATGCTGCTGGCTTCTCGCCAGAGATTTTAGCGGTTTCGATGGAAGAATGGACTCAAATTCGGGCAGAGTTTTCGGCTAAGGCGCGTGGGCAAAAAGCGGAAGTGGTGGAAGAAGAGGAAAGTGTCATCCCTGAGGAATTTCACTTTTTATCCGATAAAATCACCCTGCAAGACGATTAATACATGAATTTTTTACTGAATCATGGTAAAATAATTTTATGAATAGAAAACAATTTGCAGTGATAGCAGTCTTTACTGCTATGGAGACATACTTTTTCAATGAAGCGACCATGGCGGGTCAAATGCTCTTTGCATGCTTTTGGGCCCTCTTGATCTTGCGCAATCTCCAGACGGCCTATATGGTGGAGAAGATTGCTAGTGCCATTGAAAAAGAAATCAGAAAGAAAAGAAAATAAAACCTTTGAAAAGAAATCCTTTTTCAAAGGTTTTTTCTTGTTTTAAAAGGCTTCTTGGCATTGTTTGCGGTAATCTCCTGGGGAGAGGCCGACCTTTTGTTTAAAAGCCTTTGTAAAGTAGGAGTAGTTGTCATAGCCCACCTGGAGGGCGACTTGGTAAATGGGGGTATCGCTTTGCGATAGCATCTCTTTTGCGGCGGCCATCCGTTTATCGGTGATGTATTTCACCAAGGTTTCGCCGGTGTCGCGCTTAAACACACGCGCTAGATGATCTGGACTAAGAAAAACCATTTCTGCCAGCTTGGTGCGACTGATATCCTCCTTGTAATGGTGATCGATGTAGTCAGTGATCCGCTGGATGAGATTGGATTGGTGTTCTAGATCGATCACATAATGGCGAGCAGAGCTCCAGTAATCCCCAATATAGGCTTCAAAAGCTTCGATGGCATGAAAACGTCGTTCGAAGAGAAATTGATGGTGTTTGTTTTGAAATAACTTGTGGGCGAGAATGCCGTTCTTGTCCAGATAAATCCCAATTTGCTGGGTCCAGTCTAGCTGGAGTTCACTCAGAGCTGAGAGCGGGATGCGATCTTGATTCTCTAAGCTATGGATGATTTGGAGGAGCTGTTCCGCCTCTAGCTGATTTGTAAAAGTGAGCGATGTCCGATGAGCGGGCTTTTGAGGTTGTGCATCCAAAGAAGTATAGGAGTGGATACTGTTCCAATGGAAGACTTGTTCTTCACTGTATTGGCAAAGTTGCAGAGCCTTTATCAAGAGCGTCTCAAGGGAAATGGCGTCTGAATAGAGAAGGATAGAGGATCGGTCTAAGTCTTGCTGGATCTTCTGCTGGATAGCCTTTAGGAAGTCTGCACACTCTGTAGTCTGATTCTTTTTGAAGAGGCAGAGGTAGCGATCGGTCTGGCTTTCGATTTTACTGAGGGCGCAGTAGTGGACAGGGAAATCTAGGGAGAGATCCTTGATACAATGGCGGAGTTGCAAGCGCCAAGAAGGGACACTGGGGTGAAAGTCTTCTTCAACTAAGTGGAGAGTGATGAGGACCAAGAGGTAGCCTTCATGTGGTTTGGGACTATAACCCCGTTTTGTCACTTCTTGAAGGAGCTGTTCTGCTTGAGATGGACGCGGTTTTCGCAAGTAGTCATGCCAAAATTCAGCTTCTTTTTGCCCTTGCTGGGCTAATTGGGTCGCACTCTTGTGGCGCTTGATCTTATTGAGGGCTTTTTGAATGATAAATTCTAAGCGGTCGGGGTCAATCGGTTTGAGGTAGTATTCAAAACTTTGGAGTTCAATGGCTTTTTGGGCATAATTGAAATCAGCATAATTGGTAAGGAAGATCGTTTGAATGTCATATTTTTCTGACCGGACCCAGGCTAGGAGATCTAGCCCACTGCCTTGTGGCATCTCGATATCACTGATCATGAGGGCAATCGGGTGACTTTGAATGATGGCTTGGGCTTGGCTCAGACTGGAGGCAGTATATACCTGCTCAATGCCCAAGGCTTCCCAATGGATGGTTTCCTGTAGGGCTTTAATGATAAAACGATCATCGTCAACGAGTAGGATATTCATGTGTGTCTCCTTTGTAGGGTTCATAAGGAAGGCTCAGTTGGATGCGGGCACCTCCTTGGGATCCATTTGAAAATTGAAGCGTGTAGTGATCTGGATAGAGGAGATCTAGTCGCTCCCGTGCATTGGTCAAACCAATGTGGTGGCCATCTTCAGTGACTAAGGATTTTTTCTCTTCTAGATCTTGTAAGATAGCGGAGCTAAAACCAGGACCATTATCCTGAAGAGAAATGGCAAGATGTTGGTTTGCTTCTTCATGAATGGAAAGCTGAATGTGAAAGGAATCTTGGAAAGAAAAGCCGTGTTTGATGGCATTTTCCACAAAGGTTTGTAAAAGCAGAGGGGGAATAGCCGCATCTTTCAGATGAGGATCCCAGTCCAGGTCAAAGTGGATGCTGTCCCCATAGCGGATTTTTTGGATTTCTAGGTAATTTCGGATATGTTGGATTTCATCTACTAAGCGATTGAAATCTTGGTTAGCTTGAAAGAGGTGACGCAAGTAGTTGGAAGTTACCTTGGTCAACTCCTCGATTTCCTTATAGTCCTTGGTCTGCAGCATGCTGTGAATCATGGAAAGCATGTTGAGGTAAAAATGGGGTCGAACTTGATTTTTGAGGTAATTGAGTTCGACTTTTTTGAGGTTGAGTTGCGC
Organism: Streptococcus sp. HMSC061E03; assembly: GCF_001813505.1. Taxonomy (NCBI): domain Bacteria; kingdom Bacillati; phylum Bacillota; class Bacilli; order Lactobacillales; family Streptococcaceae; genus Streptococcus; species Streptococcus sp. HMSC061E03. The sequence goes on from NZ_KV812784.1 coordinate 426,239, forward strand.
GTGGTAGGCTCGAATTTGAAGGTCTTTCATATGGATCAGGACCTGATTGAGCTTGTGATTGGCCTGATCGATCTCTAAGATCCCTTGGTCTTCGATCACATCTAGCTTGGTGGAAGCAGCGTCTAGCTGAGAAAGGCGTTGGGTGAGTCGTTTCATCGGTTGGATCATCCGTTGACGAATATAAAGGATCAGAATGGTAGAGAGAACGGCGATGATCAAAGGGACAAAGGAGAGAAGGGTTTCAAGTACGATATTTGTACGGAAAACGTCCCCGTAATCGACCGTCACATACAGATCAAAAGGCAGGTGGGTTTGATTGCTACCGGCTTGAATAACGGAATCTGTAGCATGGATCTGATTGGGGCGTTCGATGGATAAGCGCCCTTTTTTTCCAATATTGAGCTTTTGCAAGGGTCTTAAAATATCCTGGGTAGAAATGATGGCATAGATAGCCTTGCCCTTGTAATGAAGGGATTTCAAGAGATAATCATGCTGGTTCAGACTGATTCGTTGCCATTTTTGACGGGTCTTGTCTGTTTCTTTGTCATAGGTTTTAAGATGATCTTTCAATTGTACATAGTCCAGGTAGGGCAGTTGAAGACTGGAAGCGTTGAAAAAATGTGGGATATCTTTTGTCTCTATGAAAAAGGTAATGGGGCTATCCATCTGGTACTGAAACTCCGTGAAATCAATCCGCAGTTTTTTTAGATTTTCATGAAAATTTGTGAAATCAAGCGGAGTATTGAGCTCTGTCAAATAGTCGTTGTGACTAATGGTACTGTACATAAAACGCTCAACGGAGTGAAGCTCTGTATTTAAGGAATCCGCATAGATATGAATCGAGTCCTCTAAATGGAGCATATTTTGGTGTTTAATAAAATTTCGGCTAATCCCACCAATCAAAAGGTTGATCAAGGTATTGACAACTAAGAGGAGAAAGAGTAGGCGCGAAAAAAATTGAATCGAGTGATCTCGTGTACTTCTGTGAATAGCTTTCATAATGAGCACCTCACATATATTATAGCACTATTTGAAAACGGATTCATGAACAAAACCGATATTAAAGTAAAAAAAATCGGGAAAGTGCATGTTTTTGTGTGGAGAAAACGGAAAAGTGAATGAAGATGCACGAAAAAGTTCTATAAAGATGGAAAGGATTCCTATAAAATAGAGGAGAAAGAAAAGGAGGGCCTTATGAAAAGCGAAGTAAATGCGAAGCAGAGCAAATTTAAGAAAAATATTCCTTTATATGTGCTGCTCCTGCCATCGATTATTTTATTGATTTTATTTGCCTATATCCCTATGGCGGGTCTAGTCATCGCTTTTAAAGATTACTCTCCCGCTACTGGGATATTTGGAAGTCCTTGGGCTGGTCTCAAGTATTTTAACCAGTTCTTCTCATCCTTCCAATTTGCAACAACCATGAAGAATACCTTGAAAATTTCTATTTACAGTATTCTGGTTGGTTTTCCCTTGCCGATTGTTCTAGCCATCATTTGCAACCAGATTCGTGTGGGCAAGTTCAAAAAAATCTTTCAAGTAACAACTTATTTGCCTCATTTTATCTCGACCATGGTCATGTGTGGGATGATTATTCTTTTTCTCTCTCCAAGTAGTGGACTGTTAGCCAATGTCCTCAAATTGGTCGGCTTAAAGATGCCTGCCCTCTTATCCAAACCGGGTAGCTTTGCAGGTGTCTATGTCTGGAGCGATGTCTGGCAACATATCGGTTGGGATAGTATCATCTATCTAGCCGCTTTATCAGCCATTGATCCAACCTTTTATGAAGCAGCGACCATGGACGGGGCGAGTCGATTGCAAAAAATCCGTCATATTGACTTACCCTTACTGTTACCAACGGCGATGATTCTCTTGATTCTCAGAGCAGGAAGCCTACTCAGTGTTGGTTTTGAAAAGGTCTTGCTCTTGCAAAATCCACTTAATCTGGCAGGAAGTGAAATCATTTCGACCTATGTCTACAAAGTGGGGATGATTAATTTCCAATATAGTTATTCGACAGCGATCGGTCTCTTTAATACCTTGGTCAACTTGATCATCTTATTGTCGGTCAACTGGTTTGCGAAACGCTATACCAAGACGGGATTGTTCTAGAAAGGAGGAGAAATTGTGAAATTGTTTCAACATGCGAGAAAGACCAAGTCAGAAATCCTCTTTGATATTTTTATCTATGGTCTAGCGATTTGCTTGATTCTCTTGATTGTCTACCCTTTGTGGTTTGTCATTATTGCCTCCTTCAGTAATCCGTCTGATGTGGCAACTGGTAAGGTTTGGTTTATCCCGAGGGAATGGCGACTAGACGGCTATCAACGCTTGATTGAGCAACCATTGTTTCTAAAGAGCTATCTCAACACCATCCTTTACACAGTTGTGGGGACCATCGTTGCCCTGGTCATTAATATCCCGGCTGGTTACGCCTTGTCGCGAAAGGACCTCTTTGCTAAGAAATGGGTCAGTGTCTTCTTTATCGTTCCCATGTTTGTCTCTGGGGGCTTGATTCCCATTTATTTGACAGTGAAACAATTGGGATTGGTCGACACCTTCTGGGTAATGGTCGTACCGTTTGCAGTATCTCCTTACAATATTGTTGTAGCTCGAACTTTCTTTAACAATAGTATTCCAGAAGGAATGTGGGAAGCCGCTCAGATCGATGGTTGCGGAACCATTTATTACTTCAGAAAGATCGTGCTCCCTTTGTCCAAGGCTATTATTGCTGTTATTGGACTTTGGACAGCAGTAGGGATCTGGAATTCTTGGTTCAATGCTCTGATTTATTTGACCAATGAAAATCTTCAACCCCTGCAACTGATTCTGCGCCGTCTCTTAATTAGTAATCAAATGTTGCAATCGCAAGCAACAGGGGAGGTAGCTTCTGACCTCCGTATTAAGGCTGATATGATGAAATATGCAGCCATCGTTATATCAACAGCACCGATTATGATGCTGTATCCATTCGTCCAAAAATACTTTAATCAAGGTGTCATGATAGGTGCCTTGAAAGAATAGGAGAAGATCATGAAAAACAGGAAATTTGCCTATCTGCTCCTTGGAGCAGCTGCTTTAGCTGGCTTGACGGCTTGTGGAGCTTCCACAAATAAATCAAGCAATGACAAGAATGATGGAAATACCTTCAAGATCACGACCGTTCGTTGGTCGGATTGGGGGGAAGACTATCACAAAGGTTTTCTAGATGATTCAGCCAAGGAATCAGGTATCAAGATCAAATGGGATACCATGGTGGCTGCAGACTGGTCGGATAAGAAATCTGTCCTTGTAGCCAGTGGAGATTTACCAGACGCATTCTTGGGATCCAATGCCTTCACGGATTCTGAAATCGCTCAGAACCAAAACATGTTCATTCCATTGGAAGACTTGATCAAGGATAATATGCCAAACTTGAACAAGGCCTTTGAAAAAGAACCGAAATTAAAAGCTATGGTGACCAACCCAGATGGTCATATTTACAGCCTGCCTAAGAAATTGCCGATGCGGCCAATCGTCGGCAACCAGCTCTTTATTAATAAGAAATGGTTGGATAACCTTGGCTTGAAGATGCCAGAAACCTATGATGAATTGGTGACTGTTTTACAAGCCTTCAAGGATAAGGATGCCAATGGCAATGGGGATGTCAATGATGAAATTCCATTTGGTTCTGGTAACTTTGATCCGACTTTCTCTTATATCTTGCCATTCAACAACCGTCTGGGTGGAGATAATACCTATGAAATGTCCGTCAAAGATGGCAAACCGGTCTACCTCCGGACGGAAGAAAGTTATAAACAAGGGATAGCGGCTATGCATGAAGCCTACAAGAAAGGCTTGATCGACCCTGAACTCTTTACAGAAGATACCTCTATGTCTGTTGCCAAACGGATGGACAAGGGAGTGGCGCGTGTCGGTGTATCAAGTGGTTGGATAGCAGATGCAACCTTTGGCCAACATGCCAGCGAATATGCTCCTCTTCCAGCATTGAAAGGCCCTGATGGCAAACAATATGTCATTTCTGACCCAGATCATTTGAACTATGGACGCAATGAAATCTTGATCACGAATAAGTGCAAGGACCCTGCAAAATTGCTCAAATGGTTGGATAAATTCTACACGGATGATGCCAGCATCCAAAACTTCTATGGTTCCTTTGGCATTGCAACTGAAAAAGATGGTGACAAGTACAAGGTCTTGGCTCCAAAAGATGGTAAATCAGCCGATGAATGGGCTTGGATCAATTCCCTTCGTGACTTTGGACCAAAATATGTGTCAGATGATATCAATAGTCATGTCGACATCGACCAAACACAAGGTGATGGTCTCAAATTGAAGATGGACAAAGAATTGAAACAATATGCTTTGCCAGCATATCCAAATGTCATCTACTCTCAAGAAGAATTGAACAAATTGTCCTCTATTTATGTAGATATCAACTCTTATGTTACCCAACAAGCTTCTAAATGGGTAGTCGAAGGGGGAGTCGAAAAAGAATGGGATGATTACAAAGCAACCTTGAAGAAGATGGGCATTGATGACTTTATGAAGATTCAACAGGATGCCTATGATCGTTACCAAAAAGAAGTGAAGTAATAGGGGTCTAAATGGATTCAAGTAAATAACTCAGGGGCTCTACGCCCCTGAGTGCTTCCTTAGAGGAAGTAGCAGAAATTGGGATGAAGAACAAGGAGAAGAAGATGCAAAAATTATTTTCATTGGATGGACGCTTGGTCAAGACCTTGACTCGGTTGACAGACATCATTATCTTGAACACCTTGTTTATCGTTTGCTGCCTTCCGATTTTCACGATCGGTGCATCGCTTACGGCTTTAGCAACCATGTGGCACCGCTTGTTGAAAGGGGAAGATACGGATCTTGTCTTTCATTTTTTCCGTCTCTTTCGCGCTAATTTCAAGCAAGCGACGATGATTTGGCTGACTTGTCTAGGCTTATCAGTACTACTTTATCTGGATTACTGTCTTTTTTCAAATACGGCCTTCTTAAGCGAGTATGGGATTTGGATCTTGCTCCCTTTTATCGTCCTTTTATGTGGAGGGATGACCTTGATCTTCCCTTATATCGGTCTCTTTGAAGATCCTACAAGAAAGGTCTGTTTGAATAGCTTCCTCATTGCTCTCTTAAATCCTATTCAAACCATCTTTCTTGTCTTCTTCAATCTAGCAGTAGTTTATATCAGTCTTAGTAGTCCTGAACGGTTACTGACAGCTATTTATCTCTTTACCTTTGGTGGTTTTGCTCTTTGGAGCTTCTTGAATGTTCGACTGACCGATCAGATCTTTTCAAGGATCCAAGAAGGAGAAATCTTTGAAAAATAAGGTCAAGCAAGTGGGACGTATGTTATACAGAATATTATATAAATCGAATAAAGTTTCCTAGATTTTTAGAAAACTATAGAGAGTAACACAGCTTTTTTTGCAAAAAAACTAAGTGATGTTGAAAAGAATAAATGATATCGGCTTTTAACCTTATTCAAACATATGCTGAAACTTTCTGCTGTGAGAAAAGTGCTAGAAACATAATTGTTTCTAGCACTCGGGAGTTTTGGAACTTTAGGTCCAAAACTAAGTCATGGAACTTCGAAGAAGTTCGCTGACGTCCGTCCTCACCTAAGGAAAGTTTCTCTGGTGACTTTTTCTCAATCCGAAGTTTTCTAGAAAATCTAGGAAACTTTTTCTATTTCATAAACATTTCACATTTCTTTTCTATAATAACTATAACAAATGATGAAAGCGTCCACATTGCATTGCCGTGGACCTTGAAATGGAGGGTGAGATCATGCTCTTACAACAGGCAATCGCCTATATTTCTCGAAAAAGAACGAGGAATCTGGTCCTCTTTCTGATTCTGCTCTTAATCCTCTCTTGCTTGTATTTCTGTTTTTCACTGATGCAAGTGGGAGGAAGGTTAGAGGACCACATCAAGCAATCGGCTGGGACCAGTTTTGCTCTGACCAGTAAGCAGGGGGATAGGCCCTTTGCTCTGAAGGAGGCTGAAAAGGTGAAAGAGCTTTCTGGGGTGGGAGCCATGGTTCCCCAATATGAAAGTCCCGTTCGCATTCTTGGAAAAGAAGCGGTGACGGGACAGCAGTCGGTGGAGCGAGACGATTTGGGTCAGGAAGCCAAGCAAGCGCTAGGCGCTGTCTTTACCCAGAAGACAGACCAGCACCTGGATTTCCGCAGTGGCAGTTTCCAACTGGTGCAAGGCAAGCACTTATCCGAAAAGGCTCGCGGCCAGATCTTGATCCACCAAGAGTTGGCTAAGAAGAACAAGCTAAAGGTCGGAGATTCCTTGACCTTATCCAGCTTTCAGATGGGAGAGACTCCTGCCAAAGAGCAAACCTTTAAAATCGTAGGGATCTTTTCAGGTAAGAAACAGGAAAAATTCACAGGAATGACCTCTGATTTGAGTGAAAACCAAGTCTACCTCCCTTATGAGGATGCGACCAAGCTCCTAGGTCTCAGTCAGCAAGAAGTGACCCAGGTCACCTTTGGGGTCAAAGATTCTGAGAAAATCGATGCCCTCTTGAAGCAAGTCAAAAGCTTGGATCTGGATTGGCAGTCTCTACGCGTGATCGAAGATCGCAAGGCCTTTGACCAGATGAAAGAATCCTCTCAGACCCTAGAAGGCCTGGTACGAATCATGATGATCGTCCTCCTGGTGACGGGAGCAGGTGCCCTTTCTCTCTTACTGAGTCTCTGGACACGGGAGCGGATTCACGAAATCGGGGTGCTCTTATCCATTGGGAAGAGCAAGGGACGGATCTTTGGACAGTTCCTCTTGGAAGTGGTGCTGGTATCCTTACTAGCGGTGATCCCAGCCTTTCTCATCGGGCGGATGGTCAGCCATCGTTTCTTAGAGCAGTTTGTCGGACAGACTGGTCAACAGCAGACCCTAGACTTGCTCAACCAAATCCCTCAAGGCCTTTCCTTAGGAATCGCCTATGCTAGCCTCTTGTGCTTGATCCTTCTGTCGCTCGGTATAACTACCAGCATGATCTGGCGCAAGACCCCAAAAGAAATATTAACAAAAATGAGTTAAGGAGAAATGACACATATGTTAGAACTCAAACATGTATCCTATAGTTACCAAAGCTACCAAGAAGAGATCTTCTCAGACGTGAACTATCAGTTCAAAAATGGGACATTTTACAGCATTATCGGTCAGTCTGGAGCTGGGAAATCGACCCTCCTCTCTCTCTTGGCTGGTCTGGACAATCCTAAGAAGGGGCAGGTTTTCTTTGATGGGGAGGACATCCAGACCAAAGGGTCTAGCTACCACCGCAAGCACCATGTTTCTCTGGTCTTTCAGAATTACAATCTGATTGACTATTTGACGCCACTTGAAAATGTCCGCCTGGTCAACAAACAAGCTGGGAAAGACATTCTCTTGGAGTTGGGATTGGACGAAACGCAAATCAAACGCAATGTCCTTCAACTATCCGGAGGGCAGCAACAGCGGGTGGCCATTGCGCGTGCGCTCGTTTCAGAAGCACCTGTCATCTTGGCGGATGAGCCGACAGGAAACCTTGACGAACAGACAGCAGGTGACATCATTGCCATTTTAAAGAAACTGGCCAAGGAACGCCAAAAATGTGTCATCGTTGTCACTCACAGTAAGGAAGTGGCAGAGGCCTCCGATGTGGTCTTGGAATTGAGTCGCCGTAGCCTCGTTGAGAAGAGCAAGTAAGGAGGGAATGCTATGTTGCGAAATGCTTTTGCTTATATCACACGTAAATGGCCCAAGTCTCTCTTGCTCTTTGCCATCATTCTCCTCATGGGGACCTTGAGCTTGATCGGACTCTCCATGAAGGGAGCGACCCAAAAAGCTTCATCGGAAAGCCTGGGATCCATCACCAATAGCTTCTCCATGCAGATCAATCGACGTACCAATCCGGGAACCCCACGGGGAGCAGGGAATCTCAGAGGAGAAGATATCGAAAAAATCAGCCAGGTAGAGGGGATCACCTCCTCCATCAGGCGGATCAATGCCATCGCAGATATCCTAGACCACGAGATCATTGAGACCGAAGAAACCCTGCAAAATCAATCTCCAGAGCGGGCCAAGCACTTTAAGAATACCTTGATGGTGACGGGGGTCAATGACTCTTCTAAAGAAGATAAGTTTGTCTCTGGAGCTTACAAACTGGTCCAAGGGGAGCATCTGACGGATAAGGACAAAAACCAAATCCTCATGCACGAAGATTTGGCGAAAAAGAATGGCCTCAAGGTAGGCGATAAGGTTCGCCTCAAGTCCAATCTCTACGATGCTGACAATGAAAAAGGGGCCAATGAAACTGTCGAAGTGACCATCAAGGGCTTGTTCTCAGGGAAGAACCAAGCTCCTCTAACTTACGCCCAAGAGTTGTATGAAGATACGCTCATCTCTGACCTAGATACAGCTGCCAAGCTCTATGGTAATACCGTCCAAACAGCTACCTATGAGGATGCGACCTTCTTTGCCAAGGGGGATCAGGACCTGGATAAATTGATTGAAAAAATCAAAGCCTTGGATATCCCATGGAATTACTTTGACTTGGTTAAGAGCTCTTCCAACTACCCAGCCTTGCAAAAATCGATCAGCGGCATGTTCCAAGTGGCGGACTACTTGTTTATCGGTAGCCTCATCTTTGCTAGCTTGCTTCTCACCCTTCTCCTTGTCTTGTGGCTCAATGCCCGTCGCAGAGAAGTGGGAATCTTACTGGCTTTAGGACTTTCTAAGGTACAGATTGCGGGGCAATTCGTGGCAGAATTAGTCATGATTTCCATCCCAGCCTTCCTCCTCTCCTATGGAGTCGCAGGACTTCTAGCCAAAGCAGTGGGAGATACGGTGCTTAAGAACGTAACCAGTGGCATTGCCAAACAAATGGCTCAAGAATCTTCTGCAGCCAACCTTGGTGGAGGAGCTGAGGCAGAAAGCTTCAGTAAGACCCTGACGGAACTCCATATGGACATCCAACCGAGCCAATTGCTGGTGATTGTGTTGGTTGGTGGCCTCCTCTTGATTCTGGTATCCATCCTTTCTTCACAATGGCTCTTGCATAAGAAACCAAAGGAACTCTTGGTGGATGTCGAATAAGAGATTGTTTCCTAAAATAGAAATAGGGTATAATAGGAGGTAGAAGAAGTTTCTTAGATAAAGGAAAGTGTATGAAGATACTAATCGTAGAAGATGAAGTCCTGATTCGCGAAGGGATGAGCGACTATCTCATGGAATGTGGCTATGAAGTCTTTGAAGCAGGTGATGGGCAGGAGGCCCTGGACCTTTTTCACAGAGAGGCGCCGGATCTGGTCTTGCTGGATATCCAGCTCCCTATCCTCAATGGCTTGGAAGTGCTCAAGACCATCCGGAAGACCAGCTCAGTCCCTGTCCTCATGCTGACGGCCTTCCATGACGAGGACTATAAGTTAACAGCCTTTGGAGAATTGGCAGATGGCTACCTGGAAAAACCCTTCTCCTTGTCCCTCTTGAAGGTCCGCATCGAAGCTATTTTTAAAAAGCTCCAGCCTTCCCGGGTCTTCACCTATGGAGAGGCACGGGTGGATTTTGAGAGCTACACAGCCAGCCTAGCAGGGCAAGCCATCTCCATGAACGCCAAGGAGTTGGAAATCTTGGAATACTTGCTCCAGCATGAAGGCAAGGCCCGGACCCGCTCTCAGATCCTCGATGCCGTCTGGAAGGAGACGGAGGAGATTCCATTTGACCGGGTGATCGATGTCTATATCAAGGAACTACGAAAAAAACTAGAGCTGGACTGTATCGTCACGGTGCGCAATGTCGGCTATAAATTGGAGAGACCATGACCAAACGGAGTATCTTTGCAAAGATCTTTCTGATCACCTTTGCCCTTTTTAGTAGCTTAGTCATCCTTCTACATGCTTCGGTTTACTTTATTTTCCCGTCGACCTATATCGAGTCCCAGCGCCAGACGATTTTGAAGAAATCACAGGCCCTAGCCAAGAGTTTCCAAGGGCAGGAAGAAGGAACCATTGAGTCCGTCATCGACCTTTATTCCAAGACCAATGATATCAAGGTCTCAATCAAGGGCAAGGAAAAACAAAATGCCCTAGAGGTCAAGGATGACTTGCTCGTGAACCCGGACAGCCAGAACAATTCCCTGGTCATTGAGGAGCGAAAAATTCAGACCAAAGAGGGGAAGGACTTGACCTTGCAATTCTTAGCAACTGTCGATTCCCAAAAGGAAGCGCGGAACATCAGTCTAGGCTTCCTTCCCTATAGTCTCCTTGCTTCCTTTGTCCTGTCACTGCTTGCCTCCTATCTCTATGCCCGCCTGATTTCTGCTCCGATCTTGGAGATCAAGCAGATGACCAAGCGGATGAAGCGCTTGGATCGGACAGCCAGTCTTCCTGTTCACTCGCAGGATGAGATCGGTGTTCTCAAGCAACAGATCAACGACCTTTATCACCATCTCCTAGAAGTAATCGACAATCTGGAGCAGCAGAAACAGGAAAATCTGAAGTTGGAGCAGATGAAGGTCGAATTCCTACGGGGAGCCTCGCATGAGCTCAAGACGCCTCTAGCTAGCTTGAAGATTATCCTAGAAAATATGCGGGATAAGATCGGCCGCTACAAGGATCGGGACCGCTATCTGTCAGTCTCCCTCGATATCGTTGATGAGATGAACCAGATCGTCCTAGAAATTCTATCCCTGTCCTCTGTTCAAGAATTAGCCGGTGACAAGGAGTGGATCCAGCTGGATCTGGCCTTAGAGCAAATCCTCGACCAGTACAAGGTCTTGGCTCAATCTCGCTCGCTCACGATTGACAATCAGATCCCAGCTAAACCAATCTATATGGACCCAGCGATTCTGAAATTGGTCCTCTCAAATGTTATCAGTAATGCCGTTAAGCATTCGGATGCCGGTGGAGAGATCCAGCTCCGTCTCGAAGAGAAAGGGACGCATGTGGCTATTGAAAATACCAGCCAGGAAATGGTAGAGACCGCTGAGATGCCAATGATTGCTAGCCGTCAGAAGAAGGAAGGCGGTCTGGGACTCTTCGTGGTCCAACACTTGCTAGACCATGAAGAACTGGTCTACCAATTTGATAAAACAGCTATGGGCTTACGCTTCCGTATGGAACTGCCCAAAGAGCCTCAAGAATAACCCAAAAGTGAAACCAAGACTTTTTCTAACAGAAAAGAAGAGGCTGGGACAAAAGTCCTAGCCTCTCAATTGTTTTTGGATTGTCGAGCAAGACGCAGTTGTTGAGTGGGCTCTAATACGCTGATTTCATCAGCTTATACAGGCCTACTCAACTGTGCGTAGGTGGGACGACGAAATCGAATTCTAACGAATGACCGATTTCTGTCCCACTCTCGAAAAGGAGCGAAATAGCCCGTATTTTGGGGCTATTTCGCTCCTTTGTTTTTGAATAAGTTCACAAAAGCTTTTCAATCGTCTCCCATCTTTATTGGTGAAAGATTCGGTAAGTATCATCTTACTTATAAAATGAAGAAAGAAACTCGGTCTATCAAATTTTTCACTTACCATCGGAAAGAATCTAAAAGATACTTTTGCAAAGCATGTAAGTGGTAATTTCCACCTAATTCCGTCCATTCAAGGTTATGATAAAACCACCAAACCTTGCGATATTCTTGATCATTTTGAACTCTCCATGGTTCTTCATGAGGTAAATAGGAAATCATTCCTGGAAAATCTTGGCCTGTAGGTAAGGGATGATCTGCCTTGCATGTAGGATGATCAAGGTCGTTGTAGTCAACATCTAGCTCCAACCAATTCGATTTAGATAGACAATTGAAATCGTTTTGACCATCCCCTTCCAATTTCAATGACCTGTCACCTAGTTTCTCCATCATCGTCTGAGAGGTATTTTCCTTCTGACAAGCAGGAACATTTATGAAGAAAACCTTCGGAGTAACGGTTTCATGTTTCCGTGAAGCATAAGGAATTTTTACGGTGGCGATTGGATAGCCTTTTAAATCGATGCTAAATAAGCCCTCCAAATTTTTTGTAATAAGGATATTTTGGTCGAGGTACAGGGCTTTCTCTTCCTCCACAAAATCAACGATTAAAGAATGAAAACGATCAAAATCATCAAATGTTAAAGGGGTATTTTCAGATAGACGACAATCGATAATATCTGAATCAAACTCCTCTAATCGTCTTTTCATTTGTTGAAACCATTCATATGGGAAATCATGATGAATGAGATAAAAACGAATGGATCGGTTATGAAAACAAATCGATTTTATGACCGTATGAATGTTGTTCACATCATCAAAGTTGCAGGCTAAAATGATTGCTTTTTTCTCTTCTTGATGGATGTGAGAAAAATTGTTTAGTAACTCTCTTTTTTCCTTCATTTGATAAAAAATAGGAGATTTTGGTAATCCTCGATTTTCAATTTCTGAAATAAAGAAATTTAAGGAATCCCGATATCCTTTTTTATAGGCTCTTAGTGGATATCCTAGAGTCGCCAACATTGATAATCGTTCCTCTTGAATTAAAAGACTCTCATTAAACCAGTCAAGCGTCCAATTTCGTGATAAACTTTCTCCCCGATGTCGATAAATATAAGATCCTTTGTGGATGTAGACTATTTTTTCTGCTTTTAGGAAAACTTTCAAATTAAATACGGCATCTTCCCCCATCCGTCCCAATGGAAAGTGAAGATTATTAAGAATTTCTTTTCGATAAATTTTTGCCCAAGGAACAATTAAAGCGGAATTTTTCGACTCACTAGAATCGTTTAATAAGTTCATCACGGAATAATTGTCATAAATTTCTTCATAATAGTCATTTGACATATGGAAGTAAAAATTGGAATCTTCATCGTTGAAACTGGTATAATTTTGAAAAACAATGTCTGCTTGATATTCTTCAATTTTTTCATATAAGACTTCAACATAAGTCGGTTCAATCCAATCATCAGAGTCTATAAAGAGAACATAATCAGAAGTGACAGCATCTAATCCGACATTCCGCGCATCTGAAACACCGCCGTTTTCTTTTTTTAGATAAACAATTCGCTCATCAATTTTTGCATATTCTTGGCAAATGGTATCTGAACCATCCGTCGAACCATCATTCACAAGAATAATCTCTAACGGACGAAAAGTCTGTCTTAAAATACTATCCAAACATTGTCTTAAGTATTTTTCCACGTTATAAATCGGTACGATAATACTAACTAGTTTTTCCATTCATTTCTCTCTTCTTTCTCCACTCATCCTTCTGTGGAGATACTTTTTGTCGTTTCTTACTTACAGACCTTGAAACCTTGCAGATCAACCCTTCAAACAGAATAGGGGGGGCTTCATCGCATTTAATCTATTTATTACTTCCCTCACCATTCCGTCAAAGAGATTTCTCCGCTATTGAGCCAGATTTCTTCCTGATTGTCCAATTGGACCAAGAGTTGGCCGGTATCAGAGATATCTTTGGCGATGCCTTGATAGGTTTGCTGATTTTGCTCGAAAGTGACAGTTCGTCCTAGGACCAGAGAGCGCTCTTTATACAGGTAGACCAGTTCATCGATATCCGTTTGGAAGAATTCCTTCCAGATTTCGCTGATGAGGTCATTGCGGGTGATGGGACAAGGCCCTTCAAATAAGGAACCAGCCTTGCTTTGTAGCTCTTCTGGGAAAGTAGGGATGGCTAAATTGAGACCGACTCCGATAATGACATCTGTGACAAGACCAGTCTCGATCGACGTGATAGCTTCGGTAAGGATTCCCCCAATTTTTTTATGGCGGTAGTAAATATCATTGACCCACTTGATATCGATATCGATCAGGGTCAGGTTTTTAATAGCCTTGTAGATGGCTCCAGCGACCATGAGGGTATAAGGAGGGAGCTCTGCAGGTGGTAATTGAGGCTTGAGATGAAGGGACATGTAGATGCCCCCTTGATCGGGGCAATAGTAGTCACGACCAAAGCGGCCCTTTCCAGCGGATTGCGAATTGGCTAGGTAGAGCGCCTTGCCTTCTTGATGGGCTTCTATGCCTAATTTAGCATCCAATTGGGTGGAGCTACATTGTTCGTTTAAGGACACGGTCAACTGGGTATTTTTTGCGATCACTTCAGGAAGCAGAATATCGCCTGAGACCAATTTGTAGCCCTTCTTTTTTAGGGATTCGATGACGACCCCATCTTTTTCTAGACGTTGGATGGCCTTCCAGATAGAGGTGCGGGAAACACCTAGTTCTTTCGCCAGTTGCTCCCCGTTGACATAATCATCTGCCTGAGAAAGGGTTTGAAAGAGGATTTCGTGTGTTTTCATAAGACCTCCTAGCGACTGCTGTCACGAATCGTCAGTTTAGTGGCTAATTTGACCATATAGGGAACACTTGGTTGATTCCCTTGAAAGGCTTGCCGGAGCATTTGAATGGCTTGCTTACCCATTTCTTCTGTATAGACGGTTACTGTAGAGAGGGCAGGAAAGACATACTTAGCAATCGATGTATCATTGAAGGAAATGATACTGACACGATCAGGAATTGCGATTTGGTGCTCCTGAAGAGAGCGAAGGGCTCCGACAGCCAAGGCATCACTGGCCATGAAAAAGGCAGTTGGCAAGTCGTCGCCCAAGTCTTGAATCAGCTGCTCCATCATCTGATAACCCGACTCGGTCGAGAATTGCCCAACTGAGACAAATCGCTCCTCATAAAGTCCTTTTTCCGTGAGAAACTGTTGAAAGGTCCGTTGACGGGGATCCATTTGAAGCGGTGTCGCATCTGCTGTCTCTTCCTGACCAACCAAGAGCCCGATCTCCTTGTGGCCATGATCAAGGAAATACTCGAGAGCCGTGATGACAGAATCTTCTAGATCGGTCGTCACACAGGAATGCCCTAAATAGAGGGTATTGCTATCGACAAAGATCAGGGGTTTGCCGTAGCTTTCCAGATCTTGGATGGTCTTGGGGCTGAATTTCCCAAGAGCGATAATGCCGTCTGCTTCTTGAATCAAGGACCAATCGTCATTATTGAAGATACGAAAGATCTCATATCCTAATTCCTGGGCTTGTTTTTCTAACCCCATCCGAATGGCATAGTAGTAGAGGTCATCTAATTCTTCTTCGCGTGTGTACCATTCAAAGATGACGATTTTATGAAAATCCTCAACTGGTTGAGGCGCTGTTTTGCGGCTCTTCTTTTGGTAATGCAGGTCCTCAGCGATGCGAAGAATCCGACTGCGCGTGTCTTCACCGACCGATAAGGTTGCATCCTGGTTGAGGACGCGAGAGACCGTTGCCTGAGAAACGCCTGCTTTTTCCGCAATGTCTTTAATCGTTGCCATAGTTCATCCTTTATTGATTTCTACTTCCAGTATACTCTAAAAACTAGTAAAAAGAAATAAAATTTTACTAAATTTTATGTTTGCTGCGATATTGGCTAGGAGTCAGTAGGCTATAGGCCTTAAATGCCTTTGAAAAATAGAGGGGATCTGAAAAGCCCACCGAGTAAGCTACAATCTTAATGCTTTCGTCCGTATTGGTCAGTAACTGCTGGGCACGCTGCATGCGGACCGAGTGCAAGAATTCCTTGGGAGAGATCTGGTGAAACTCCTTAAAGACAGTTGTCAGATAGGAGCGATGGACATTGAGGTCATCGGCGATCTCTTGAATACTCAAGTGTTCTTTACCGTAATGCGTCTCAATCACATGCTTACAGGTCAGGTAGAGTTGATAGGTTGGAGAGAGATAGCTCTTTTGTATGTTGGGAGCTATTTCCCCAATGAGATAAAGCAGTTCATAGATCTGCGAGAGAAGGTGGAGTTGGTAATGAGAAGTCATTTTCGAAGCCTCTGCCTTGTGGACGAGCTGCTCCATAAACTGGCCGATCTTTTCTGTTTCCACCTCTGTTTTCTTTAAAAAGCCTTTTTCATGCAAGGTTGAAAAACGCATGAAATCACTCACCTTGGTGCCACTGATGCCAATCCAGTAGTAGGACCAAGGTTCTTCTTCATCTGCCTTGTAGTAGGTCACCTTATTTTTGGGGAGAAGGAAGAGATCCCCGGCCTCTAGGTGGATTTCTTTTTTATTGAAGTGGAAGACTCCCTTTCCCTTGGTAATAAAATGCAGAACAAAATTGTCCCGAACGCTGGGGCCAAATTCATAGTTTTTAGGACAATCTTCGTAGCCATAAAAATCAAGGGCTAGGTCAATGGTATCAGTTTGGTATTCAGAAAAGACTAACATAGGTAAACCTCCTACCTAACATTTTACCATATATGTCCAACAAAATTCTATTTTAGTAAACGTTTACATAATGTAAGATAAAGACATGTTAAAAAAGAAAGTTATTGGAACTGAATTTAAAAATACATAGTGATATTTTTGGGGTCCAATGGAGGAAGATATGGCAATTCGTATTGAACAGAATTTGTTCTATGTAGAAAGTAAGGGACTGAGCCTCATCCTTGAAAATCGGGATGGCTACCTGATGCTCAAGCATCTGGGACGTCCGATCCCGTCTTATCATTTTTCCAATACGGTGCATGAAAAAGATCATGCCTTCTCTGGGAATCCAACACCTGACAATCGAACCTTCAGCTTGGATACCCAGCGTCAGATCTTAGGACAGCACGGGCTTGGAGATTTCCGAAAGCCGTCTATTCAAATCCAGCACGGCGCCACAGAGGTGACGGATTTCCTCTATGTCGGAGCCAATATCTACTCTGGCAGTGTCGAGGCAACTGGTCTTCCGAATCCTCACTCGGTAGATCAGGCTGAAACCTTAGCCCTGGTCTTTGAAGATGATCAAGCAGCCCTCCGGTTGACCATCTACTACACAGCCTACGAGGACCGGGCAACCATCACCAGCTTTTCAAAGATTGAAAACTGCAGTGATGAAAGCGTCGTGATCCACAAGGCGCTCAGTGTGTTGGCAGATGTCCCAGCAGGTGACTATGATGTCATCACCCTTCAAGGGGCCTATGCGAGAGAAAAAACAGTTCGCCGTCAGCAAGTGGAACAAGGAATCTTCTCCATCATCTCCAACCGTGGTGCTTCTGGACACGCCCAGACCCCAGCCCTCATCCTTGCTGAGCATGAAGTGACAGAAGATGCGGGTTCAGCCCTTGCTTTCCAACTGCTCTACAGTGGGAATTTTGAAGGATTGGTTCAAAAGAATCAACTCAATGAAGTGCGGGTTGGATTGGGAATCAATCCAGAAAACTTCTCCTGGGAGTTAGCGCCAAATCAGAGTTTTGATACGCCGGTAGCCATGATCAGCTACTCACATGAGGGATTGACTGGTCTCAGTCAAGAGAGTCAAGCATTTGTCCAAAACCATATCATTCCAACACAGTTTGCCCATAAAGAACGTCCAATTCTGATCAACAACTGGGAAGCGACCTACTTTGACTTTAAGAAAGACAAATTATTGGAGTTAGCAGATGAGGCTCAAAAAGTAGGGATCGAACTCTTTGTTCTGGATGATGGCTGGTTCGGCAATCGCTATGATGACAATCGGGCTCTCGGTGATTGGACTGTCAATGAAGAGAAATTAGGAGGAAGTCTAGCAGAATTGATCCAAGGCATCCACGACAAGGGACTTCAATTTGGCCTTTGGGTGGAGCCAGAAATGATTTCTGTTGATAGCGACCTCTATCGGGCTCATCCGGACTGGGCTATTCAAGTCCCAGGCTATGAACACACCTATTCACGGAATCAACTAGTGCTTGATTTCGCAAATAAAGAAGTAGTGGCTTATATCAAGCAGGTCTTGGATGACTTACTTGGAAATCATGAGATCGACTATATCAAATGGGACATGAACCGTAATATCACCAAACTTGGAAATGGGAAAACCTACCTTGAAACCAAGATGCAATCCCATGCTTATATCTTAGGTCTCTATGAAGTAGTTTCTTACTTAACAGAGAAGTACGAGAACATCCTCTTTGAGTCCTGCTCTGGAGGTGGTGGCCGCAACGACCTTGGTATGATGCGGTACTTCCCTCAGGTCTGGGCAAGTGACAATACGGATGCCATTGCCAGACTTCCGATCCAGTATGGTTCTAGCTACCTCTATCCTACCATTTCTATGGGGGCTCACGTATCAGCGGTTCCAAATCACCAGATGGGAAGGATGACACCGCTTGAAACGCGTGGTCATGTGGCCATGATGGGAAATCTGGGCTATGAATTGGATTTAACCAGTCTTCCGAAAGAAGAGTTGGATCGGATCGCAGCACAAGTCGCTCATTACAAAACGATTCGACCACTTGTTCAATTCGGAAAACACTACCGCTTGATCAATCCAAGCCAAGGTAGCAATCAAGCAGCCGTCCAGTTCACTTATCAAGATCGCACGGTTGTAACTTATGTACGGGTCTTATCAACGGTTGAGGAGATCGAGCCGACCCTGAAACTCAAAGGATTGGAAGAAGATGCGCTCTATCGCTTA
The DNA here is from genome assembly GCF_001813505.1 of Streptococcus sp. HMSC061E03. NCBI lineage: Bacteria > Bacillati > Bacillota > Bacilli > Lactobacillales > Streptococcaceae > Streptococcus > Streptococcus sp. HMSC061E03. The sequence goes on from NZ_KV812784.1 coordinate 444,653, forward strand.
GAAGGGACGGATCAAGTCTATTCAGGAGCTGAGCTCATGTATGCTGGCTTAACCGTCGTTCTTCCTCAGGGAGATTTCCTCAGCAAACAATATGTTTTTGTCAAAAAATAAAAGGAGACAGCCAAATGAAATGGTATAAAAAAATCGGACTTCTTGCGACTACAGGCCTAGCCTTGTTTGGGCTTGGCGCTTGCTCCAACGATGGAAAATCTGCGGATGGCACAGTGACTATCGAGTATTTCAACCAGAAAAAAGAAATGACCAAAACCTTGGAAGAAATCGCGCGTGATTTTGAAAAGGAAAACCCAAAGGTCAAGGTCAAAGTCGTCAATGTACCGAACGCTGGTGAAGTATTGAAAACACGTGTCCTCGCAGGAGATGTGCCAGATGTGGTCAATATTTACCCACAGTCCATCGAACTACAAGAATGGGCAAAAGCAGGCGTCTTCGAAGATTTGTCCAATAAAGACTATCTGAAACGTGTGAAAAATGGCTACGCTGAAAAATATGCTGTAAATGGAAAAGTCTACAACGTTCCCTTTACAGCCAACGCTTATGGAATTTACTACAACAAAGATAAATTCGAAGAATTGGGCTTGAAGGTTCCTGAAACTTGGGACGAGTTCGAACAGTTAGTAAAAGACATTGTTGCCAAAGGACAAACTCCATTTGGGATTGCAGGAGCAGATGCTTGGACGCTCAATGGGTATAATCAATTAGCCTTTGCGACAGCAGCAGGTGGAGGAAAAGAAGCCAACCAATACCTTCGTTATTCTCAACCAAATGCCATTAAATTGTCTGATCCGATTATGAAGGATGACATCAAGGTCATGGATATCCTTCGCATTAAAGGTTCTAAGCAAAAGAACTGGGAAGGTGCAGGTTATACAGACGTTATCGGAGCCTTCGCGCGTGGAGATGTCCTCATGACACCAAATGGGTCTTGGGCCATCACAGCTATCAATGAACAAAAACCGAAATTTAAGATTGGGACCTTCATGATTCCAGGGAAAGAAAAAGGACAAAGCTTAACCGTTGGTGCGGGAGACTTAGCATGGTCTATCTCAGCTACTACCAAACATCCAAAAGAAGCCAATGCCTTTGTGGAATACATGACCCGTCCAGAAGTCATGCAAAAGTACTATGATGTGGACGGATCTCCAACAGCGATCGAAGGGGTCAAACAAGCAGGAGAGGATTCACCGCTTGCTGGGATGACCAAATATGCCTTTACGGATCGTCATTTGGTGTGGTTGCAACAATACTGGACCAGTGAAGCAGACTTCCATACCTTGACGATGAACTATGTCTTGACAGGTGATAAACAAGGAATGGTCAATGATTTGAATGCCTTCTTTAACCCGATGAAAGCGGATGTGGATTAGGAGTAGAGAGACGATGAAAAAAGTATTACAAAAATATTGGGCATGGGCTTTTGTGGTCATTCCCCTCTTATTACAAGCAATTTTCTTCTATGTGCCAATGTTTCAAGGAGCCTTTTACAGTTTTACTAACTGGACAGGTTTGACCTATAACTACAAATTTGTTGGCTTGAACAACTTTAAACTCCTCTTTATGGATCCAAAATTCATGAATGCTATTGGCTTTACTGCGATCATCACGATTGCTATGGTAGTTGGTGAGATTGCCCTTGGGATCTTCATTGCGCGTGTTTTGAACTCTAAAATCAAAGGCCAAACCTTCTTCCGTGCTTGGTTCTTCTTCCCAGCTGTTTTGTCTGGTTTGACAGTGGCGTTGATCTTCAAACAAGTCTTCAACTACGGTCTACCAGCGATTGGGAATGCCCTTCATATTGAGTTTCTTCAAACCAGTCTTTTAGGGACTAAGTGGGGAGCGATCTTTGCGGCTGTCTTTGTCCTTCTTTGGCAAGGGGTGGCCATGCCTATCATTATCTTCCTAGCTGGTCTACAATCTATTCCAACTGAGATTACAGAAGCAGCCAGAATCGATGGTGCGACGAGCAAGCAAGTCTTCTGGAATATTGAATTGCCTTACTTGTTGCCAAGTGTCTCTATGGTCTTTATCCTAGCCCTAAAAGGTGGGCTTACCGCCTTTGACCAAGTCTTTGCCATGACTGGAGGGGGTCCAAACAATGCCACAACCTCACTTGGACTCTTGGTTTATAACTACGCCTTTAAAAACAACCAATTCGGTTATGCCAATGCCATTGCCGTAATCCTGTTCTTCTTGATTGTAGTGATTTCGATCATCCAATTGAGAGTATCTAAGAAATTTGAAATTTAAGAGGAGAAGCACGATGAAACAAGATGAAAGAAAAGCCTTGATTGGCAAATACATTCTATTGATTCTAGGATCGGTTCTGATTTTAGTGCCACTCCTTGCCACTCTCTTTAGTTCCTTCAAACCCACCAAAGATATTGTAGATAATTTCTTTGGATTTCCAACCAACTTCACATGGGACAACTTTAGCCGTCTCTTAGCTGATGGCATTGGAGGCTATTATTGGAACTCTGTTGTCATCACTGTCTTGTCTTTACTTGCTGTGATGATCTTTATTCCTATGGCGGCCTACTCAATCGCCCGCAATATGAGTAAAAGAAAAGCCTTTACCATCATGTACACCCTCTTGATCCTTGGGATTTTCGTACCTTTCCAAGTCATCATGATTCCGATCACGGTTATGATGAGTAAACTCGGTTTAGCTAACACCTTTGGTTTGATCTTGCTCTACTTGACCTATGCGATTCCACAGACCCTCTTTCTCTATGTAGGGTATATCAAAATCTCTATTCCAGAAAGTTTGGATGAAGCAGCAGAAATCGATGGTGCTAATAAATTTACAACCTATTTCCGCATCATCTTCCCAATGATGAAACCGATGCATGCGACAACCATGATCATCAATGCCCTTTGGTTCTGGAATGATTTCATGTTGCCACTCCTTGTCTTGAACCGGGATTCAAAAATGTGGACCCTGCCTTTGTTCCAATACAACTACGCAGGCCAATATTTCAACGACTACGGACCAAGCTTTGCCTCTTACGTGGTCGGTATTATCAGTATCACCATTGTCTATCTCTTCTTCCAACGCCATATCATCGCAGGAATGAGCAACGGCGCAGTGAAATAAGAAATAAGATACAAAGGGACGATTCAGCTTGCTGAAAATTTCTGTAGTACCCTAGGGCATCCACATCCGTAAACTACTGAAGTAGTAACGGCTGTGGAAATATAGGAAATCGACGTAGTGTGCTTGCACACAAGGAGATTTATCTTTTTTCCTAAGAAATTAGTCCCGTGTTCAATTCCAGATACAAAGGGACGATTGAGCTTGTTGATTTAAATCGTATCCTAGGAAGCAATTCTAAAATAGAAAAACTCATGAAAGCCAGGTCCTCAAAGACTTGGCTTTCAAAAAAGAAAGGGAACCATTATGCCAATTCAAAACAAAACCATGTTAATTACTTACTCAGATAGCTTAGGAAATAACCTGAAGGATCTCTATGAAAATCTAGAGAAACATTTTGGAGATGCAGTAGGTGGAGTACACCTCTTACCATTTTTTCCATCAACTGGTGACCGTGGCTTTGCGCCTGTAGACTATGACCAAGTGGATCCAGCCTTTGGAGATTGGGAAGATGTCAAACGCTTGGGCGACAAGTACTATCTTATGTTTGACTTTATGATCAATCACATTTCTCGTCAGTCTAAATACTACAAGGACTACCAAGAAAAGCACGACCAAAGTGCCTACAAGGAGCTCTTTCTCAACTGGGACAAGTTCTGGCCGGAGAATCGTCCGACTCAAGCAGATGTAGATTTGATTTATAAGCGCAAAGACCGAGCTCCAAAACAAGCTATCACTTTTGCGGATGGGACGACTGAGCATCTCTGGAATACTTTCGGGGAAGAGCAGATTGACCTAGATGTGACCAAGGAAGTGACCATGGATTTTATTCGCAAGACCATCGAACACCTGGCGAGCAATGGCTGTGACCTCATTCGTTTGGACGCCTTTGCCTATGCGGTGAAGAAATTGGACACTAATGATTTCTTCGTGGAGCCAGATATTTGGGATTTGTTGGATAAGGTGCGCGATATGGCGGCAGGCTACGGTGCTGAGCTTCTTCCAGAAATTCATGAGCACTATTCTATCCAATTTAAAATTGCCGATCACGACTATTATGTCTATGACTTCGCGCTTCCAATGGTGACCCTCTATACCCTCTATAGTTCAAAAGTGGATCGCCTTGCCAAGTGGTTGAAGATGAGTCCGATGAAGCAGTTCACGACCCTCGATACCCATGATGGAATTGGGGTGGTCGATGTCAAGGATATCTTGACAGATGAAGAGATTGACTATGCTTCAAATGAGCTTTATAAGGTTGGGGCAAATGTTAAACGAAAATATTCCACAGCAGAATACAACAACTTGGACATCTACCAAATCAATTCGACTTACTATTCAGCCCTTGGAGATGACGATCGTAAGTACTTCCTAGCCCGTTTAATTCAAGCCTTTGCACCAGGTATTCCACAGGTTTATTATGTTGGATTCCTAGCTGGGAAGAATGATTTGGAACTCTTAGAAAACACCAAAGAAGGCCGCAATATCAACCGTCATTACTACAGCAATGAAGAAATCGCTCAAGAAGTAGAGCGACCAGTCGTGCAAGCCCTTCTCAAGCTCTTTAGTTTCCGGAACAACTCGCAAGCTTTTGACCTAGAAGGAAGCATTGAAGTGGAAACACCAGATGATCATACCATTGTCATCACGCGCCAAAATAAAGACCAAACTGTCACAGCAGTAGCCCGAATCGATCTTGCTGAGGGCACTTACCAAGTGACAGAAAACGGTCAAGAAATGGTATTTTAAAAAAATATGAACGAACTAAAGGATAAGTAAAAAATGCTTATCCTTTTTCTATTTTATATATTGCAACCGTTTACAAAACTATAAAACAATGGTACAATATCTATTGAAAGAAAGGAGGTCGCTTTATGAAAAAAATCATTTATCCATCTGCGGCCCTATTAACGGCTTTTGCTCTATTATCTGTTCAAACAGCAAAAGCAGACACAGCTCAAGCGTCGGATCAAGCCAATGAATCGGCAGCAACAGTAGAAGAGGTGGTGGCTTCTCCAACGCCAGAAAGCACTACAGAAAATCAGGGAGAAGTGGCTGAAACACCGACGACAACAGACCGTGCAGCTGTCCCTGCTGCCTCCCCAACGGTATCATCGACAGAGACGGCATCCCCTGAAGTGGAAAAACTGATTGAAAACATGCCACTCAAACAAAAAGTGACCCAAATGATTATGCCGGACTTCCGTAAGTGGCAGGAGGCTAATCAGGAGTCACCACAGGATCTCACCAAGGTCAATGCTGAAGTAGCAGATGCAATTGATAAATATGATTTTGGAGGCGTCATTCTTTTTGCTGAAAACGTCAAAGAGACCAAGCAAACTCTGGCTCTGACGCAAGATATGCAAAAGGCAGCGATTGAAAACAAAGCCAATAACGGGAAGATTCCACTATTGTTAGCCATCGACCAAGAAGGAGGGATCGTCTACCGCTTGGGTACGGGTACAGCCCTTCCTGGTAATATGGCTATTGGGGCTACCAATGATCCCAAACTAGCGAAAGAAGCCGGTCAAATCATCGGTCGAGAGCTTTCCGCGCTAGGCTTGAATGTGGACTTCGCTCCGGTGCTAGATACCAATAATAATCCTCAAAACCCTGTGATTGGGCTTCGTTCCTTCTCATCTGACCCGAACCGGGTTGCCTACTTGGGTATTCCGATGATGAAAGGCATTCAGGACTACAATGTGGCTGTAGCAGCCAAGCATTTCCCAGGTCACGGAGATACAGCGGTCGATTCACATACAGGTCTGCCATTGGTGGATAAATCACTTGCCGAGCTTGAAAAATTAGAACTCCTTCCATTCAAAAAAGCTATGGATGAAGGGGTAGACCTTTTGATGACGGCTCATATCCAATACCCGCAGATCGAAAAAGATCAGGTCGTGTCAAAAGAAACGGGTGAGAAAATCTATGTTCCAGCGACACTTTCAGATGATATTTTAACGGGCTTGGTACGGAAGAAATACGGCTATAAGGGCGTGATTGTCTCCGATGCCATGGGAATGGATGCCATCGCCAAGAACTTCGGTGAAGTGGAAGCTGTGAAGATGGCCATCAAAGCAGGGGTTGATTTGGTCTTGATGCCAACGACCCTTCGCAGTAAAGCCGATTTGAGCAAGATTGATACCATTGTCGATGCGGTGGTAGATGCTGTGAAAACCGGTGACATCTCAGAAGAGCGCTTAAATGAGTCGGTTCGCCGGATCCTGACCCTCAAAGAAAAACGTGGGGTCTTGAATTTTGATCCAAGTGCTCGGACGGCTGAAAAAGCAGAAGAAGCAGTCGGATCTAGCCTCAATCGTGAGTTGGAGCGTAAAATTGCAGCGGCAGCGGTGACGGTTGTAAAAAATGAAGACAATACCTTGCCATTTAAGGTGCAAACAGGGGACCATGTCTTACTCTTAGGAGCTTTTGAAAACGAAGTTCCTGGACTTGATTTGGGTATGCGTCGCTTAATTGCTGACGGAGTGCTTCCAAAAGATACCTCCTTTGTGGCCAAGAACTTCACTAAAGAATCTACCCTTGATAGTCTAAAAGAAGACCTCGAAAAAGCCACCCATATCGTAGTGATTTCAGAGATCGGTTATGAAGGGCAACTGGATAAAAATTTCTGGCGGACCAAGATCCCAACAGAAATCGTCAATTATGCCAATACCAACCATAAGAAGGCAGCTGTCCTTTCTATCTCTAAACCTTATGATGTAGCCAACTATCCAGCAGCCAAAGCCATTCTAGCAGTCTATGGAAATAAGGGAATGGATCCAACGGAATCCCTCAAACCAGACAATGCATTTGGTCCTAATATTCCTGCAGGAGTGGAAGTCATCTTCAATGGCAAGGAACATCTAGGTACCTTACCGGTGGATATTCCAAAAATTGTAGACGGAAAAATGTCGGAAACAGAGTACGCCTACCGCATTGGTCATGGTCTCTTCTATCCAGCACCTGCTCCATTGCCAACACCTGCTCCATTGCCAACACCTGCTCCACTGCCAACACCAGAAACCCAAGATCCAACTTCACCAGTTTTAGATCCAACCCATCAGACACAACCAGTAGAGATTGGTCACACTGGAATACAGGTTCTTGGTAACAAGCAAGAAAAAGTGACCCCTCTTGATGGACCACAAGTTACTCCAATCGCTGTGAAACAAGCCACTGCTCAGGCTCCTGCAAGTGTATCTGCTAGTCCTGCCTCATCGGTATTGCCAAAGACTGGTCAAACAGGGAACCTCCTAGCCCTTATGGGTGTCAGCATCTTAACCTTCCTTGGATCTTTTGTCTATCCAAGAAAGAAACACTAATGAATGAAGAATCTCAATTGGGTCATCTCCTAATTGAGATTTTTTGGTAAAAATTTACTAAAAATAACTCTAAATAGCAAGGGAGGAATAAAAGTTATAATCGGATGAAAAGCCTCTATTATCGCAATTTTTGATCCAATATAAAAAATTAATAAAAGTTTACTAAAAATAGTTGAATTTTTACTTCTAATCAGATATAATACAAGTATAAAAACGTTTACAAAACTAAAGGAGTTTCTCATGACGACAACAATCACATCTCAAGATTTACAAGCAAAATTCCAGGCTGTCTTTGGGGAAAAGGCTGACCACACTTTCTTCTCACCAGGACGGATTAATCTGATTGGTGAACACACTGACTATAATGGTGGCCATGTCTTCCCAGCAGCCATTACACTTGGTACCTACGGAGCTGCAAGAAAGCGTGAGGATAAGGTCTTGCGTTTCTTCTCAGGAAACTTTGAAGACAAGGGGATCATTGAAGTTCCACTTGAAAATCTCCACTTTGAAAAAGAGCACAACTGGACCAACTATCCAAAAGGCGTGCTCCACTTCTTGCAAGAAGCTGGTCATGTCATTGATAGCGGAATGGATGTCTATGTCTACGGTAATATTCCAAATGGATCTGGTCTTTCTTCTTCAGCTTCCCTTGAGCTCTTGATTGGCGTCATCGCTGAGAAACTATATGATCTTCACTTAGATCGTCTAGATCTGGTCAAGATCGGGAAACAAACCGAAAATCACTTCATCGGAGTCAACTCTGGGATCATGGACCAATTTGCCATCGGTATGGGAGCTGACCAACGGGCTATTTATCTCGATACCAACACCCTAGAGTATGATCTGGTACCGCTGGACCTCAAAGACAATGTCGTAGTCATCATGAATACTAACAAACGCCGGGAATTAGCGGATTCAAAATACAATGAACGTCGGGCAGAATGTGAAACTGCCGTTTCTGAACTCCAAGAAAAATTGGATATCCAAACCTTAGGGGAATTGGATCTCTGGGCTTTTGATGCTTACAGCTACTTGATCAAGGATGAAAATCGCATCAAACGAGCTCGCCATGCTGTACTTGAAAATCAACGGACCTTCCAAGCTCGTAAGGCACTTGAAGCAGGTGATTTAGAAGGCTTTGGCCGTCTCATGAATGCTTCCCACGTATCCTTGGAGCATGACTACGAAGTGACAGGTCTAGAATTAGATACCTTGGTGCATACAGCCTGGGAACAAGAAGGTGTCTTGGGCGCTCGTATGACAGGAGCAGGCTTTGGTGGTTGTGCCATCGCCCTTGTAAACAAAGATAAAGTTGAAGCCTTTAAAGAAGCTGTCGGCAAACGCTATGAAGAAGTCGTTGGCTATGCGCCAAGCTTCTATATTGCAGAAGTTGCGGCAGGGACACGAGTTTTAGACTAGGTGATAATAATGGAAGCTGTAATATTTGATTTAGATGGCTTATTAGCCGATACTGAAATCATTTCTCTAAAAGTTTATCAAGAATTGCTTAGAGATTTTGGAATTCCTTTCACAGAAGAAACTTATTCTAGAGACTACAGTGGACATAGGGAAGAGGAGAATGTTCAACGATTTTTGGATACCTATGATTTACCATGGAACTTTGACCAAACCTTGGCTAAAGTTTATGAACTAGAAGGTCGAATCTTAGCCCAAGGTGTTCATTTAAAAAAAGGTGCTAAAAATTTGCTTACTTTTTTGAAAACAGAGGGCATTCCAATCGCCTTAGCAACTTCAAGTGTTGAATCTCGGGCTAGAATGATCTTGGATAGCAATGGGGTACTGTCCCTATTTGACCATTTAGTTTTTGCAAAAGATGTCAAACGAAGCAAGCCATACCCAGATATATTTTTAAAGGCTTGTAGTGATTTGAATGCTTTACCAGAGAATTGCTTAGTACTAGAGGATAGTGAGGCAGGGATTGAAGCAGCCTATCGGGCTGGAATACCAGTCATATGTGTTCCAGATTTAAAAGTACCAGCACAGTCTTTCTTAACTAAAGCAGAACAAGTTTTCCAGGATTTGGATGCTGTCAGAGACTATTTAAAACGTAAGAAGGAGAATCAATGAATCAGGGAATTTTAGATGCATTTGTTACAGCCGTCATTGCGGCGAGTGACTACGAAGAGATGGATCGGATTTATCTAAAAAATCGCATCATGAGTCGCGTTGGAGAAGAAGGGCTAGATGCCACAGCTCAAAAAGAAGAGTTGATTGCGCTCAAAGATCAGCTGGTAGAGATCGCTGTTGCAAATAGCAAGATCCAAGATAGTATGGCCGCAAAAGACAGCCTAGGTGCGGAGTTGATGGATTGGATCACCCCTAGCCCTAGTCAGGTCAACCATCGTTTCTGGGAGACCTACCGTCAGTCCAAGGAAGACGCGATTGCTGATTTCTATGCCCTTTCTAAGCGCAATGATTACATCAAGGTCAAAGCCATTGCGCAAAACATTGCCTTTGAGGCTGAAACTCCCTACGGTTCTCTTGAAATCACCATCAATCTGTCAAAACCTGAAAAAGATCCTAAAGACATTGCAGCGGCCAAGCTTGCCAAAGCCAGTCATTATCCAGCCTGCCAATTGTGCTTTGAAAATGAAGGCTATCAAGGTCGCCTAGACCATCCAGCACGGGCCAATCACCGGATTATTCGCTTTGACATGGACGGTCATGATTGGGGTTTTCAGTATTCCCCTTATGCCTACTTCAATGAACACTGTATTTTCCTCGATAGCCAGCATGTTCCCATGGCCATTAGCCGCAAGACCTTTGAGCGACTCTTGACCATTGTCGAGACTTTTCCAGGCTATTTTGCAGGGTCCAATGCAGATCTGCCCATTGTAGGGGGATCCATCCTGACTCATGATCATTACCAAGGCGGACGACATACCTTCCCTATGGAGCTAGCTCCTGTTGAGGAAAGCTTTAGCGTTGAGGGATTTGAGGCTGTATCGGTAGGGATTGTTAACTGGCCCATGTCAGTTCTTCGTTTGAATTCAGATGACAAGGCGCAATTGATTGCCCTGGCAGACAATATCCTCACAGCCTGGCGAGGCTACTCAGATCCAGCTGTTCAAGTCTTAGCGGCATCCGACGGTCAGCCCCACCATACCATTACCCCCATTGCACGGATTCGTGATGGGCATTATGAACTGGACTTGGTGCTCCGTGACAACCAAACCTCACCAGAGCATCCCGATGGCATTTATCACCCACATGCAGATGTGCAACATATCAAAAAAGAAAATATCGGTCTGATTGAAGTCATGGGCTTGGCTATTTTGCCACCTCGCCTCAAGGAAGAGCTCAAGCAGGTTCAAGACTATCTCCTTGGACGTGAGAATACTGTGGCGACCTACCACCAGGCTTGGGCGGATGATTTGAAAACCACTCACCCAGCCATCACAGAAGAAGCAGAGGCAGAGGCCCTTGTCCATGAATCAGTCGGCCAGATCTTTGCGCGCGTGCTCGAAGATGCTGGAGTCTACAAGAGAACAGCAGAAGGACAAGCTGCCTTTAGACGCTTTGTTGCGACACTTTAAGTGTGGAGAAGAGGCAGAAATTTGGTACAATAAGAGAGAAGACAAAGAAGCGAAAGGAAAACAAATGGCAATACTCGTACTCGGAGGAGCTGGCTATATCGGTTCCCACATGGTGGACCGTTTGGTCAATGAAGGACAGGAAAAAGTCGTCGTGGTCGATAGCCTGGTCACAGGTCACCGTGCAGCGGTGCATCCAGATGCCGTCTTTTACCAAGGAGACCTGGCGGACCAAGACTTTATGCGCACTGTTTTTAAGGAACATGCAGATATCGATGCGGTCATCCACTTTGCGGCTTACTCACTAGTCGCGGAATCCATGGCCGATCCATTGAAATATTTTGATAACAATACAGCAGGCATGGTCAAACTCTTGGAAGTCATGCATGAATGTGGGGTCCACTACATCGTCTTTTCTTCAACTGCTGCCACTTACGGCATTCCAGAAGAAATTCCGATTCTTGAGACCACTCCACAAAAACCGATCAACCCTTATGGGGAAAGCAAGCTCATGATGGAAACCATTATGCGCTGGGCCGATCAAGCCTACGGCATCAAGTATGTGCCTCTTCGTTACTTTAATGTAGCAGGTGCTAAGCCAGATGGATCTATCGGAGAAGACCATGGACCAGAGACCCATCTCTTGCCGATCGTCTTACAAGTGGCCCAAGGCAAACGCGAAAAGATCTCTATTTTTGGAGATGACTACCAGACACCAGATGGCACCAATGTTCGGGACTATGTCCATCCATTTGACTTGGCAGATGCCCATCTTTTAGCAGTGGAGTATCTCCGAAAAGGGAATGAATCGACCGCCTTTAATCTGGGCTCATCGACTGGATTCTCCAATCTTCAAATCGTTGAAGCAGCCCGCAAGGTGACGGGACATCCGATTCCACTTGAGATGGCTGATCGCAGACCAGGTGATCCAGATACCTTGATCGCATCATCTGAGAAGGCGCGTGCCATCCTCGGCTGGCAACCAAAATTTGACAATATCGAAACCATCATCCAAACTGCCTGGGCTTGGCATTCCAGCCACCCAGACGGCTACAATGATCGATAAGGAGAGGATTGTGAACATCATTTTGAGGCTTTTCTGATAACATCTATATCTACAGTTGATCTTGCTACATGACTCATTTCAGACGTCAGTCATTTCCCTAACCATCAAAAAATGAGGTATTCAAGATGAATAAAACCACAAAAATGTTAGCCGTCTTCTTGACAGCGGGTCTTCTTTTAGCTGGTTGCGCACAAAAAGAGACTACAAAATCTACTAGTCCATCGTCTACTAAAGCGACCAGTAAAGCAACAAGCAAATCATCCGCTAAAGAAAAGACAAAAGAGTCATCAACTGATGAAAGCAAAAAAGAAGATGCACTAGCAGGTGCTCAAAAAACTGTTCTCGAAACGAGTGATGAAGCAGGTAAGTCAACTATCACCTTGTATTACAAGGGAGACACCTTGTTATTACAAGAAAAAGTTGATGATTACGACGTCTCAAAAGTGCCTGGTGAGAACCCTCTTGAAACTATGAAAGAAGCTGTTGCCAAGAGCCAAGAAAAATTCAAAGATCTGATGGGACATGGATTTGAACTGACATCAGAATACAAGGACGGAATCTTTTATATCCGCAATACCATTGATTACACAAAAATCGATTTTAATAAATTAAAAGAAATCGTACCAGGATTTAATCCCCTAGATGACAAAACAGTCAGTTATTCAGTAACGAAAGACAGTCTTATCAAGGGCGGAATGGTCGAAAAATAAACCAAATGGAGAGCAGCTCAGTTTGTTGCTCTCTTTTTGGTTGAGTATGAATTCATGGGTATATTTTGGTAGAATAGGATTTAAGGAAAAGAGTATTTAAATGAGTGATATCTTTTTAGAGAGTTCAAATCATGATTTGCATTTGTATGAATAAAATCTTTAGTTGAGTGATTACAGGAAAGCCGTCCACTGACGAGTAGGAAGTATTGAGAAGATCAATCCAGTATACTTATGCACTGATCAAACGATTCATCCCTTTTGAAATTAAAGATGTAATAGAAGGGGTTGGAAGAAATACAATTAAATATAAAAAAGAGGCTGGGACAAAAGTCCTAGCCTCTCTATTGTTTTTGGATTGTCGAGCAAGACGCAGTTGTTGAGTGGGCTCTAATACGCTGATTTCATCAGCTTATACAGGCCTACTCAACTGTGCGGAGGTGGAACGACGAAATCGAATTCTAACGAATGACCGATTTCTGTCCCACTCTCTTTTTGAGGTTAAGATGACCTCAATCTATCTGTGCCCGATGATGTATTGATCATGGTAAAACAAATCTTCGTGAGAAAGCAAGTCTACTCATTTTTTTGAATGATTAGTTCTCCAGATCTAATTTCCCAGACCTGGTCAAAGTTCTTTAGTGCTTCATTCTGTCGGTGTAAAGTAATGATGACAGCACACGGTAAGTCTAGTACTTTTTTCAATTCTGCCTCGAACTGATGAGCATCCAAGGCTGAAAAAGGTTCATCCATAATAACTAATGGACTCTGGCGGTTTTTTTCTCGATTGAGGTACATGCGTTGTTGTTGACCACCTGACAGGGATTGAGGAGGTGTTGCTTCGAACTCCGCATCCTTAAACTCTGCGAGGAAAGTATTGAATAGCGTAACATTATTTTCATAACTAGAGATGAAGCTATGCTCTTGTTGCAAGATCAGGCCAAATCTCCCCCAAAGCTGATTTAGAGGAAGATCATTCAGCAAGATCTCGCCTTGGAAATCCTCATCCGTACCATTTAAAATATTGAGCAGGCTACTCTTACCTGATCCGTTCTCTCCTATGAGGGCAATCTTATCTCCTTTGTGAATGGTGGCAAAAGAAATCTTCAATGTTGATTCCCCAAGTTGTTTAGAAAGATTCTTCAATGTGATCGTTTCAAAGGAAGGCTGTGGTGACTGAATTGAAGATGGATGCTTAACAATAGTTTGAAAGCTTTTAATTACAGGTTTTACCGACTCCAACATTTGCAGATCGTAAAGGATTTCTTGAATTGGTTCTGAGAAGGCTGTAATATAACCAAAACTAGCCACCACCTCAGGGATACCAATTTGCTGATGATATAGAGAGTAAGCTAGATAGGAAAAGAGAATAAGGCTAATGAATTCAAAAGAAATACCCGTCAAGAGAATACCTGTAATTTTAGTCAAACCATACCCAAGATACTTATCCTGCAAGTTTTTGAGAGAACTTCTTTGTTGCTCTATAAAATGAGGTAGAGTGAGTTTGTTAACTAGGTGATGTCCTCGGAATAGATCCTCCAAGGTCCGATAATAATCAGCTTGCTTTTCAAGATAGGTTTGTCTACGCTTCGCAGTCAATTGACCAACGATCTTTGGAATTTGAATACTGATGGCTGTTGAAATCAGTAGGATCAATGCCACTATAGGATTGATCGTTCTGGTAATAATGACGGTATAAATCAAAATTCGAAGAATCTGCTTAAAAAAACTCATCAGTGGAGGTAGATAATCTTTTTCCAGTGAATCAAGATCATTAGATTGATAAGAAATGTATTCTGCGACTGTTTTCTGCTTGAAATCATGGTGGGCAAGTCCTAAAAGAGATTGAAACCAATCGTTCTTTAGATTTGTCGAAAAGAGAATGGCCTGTTTCCAGTCAAGGCGCATTTGGATGTAGTTGCAAGTCAGGTAACCTATAACTGCGATGCAATAACCTGACAAAGCTATTTGATAGTGGCCACGAATTAATTCTTGTGTAAAGTATGGAAGAAGAGCCGTACAAATATTGGACAGTCCACTAAAGAGAAAATTAAAGAAAAGATACCAGCGCAGAGGCTTAAGGTATTGAAGCATAGACGAAACTCCTTGATAAAGCTATAACATAAAACTGATAATGACATAACAGCCCAGTTACATTAATGAGCAAATAGGGGCATTAGTTAGAAACTTTCATTTTTGTAAAATATAACTAAATTATAGCATATGATGAAGTCAGTTTATTAATTTAGAAGAAGTTTGTCCATGTATTTCTCAAAAAAATTTGATATTAGGATGATTCTGTAGGCGTGTTAATTTAAACAAAAGAATTGCTAGCGACAGGAGATGTTATCATCATCGAACATACGCAAAACGACGCTTACTGG
>NZ_KV812784.1:459894-540319 GCF_001813505.1 Streptococcus sp. HMSC061E03
CATACGCAAAACGACGCTTACTGGGCTGATGGTGGAGATGGCTCTGGGAAGAACAAGCTAGGTCTTCTCCTGATGAAAGTACGGAAAGAGTTGAAAAACGCCACTCTGTAACCTCGCCTCTAGCTATTCCATTTAACACCCTAAGTTTGGTATGAATGCCGCAATGATCAATAATATGGAACTCAAGTCAGTCGGCTTGAGTTTTTTTGCGTGAGCGAATGTGCTGGGAATACCACTAACTAGGCTTTTTTATAGCTGTGAAAGATGTTATAATATGAAAAAATTTAAAGGAGAAATGAATGGGAGATAAATACACCGTAAAAAGTGATCTTTCGGTGGCTGCTAAGCATGCTACTGCAATAGGATCTGCCAATAATCATTCAGCTATTACAGTTCAAAGAGATGAACAAACGACAGTTGCTGGTAATAATAGTGCAAAAAATGGTATTAGTCAATTTGAGAATCTTCAGACTCAGCTATCGAATCATATTGTGAATATGATTCAAAATATCCACAGCTTAGCTGAGCAGTTTGAAGATAAGGATGCCATGATTCGTCAAAATTTAAATATTTTGAATACTATTCAGTCTAAGCCATCATTCTCAAATGAAGCGAAATCAAAATACTTAGATGTAATAGAGGATTAGATATGAATGTAGAAGATACATGGAATAAGCTCCATGAGAAAGAACTACAACTTTCAGATAAGGAGTGGGACTTATACCAGCGGATAGAAAAATTAGATTCGAAGAAAATGGAAGTAATGGATCAGCTGTTGAATGATTCACATTGGTTAAATGATCTAGATTTTCTTTTCGAAGGTAGTAGATATCAAAGTCAAATGATGGATGACCAGTTAGAATTCCAGCATCAAGTGAGAATAATGGAATACAGCCTGGATGAAGAATTAGAAAAACTTCGGAAAGAACATAAATCTATTGAAATAAAGTTAGATTCGATTCACCAAGAAAAAAGACGATTAGTGACGGAGGAAATCACATGAGTATAGATATGTATCTAGAATCCGCCAGAAGTCAGGCAAATAGTTTATCTAGTATATCCGCCCAGTGCGTGCAACAGAATATTGAATTGATTAAAGTTCTTGAAAATTTTGTAGCTGAAGAAGAGTTAAAAGGGCATGCTTACGACTCAGCAAAGGCGCATATTACAAGTACTGTAATTCCATTAATTCAAGGGATTGTCTTATACCAAGAATCACTGGCGGAGGAGTGTCAAAAATTTGTCAGTCAATATACCTCTGATGTAGATAGTAAAAGTTGGCGTCAAGTTGATTTAGAAGAAAAAATTAGGGAAGCAGATCAAAAGATTTCCAATATACAACAGTTAATGGAAACAAAATCGGATAATAAGATTTCAGCTTTTCTAAATCTTTCGGTATCCATAGCCGTATTAGAAGGAGCAAAACAAAAATTACAGAAAATATTAATTAGCCTGCTTACTTTTAATGCAGTATCTCCAACTATCTTTTTAAATTCAGAGCGCTATTTATTGGCCGTTCAAAATGGTTTTGCCCAAGCTGCACAATCATGGGATGCTACTAGCGGAACCTACTTGCCCCCAAGTAATGGAGCTGATCTATCATGGAAGCAAACAATCTCTTTAGGATGGCAAAAACGACAAGCAGTCCTGAACAAAGTGAAGAACCCGAAGGTTGAAACGTTAGAGGAAAAACTCTCAAAAATGTCACGTGCAGAACTGGAGGAAGAGTATGGTTCTGTGATTCAATCATATAAAAGGTTTCTTACAATGGGACAAGGCGATAATGTGACTGCTACTATGGATTATGAGGATGTGAAACTAATTTGGAAGCGATATAATGAAGTGAAGAATGATCACTTAGGATTATTACCTTCAGAATTAGCCAAGGTGGACCCGAAATTTAGGAAACGTATCGATGCAATGGATCAAGAAGCGTTAGAAGAGGCCTACCCAGAACTTAAAACATTGATCTCCATGGCCCATGTGAATCCCTATGCACAACTATTTAAATCTGAAACAGAACGCGCTAATTATGATTACCTACTAGATCGCTATTTCCTTTTAGATAGTCAAAAAATGCTTAGTTGGCGAGATCCCGCCTTTCAAACTAAGTATGATTATTATATAATTGAAGAAGGAATTAATCCTTTTACAGGCAAACCAGCTACACAGGAAGAAATCAATCGGGCAAAAGATATCAAGAACGTGAGGGCTTTTACTGAGAGCTTGCAACTGGCAAGTTCCCTGTATACCTCTTATGTTGGATACAATCAGTACTACAATAAACCCTATACAACGTTCTCGGATGTATTTAGTAAAGTAAAAGGGAAGGTTCCATTCTTCAATAGGAAACCAGTAATTCCTGAGGTAAACCCTAAGGTAGATACCAATGTTAAAACTATAACAGAACCAACAAAAACTTATGATCGTGAACGCATTTTACGAAATATAGAAGAAAGCAAACTTGCAAGGAAGAGTTCAGGTTTTAAAGATTTTGCAACTCGAGAAAGATATCTAGAGAAAGTCTTTGACAAATTAACTCCTGAAGAAAGGGAATTAATTTTTAATATTTCTAAGGACTCACCTAAAGTGAAGTATATTAGAGGTGCATATACTAAGAAGGATATACTTGATATCAAGCCCGAATCTCAGAAAGGAATCTTTCGCCCTGATGTTGAGGAATATCTCACCCCTAAGTATATAGAAGCACACAGACAACTATTTAAAAATGGAGCATCCCGATTCCAAAAATTTCAGCCTAGCGAAAATTGGAATGGAGGTATTGTTGGAGGTGATGATGGAACAAGTTTCTGGTTGAGTAAAGAACATGCAGATATCATTGAAAAGGTTGCCAATGGAGATAATCGTCTTTATGAAATAATATTAGGACTTGATGAAGGTTATTTAGGAGACGGGCCACTTTATCGTTTGGATGTTACTCCAGAAGTAGTAGCAGAAAAAGGGATTTCAATACCAAGTGGAAATGAAGCAGGAGCCAATGACTGGTGGAGACCAGCTGGACGAACTTTCCCAGGAGATATTCCAGAAGGTGTCATGGAAGATATTAGTACCAAGAGAGGAGAACATACATGGAACATAGTAAATTAGGCTGGGAAGATGTTATCCAGTTCGAAGAAGTAAAAGGTTATGGTCAGCACATTTGGAGAGATGGCAATACTCTTTATTACGTTACTGAGGAGGGAGGAATTGCCCCTCAGCGAGTGGTTTATGAATTACCAAATGAGTTATTTGCCTTACTAGAGAGTGGGGAGAGAACGATACGAGAAGTATCTTATAGAGTAAAGAACAATTGTTGGCCACCGACGGAAGAAGAAAAGAACGAAATAAGAAAAAAAAGAGCTAGAGAAAAGCCAATTGTGCTGATATCAAACCGTAAAAATCAGTTGCTTTTTAGTAATAAAGAACTTGAAATACTTATTCCTCAAGCTGAACAACAATGGATAGAATCAATGGGTGAACTTCCAGACGATTATGTATCACCACTTTAGTAAGGAAGGTATAAAATGAAACCAACAAACCTAGAATGGGAAGATGTTATCCAGTTTGAAGAGGTAAAAGGTTATGGTCAGCATATCTGGAGAGATGGTAATCATTTTTATTACGTTACTGAGGAGGGAGGAATTGCCCCTCAGCGTGTAGTTTATGAATTACCAAATGAGCTGTTTGCCTTATTAGAAAGTGGAGAGAGAACGCAGTTAGAAATATTAAGTAAACTTCAGACCGATCGTTGGCCACCGACGGAAGAAGAAAAGAAAGCTAGTGAGAAACGATTCATAGAAGAGAGTCCTACATCATTAATTGATTTACCTGAAACTAGAGAGTTATTTACTCAGGAAGAGCTTGAAAGATTAATTCCGCTTGCTGAACAAAAATGGATTGACTGGAGAGGCAAACTTCCAGATGATTATGTATCGCCACTTAAGTAAAAGAGGTATAAGATGAAACCAACAAACCTAGAATGGGAAGATGTTATTCAATTTGAAGAGGTAAAAGGATACGGTCAGCATGTCTGGAGAGATGGTAATCATCTTTATTATGTTGATGAGGAGGGAGGAATTGCCCCTCAGCGTGTGGTTTATGAATTCCCATTAGACCTATTTCAATTATTAAAGTCTGGGGAAAAAACACTTAAAGAAATTCATTTCAAGCTAAAAAACGACTGTTGCCCACCGAACGTGACACAAGAAGAAGCTAATAAAAATTTCTTTAGGCAATTTCCAGAAGCTTTAAGAGGAAATCCTAAAGCACAAGGCTTATTTACAAAGTCTGAACTAGAAGAAATATTACCTGAAGGGGCTGAAATTCTAGCGAGCAAAGATTAAAATAACTCTTTATATCTATGTTGGAATTGAAACAAATAAGAGTTTACGAATTAAGTATTGGTAAGCTCTTGCTTTAATTCTCGCCTATAAGAATTCTGTAGTGAAAATCCAACAGAGCATTTACAATATCAATTATCCCTTCATGAGCCGAAATATTCAGCCTGAATTACAAGGGAAACAAAAAGACGGATTAAAAAGCAGTGAGGACTATTTTTGGGAAGTCAAGAGGACAAACTTTCCCCAAAGTATCTCAATAGGGCTAGAATAGCCTCACAGAATGATTGGAATAAAGCGAGTGGGGACATTGAACTTTACGATAGGTTTTTTCAAGAGGAACAAATTCGCTTATTTAATATAATTGACCCTAAATATGGAGAGAAGAAGGAAGAAGAATAAACTAAATTGAAGGAAAAAATAAAAATTATAGAAGCTATTAAAGAAGGAAACGTTGAAGATATACTTCGCGGAAGACAAAAGTATCGAATTGAACCTCCAACTCTTGTTCCAGACGTTTTTCCTACAGATATAAATCAGGTACTGTTTGAATATTTTTATAATCAAAGTGATGTCAAAAACATTCAATTATTATTAGAGAACTCTTTAATTAAATTGACAAAGAGTTCAGCTACGGATTTGTATATTTCAATATTATTTTTCGATTCAATACTCTTTATGGAAGATAAGGGTATTGCCACTTTTAAAATTGATACTTCAAGATTAGTAGCTGAAATAGCATCTGGGATACAAAAATTTCGGGAAGAGTTAAAGAAAAGTATAACTTTTGATAATGGATTAATAAAAAAAGACCCTATGAATGTAATTGTTCGCTTCAATCAGAGATACAACAACAAATATAATTTTTCAATTCTTGAGGATTAGAAATAGGCTAGAACAAGTGATAAAAAGACAATATAAATTATTCAAGAGTGTCGACGACAAAATAGCACTCACCGTCCTATATAACAGAGAAAATTATAAAATTTTAACAACCTTTATGATGACGGAAGTTCATACTTTTATCCGGATGTTCGCGAAGCTTTGGAGAATGTCATTTCTAGGAATATGGAAGAATCCGCTTTTGATGGTAATTTATTGGGGATCGAAGTTGGAAAAGATATAACTGAAGTATATTATCAAATGGATGATGAAAGTCTTGGAGACCCTTGCTTCATTCCTACAAATCATGAGAAAGAGGAGTATTTGGACTTAGTTCAAAAGCTAGAGGAATTTGATTACTCTCTTGCCACCTATTTCCGTCGGTTGATTGACTAGAAAGGAGAAAGTCATGAATGATTTACTCCTTATCCCAGTAATTTTTTTAGCAGTAGGAGGAATTCTCATTCTTTTATGGAGACTCTTTCTTATTGCCAGTGGACTTTTCCTTATTGGTTTTGTCAGTTTTCTTATTTTCGTAGAGGTCTATGGAATTTATCTGTTCTTTACTGAACCGACCCTTTATATGGAAGATTTATCCCAGAATGGTCTGATCAGTTTTACAGGATTTTATGCGGTATTTAATCTATCCTTACTTTTATGTGGTGTTTTGAAAATCATTAGTTGGACAAGAAGATTAAAAAGTAGCTGAGCAAGAGATTGTTCAGCTACTTTTTAATTGGGCACTATAAAAATTTTTCTCGAAAATAAGAAACTTGCACGATTTACTCATTACTTAGCCAATACTAGAGTTTATACTAGTTACTGTAAAGATGATCATCTAAAAGAAGGAAGGAGGCAACCTTATGTCTAAAAATACAAGTCGTCCAGAGATTGATTCTCTAAGTTTCGAGGTTGAAAACCAAGAACTTTCCGGGAAATCAGGAGCTAGTGGTGCATAGCTTTTAAAATGACACTAGCAGGTCGCTGTGGATTGTGTTTCACCTGTTCCTATGAGTATACGAGAAATAATGTTTGTTGTTAGATAAAACAAAAGGAAAATTCTTGAGTTTTATTACAAAACATTGACAACACTTTGATTTGGTGTTATATTGACGGGAGAAATACAAATGAAACAAGACCATTTTGAGATTGATTCTTTGGATTATGAAATTAATAGCCAAGAGTTAAATATTAAATATACTGCTGGGTGACGTACGACTGTTAGATTAACAGTACAAGGTCGCTGTGGTTGGTGGTTTACATATTCTTATGAATGTACTTCGCCAAACGTACGCTGTGGATAAAACTACCTCTATTTTTTGATAGGAGGATAAAATGGAAGGAATTATTGGAACACTAGAATTCTATGCACCTGTACTGGTCTTAGGAGTTATTGTCATAGGGATTGTTTACTTTATGAAAAAAAGAAACGATCGCAAATAATCAACATCGACCGATACCTGAAAAAGGCATCGGTTTTTTATAACTTGAATATATTGCACAAAATACTCATGGAAAACCTTGAAAGAAACCGTATAATGAGAGAGTAATAAAGAAACGGAGGAATGAAATGATGAAACAGCTTATTGTGACAGGATTAACGAAAACATTTGGTCAAGGGGATAATATCGTTCATGCTTTATTAGATGTGAACTTGTCCGTTGAAAAAGGTGAATTTCTGGCAATTATGGGTGCCAGTGGTAGTGGAAAAACAACACTCCTCAACTGTATTTCAACGATTGATAAACCAACATCAGGTGAGATTCGATTTGAAGATTTTGACATCATCCATGCCAAGGAAAATGAACTAGCTGACTATCGTGCTAAAAACATTTCCTATATTTTCCAAGCCTACAACTTGGTGGAAACCTTGACGGTCTATGAAAATATCATTCTACCTCTTCAAATTCAGGGGAAAAATATCAAAAAAAATCAGGATAAGATTGAGGAAATTTTGGATAAGTTGGCCATTCAAAACTTAAAAGATAAGTTTCCTAATCAGTTATCAGGTGGCCAGCGACAACGTGTGGCAACTGCTAGAGCCTTGATTGATGATTCTAAACTGATTATCGCAGATGAGCCGACAGGAGCCTTGGACTCTGCCAATTCTGAAAAACTGATGGCACTTTTGCAGGAAATCAATAAAAGTTTTGGTATTACCATTTTACTGGTTACGCATGACCCTGCCGCAGCCAAGTACTCTTCACGGATGGTGCTACTTAGCGATGGAAAGATTATGGATGATTTGGAACGTAACAGCTTATCTAATGAACAGTATTTGCAAGAGATTTACAGCCGTACCAGATAGGAGGAAGAGAGTATGTATCCAAAATTAATTTTACGAAATGTATTTCGAAATTTACAGACTTACACCATCTACTTTTTCAGTCTAACCTTGATTTATAGCTTGCTCTATGCTTTTAATGCTTTACCAAGCCATCCAGTGATGCAAAGTTTATCAGGAGCAAAGGAAATGTTGACGACGGTGATGAGTCAGTACATGGGCTTGCTTTCCTATCTGATTCTATCGGCGATTGCCTTTCTCGTCGTTTATTCCACAAACTTCGTCCTGGGACGGCGCAAGAAAGAGCTGGGACTTTATGCAACGCTGGGAATGAAGAAGAAGCAGATTATCCGTACCCTGTTCTTTGAAACCATGCTGGTCAATATCTTTTCCTTGATTCTAGGTTTCTTGCTTGGCTTGATTTTACTGGTCATTCTATCTAAGGTTGCATCTGAGTTTTTTATGGCCAATTACTTTGGTAGTCTGCTTTTTTTTGATAGCAAGTCTGTCATCTTACTAGTTTATTCCTATTTGGTAACCAGTTTTATTGTTGGTGTCATGGACATTCTTACCTTTAGAAAGCAAAATATCATTGCACTCATTCAAGAAAATGGGGTCAAGAAATCTGTCTTGGCAAAAGGCAAGCCAGTTCTTCAAGCACTTCTCTTTATTCTTTCGACAGCTGTTATCGGTTTTGGTGCTCTCTATTTTTCAGACTATCACCATCTATCACTCTTGAAAAGTTGGGGTATTTTGCTGGTATCTGTCTTCGTGATTTTTGTGATTTTATTTTACAATACCTTGAGCCATTTTATCTTGGTTTCCCTTAGAAAACTGCCTCAAACCTACTATAACAAACTAAACAGTTTTAAAATTCGTCAATTTTCAAAACAAGCTGATAGTAATTCGGTCACGTTGGCTGTCTTATCCTTGACCTTGACCCTGGCTCTCAGCTTACTAGTTTTTAGTGGTAGTGCCTATACGACTATGAACCGAGAGCTGAACAAATACTCACCTTATGATGTAACTGTCAATCTCTATCGTGGTCAGGAGTTCCAGTTTTCTCAGGAATCTGTCAAAGACAGATTAAAAGCAGATGGATTTGACTTTAACCTCATCAAAGAGGAGTACAGCTATCCTATCTATTCTAGTGATTTAATCTATAAAGATTTGATTGATACTAGCAATCTCTGGGCGCATGATAAGGAACTTCCTGAATCAAAAGTACCGATTTTAGGAATTTCTGCCTACAATCATCTCCGCAAACTGCAAGGGGAAAAAGCGGTTGACTTGGCAGATAACCAATTTCTGGTCAATGCTAACTATAAAGGAACTGCCAAGCAGATTCAGGACTTTCTATTAACGACAAAAACTCTCATGATTAACGGTTATTCTCTTAATCTTGCGTCTTCAAAGCCGCTTGAAACAGTTTACTTTTTATCGTCAGTGGGTACAAATGACACAGGAACCTTAATTGTACCAGATAAGGTAGTAGTTGGATTGACGGAAGACCACACGACCTATGTTGCCAATTTCAAAGAAAATATCGACAAACGGAAAGTAGAAACATTCTTAAGTCAGTGGATAGAAAAATACTACTTCACTCGTGATGGAGCAGAGTTGAATCCGTTCACCTATCAAACCAAAGGAAGAATTTTTGAGATATATCTTGGATTTATGGGCGTCATTGTCTTTGTCATGATTTTTGTCAGTGTTATTTTTATCATTATTTCCCTCAGTATCTTGTCCCTTCAAACTTCTACAAGTGCTTTGGATAGTGTCAATGATTATCAAATCTTATATCTTCTTGGGAATAAGAGGAAGCAAAATCGCTCTATTCTTTTGCAACAGATTCTAAGTTATTTCTTGGTTCCGCTGGTCATCGCAGGTCCGCTAGCATTTGCCTTGAGTACCGCACTTCTAGGCTATTTTGAAAATTTCGCTAATACCAGCATTTCTATAGATATCACCTATTTGGGAGTAGCGGTTTTACTCTTTGTCCTTTACTTGCTAGTGACTTACAGAGTAAGTTGGCAAATTATTGAAAATTAAGTCAAATACCAGAGTTGCCTATCCTGCAATTCTGGTATTGTGTTATAATAATATTAAAGTAGTTCAGGAAGTAGATACATATGAAACAGTTTGTCAAATTGTTCTCGAAAAACTCACTTTTATTGTGGTGGTTGACGATTTTGAATCATCTAGCTTTAATGATTTATATTTATCATAGGATCCCTCTGGACTTTTCGACAGATTTTTCCTTGCAGATGGTTTTATTGCTGATTATTGCTTTAATTGTATTTAGCTATATTTGTAATATTGTGACCTTTCGGTATAGTGAGTTGAAACTTTGGTTGCTCCTGATGATGTTTCTCATTAGCTGGCAATCTATATTTAATCAAGGAGTTGCGAGCACCCTGTTGCACTTTTTTGATATTCTTCATCCGCTCAACTCTTTTTTATTGGTGTATAGTTCTCTGTCTATTATCTTTCTGGGAGAGAAAATAGGAGAAGAACTGTTGAGTGTGTCCTTTGTGTTGACACTAATCACCATTAGTTCATATCTGTTAAGTCCTTCAATTTTTCTATTTCTGTCCTTGTTTGCGTCTTTCTTTTTAAACCTTGTTCCCTTGATTTTACTGATTTTATATCATAAAGAGTTGAAAAGTAAACTCAAGTATCAGAGACGAAATTTGTGGATATTAGCTTTGATATTGCCTCTTTCTTATTTCTTTTTGTATATCAATACGAGGGGCTCAGGAGTGATGAACCTAGTCTGGTATCTAGAAATTCTTGGTATCTTAGCTTTTTTACACTTCAAAACAATTATCAGCTCTCTTCAAAAAAAGGTATCAGAGTTAAAATTGTCCTATATAAAAGCTTTTTCACGCTTGTTTTTACTGGTTATGTTTTTGTTAGTAGGCATTTTCATCATCTTTCGTCTAGATTTAAACACGAGCTTTTTGGTCTTGAATATCATGTTACTATTGTTCGGGATTTGTTCGGAAGAATTGATTCGCCTCTTTCGTTCTGCTGAAATGCTAGATTCTGGGGATTATGTAAAAGTTCTCTTTTTAAAGCGTAACCGTATGGTGAAAAATCTGCTGGCAAATGAAGATACAGAACAACAGTTCTCCGAATTTCTTCACAATGAAATCCTGCAAAATGTTATGGCAATAAAAAATTTCAATAAATATAGTAGCAATCAAGCTTTTGGTGAACAGATCAATCTGGTAACAGAGGAGTTGGTTCAGCGGATTCGTGAGCGGATGGATTATTATCAGCCAATGGTAGAAACAGACGAGCAGTTAGACATCCAGTATCAAGGGCTGATTAATCGGATTGTCAAACGCTATCACGCAGAAAATGAAGTAGTCACACAGTTTCCTGCCCACTTTAGGCTTTTATCTCCTTACGATAAAATTGCCTATCGTCTGGTTGAGGAGTTGGCGACCAATGCCGTTAAGTACGCTAGTGGTGGAAGGATTTCTTTGAAGATTGATGTGCATGATGACGCTATTTTTATCATTTCTGAAAATGACTGTCTTCAAACAGAAAAATCCTTAGGTTATGGCTTGAAAAATATGTCTAATAAAATTAGTGTTTTAGGTGGTCAAATGCAGATTTTTGAAAATAATAAGAAATTTCGTGTAGAAATTACTCTCCCGATTGATAAGGAGTTGTGTTATGAAAATTTTGTTAATTGATGATCATAAATTATTTAGCCAAAGTATCAAGATGATTTTAGAGTTATCGGAAAACATTAAAAAGGTCCAGTTAGTGGATAATTTTTCGACTATTTCGGAGATTGCTTTTAATGACTACGACATTATTTTGATTGACATCAACCTGACGAGTCTGTATCAAGATGATGGGCTGACCTTGGCACAAGAGATTATCGACAATGGTTGTTCTAGTAAGGTTGTGATTTTGACAGGTTACAGTAAAAAAATGTATGAACACCGAGCTAAAGTTATGGGGGCTTATGGCTTTCTGGACAAAAGTATGGACCCAGATGAGTTGGTGAAAAAACTGGAAAAGATTTATCTAGGTGGTAAGGTCTTTTCAGATGAAGTGATGGTAGAGGTGCTAACACCACGAGAAATCGAGATACTAGAACTGGTTAGAAATGGCTTGACCATTGATGATGTCTGTGACAAGGTCTATGTTAGTAAACGTACAGTTTCCAATCACTTGGCCAATATCTTTTCAAAATTGGGAGTGACTAACAGGCAGGAGGCGATTCACATCGCTGAGCAGTTGGGCTATTTTCCACCAGATTAAAAAGTTGCAGAAGATGCAGCTTTTTTAATTTATTTACAAAAATTGCACATATTACTCATTCTAATAAACAGTAAATTTGATAATCTATTAGTAATTAAGGAGGAAATCATTATGTCTATGATATCTGAAAAATGGTTTGTATAAAAAAATTTATCAGACGGATTACTAATTTTGTAAGTTATATTGGCCACCTTCGGGTGGCATTTTTACTTCTGTGATACTTTTTTCAAGCTTTATCTGGTATTCTTGACTTAGTTTTTATAGAAAGAAGGTCTAAGATGTTAAATAAAGTCAAAACTAAAGCCTTAATTAGTGTTGGAGCAGTAGCCGCAACTAGCTTTATTCTCATGATGGGATATACTGCTGGTCAACATTCTACTGCTAAACAAAGTCGCAAAGAGATTGAATTGGCTGCAGCTAAACTTGTAGAGGATAAACAAGGAGAAGATAAAGCCAGCATTTTGTCATCAGATACTGTATTAGTACCCCAAATTCAAGAGAAAATTCGTCAGATAGCATCTCCAATAGATGCTGCTTTGGAGGGACGCAATCGACAAAATCCCTTGAGACCAGATTGGGAAGAGGTCAAAGATGAGGTGATGCTTCAGGCCCTTCGAATGAAATTTAGCCAGAATCCAGAAATCGCTGAAGAATTGCTAGCGACAGGAGATGCCATCCTCATCGAACATACGCAAAACGACGCTTACTGGGCTGATGGGGGAGATGGCTCTGGGAAGAACAAGCTAGGCCTTCTCTTAATGCAAGTTCGGGAAGAGTTGAAAAACTCAAACTCGTAACCTCTCCTCTAGCTATTCAACCTATTTCATGCTAGAATAAAGAAAAACAAATTTGGAGGCATTATGAATCAGACAGTGACTTATTTGCAGGAATTAACAGCTATTCCTTCACCGACCGGTTATACACGTGAGATCGCAGACTACTTGGTCAAAACCATTGAAAGCTTTGGGTACGAAGTAACTCGGACTGCTAAGGGTGGCGTGAATGTGACCGTGCCTGGTGTGATCACAGACAAACAACGCTACGTCACAGCCCATGTGGATACCTTGGGAGCTATTGTCCGCGCTGTGAAAGCAGATGGCCGCCTCAAGCTAGACCGCATCGGTGGTTTCCCTTGGAATATGATTGAAGGGGAAAATTGTACAGTCCATGTAGCCAATACAGGAAAGACCCATTCGGGTACGATTTTGGTTCATCAGACTTCTTGCCATGTCTACAAGGATGCGGGGACTGTCGAGCGGACCCAGGACAATATGGAAGTCCGTCTGGATGAAAAAGTAACCAATGAAAAAGAAACCCGTGCCCTTGGCATTGAAGTGGGTGATTTTGTCAGCTTTGATCCCCGGACCATTGTGACAGACACCGGCTTTATCAAATCACGCCACTTAGATGACAAGGTGAGTGCGGCGATTCTCTTGAATCTTCTGCGCGTGTACAAGGAAGAACAGATCCAATTGCCAGTAACGACCACCTTTGCCTTTTCAGTTTTTGAAGAAGTGGGGCATGGGGCTAATTCTAGTATTCCAGCTGAAGTGGTCGAATACTTGGCAGTGGATATGGGGGCTATGGGAGATGACCAAGCGACGGATGAATACACGGTATCCATCTGTGTCAAAGACGCTTCAGGACCATATCACTACGAATTCCGTCAGCATTTGGTAGCCTTGGCAAAAGTCCAAGAAATCCCTTATAAGTTGGATATCTATCCTTTCTACGGATCAGATGCCTCTGCAGCCATGAGTGCAGGAGCAGAAGTGAAACACGCTCTTCTCGGAGCAGGGATCGAATCGAGCCACTCATATGAGCGGACTCACTTGGATTCTGTAGTCGCAACAGAGCGCATGGTCGACGCCTACCTCAAGAGCGACTTAGTAGATTAATAAGGAAAAACTACTCTCCGGAGTAGTTTTTTTAAAGAACTAAAATTTTCTGAAAATTCCTTTTCTTCTGAAAATCTTTGTGGTATAATCTTAAAATAAACTTAAAATTTCTTAAGGAGTTTTACATGAAAAAAAGAAATGTCATTGCACTTGCGGGAGTTGCTCTCCTTTCAGCAGGGATCCTAGCAGCTTGTTCTGGTGGTTCGAAATCATCTAGCTCAAGCAACGGCCAAAAATTCTCATATGTCTATGAGACGGAGCCTGAAAACTTGAACTATATCACATCTGGTAAAGCAGCAACCCACGATATCACAGGAAACTTGATTGATGGCTTGTTTGAAAATGACAAGTACGGTAACTTGATTCCATCTCTTGCAAAAGATTGGACAGTTTCCCAAGATGGCTTGACTTACACTTATAAACTTCGTGACGATGCTAAATGGTATGATTCAGAAGGCGAAGAGTATGCGGATGTCACGGCTAAAGATTTCGTCACAGGGATCAAATATGCAGCTGATAATAAATCAGAAATGCTCTACATCATCCAAGATTCTATCAAGGGCTTGAATGACTATGTCAGCGGTAAAAATAAAGATTTCTCAGCTGTAGGAGTAAAAGCAGTTGATGATCATACCCTTCAAATCACTTTGAACCAACCAGAATCTTTCTGGAACTCTAAATTGACACTTGGGATCACTTTCCCTGTCAACGAAAAATTCGTAAAATCAAAAGGGGATAAATTCGCTCAAGCAAGTGATACTAGCTCCCTTCTTTACAATGGTCCTTACATCTTGAAGAGCTTTACTTCAAAATCTTCTATCGAAATGACTAAGAATGAAAACTACTGGGATAAAGACAAGGTCTACGTCTCAGATGTAAAATTGGAATTCTACGATGGACAAGACCAAAGTAAATTGGCGAAATCATTCGGTGAAAATGCTCTTAGCTTGGCAAAACTTTTCCCAACTGGATCTGGTTACTCAGAGCAAGCCAAAGAATTTAAAGACGAAATCACCTACACTCCTCAAGATGCTGCTTCTTATGTCATTGGTACCAACATCGACCGTCAATCTTACAAACACACAGCTAAGAAGACCGATGAAGAAAAACAATCTACTAAGAAAGCCCTCTTGAACAAGGACTTCCGTCAAGCGATCAGCTTTGCCTTCAACCGTGAAGCTTATGCTGCTCAATTGAACGGAAAAGACGGAGCAAGCAAGATCATCCGTAACCTCTACATTCCACCAACATTTGTCCAAGCTGATGGTAAGACCTTCGGTGAAATGGTGAAAACACAATTGGATACCTATGGAGATGAGTGGAAATCTACTAAACTAGATGATGGTCAAAACGGTCTCTTCGATGCGAAGAAAGCGAAGGAAGAGTTTGCAAAAGCGAAGACTGCCTTGGAAGCAGAAGGTGTGAAATTCCCAATTCACATCGATATGCCTGTAGACCAAACGACTCCATCAAGAGTTCAACGGGTGCAATCTTTCAAACAATCAGTTGAAGAAGCGCTTGGTAAAGAAAATGTCGTCATCGATATCCAAATGCTTTCGAAAGAAGACCTTCAAAATGTGACCCTCTTTGCGCCAAATGCGGCTGGCGAAGACTGGGATCTCTCTGATAATGTTGGATGGAGCCCTGACTACCAAGACCCATCAACTTACATGGATATCTTGAAAGCTTCATCTGGTGAAAATACTAAGACTTTCCTTGGATTTGACCCAAGTGAAAACAATGAAGCAGCTAAAAAAGTTGGTCTGTACGACTTTGAAAAGATGATCAAAGATGCTGGTGCAGAAACACAAGACGTCAACAAACGCTATGAAAAATATGCGGCTGCGCAAGCTTGGTTGACTGATAGCGCCCTTGTTATGCCAACTTCTTCATCAACTGGACGTCCATTCTTGACACGTATCGAACCATTCTCAGCTCCATTTGCATGGACTGGTGGTAAAGGAAAAGACCACGTGATCTACAAAGGAATGAAACTCCAAGACAAAGCTGTGACAAGTGCTGACTACAACAAAGCCCTTGAAAAATGGCAAAAAGAACAAGCAGAGTCAAATAAAAAAGCACAAGAAGATCTTAAGAAACACGTTAAATAAGAATCGATAACCGAGGCTGATGCCTCGGTTTTTTGTGGATCAGATGAATATCTATTTGATATTAAAACGCTTACATAGTATAATGGGAGTGTTGATTACAAAAAAGTTAGGAGACTGAAATGAAAAAGAAAACAATGGTTTCCATTGTCGCATCGAGCTTACTGATCGCTCCGATGGTATTGCATCAAGTAGCAGCAGCAGACGAGCAAACGGAAGAGTTAGCTCCATCAACAGAAGTGGTCCATGCTCCATCTACTGAAGCAAGACCGACAACAAGTGACACAAGTACTAGCTCTAGTGAAGAAGGAACAAACTCAAGTGAGGCATTGCTGGATCGGGCGGCAGGTGCCAATCAAGTAGCTCCTACAAGAGAAGCCCACGCAGCTCCAAGTGAGCCAACTGTTCCAGTAGCAACTCCAGCAGTAACAAACAGGGAAGCTGCACCTCAATCCACTCCTACTTCTGAAGCACCGGCAACAAGTCAGGATTTGGCAAAAGTCACAGGTTCGACCCTTGCAGCGGATCAGGCCTCTAAAGAGTTGACAGTTCAAGATGCTGTTAATGGCTTGCTGCAATGGGCAGCAACGGATCCTAATCAATTGGGGCAAAATCAAGCAGATCGGGAACGCTTTGCCAAAAGTTTAGGTTTGATTGAAACATCAGAAGTTCTGACTCGTAAGGTCAGTCAGCCAGAATTGGTCAAGATGTACGAAACAGCTAAGAAACTCTATGATGCCTACCGGGCTGAAAAGAAAAGCCCTCTCTTTTTAAATGGTCGGGCCCAGCCTATTTTCCCTTATACGACGGGAGAAAAAGCAGACGAAGACTACAAATATGAGGACAGCCAAATTGTGCGTTTCCCAGTCTATGTCGAAACAGACTATGACACCGATGCAGATGGCAAGCCAGACTTGGTCAAAGCCATTGTTCAATTACCAAAGGCAGCCGCTCAAGGAGATTTTAAGGCAGCAACCATTCTGGAAGCGCGTCCTTACGTAGCGGGGACGCTAGACGAAAACTACGTGACCCTTGAAAGTCTGGGGCTTCCGACAGACGGTAGCTACGACATGAAGAAACTGCACAGCCAACCTGCAAAGAGACAGCCAGTTGGCAGTGAGACGACAGTAAAAGCAGCGAAAAAAGCCAAAGCATCGGATTGGTACTACTACAGTCCCTACGAGTATATCTATGACTACGAAGATCTCAACTGGTATGACTATTTTTTGGTCAGAGGTTATGCCTTTATCTCAAGTGCTGGACTTGGTACCAAGGGATCCGAAGGCTTTAACACGACAGGGTCTGATCTCGAAATCAATGCCTTCAAGAATATCATCGAATGGGTCAATGGCAAACGCAAAGCCTACACTGATAAGACCAGCAATATCGAAATCAAGGCAGACTGGGCAAGTGGCAATGTCGCAATGACCGGTCTATCCTGGGCTGGCACCACAACCTTTGGTGTGGCAGCGACAGGCGTAGAAGGCCTAAAGACCATCGTTCCAGCAGCAGGGATTGCTTCTTGGTATGATTATTTCAATAGCCAAGGGACCCAATTTGGCAATGCACCTTATAGTGACCTTTCATGGCTATCCCTCTACGTTAGCACGCGGATGCTGGACCAAGACGATTGGGCAGGGATTTGGCAAAACTATTCCAACTACATCAACCAATTGAACAAGGACCAGTACGCTCATGATCGCAACTACAGTGATGTCTGGAAGGAGCGGGATTATACCCTTCATCCAGAAAATCTCAAGACCAGCGCCCTGATTGTCCATGGCTTGAACGATGACAATGTCAAGACCAAACATTTTGAACTTATGTACGATGCCCTCAAAAAAGCGGGCCAAGATGTCAAGCTCTATCTCCACCAAGGAGACCACGTCTATCCAGCTGCTATGTCCCGTGGATACGGCATCACCGCCAATGGTCAAGATTTTTATGATTTGCTCAATACCTGGTTGACCCACTACCTATATGGCGTGGACAATCACGTCGAAAGCTTGCCAGCGGTTCTAGCTCAAAACAACTATGATCCAAGTAAGTGGACCAGCTATGATAACTGGAAGAGCAGTCAACGTCTCTTTTTGAATGCTCAGTCGAAACGCTTGGAAGAAACCATTTCAAGTGACTATGCGGCTGCGGGTGTTGAGATCGCTAACCGTAATGAAACAGTCAGCAAAGCCTCTTCTAAGGCTAATCTGACCTTTGTTTCTGATGTCACTGAGGACACTACGATCAAGGGCCACATTCCCGTTCATTTCAAGGCAGCTCTTGCCAAAGGTCAAGGAAAGAATTTCCAACTCAATGCCCTCTTGGTAGACGTGGCAGATGAGGACTTTGACGTGGTAGGAAATGGTAGCGTCAAGCAAGATAAAACAGCAGACGGTTTCTGGATGGGAAGCAATTTAAGCAACTTATCTGTAGCCGAATATGAAACCATCAAGACCAAGTACAAGGTGATCGCAAAAGGCTGGATCAACCTTGCCAATCCTGAGTCTGGCTACGATTCAGCAAGCTCTCGTGCAAGCATTGAGCCAAAAGTTGGGGAATACCATGATTACACCGTTTATCTCCAACCAAATCTCTATACGGTTAAGAAAGGCCACAAGTTAGCCCTAGTCTTTAACACCTATGACCCGTCCGATTTAACGGTGGAGCATCCATATGAAGTGACCTTTAAGACAGATTCTATCCAGGCTGCGATTCCAATTGTCGAAAAGACTCGCGCCCAAAAGGCAAGCTATCTACCAAGTGCAAGCGATACAGACTATGCGAATTTGCCAGAAATTGAGGGGGGTGCTTTAGTAGCACCAGAAGTGCACTACAAGGAAGAATATATGCTTCCAACCCCAGAACACCTTGTCCAACCAAGTCAAGATTTTCCTGAGAAGGTCGTTGAGATGAAGACCGCATCAGCTGCCCAAGAGCACCCTCACCTTGCTCTAGCTGTATCCTATGGCCCTCAATTTGTTTCACCAGGATTGGCAGAAGATCCTCAAGCTCCAACTCCTGCAGTAGAAGGAGGGCATGCGGACCATACGCTTCCACAAACAGGTAGCAAAGAACATGCTCTGGGTCTCTTAGGTCTGTTTAGCCTGACAGCTTCTAGCCTCATCTTTTGGCGCAAGAAGAAAGAAGATGCCTAAGGAGTCCCCGTAGCAAATATTTCTAAAATGGCATTATTTAGTGTAAAATAAAAGTAGAAATGCAGAATCAGTAGATGCCTACTGAAAAAGGAGGAAATATGGCACACGTAATCACAGATGCAACTTTTGAACAAGAAACTAGCCAAGGACTTGTCTTGATTGACTTTTGGGCAACTTGGTGTGGCCCATGTCGCATGCAAGCACCGATCTTGGATCAGTTGGCAGAAGAAGTACATGAAGATGATTTGAAAATCTGCAAGATGGATGTAGATGAAAATCCAAATACAGCGCGTCAATTCGGTATCATGTCGATCCCAACTCTTCTCTTTAAAAAAGATGGCCAAGTCGTGAAACAAGTGGCTGGAGTTCATACGAAAGCCCAATTAAAAGAAATCATTGCAGAATTGAGCTAAAAAGAAAACTCGTTTTCCAAACTGGAAAACGAGTTTTTTTGATGGCGTGATTTTCTTTAAAATAAAGGTAGCAAACATTGACAGCGCTTTCTTATAGTGCTAAAATGAAGCTGTATTTCCTATAAAATTTTTACAGGAAAAAATTCTCCTAGGAAAATGTAGATCCTAGGAGAAAATCATATATAAAGGTTATTGGCCCTCTGTATCTTGGGCTACCCAGACACTGACGGAGCGTTCTGCCACTGGGAATTCGGCAGTACCGTCTTCTTGGACTTGGACGGTTTCGCTACAATTTTCTAGGACATCATAGTAGGTGAGGCCTGCGTAGGATGAGCCGATCTCCATGACTTTTGTAGCAGCTTGGTTATTCGAAACTAAGCAGGCGATTGGTGCTGATTCTTCTGTACCTGAACGTGTCCAACCGATGCAATTAGGATCATCGAAGTAGTCCGTTTGTTCCCCATAGGCCAGATCTTTACGAACCCATAAGAGACGATCGAGAACCTCTTGGAAACTTTCTTGTGCAAATTTGCCCTCGATACCGTAGTAGTCTCCATAGAAGACACAAGGCAAACCAGCTTCACGAAGTAAGATCAAGGCATAGGCTGCAGGCTTAAACCATTCTTCAATGGTAGATTCCAAGGCTTGCCCTCTCTGGGTATCATGGTTGTCTACAAAGGTTACGGCCTGTTCAGGATGATTGAGCGCCAGTGTTCCATCAAAAACAGTTCGAAGGTCGAAATTTTCACCCTCTTGGCTGGCTCTGAAGAAATTTTGGTGGAGGGCTACATCGATCAAGTCGTATAGGTAGTCAATGCTTTCCAAGTACTCATCGTTGGTTTCTGTGTCGCCATTCCAAAATTCACCAAAGACGTAGAAATCTTCACCATATTTTTTGGTAATATTGTGGATGAAATTCTTCATAAAGAAGGAGTCAATGTGTTTGACTGCGTCCAGACGGAATCCCTCAACCCCTGTCGTTTCGATAAACCATTCAGCCCATTGATCGAGATTTTCTACAACCTCGGGATGTTTGAAATCGATATCGGCGTACATGAGGTAATCGTAGTTTCCGTTTTCCTTGTCAACCAGATCTCCATGAGCCCAACCTTTGTTGTCCCCTTGGATTTGGTAGATTCCATTCTTATTACGAGAAGCATCGTAGTCCGTACCGGTGAAATGGTACCAATGCCAGTGGAAGTCATTATAGGCGCCATTTCGGCCATCAAAGGTGAATTTAGTCCATCCTTGAATGGTGAAGGGCTCAGTGAGGACCTTGTTTCGATCCATTGGATCCACCTCAACGACCTCGAATTCCTCTAAGCCATCGGCAGCAGCTTTATGGTTGAGAACGACATCGGCCATTGGTTGAATCCCTGCATCTTTGAGGGCTTGAATGGCTTGAAGATAATCGTCTTTGAAGCCATATTTGGTGCGAACCGTTCCTTTTTGATCGAACTCGCCCAAATCAAAGAGGTCATAGACTCCGTACCCAACGTCGTTGTTAGAAGTAGCTTTAAAGGCAGGTGGCATCCAGACTTTACGAATACCCAAGTCTGCTAAGTGTTGCGCATCTTCAGCAAGACGCGTCCAGTGGTTCCCATCAGCGGGCAAATACCACTCAAAATATTGCATTAAGGTTTGATTTTCCATTTTTATTTCTTCTTTCATGTGAATGTCCCTATTTTACCAAAAATAGTTGGATGCGACAAACGATTGCGCTGGAAGCAAGCCCTTTCTAGAAAAGAAACCGCATACATGAAAGAAATGAAGTGAGAATATAAAAAGTAGTATTTTATTTACGTAGAAATATCAGTCTGGTACATTTATTTCTATTCATTTTATAGTTTGATCATATCAAAGGAGGATTGGTTTGAAAGTGAAAACCACCAATAGAGAGAGCATCGAAACGATTTTTACTGAAGCCTTGGCAATCCCGAGCTTTACCAACACTGAGACCGAGCAAGGGATCGAAGCCTACCTGGATCAACGGATTGCCCAGATCCCTTATTTCAAGGAACATCCGGACCATTTTGGGCGCTACCAGGTGCCACAGGATCACTTGCATCGGTCGGTCAATTGGGCCTTGGTTGATAAGGGCAAGAAAAAAACAGTGATCCTTTTCCACCACCATGATACAGTCGATTTAGAAGACTATGGAAACTTGTCGGAAATCGCACTCGATTCTGATAAAGTAGCAGAAGCCTTGAAAACACTGGATAGACGTCCAGATATGCAGGAAGATTTAGCTTCTGGGGATTGGAAATTTGGCAGAGGGTCTTGCGATATGAAAGCAGCATTGGCCCTTCAATTGGGGGTTCTGGAAGCCTATGCGGCAGATCCCGTGGAAGGTCAGGTCAATCTGCTCTATCTCTCTGTTGGAGATGAGGAATCCTATTCACGTGGGATGCGTGGAGCTTTGGGCCTCCTCACAGATTTGCAGGAGAAGTTTGATCTGAATTATGTATTAGCAGTGGATTCAGAACCCTTTGAATCAGAGGTAGGAAAAGAAAAGGTCCTTCACATTGGCACAGTCGGCAAACTCATGCCGGTCGTTGTGGCACAAGGTGTCTTGTCCCATATGAAGGAGCCCCTTAAAGGGATCAATGCCTTGTCCCTCCTAGTAGCCATCGCAAGCCAGCTAGATCTTCATCCCGATCTGGCAGATCAGGCCTTGGGAGAAACGTCTCCCCTTCCTTCTTGGTCCTATCTCAGAGATTTGAAGGAGCAGTACGATGTATCGACCGTGCTTTATGCGGCTGGTTATTTCAGTGTGTTGCATTTGAAGAAAACACCGCAAGAGCTCTTGCAACGAATCTATGAGCTTACTCAGGAGGCCTTGGACGCCTTTTACAAGAAGTACGAGCACTTGCAGGATCAGGCAGGCCAAGAACATATTATTGCAAGGCCAAGAGTCATCACTTATCAAGAACTAGAGGAACGTTGCCAAGCCATAGAGGGCTACCAAGCCTTTAGAGAAGCTTCTAATAAAAAAGCGGAGCAAGATTTTCGTAATGGGACCAGCTGCCAGAGCCTTGCGATTCAGCAAATCCAGCGACTCCTTGAGTTTCTCGGAGATAAGGATCCTATGGTGGTCATCGGTTTTGCGCCCCCATATTATCCTTCCATGAATTGCCGCTTTTTAGACAATACCGATTTCAATATCGTGTCCCTCATCACTGATTACCGCGAGTATCTGGACACAAGAGGTTACCTCTTAAAAGTGGAAGAATACTTTATGGGGATTAACGACACTAGTTATTGTGCCTTGGAAAAGGATGTGGCTTCTTATCAAGTCGTCCTAGATAGCCTAGCCACACCAGCTCAAGTCTATGATCTGGATCTGGAAAAAATTGCCCAAATTCAGGTCCCAGCAGTTAATCTAGGACCATGGGGTAAAGAATTGCATAAGCGAGGAGAGCGGGTCTACAAAGAAGACTTCTTGGAAACCATTCCAAACTATCTGCTAGAATTGCTCTACCATTTCGATGATCGCTTATCAACAGAATAAGAAAAAACGGTCCCAATGAGGATCGATTAGGGAGTTAACATGATTACATTTCACGGAGTTACCAAAGATTACGATGGGCACATTGCCCTTAACCACTTGGATCTGACCATCGAAGATGGGCAAATTGTCGGCCTGATTGGCCACAACGGAGCTGGAAAGTCAACGACGATTAAGAGCCTGGTCAGTGTCATCACCCCAACCACTGGATCCATTGAAGTGGATGGTCAGGACCTCTATAGCCATCGACTGGCGATCAAAAAGAAGATCGGTTATGTGGCAGATTCGCCAGATCTTTTCTTGCGCCTCACAGCCAATGAATTCTGGGAGTTGGTTGCGACCTCTTATGATATGAGTCAGAAAGACTGTGACCAACGCCTAGAGGAGCTTCTTAGGATCTTTGATTTTCAGAGCCACCGCTATGAAGTGATTGAATCCTTTTCACATGGGATGCGCCAGAAGGTCTTCGTCATTGCAGCGCTCTTATCCGATCCAGATATCTGGGTCTTGGACGAACCGATGACCGGATTGGACCCGCAGGCTTCTTACGATTTAAAACAAATGATGCGTCAACATGCGGATCGCGGAAAGACCGTTATTTTCTCTACCCATGTCTTAGAAGTGGCTGAACAACTCTGTGATAAAATTGCTATTCTGAAAAAGGGAAATCTCATTTTCTATGGGACGATCGAGGAATTGAAGGGACAACATCCAGAACAAAGCCTGGAAAGTATCTATCTCAGTTTAGCGGGGCGGAAGGAAGAAGGTGGCGATCATGCGTCTTAAGATCATCCAACAGCTGGTCAATGTCAATATCATCTATGCCAGTCAGCCCGCCCAGATCGCAAAATTACGTGCCAAACAGGCCAAAAAACCGGACGTCAAACTCAATGTTGCCCGTAAATCGGTGCTCAATTACCTCTTTTTAGGCCTAGTCTATTTCGTCATATTTGGCTTGCTCTTTAGCATCTATGATTTTGTGAACCAACCAGCCTTCTTTGTCAATATGGTCGCCCTCTTTTCCTTGATGACCATTTCCCAAGGATTTATGAGCTTTTACAATGTCTTTTATGAAAGCAAGGACCTGCAGTTTTACCGCCCCTATGCCTTCTCAGATGCAGAAGTCATTGCTGGAAAGAGTATCTCGGTCATCCTGACCCTTCTCATGGCTATTCTCCCGTTGATTAGTTATTTTCTGATCCTGCCTGTCCAAGCAGGCGGCTTTAATCCGTTAGGGATCCTGCTAGGCCTCTTTTGTGCCTTGATTCTCTTAGGCGTTCTCTTTTTAGCGACGATTTTACTAGCTCATTTGATCACTAAGACCCTTTTTTTCAAAAAACACACGACCCTGGTCTCCAACATCATGGTCGGAATTGGTTCTCTTCTGAGTCTAGGAGCTTATCTCTATCTGAATCTAGTCCAGACCCATCGGGTAGAAGTGTCGGGTGGAGGAGATATTCCCATTCTATTTCCACCTTTTACGGCCTTTCATCAGTTCATTCTCCATCCTTTTGATGGAGAAGCGATCCTAGGCCTCTTAGGATGGATCCTGGTCCTTTTGGTCTTGATCGGCCTGGTTCGCAAAATCGTGATCCCGCAGTTCTATGATGCGGCCCTTGCAGTTGCGACCAACCAAACCGTTAAAGAGCGCGTGAAAGCCATCCATGTGGGCCAGAAAGACTCCTTTAGACAGTTTGTCATTCAGTATCATCGTAGACTCTTGAGCGATGGAACCCTTATGGTACAAGTCCTCTTGATGATGAGTATTCTGCCATATATTTTCCTCCTCAGTGGAGCAGCAGGAGCATCGAAAAATATAGGAGGCCTCAGTCCTTACCTGACGCCCCAGTATCTGGTGCCACTGACCCTTGTTGCCATCTTGATCGGTGTTTTCAATAGTTTTGGAGGCTTGACCAGTATCGGTATTTCGCTAGAGCGCGAAAACTTTGAATACTTGAGATCGCTCCCTATTGATTTTAAACGCTATCTCTTCATGAAGTTTTGGTTGCTCTATCTGGTGCAATCCATCCTTCCTGTCATACTTCTAGTTGGCGTTTGTCTCTATTTTGGCGTCCATCCCTTGGCTATCCTAGCTATGTTATTGATCTGGGTTGTAACAACCATTCCGATCTGCATTCGAGACTATGTCAAAGATTTTCAAAATTTTAGCACCAATTGGACCAATATCACGGAGTTGATGACCCGTCATCGTGGGAATGCAGTTCTTCAGTCTATTCTCTTGATTGTCTTCCTCTTTGTGATGTTTCTCTTGATCATTGTCAGCTTCATTTGGACCTATCATTCCATCAGCACTCCACTAGCCGTGATCCTTTATAGTGTCATCCTGCTAATTGGAGCTGGGATCAGCTATAGCATCTACCGCAAAAAAATCCGGACTCTCTACCAAGAGATCGGAGAATAAAAAGAGAGAGTGGGACAGAAATCGGTAATTCGTTAGAATTCGATTTCGTCGTCCCACCTCCGCACAGTTGAGTAGGGCTGTATAGATGATGAAATCAGCGTAGTAGAGCCTACTCAACTACTGCGTCTTGCTCGACAATCCAAAAACAATAAAGAGGCTAGGACTTTTGTCCCAGCCTCTTTTTTAGTGGAAACTTAAATTTCATAGCCCATGAGGAGCCCGCCTTCTTCGGCATAGAAACTACATAGTCCGGAAGTAGGAAGGACTTCGATGTTTGCACGGGCAAATTTTTCACGGACCAATGCAGAGAATTGCTCGATAAATTTTTCATTGTTGCGGTGGGCAATGGTAATATGTCCGCCATTATAGCCTGCCTTGATTAATTCATCAAAAGCTGCCTTGATCGCTTTCTTTTGGCCCCGTGCTTTTTGAAGCAACTCAAGGGTACCCGTCTTACTAGCTTCGCCGACCATACGGATATTGAGGAGCCCGACAACAGTCCCGATCAATTT
Source organism: Streptococcus sp. HMSC061E03 (assembly GCF_001813505.1). NCBI lineage: Bacteria > Bacillati > Bacillota > Bacilli > Lactobacillales > Streptococcaceae > Streptococcus > Streptococcus sp. HMSC061E03. The sequence continues at coordinate 485,695 of NZ_KV812784.1, forward strand.
GCTGAGACGCCCATTTTTGACCAGATTATCAACCTTGGCCAAAACAAAGAGCAACTTCGTCTTAGACTGGTAGGTCGTGATCACATCGACCACTTGATCAAAATCAAGGCCTTCAGCGACCAACTGATTGAGCTTGCGAACGATCAGGTCCACCTCACCCCCAGCTGATAAGCTATTAATGACGTGGATATTGGTATTCGGATGCTCTTCCAGATAAATCTTCTTAGCTACCTCAGCACTATTGTAGCTACCTGAAAGGGTTCCAGTGATGGTGACTACGACAATATTTTCAGCCCCTTCAAAAGACTTCATATAGTCATCAGGACTTGGACAGGCAGACTTAGAAGCAGTCGTAGTCGCATACATCTCCTTCATCATCTGATCGATATTGAGTTGGGCGTCATCTGTGTAGATAGTCTCTCCCACTTGGATGGTCAATGGGACACTGACAAACTCCGTATCCGGTGCCAGATTGTCCAAAGAGCGGTAGTCACAGCCTGAATCCGCAATAATTTTCCATTTCATCAGTTCATACCTCATAATTGTATAAAAATGTACATTGACAAGTAGTATGTCTTCTTTTACAATTATATCATGAAGTACAATGCTATCCAAGTAGATATCATCAGGTGAGACAGATAGAAAGTAAATGTTATGGCAGAAAGAAAAATATCTGAGAAATCATTGGAAAATCTCAAACGATTTAACCAAGAAAACAATGCGATTACACGAGAATCCATCGAAATCTCTCTCCTGCAATTGCTGGAGAAAAAAGATCTGAAAAAGATCACCATATCTGAGCTGGTTCAGCGTGCAGGTGTCTCTCGCGCAGCCTTTTACCGTAATTATGACTCCAAAGAAGAGATTCTAGAGTCCATCTTTCAGTCTAGTATCGCAAAGATTACCAAGTCTTTAGATGGCTACAACCTCAAGACAGATCTCTACCAAGTATGGGTCTACCTCTTTAAGGAAGTCAAGAAAGAAGCTAAAATCATTAGCCTGGCCATTGATTACAATTTCGAGCAGCTCTTGACCAAGGCAGTCTATGATTTTTTAGAAAAACGAAATGGCAGCTCCTCGAATGGCGCTGGGAGCTACCTCAATTCTTTCTGGAGCTCCGCCATTGTCTCTGTTATCTCCAAATGGATCAAGGATGGCATGAAGATCCCCGCTGAGAAAATCGCGACCCTTGGCTTGCCCCTCTTTCCACAAAAGAAGAAGTAAACACCACCGAGAGGTGGTTTTAGATTGAAGACAAAGTCATATTAAAAACTTTCCTTAGGTGAGTACGGACGTCAGCGAACTTCGAAGAAGTTCCATGACTTAGTTTTGGACCTAAGGTTCCAAAACTCCCGAGTGCCTGAAAGCATTATGTTTCAGGCACTTTCCTCACGGCGGAAAGTTTTGGTATTTTTTTGAATCGATTTTAAAATTGGAACTCATTTTTGTTTCTTTGCAGAATCGCTTAACTTATTTTACTTTAAAATAGTTTGTATACATTCTAAAACCACCGAGAGGTGGTTTTTTTGGTGCAACTATTTCCAACTAGTGAGGAAGTTGCCCCAGTCGCAAAATTTCGGTATTATGGTAGGAGTTAACTAGTAGAATTAAACCATTAAGTTGGACTTTTAAGTGACTTATTTTAAGATAGAGTAAACAAATTCCAAATCACAACAAGCTAATAACTAAGGAGATTTATGGTAAAAGATTATAAAGAATTAAGAAAACGCTACAATATTCCAGTGATAGTCATACTGATTATCCTAGCCTTACCATTTTTATATATCGTGCAAGTGACTCAAAGTAAAAAAATTGCTCTCATTTGTTTTTTGATTTACTTACTGATGGAGCTGATTCTAGTTATCATTAAAGATACTCTTTTATTCAAAAAGTTGAATAGTCTTATCCACGAGGATATCAATCTTGACTTGATGGCAAGCTATATTCTGAACCAAAAAGGAAAGAGTATCAAAACTATTAAAGCGCGTGTACAGATTGCCACTATTTTCTATTTCTATAGGATTGGTGACTTTGGATCCATTGAAGCAGTTGTAGACGAACTCAAAAAGAATCAAAAGTTTACAAATGCTGTACAAGTAAAATTAAACGAAATTCTATTGAATGCAAATTTATTTTCTAGAACTGATTTGAAGGAAGATGAGTTTGAGGAATTACTCTCTGACTATTTAGCAGATGTTGAACCACTCAAGATGGCATACAGAGCTCGCTATGATATACTGGTCAAAAAAGAGCCCAATGATTCCGTCCTAAAGGAAGTGACGAACAACAAGTTCTCACAATTGGAATCTATGTATCTGAAGGCAGTCAATGAGTACCTCAAAGGGAATAGAAATAAGGCAATGGAGCTATTTCGTACCATTGCGAAAGAAGATGAGAGATTGTATCTGTTCCGAATGGCTCAGGCCTATCTAGATAGTGAAAACTCAGGAGAAAAGAGTGTTTCACTTGATACAAGACAAGAAGAAGTCACTTTGAAACTATTGCGAATGAAGCTGGTAGAAGTCAAACCAGCTAAATCAACTAAATCCACAAAAGGACTCGCTTTTTTCAAAGGCTGGAAAATCGCTCTTCTTTTAATCCCGCCGTTTTTATTGTATGCGATGGTTTTAGTTGTAATAGCCGTCATCAAAAAAATAGGGTCATTCGTTACCCCTAAGTATAGATTATGGCTGCTTTTACTAATTCCTGTAGCAATGATAATGGTCTATATCAAACAAGAACAAGAATTGAATGCTATTACAGATGGACGGTTTTATCTAGTGGTTAAGAATAAATCATCACATAAAGCTTCTCTAGATAAGTCGACTTGGGTAGAGTTTTCTGGGGATCATATTATTTTAAAAGAAGGAAATGTAACGTCTACTATTCTGTATAATAGTGAGGATCGAAGTTTTGAAAAAGAAGGAATAATTTATAGGTTTATTGATGACCATGGAGACTTATCAATCAGTGACATGGTTTCACACGAGTCCGTGTCATATGTCAGTCCAAAGAGTTCAATGTTTTCTGCATATGAAGAAGGTAGAGTCAGAGTGTATGATTGACTTGGCTCATCCATTTTTCAGAGTAGATGCATTTTTAGGTTGTTAGTAGAGGCAGAGGTGCAAAGTGAAGATCAGTAGAAAAACGTTCTTACGAAGTTTAGGATTAGTTATAATTGTCATTCTAGTTATATTTTTTGTTAAACATTCATTTTATAAAAATAAATTATTTCAATATAAGTATTGGATTGCTGATACAGAAATAACAGATTATGAATTTCTTGAAAATGGAGAAGCAATCAGTGTTTCATGGGCTGCGAAAAAGAAAGTAACAGATGAATTAAGAATTCTAGGAGATAAGGTTAAAACAGGCGGTCCGGGTTATGCTGTAGGACAAAAGTTTATTATTTCTCAAGGTGCGAAATTGAAATCCGAACCATCAAGAGATATAACGCATAATAACTTTCCTTATTTAAATCGAAATATACCTAAGGATGGTGAATATTGGCATATTAACGTTTATGATACCTCAAATTCCAAATTGAAAAAGAAAGAATTGGATGTGTTTAAAATAACTAGAGAATATAACAAAAATTATTTTCCAATGTTTATATCGAACTCTCAGAAAATAATCGTTGATGGAGAAAATGAATATATAACTTTAATAGTTGGTAAAATTGGAGATAAATCTTTTCAGGAACAAAAATTAATTAATTTGAAAACAGGTAAAATAGTAGATAATCTAAATAATATTAAAAACCAATCTCTAAGTGTTGGTATTGAATGGCTTGAATCTTTTTCTAAATTATTTAAAAGTAATGGGTTTGATTTTGAGGATAATAAATTCCATTTTTGGAATGTAGGAAATAACTGTCTCCTAGATACAAAGTATCCAAAAACAAGAAAGCTATTATTGAATAATATAGACAACAATTTTATCTATGTTCTCAATCCCAAAAATAGATTAGAAACCACTCTTAATGTTATTAAATTGGCATTTCCAGATGGCACAAATATATTTAAAGATATCACGATACCGGCAGAAAACTCTACAGATAACAAAGAACACCTTATTCAAAGTGAAGAAGAATTTTTACAGTATTATCAACCAAGGTTGGATAACGAATAATCGGACAAAAACGAGTATTACTAGAGCATATAAAAAGTATTCAAACTAGTTTTGATGATTTGAATGGTTATCTATCTTTAATAAGGAATGCAACAAATTAATGATTGTTGCAATAGTATTCCACTGGAATATGCATATCGTAAAGAATACATTGAATTTGATAGACTGGAAGCAGTGGATGTGGATAAATCTATTTACAAAGAAAATTAGAAGGAACTATGCATGCTAAAAAAAGCAAAAATAGAACAATTATCAAAAATTAATCTTCGTTACCGGATCTTACAAATGGATGGTGAGTCTTATTTAGTCGATGCCGATCGTCCGTTTCTCATAAGCTATTTCTTTCCATGGATTTTAAGCTTCATCCCTCATCTAGCCTATCCTTTAACTAAGGAAGAAGTACAGAATCTAGCTCCCTCGGATCTTTCTAAAGTTCTCAATAAAAAGGATACTCGGAAGAAAGGTTTTGCTTCAGCTTTCGGTATGGGTACAACTGCCGTGCTGTTATCGAAGGCCTTTCCTGTTGAAAAATATCTTTATTTTACTTCACATGTGCTAAATTTTGGAATGTTGGCTCTAGTTTTTAGCCTTGTAATAGGAATTCGGATATGGACAAGCATTCGGAAACCAATGCCCAACATTGTAAATAGCAACCACCCTATAAAGGTATACCTCGTCACAAATGATAGAAAGCATCGATTATTATCAATGATGGCTCCAACTATTTTTGCTGGATTGGTTGTATTTTCATCTTGTGCAATATTTAGTAATATTGCTCCAAATTTTATCCTTCATGTAGCTTTATTGATATTTTTATCGCTCTTCATGTTTTTTGGTAATATACTATTTTTTTCACCAGTGGTGGATTACAAAGTGAAAATAAAACCTTCAAGAAAGGATCTGTTTAAATCGTGAAAATTACAAAGAAAAAAGTCATATATTCTTTGCTGGTTCTCCTCACATCTATTGGAGTCATCTGGTTTTCTTATCATACATATGAGAAGCAGTATTATCGTCAATTTAGTCAATATAGTGGAAAAGCAAAAATTGATGACTATGAGATGATTGCAGATGGTGCAGGTGTCATCGCTCACTGGAAATCAGTAACGCCTGAGGAAGATCAAAAGAAGAAGGAGTATGGAGGTTCTTTAAATCTCAGACGCATTCAGGTTGGAGCCCACCATATTTTGCGTTCCAATATAAAATTGAAAGACAGTCCCTATTATTACGAGGAGCATCCATCAAAAGATGAATATTGGACACTGAGCCTTTATAAGATCGAAGGAAAGAAACTAAAAGAAGAGCAAGAAATTGATCTATATAAAATTGTAGAGGATTTTGATTCCAATTATATTCCAACAGAATTAGGGGCTATATATAGTTCGAACGGAAGAGAACTAGCTGCGCTACAGATCCGAAGTCTAAAGGATCCTACCATTCGGAAGATGATGTTTCTAGATTTGGAAACTCATAAACTGGAACAAAATGATCGTTTAACAGAACAGGTATATGGAAAGAAACCTATAGTTCAGTTATACGTCGCTTTAGATAAAGATCAGGGTAGTTTGGAATACTTACCTCTAGATGATGGTAGTTTTTCTATTGATCCGAAGGAGCTTTCAAAAACGCAATTCAAAAAATTTTCAAAAGCATATCAATTGCTTGAACAGAAGGATACCAAAGTGATGGTTTTAAATCCTAAGAACAGCGCCGATCAATATTCAAGAAGTATTTCTGTATTTGAACTCTTTATGAAGAAGGGTATGAATCTTTACCATGACGTCACCATTCCAGCTGAGCTATCAAGAGATGGGCAGACCCATACTACGCAGACAAAAGAAGAATTTGATCACTATTACGATCTAGAAAAGGCTCATAAGGTGTATAATGAGATTGATTGAAGTAAGAAAGACAAAGGACAAGAACGATGATCGAAGAACGAATCCAAGCTGCTAAGCAGTATGTTAAAACCTTATTTGCTGATCGAGCGGATGGCCATGATGTGGAGCATACTCTCCGCGTCTTTAGCAATGCTATGAGAATCGCACAAGCAGAAGGTCCATGTGATCTGGAGATAGTGGGCTTGTCAGCTCTTCTTCACGATGCTGATGATGATAAATTGTTTCAAACTGAGAATAATGCGAATGCTCGCATGTTTCTAGAAGAAATCGGTATTCCTAAAGACCAAATCGACCAGATTTGTCGGGTTATCAATGCTGTTTCTTTCAGCAAAAATCGTGGGAAACATCCAGAAACCTTAGAAGGCAAGATTGTCCAGGATGCAGACCGCCTGGATGCGATAGGAGCTGTAGGTATTGCGAGAACTTTTTCCTATGGTGGCCACAAAGGGAGGTCCCTCACTGATACCGTCCAACATTTCCATGACAAGTTGCTCCTCTTGAAAGATGAAATGAACACGGAGACTGCTAAGCAAATAGCAGAAAGTCGCCATCAGTTTTTAATCACCTTTCTAAAAGAACTAGAGAAGGAACTCTAACAAAAGAGGCTGGGACAAAAGTCCTAGCCTCTCTATTGTTTTTGGATTGTCGAGCAAGACGCAGTTGTTGAGTGGGCTCTAATACGCTGATTTCATCAGCTTATACAGGCCTACTCAACTGTGCGGAGGTGGAACGACGAAATCGAATTCTAACGAATGACCGATTTCTGTCCCACTCTCTTTCTTTATTCTTGGATCATGGCTAGGAGGTCCTCTCCTGTAGTGGTTGGAAGGATCCGGACTCGTTTGAGGGAATAGAGTCCATCAGCGGAGCTGGCTAGTCCATTTTTAGTAGTGAGGCCTAATTTGTAGTCAGCTTTCTTGGCTTGGTCGATCGTGACCTGGCTGTAGCGACCAGATGGGTAGACGATAACGCTAGTATTTTGATCCAGCACCTTATCTAGCAGGCGTTTAGAAGCAACTAGCTCATTCTTTTGGGTCTCAAGACTGGAATTGGCTAGGTCTGGATGATTGACCGTATGGCTTTCAAAGGTCAAGCCAGCACTTTTCATCTCTTTGATTTGGTCAAAGGTCAGGACATTTTCTTTTTCCTTTTGGGTAAAGTCTGTGATGATATTGTTGGTGGCGGTCATCTTGTACTTCTTAAGAAGCGGATAGACGATGGTATAGAAATCCTCGACGCCATCATCAAAGGTCAGCCAGACATATTTCTTTCCTTTGGGGACTTCATTTTTAGCGAGGATGCGATAGGCTTCCTCAGGTGTCAGTGTGTAATAACCGGCTTTTTTCAGAGCCTTTAGTTGGCTTTCAAAGGTCTCTGGATCGACAATCAGATTGGCATTGGCAGCTTCAGACTCGGCCATATTGTGCACGGAGTGGTACATGAGGATGGGCAGTTTGACCGGTTTTTTCACTCGGGTCCACTCGATAGAGGAACTGTGTTCATCTAGCGAGCGCGTCATGGCAGTGCCGCTGGTATTTCCGTCACTCGGCTGAGTGATCCGCTTGATTAGAAGAAAGCTACAAATAAAGATACAGACCAAGAGGAGTGCATTAATTCCAAGTAGGACTTTGATTTTTTTAGGTACTCTTCGTTTACTCATAGTGTCACCGTTTTCATTATTTTCTTTATTGTACCACAAATTCTATGTTCTTTTCCAGAACTTGCTACAGGCAGATCCTGTCATGAACATTCAGAATTTTTAAGGCAATTGGCTGTCAAACGCTCAAGTTTTTGTTATAATGGAGCTACTATAGAAAATTCAAGGAGTCAATAGGATGTCTGTTAAGATTGCCTTACTAGGATTTGGTACTGTTGCTAGTGGCGTACCATTTTTATTAAAAGAAAACCATGAAAAAATCACCCAGGCAGCTCAAGATGAAATCGAGATCGCTAAGGTCTTGGTTCGAGATGATGCGGAAAAGGAAAGCTTGCAAGCGGCTGGTCACAACTACAACTTTGTGACCAATGTCGATGAGATCATTGAAGACAAAGACATTGCCATCGTGGTCGAATTGATGGGTCGTATCGAGCCAGCGAAGACCTTTATCACCCGTGCACTGGAAGCAGGAAAGCACGTAGTTTCTGCTAACAAAGACCTTCTTGCCGTTCATGGAAGCGAGTTGCTAGAGATTGCTCAAAAACACAAAGTGGCCCTTTATTATGAAGCTGCCGTAGCTGGTGGGATCCCAATCCTTCGGACCTTGGTGAATTCCCTTGCTTCCGACAAGGTGACTAAAGTTCTCGGGGTGGTCAATGGAACCTCTAACTTCATGATGACCAAAATGGTCGAAGAAGGCTGGACTTATGAGGATGCTTTAGCAGAAGCGCAACGTCTTGGTTACGCTGAAAGTGATCCAACCAACGACGTTGAAGGAATCGATGCTGCTTACAAGATGGTGATCTTGAGCCAGTTCGCTTTTGGGATGAATATCCAATTTGACCAAGTAGGTCACAAAGGAATTAGCCAGATCACTCCTCAAGATGTATCGGTTGCTCAAAGCCTTGGATATGTCATTAAGCTGGTCGGATCTATCGTTGAAACAGAGTCAGGGATCGCAGCAGAAGTGACACCAACCTTCCTTCCAAAACAACATCCACTCGCAGGAGTGAATGATGTCATGAATGCGGTCTATGTGGAATCCATCGGTATTGGTGAGTCTATGTACTACGGACCAGGTGCTGGTCAAAAACCAACTGCGACAAGTGTCGTAGCCGACCTCGTTCGCATTGTCCGTCGACTAAAAGACGGAACAATCGGTAAAGCCTTCAATGAATACAGTCGCCCTCTTCAATTGGCTAAGCCAGAAGACGTGAAGAACAATTATTACTTCTCAATCAAAGCACCAGATGCGACTGGTCAAATCTTGCGTCTTGCGGAAATCTTTAATGCAGAAGGAGCTTCCTTCAAGCAAATCCTCCAAGAAGACTCAGATGGTCAATATGCAAGTGTGGTGATCATTACCCACCAAGTCAACCAAACACAATTCAAGAACCTGGTTGAAAAACTGGATTCAGAGGCGAATTTCGAACTCTTGAATACCTTTAAGGTCTTGGGAGAATAAGCATGAAAATTATTGTTCCAGCAACCAGTGCCAATGTAGGGCCAGGTTTTGATTCTGTTGGAATTGCCGTGACTCGCTATTTGACCATTGAAGTCCTTGAACCAACTGATACTTGGTTCATTGAGCATGATCTAGGAGCAGGGATTCCGACAGATGAGAAAAACCTTTTGCTCTCAACAGCCCTTTCTATCTCAACTGATATGCAGCCCCATCGAATCAAGATGACCAGTCAAGTGCCTTTGGCGCGTGGTCTTGGATCTTCAAGCTCGGTCATTGTCGCAGGGATTGAATTGGCCAACCAATTAGCCAACCTCCAGCTATCAGACGCTGAGAAATTACGCATCGCGACCGAGATCGAAGGTCATCCGGATAATGTAGCTCCAGCTATCTTTGGGAATATGGTCATCGCGAGCTACATCGGTGAAGATGTCCAATATGTCACGGCTGACTTTCCAAGCTGTGACCTTGTGGCCTTTGTACCGAGCTACCAATTGAAGACCAGTGATAGTCGGAATGTCCTACCGAAAGAATGGTCTTATAAGGAAGCTGTTGCAGCTAGTAGCGTAGCCAATGTCGCTATCGCAGCTCTCCTCAAGGGAGATTTGCTGACGGCTGGTCGCTCCATCGAGTCTGATCATTTCCACGAACGCTACCGTCAATCTCTTGTCAAAGAGTTTCCTCAGGTCAAAGAAGTCGCGCATGCGCATGGGGCTTACGCCACCTATCTGTCGGGAGCAGGCCCAACGATCATGAACCTCTTAGTGCCAGAGCATACAGCAGCCTTTGTCGCAGCTCTCGAAAAACTCGGGCTAGATGGTCAGATTTTCCAACTTAAAATTGACACATTTGGCGTTCGTGTTGAGAAATAAACCTCAATGTAACACAAATGAAAGAAGGATGTATACGAATGTATATGTCCTTTTTGCTTCTCCTATGGTAGAATGGGAACAGTATGGGGAAAAGCTCAAGCTTTCCTGAAAATCTAGGGGGAAACATGAAACCAGAATATTTATATAGTATTGCTACCGATCTTGGTCTGCAATTTGATGGCGAAGCTCGTGTGATGTACGGGGAGCGTGAAGGCTTCTTGTTAGTCATTGAAGGCGCTCAAACCAAGAATGTATTTACCATTTCACTCAGTGTGAAACAAGGTTCCGAAGGAGACTTGATCGAAGATAGTGAAATTCTTTGGAATGAATTAAAAGAACAATCAAAAGCCATTAATGCTATCTCTTTTGATGGTTACTTGACCTCGATCGTTGTCAAAGGCGGAATGACCAAAGGCAAGGCTGTCGAAACCTTATGGACAGCCATCCAAGATATTGTTGATTTCTTGCTCAACCACCAATTTGTGCAAGTGAATGCGCAAACGGGTGAGGAAGGACCAATTGGTCTGTATCAAATTGGAGATGCGATCTTCTTAATCGACGATGCAACCTTTAGAGCTTACCAAGCCGAAGTGCAAGATACAGTTGAGGCTTATGAAGCGCGGGAAGAAAACTTCCTTTTAGGGATTGTAGGGGCTGTGATCGGTGTAATCATCGGTGGAGCAGTTGCCCTCTTGGTAGCGCGTCTTGGCTATGTATCTGTTTTAGCAGGGGCTGCCCTCGGTTATTGTACTATCAAAGGTTATGAGATCCTTGGTAAGAAATTGACTAAAAAAGGTGTGGTAGTTTCAGCTATATTGATGGTCTTGACGGTCTTTTTGGTCAACCAATTAGATTATACTTTGGCGCTCATGAGTGAACTGGATTTGCCATTTGGTATGTCCTGGACGCTTCTCAATGAAGCGACATTCTCAGGGGACGTCCCAGATAAATTTTACTTGAATCTAGGACTCTTAGCTGTCTTCACTCTTGGTGGTGCTTGGATTTCGGTCAAATCAGCTCTGGATGGACAGAAGAATCGTACTATCGCTCGTAAAATTGCATAGTGAATGATAAAAGGAAGGCCTGAATATTATAGGTCTTCTTTTGTTTTTTAGGGTCGAAAAATAGTCAAAAATTTGGTATAATAGTTTGTATTTTTATAGAGAGAGAACAGACAGAAAGATGAATGAAAAAATGAATCAAATTCTTGAAGGGATTGATATCCGTTTTCAAGAACCTTTAAAATATTATACCTTCACAAAGGTAGGTGGGAATGCTGAATTTTTAGCCTTTCCTCGCAATCAATACGAATTAAAACGCATCGTCCAATTTGCCAACCAAGAGCAAATCCCATGGATGGTCCTGGGCAATGCGTCCAATATCATTGTCCGTGATGGGGGCATTCCGGGATTTGTCATTATGTTTGATCGCTTGCGTGACATCAGTGTGGACGGCTATGTGATCGAAGCAGAGGCAGGAGCTAAACTCATCGACACCACTCATGTGGCCTTGCACCATAGTTTGAAAGGCTTCGAGTTTGCTAGTGGCATTCCAGGCAGTGTCGGTGGTGCTGTCTTTATGAATGCGGGAGCCTATGGGGGAGAGATCGCGCATGTCCTTGTATCCTGTAAGGTCTTGACCAAAGACGGAGAGATCGAAACTCTGTCAGCGAGTGAACTAGCTTTTGGCTACCGTCATTCTAAGATTCAAGAGACAGGCGCTGTTGTCATCTCTGCCAAATTTGCTTTGTCACCAGGCAATCACGAGGCGATCAAGCAGGAGATGGATCGGTTGACCCATCTTCGTCAGTTGAAACAACCCCTTGAATACCCTTCTTGTGGATCTGTCTTTAAGCGTCCTGTCGGTCATTTTGCAGGTCAATTGATCAGTGAAGCAGGTCTAAAAGGCTATCGAATCGGTGGTGTGGAAGTTTCTGAAAAGCATGCCGGCTTTATGGTCAATGTCGATAATGGAACAGCTAAGGACTACGAAGATTTGATCGCCCATGTCATTGAGGCAGTAGAAGCTCATTCAGGCGTCCGTTTAGAACCAGAAGTTCGTATTATCGGCCAAGCCTAAGAGCTTAAGTATTGAAGAACAATTGATAGTGAACCATCGATAGCATCAGTCGGAGAGGGGGTGAGTGCCTATCGATACCGTAAATAGGTGGGGCAGTCTAGTAAGTCCCCGAGAGGTATTGGTGGTCTGACAGGTCTTCCTGTCAGCCGCTGCATTTTCGTTTGAAAAGCAGTTTGGTAATTGCAGTAAAGAAGGAATTTATGTGAATTGAAAAAACCAATTATTGAGTTTAAAAATGTTTCAAAGGTCTTTGAAGATAGCGGAACCGTTGTCCTAAAGGATATCAATTTTGAATTGGAAGAAGGGAAGTTCTATACCCTGCTCGGTGCATCTGGATCTGGAAAATCGACCATCCTTAATATCATTGCCGGTCTTTTGGATGCGACGACTGGAGATGTCTATCTTGACGGGGAACGGATCAATGATGTCCCTACCAACAAACGGGATGTCCACACCGTCTTTCAGTCCTATGCCCTGTTTCCACATATGACGGTCTTTGAAAATGTGGCTTTTCCCCTTCGTTTGAAAAAGGTGGACAAGGCTGAGATCGAACGTCGGGTTTCAGAAGTCTTGAAAATGGTCCAGTTAGCTGGATTTGAAAAACGTTCGATCCAAAAATTATCCGGTGGTCAACGCCAGCGGGTAGCTATTGCCCGGGCTATTATCAATGAACCACGAGTGGTCCTTTTAGATGAGCCCTTGTCTGCACTTGACTTGAAACTGCGGACAGACATGCAGTATGAGTTGCGGGAATTGCAACAACGCTTGGGGATTACCTTTGTCTTTGTTACCCATGACCAAGAAGAAGCTCTTGCCATGAGTGACTGGATCTTTGTCATGAATGAAGGAGAAATCGTCCAATCTGGTACACCGGTTGATATCTATGATGAACCGATTAACCACTTTGTAGCCACCTTTATCGGGGAGTCTAACATTCTAGATGGTCGCATGATCGAGGACTACTTGGTTGAGTTCAATGGCAAACGCTTTGAAGCGGTCGATGGGGGGATGCGTCCAAATGAACCAGTTGAAGTCGTCATTCGTCCTGAAGACTTGCAAATCACTCTTCCTGAAGAAGGCAAGCTCCAAGTGAAAGTGGACACCCAGCTCTTCCGTGGTGTTCATTACGAGATCATCGCCTATGATGATTTGGGAAATGAGTGGATGATTCACTCCACTCGTAAGGCTATCGTGGGAGAAGTTATCGGGCTAGACTTTGAACCAGAAGATATCCACGTTATGCGTCTCAACGAAACCGAAGAAGAATTCGATGCACGGATCGAAGAGTACGTTGAAGTGGAAGAGCAAGAAGCTGGTTTGATTAATGCCATTGAGGAGGAAAGAGATGAAGAAAACAACCTCTAATCTATTTATCCTCCCCTATTTCTTGTGGATTTTTCTCTTTGTCTTGGCTCCTGTAGTCATGATCATCTTTCAATCCTTTTTTAACGTTGAAGGGCAGTTTTCACTTGAAAACTACAAAGAGTTCTTTACTTCGCAAAATCTGACCTATTTAAAGATGAGCTTTAATTCGGTCCTTTATGCCGGAATCGTCACCCTGGTGACGCTCTTGATCTCCTACCCGACTGCTTACTTTTTGACGCTGCTCAAACACCGGCAGTTGTGGTTGATGTTGATCGTCTTGCCAACCTGGGTCAATCTCTTGCTCAAGGCCTATGCCTTTATCGGAATCTTTGGTCAAAACGGCTCCATCAATAGCTTTTTAAGCTTTCTCGGAGTCGCTCCCCAGCAGATCCTCTTTACCGATTTCTCCTTTATCTTTGTAGCCAGCTACATCGAGTTGCCTTTTATGATTTTGCCGATCTTTAATGTCTTAGATGACTTAGATCCAAACTTGATCAATGCCAGCTATGATTTGGGAGCCAATCGTTGGGATACCTTCCGTCATGTGGTCTTCCCCTTGTCCATGAATGGAGTCCGCTCAGGTGTACAATCTGTCTTTATTCCTAGTCTGAGCCTCTTCATGTTGACACGGATGATCGGTGGAAACCGGGTCATTACTTTGGGGACTGCGATTGAACAGCACTTCCTGACTACACAAAACTGGGGAATGGGTTCCACCATCGGAGTTGTTCTGATCCTTGCTATGCTCCTTACCATGTGGGCAACGAGAGAAAGGAGAGAACGATGAAAAAAGTATCCCATTTCTATCTAGGCTTCGTCTTTCTGATCCTCTATCTTCCCATCTTCTATTTGATCTTTTATGCCTTCAATAAAGGGGGAGATATGAATGCCTTCACGGGCTTCACGCTTGAGCATTTCAATGAATTGTTCGCAGATAGTCGCCTGATGCTGATCTTATCAGAGACCTTCCTCTTGGCCTTCTTGTCAGCCTTGATTGCGACAGTGATTGGAACCTTTGGAGCCATTTATATTTACCAATCCAAGAAAAAGTTAGAAGGACCATTGCTCTCCATCAACAACATTCTCATGGTAGCACCAGACGTTATGATTGGGGCCAGCTTCTTGATTCTCTTTACGACGGTGAAGTACCAGCTAGGTTTCCTATCTGTTCTGGCTAGCCACGTGGCCTTCTCGATTCCCATTGTGGTCTTGATGGTCTTGCCACGACTCAAGGAAATGAACCGGGATATGGTCAATGCGGCCTATGACTTGGGAGCTACTCAAGTGCAAATGCTCAAAGAGATCATGTTGCCGTATCTGACACCAGCCATCATTGCGGGCTACTTTATGGCCTTTACCTATTCTCTTGATGACTTCGCCGTGACCTTCTTTGTAACCGGAAATGGCTTTACAACCTTGTCTGTAGAGATCTACTCACGTGCGCGTCAAGGGATTTCCCTCAGTATCAATGCCTTGTCCGCCCTTGTCTTTCTCTTTAGTGTGCTCTTGGTCATCGGTTATTACTTTATCACCCGTGAAAAGGAGGAAGCAGCATGAAAAAACTTTATTCATTCCTAACTGGGATTGTCCTTGTCATTCTGGTCCTCTGGGGAATTAGCCACCAGATCGAAGCGAGCATGAATACCAAGAATAGTGACAAGCTGGTCATCTACAACTGGGGAGATTATATCGATCCGGAATTGCTCAAGGAATTTACAAAAGAGACAGGGATTCAGGTGCAATATGATACCTTTGATTCCAACGAAGCCATGTACACCAAGATCAAGCAAGGTGGAACCACTTACGATATTGCGATTCCTAGTGAATACATGATTGCTAAGATGATGGATGAGCATCTGGTTGAAAAGTTGGACCAATCCAAGATCAAAGGGATGGAAAATATCGATCCAAAACTCTTGAACCAATCGTTTGATCCGGGCAACCAATATTCAGTCCCTTACTTCTGGGGTACCTTGGGGATTATCTACAATACCAAGATGGTCAAAAATGCTCCTGAACATTGGTCAGATCTCTGGCGTGAAGAGTACAGAAATGACATCATGATGTACGATGGTGCGCGTGAGGTCATGGGAATTGGTCTCAATACCTTGGGCTATAGCCTCAATGAAAAGGATCCAAAGAAATTGCAAGAGGCAGTAGATAAACTCTACACCTTGACGCCAAACATCAAAGCTTTGGTTGCTGATGAGATGAAAGGCTATATGATCCAAAACAATGCGGCTATTGGGGTTACCTTCTCAGGAGAAGCCAGCCAAATGCTCGAAGCCAATAAGGATCTTCGCTATGTCGTCCCAACTGAAGCCAGCAACCTTTGGTTTGATAACATTGTCATTCCAAAAACCGTGAAAAATAAAGAAGCAGCATATGCCTTTATTAACTTCATGCTTCGTCCTAAAAATGCTTTGAAAAATGCTCTTTATGTCGGCTACTCAACGCCAAATAAAAAAGCCAAAGCCATGTTGCCAAAAGAAATCCAAGATGACCAATCCTTCTATCCAAGCGATGAAACGCTGGACCATTTGGAAGTCTATCAACAATTAGGCAAGAAATTGCTTGGAGTCTATAACGATCTTTACCTTCAGGTCAAGATGTATCGAAAATAACACAAAAGGAACCTCAGGGTTCCTTTTTGATTGCTGCATATAGTCTCTAACTAGTGAGTTAGATTGAGATTCAAATGAAAGATGCTATAATAGTAAGGAAAGTGACTGGCCCATTCAGTCATGAAAGGAAGGATTGGAGAAGAAAAAATGAAAAGACGACTGGAACTTTTTTTGATTATTCTGTTACCGATCCTAGGACTGGTTTTTCTAGGAGGAAAAATCATGAATCTGACCAAAAGACCCGAACAGAAGGTAACGGCTTCATCCTCAAAGAAAGTCGTACAAAAATCAGAAGAAGAAATAAAAAAAGAGCAAATCGCATTTCTCAAGGAACACGAGCAAGAAATCGTTGA
Source organism: Streptococcus sp. HMSC061E03 (assembly GCF_001813505.1). Taxonomy (NCBI): domain Bacteria; kingdom Bacillati; phylum Bacillota; class Bacilli; order Lactobacillales; family Streptococcaceae; genus Streptococcus; species Streptococcus sp. HMSC061E03. The sequence continues at coordinate 502,139 of NZ_KV812784.1, forward strand.
TTATGTGAGGGCTCAAAATTCAAAAATTGAGTCAGTTCAGATTGATTGGACTGATGTGAGATGGAGTGATGGAGGTTTCTTGTTTCCTGATTATTCTATTGAAGTTTATGGAACAGTGAATCATATTGAAGATTCAGGATGGAGTGCCTCTATGCCGATTAATGATGATGATTCAATCGATTTGAAAAAAATTTCCATATTTAATCATATAACCATCGGTGAAGAAATATTGGAGTAGTAGTTCTTTTGATCTATGTTGAAATTTAAGGATAAATTATGAAGAAACATACTAAAATTATTTTGCTAACAGTAACATCGATAATTGCTTTATTTAGTATCGAAGGATGCACTATAAAATCAAAAGAGCAAACGAAACAAGCGCAAACTGTCACCTCTTCAACTACAAAAGAGGACAAAGAAACCATTAAACAAAAACAGCTAGCCTATTTGAAAGAACATGAAAAAGAAATTGTTGATTTTGTGAAAGCTCAAAGTCCGAAAATCGAATCCGTCCAGATTGATTGGAATAGTATGGTAATTGAAGAGTCTGGGAATGGAACGCCTCAGGGTGGTGGATACAATTTATCTATTTCTGGTAAAATTAATCAATTAAAAAACACAAAATTCTCCGTTGATTTTTACTTAGAAGATCAAAATAGCATACCAACTATCAAAAAAATGGACATGCTTAATGATATCTATATCGAGGAAAATGGTGGCTGGAAAATTTTTTCCTAAGTAAATAGAAGTATTAGTGTTAGGAGGAAAATGAAAAATAAAATGAAATGTACACTTAAGTTATTAGCTTTAATGCTTATTTTCACAAGTATTGGAGGTTGTACTGTAAAGCAAAAAGCGCATAAGAAACAAGCACAAACTGTCACCACTTCCTCCTCCAAAGAAGATATAGAAGTGATCAAACAAAAACGGCTCGCTTATCTCAAAGAGCACGAGCAAGAAATAGTCAATTTTGTGAAATCGAAGAGTTCAAAGATTGAATCTGTTCAAATTTATTGGGACGAAACGCAATGGATTGAGGGTGGAAATGGGACACCACAAGGTGGAGATGAGGTCATAGAAATTTTTGGTACAGTCAATCAGCTAGAAGATTCAGGATGGAGGGTGGATGTTGTATTTGATTCTGATCAAAAGATGACTTTCAGTATGGGCTATAATATTAGTATTAAGGGTGATTATATTGAGTAAGAACTGGAAGATTCAAAGCCTGTAAGGAGGATTTATGAAGAGACAAATGGAACTACTTTTGATCATTTTGTTACCGATCCTAGGACTGGTTTTTCTTGGAGGAAAAATCATGACCCTGACCAAAAGCCCCGAACAGAAGATAACGACCTCATCTTCAAAGAAAGTCGTACAAAAACCAGATGAAGACATAAAAAAAGAACAACTGGACTATCTAAAAGAACACGAACAGAAGGTTATTGATTTAGTCAAAGCACAAAATTCAAAAGTTGAATCCGTTCAGATTGATTGGGATCAGACGCAGTGGGGTGATGGTGGACTGACAACTCCTGAATATTACATGAGTGTTTATGGAGGTATAAATCATATTGAAGAATCGAGTTGGGGAGTAGATATCCCAATTAATGAGGACAATACATTAAATTTAGATGAGATGTATATAGGATCCGACATTAGAATTGGGGGGAGATTATTTGACTAATTGGAATTTAAAAAGTTTTGATAATCTATATGCTTCATTAGCAGAATCAGCTTACAGATATAGACCCAAAAAGTTTCCATATGAATGATTGGATCAATTCCAGGAAGAGCGTTCAAAGCTCAAATGGGAGTATGACAACGAGATAGATGCTTTCTATAAAAATCAGAAAAAGCTGGAATCGAAAGATAAAAAAAATCAGTAAGGTTGTCCTTACTGATTTTTTAGTTGGTTCCAGATGATGCTGTATCTGCGCCACTGTCTGTTGCTGTGGAGCCTTGGTCTTGTGCGGCAGACGAGCTAGATTCAGTAGCAGATGAGCTATCGGTTTCTTTTTGTGAACTTGTTTCTGTATTGCTTGAATTGGTTTGTGTATTGGTGTTAGCATCTGTATTAGTAGCGCTTGAGTCAGATCCCTTATCGTGGACCACGACGACGCTGGTGCTACTAGATGGTTTGTCTTCTGTTTTTTGATTGTCTTTATTGAGCAGACTCATGATGGTAAAGGAAGTGACGATAATCCCTAGGAGACTGGCAATCGTAGCTACAACCGTTTGAAATACGGACAAACCTTGTTTGACTTTCTCACCGCGAGATGGTCTTGTATCAACTTTTTCCTCAGGTTTTTGGTTTTTGTTACTTCTTGAATATTGTGACATGTTCATTCTCTTTCTATCAAAAATTGTTTTTTAACACTTTCCTATTATAAGTCATTTTCTGAAAAATGTCTAAAAAGAACTGAATTTTATAGAGTGATTTTGCCGCATCTCTCTTTATCAAATCCTTGTCCCAAGCGGTTAGAAATGATAAAATAGAAGTTACGTAAAAAGAAAGTGATGGATGCGTAGGACATGATCTATTTTGACAATTCAGCAACGACTAAACCCTATCCAGAAGCCCTTGCGACTTATACAGAAGTAGCGACTCGGATCTGGGGCAACCCTTCTAGTTTGCACAATCTAGGTAGTCAAGCTACTCGTATTTTGGAAGCTTCTCGGAAACAAATTGCGGAGCTAATTGGCAAGAAAGCTGAGGAAATTTACTTCACGTCTGGTGGGACAGAAGGGGACAACTGGATCCTAAAGGGTGTCGCCTTTGAGAAAGCTCCTTATGGCAAGCATATCATTGTCTCTGACATCGAGCATCCCGCTATCAAGGAGTCAGCTGCTTGGCTAAAGACGCAGGGATTCGAAGTGGATTACGCTCCAGTGGATGCGCGTGGCTTTGTCAAGGTGGATGCCTTGGCTAGTCTTCTCCGTCCGGATACGACCTTGGTCTCTGTCATGGCCGTCAACAATGAGATTGGTTCCATCCAGCCCATCCATGAAATCGCAGCTCTCCTGGAAGATCGTCCAACGATTAGTTTCCATGTCGATGCTGTGCAATCCTTGGCAAAGGTAGCAACAGAAGTTTATCTACCAGAGCGCGTGGACTTTGCGACCTTCTCTAGTCACAAATTCCATGGACTTCGCGGAGTCGGCTTTGTCTACATCAAAGAAGGCAAAAAGATCACCCCTCTCTTAACCGGAGGTGGTCAAGAAAAAGAAATGCGCTCGACAACCGAGAACGTGGCAGGCATCGCAGCAACAGCAAAAGCCCTACGCTTAGCTATGGAAAACCAAGAAGCTTTTGCCAACAAGACCCAGCAGATGAAAGAAGTCATCCGCAAAGAATTGGCCAACTATCCAGATGTCACCATCTTTTCTGGTGAGGATCACTTTGCGCCTCACATCTTGACTTTCGGGATCAAGGGAGTTCGTGGAGAAGTAGTGGTCCATGCCTTTGAAGAGTTTGATATTTACATCTCGACAACCAGTGCTTGCTCGTCCAAAGCTGGTAAGCCAGCTGGAACCTTGATTGCTATGGGAGTGGATAAGAGTATCGCACAGACAGCTGTTCGCTTGAGTCTCGATCTTGAAAAAGACATGAGCCAAGTCGAGCAATTCTTAACCAAGTTCAAACTGATTTACGAGCAAACACGAAAAGTACGTTAATTTTAGAAGGAAATCAACATGACCTTAACCTATTCAGAAATTATGATTCGCTATGGAGAGCTTTCTACTAAAGGAAAGAACCGTATGCGTTTTATCAATAAACTTCGCAATAATATCCAAGATGTTTTATCTATCTATCCAGCTGTCAAAGTGACAGCTGACCGCGATCGGGCGCATGCCTATCTGCATGGGACAGATTATGAGCCAGTAGCAGAATCCCTCAAGCAGGTTTTTGGAATCCAAAATTTTTCACCCGTTTACAAGATTGAAAAATCTGTTCCGGCCTTAAAAGCGGCTGTGCAAGAGATCATGAAGGAGATTTACAAGGACGGCTTGACCTTTAAAATCTCAAGTAAGCGCAGTGACCATACCTTTGAACTCGATAGTCGCGAGCTCAATCAAACCTTGGGAGGTGCGGTCTTTGAAGCGATCCCAACTATCCAAGCTCAGATGAAAAAACCAGATATCAACTTGCAGGTTGAAATCCGAGAAGAAGCAGCCTACATCTCTTATGAAACCATTAAAGGAGCAGGTGGCCTTCCTGTTGGTACGTCTGGTAAGGGCATGCTCATGCTTTCTGGTGGGATCGACTCTCCAGTAGCTGGCTACCTAGCCTTAAAGCGGGGTGTGGACATTGAGGCAGTACACTTTGCTAGCCCACCTTATACCAGCCCAGGTGCGCTGAAAAAAGCCCATGATTTAACACGGAAGTTGACCAAGTTTGGGGGCAATATCCAATTTATCGAGGTGCCCTTCACAGAGATTCAAGAAGAAATCAAGGCAAAAGCGCCAGAAGCTTACCTCATGACCTTGACCCGTCGCTTTATGATGCGCATTACAGACCGCATTCGCGAGGTTCGAGGTGGTTTGGTGATTATCAATGGTGAAAGTTTGGGACAAGTGGCTAGCCAAACCTTAGAGAGTATGCAAGCCATCAATGCAGTAACCAATACGCCGGTTATCCGTCCGGTAGTGACCATGGACAAATTGGAAATCATCGATATTGCCCAAGAGATTGATACCTTTGAAATTTCTATCCAGCCATTCGAAGACTGTTGTACCATCTTTGCACCGGATCGTCCAAAGACCAATCCAAAACTCAAAAATGCGGAGCAATATGAGCAACGTATGGATGTGGAAGCTTTGGTTGAGCGTGCGGTAGCAGGTATCATCGTAACAGAGATCACACCAAAAGCAGAAAAAGATGAGGTCGATGACCTGATTGAGGATTTGCTATAGGAGAGACTGGGAGTATCCAGCCTCTTTTTCTAACCAACTTAAAGGAGACAAGATGAAAAAAATTATCGTTTTAATGACAAGTTTGCTTCTGTTGACAGGCTGCGTCAAAGTATCATTTACTGGCCCGAAAAAAGAAGAAAAGACCAGCCAGTCAACCAGCAGTAAAAAAGAACCCCTCACATTTGTCAGAGCCGACCAGTACAAAGACCAGGACAACGAAGTCTTGGAAGCATCTGAGAAATTTATCAAGGAACATCCAACGCTTGGAGAACCTGGAAAATTATTTGTCTTTTTCCCAGGATATACCTTTGGAAATGAGGAAAATCGCTTCGCCTTATTCTTTATTGTGAATCGTACCACCACAACCATCGATCGTGATGGATCCTTTGTCCTGAATTTGGAATATGATGGAGAGCCACTTTTTAAAGATGTTACAGTTGACTATGAAGTGAGCGAATCGGGTGTGTTAAAACCAAATACTGCTGCAGCAATTCCGATAAAAATTACTAAGGAACAAGAAGAAAAAATGAAGGGGATGAACGATTCGTCTAAAGCCAAAATGAGCTTTAATGACTTTAAATTTAAGGATAAGTAGATGAAAGCCGGTTTTGAATGCGATCTTAAACTACAAGATACAAAAAATAGATTTTTCAAAGAAAATTCGCTTTCAAAGCGCAAAAATACTTGTCTTTGTCTGATAGAAGTGATATACTTAGAGAGTTGACTATGCACATGCCTGTGCAACCGCTCGAACATCGTCGCTCATTTCCATGAGAGTAAGTGGTTCGTCCCACGATGCTAGGCGAGTCTTCACAAAAATACGGGGAAACCCAAAAATACATAGGAGGTGCATAATGAGCACATACGCAATCATTAAAACTGGCGGAAAACAAGTTAAAGTTGAAGTTGGTCAAGCAGTCTACGTTGAAAAATTGAACGTTGAAGCTGGTCAAGAAGTTACATTTAACGAAGTTGTTCTTGTTGGTGGTGAAAACACTGTTGTCGGAACTCCACTTGTTTCAGGAGCTACTGTTGTTGGAACTGTTGAAAAACAAGGAAAACAAAAGAAAGTTGTTACTTACAAGTACAAACCTAAAAAAGGTAGCCACCGTAAACAAGGTCACCGTCAACCTTACACTAAAGTTGTCATCAACGCAATCAACGCTTAATTTTTAGGAGAACACATGATACAAGCAGTCTTTGAACGAGCCGAAGATGGCGAGCTGAGGAGTGCAGAAATCACTGGGCACGCTGGAAGCGGTGAATACGGCTTTGATGTCGTGTGTGCATCGGTTTCGACTCTAGCCATTAACTTTATCAACTCTGTTGAGAAATTTGCAGGCTACGAACCGGATCTAGAATTAAACGAAGAAGAAGGTGGCTTCCTTCGGGTCACTATCCCGACAGATATTCCACCACATCAAAGAGAAATGACCCAACTATTCTTTGAATCATTTTTCTTAGGGATGGCAAACTTATCGGAGAACTCTTCAGAGTTCGTCCAAACAAGAGTTATCACAGAAAACTAACATGGAGGAAAACAATTATGTTGAAATTGAATCTTGCTAACTTGCAACTTTTCGCCCACAAAAAAGGTGGAGGTTCTACATCAAACGGACGTGATTCACAAGCAAAACGTCTTGGAGCTAAAGCAGCTGATGGACAAACTGTAACAGGTGGATCTATCCTTTACCGTCAACGCGGTACACACATCTACCCAGGTGTGAACGTTGGACGTGGTGGAGACGATACTTTGTTCGCAAAAGTTGAAGGCGTAGTACGCTTCGAACGTAAAGGTCGCGATAAAAAACAAGTTTCTGTTTACCCAATCGCAAAATAAAAAGGTTCAGTGAACCTTTTTATCCCGAGCCTTGAAATATTAAGGTGAGGAAGCTAGAAATAGCATAAATCAAAGCTTTCCGGATTGACGGAAGGCTTTTTTCTTTTATTTATTTAAAAATATCGTGTTTACTCTTGTTAATATAATGTTTGAATTTGTGTTTTTTGAAAAATGTAGTATAATAGAGACAAATATAGTAGGAATGGAAGTAGTACCATGAAAGATAGCAGACATGTTGAAATTCTTCAGGAACTGGATCGAAAAAGTGTGGTATCGGTCAAAGAGCTCAAGGAACTTTTTGGGGTGACAGATATGACCATTCGTCGCGATCTGATTGATCTTGAAAAACAAGGTCTTTTAGTTCGTGTACATGGTGGGGCCCACAAAAAAGTCAAAGATAGCTTATTAGAAGCTTCTCACAGTGAAAAAAATCTGATCAATATTGATGAGAAACGAAGCATTGCCAAAAAATGTGCAGACTTGATCGAAAATGGGGATACCGTCTTTATTGGCTCTGGTACAACAACAGACTTTATCGGAGATTATTTGGAAGGGAAAGAAATTAGCATCGTCACCAACTCCCTGCCTATTTTTGAGAAGCTCAAGGATTTCCCGAATTATGACTTGATATTAGTTGGTGGTCGCTACCGGGTAAAGACACAAACCTTTGTCGGTCAATTTGCCAATAAACTCTTGAAAGAAATCAAGGTTTCTAAAGCCTTTATCGGGGTGAATGGAATCGATGGCCATAGTGTCTCCACAGCTAATGAAGAAGAAGGAAATGGCAATGCCATTATTCTGAACAATGCGATAGAGAAATATGTGGTAGCTGATAACAGCAAGTTTGATAGTTATTCCTTCTACAGTTTCTATCGTGTGGAAGATCTAAATGCCATTATTACCGATGATAGTATTCCAAAGAAGATCAAAGACAAATACGGCTTGTATACGAAAATCATATAAAACAAAGTGGTCTCAAAAAAGAGACCACTTTTTACTGATTTAAGGATGTTGGAAAATGACGGATAGAAAGCGCTTTAGAGAGATATACAAACAAAATTAAACAAATTTAGACAAAAAATGATTGACAATCAATCAATATAGTGATATACTGAAGCTATAAATAAATAGTTAGATAAGGAGGTGGCAACAATGGGATTAAATCAACTCTTTAACAAAGATCTTGTATTTTGCCTACATGCCAAGGATCAAACAGATCTCTTTGAGCAGGTAGCAAGCTTATTGGAAGAGCGACAGATTGTGACACCAACCTATCGTTCCGCTTTGATTGAGCGTGAAAAGTCTTTCCCGACTGGATTAGACATGGAATTTCTTGGTAAGGACTTACCAAATGTGGCGATCCCGCACACAGACATTGTCCATAATCTCACTGAGAATGTGGTTGTGGTTCGTTTGGATCAACCCGTAACTTTCCATAATATGATTGCTCCAGATAAGGAAGTTCAAGTTTCACTTTTATTCTTCATTATCAATAATACGAGCTCAAGCCAAACCAATATTTTGGCCCAACTGATGGATTTCTTTACATCCAATGGAAATCTCGAAGCTCTATCAAAATTAGATAGTGAAGATAAGCTTTATCAATACATTACGGAAACTATTTCCTAAAACATTCGTAAATATTTATAATGGAGGACATCCAAATGATTAAAATTTTAGCTGCCTGTGGTGCAGGTGTTAACTCTAGCCACCAAATTAAGAATGCTTTGGAAGAAGAGTTGTCAAACCGTGGTTATGATGTGCGTTGTGACGCTGTCATGGTCAAAGACGTCAATGAAGATTTGATTTCTGGTTATGACATCTTTACTCCAATTGCTGCTACTGATTTGGGATTCGATCCTGGTATTCCAGTGGTAGAAGCAGGACCAATCTTGTTCCGTATTCCAGCGATGAGTGCGCCAGTCTTTGATAACATCGAAGCTGCCATTAAAGAACATGGATTAAGTTAATATTTTTTTAAACATGATTGTAAGCGTTATCCAATTATAAAATTGGGAACACTTTATGCTGTAAATTACAAAAAAATTCATAAATCGGGAGGATTTATTATGAATGGCATTATTGATTTTGCCAATAAATTTTTCAAACCCATCCTAGACATGGGTGCTCCGATCATCATGTTGATCGTCCTAACTCTATTGGCACTTTTGTTTGGAGTGAAATTCTCCAAAGCGCTTGAAGGTGGTATTAAACTTGCCATCGCCCTTACTGGTATCGGTGCTATCATCGGTATGTTGAATGGAGCTTTCTCAGCATCTCTTGCAAAATTCGTTGAGAATACTGGTATTCAATTGAATATCACAGACGTTGGTTGGGCGCCTCTTGCGACCATTACTTGGGGGTCTGCCTGGACACTTTACTTCTTGTTGATTATGTTGATCGTCAACGTTATCATGCTTGCGATCAAGAAAACGGATACGCTTGACGTCGATATCTTCGATATCTGGCACTTGTCTATCACTGGTCTTTTGATCAAATGGTATGCTGACAATAACGGTGTCAGCCAAGGAGTTTCACTTTTCGTTGCAACTCTTGCCGTTGTCCTTGTAGGGGTTATGAAAATCATCAACTCAGACTTGATGAAACCAACATTTGATGATTTGTTGAATGCACCAAGTTCATCACCTATGACATCTACTCACATGAACTACATGATGAACCCAATCATCATGGTCTTGGATAAAATCTTTGACAAATTCTTCCCAGGTCTTGATAAATACGACTTCGACGCTGCTAAATTGAACAAGAAGATCGGTTTCTGGGGATCTAAATTCTTTATCGGTTTCCTTCTTGGAATCGTCATCGGTATCATGGGTACTCCACATCCAGTTGCTGGTGTACAAGATGCTGACAAATGGGAATTGGTTATTAAAGGTTGGTTGAGCCTTGGTTTGACTGCCGGTGTCTGCTTGGAATTGTTCTCATTGATCGGTTCTTGGTTCATCGCAGCAGTAGAACCATTGTCACAAGGTATTACAAACGTTGCTACTAAACGTCTTCAAGGACGTAAATTCAACATCGGTTTGGACTGGCCATTTATCGCTGGTCGTGCTGAAATCTGGGCTTGTGCCAACGTACTTGCGCCAATCATGTTGATCGAAGCAGTGCTTCTTTCTAAAGTCGGAAATGGTATCTTGCCACTTGCAGGTATCATCGCTATGGGTGTAACTCCAGCCTTGTTGGTTGTAACACGCGGTAAATTGATCCGTATGATCATCTTTGGAAGCCTTCTCTTGCCACTCTTCCTTCTTTCAGGTACATTGATTGCACCATTTGCAACTCAATTGGCTAAGAGTGTTGATGCCTTCCCTAAAGGGGTAGCTTCTACTCAATTGATCACTCACTCAACTCTTGAAGGACCAGTTGAAAAATTGCTCGGTTGGACAATCGGTAACGCAACAACTGGTGATATCAAGGCTATCCTTGGTGTAGTTGTCTTCTTAGCATTCTATATCGGAATCTTCGCTTGGTACAGAAAACAAATGATCAAACGTAACGAAGAATATGCTGCAAATGCAAAATAATCGTTCCATGTAGTTTGAAAACTGACACCATATCTTTTCTAGATATGGTGTTTTTATTTTTAAAAAATGTTCGAAAATAAACAATTTAATGTTGACTTTCGTTCAAAATAGGTGTAATATAATATCAAAAGTAAGAAAATGTTTCTTTGTGAAAAATTAACAACAGGAATATTTGCTGAAACAAACAAAAGGAGGACAGGACATGTCTATTGTAATTGGTGCAGATGCTGCAGGATTAAGATTAAAAGATCTCGTGAAAGAGTTTCTTGTAAAAGAAAACTTCGATGTTGTAGATGTAACCGCTGAAGGTCAAGATTTTGTAGATGTGACACTTGCAGTTGCGAGCGAAGTGAACAAAAATGATCAAAATCTTGGAATCGTGATTGATGCTTATGGAGCTGGTCCATTTATGGTTGCGACTAAAATCAAAGGAATGGTGGCAGCAGAAGTTTCAGATGAACGTTCTACTTATATGACACGTGGCCACAACAATTCTCGAATGATTACCATGGGAGCTGAAATTGTTGGAGATGAATTGGCGAAAAACATTGCCAAAGGCTTCGTCAATGGTAAATACGACGGCGGCCGTCACCAAATCCGTGTTGATATGTTGAATAAGATGTGCTAATGAGAGGAGAATTCAAATGAGAATTGCAATTGGTTGTGATCACATTGTGACAAATGAAAAAATGGCTGTTTCTGATTTTTTGAAATCAAAAGGATACGAAGTGCTCGACTTTGGGACTTATGACCATACACGTACCCACTATCCAATCTTTGGTAAGAAAGTCGGTGAAGCCGTAGCAAGTGGCCAAGCAGATCTTGGTGTTTGTATCTGTGGTACTGGTGTTGGGATTAACAATGCTGTTAACAAAGTACCTGGTATCCGTTCTGCCTTGGTACGCGATATGACAACTGCTCTCTATGCAAAAGAAGAATTGAACGCGAATGTCATCGGATTTGGTGGTAAAATTACTGGTGAATTGCTCATGTGCGATATCATTGAAGCATTTATCCACGCTGAATACAAACCAACTGAAGAAAATAAAAAATTGATCGCTAAGATCCAACATGTGGAAACACATAATGCTCATCAAGCGGATGCTGATTTCTTTACAGAATTCCTTGAAAAATGGGACCGTGGTGAATACCACGACTAAGAGGTGACGTATGATATTAACGGTCACGATGAACCCTTCGATTGATATTTCTTATCCTTTGGATGTACTCCAGTTGGATACAGTCAATCGTGTGGCTGAGGTGAGTAAGACAGCTGGTGGGAAAGGTCTTAACGTTACTCGTGTACTTTCTGAGATAAAGGATCCAGTGGCAGCGACTGGCCTACTTGGTGGTCGAACAGGGCAATTCATTCTCGATCATTTAGGAGAAGGGATAGAGGAACGTTTCTTTGAAATTGCTGGAGATACACGTAATTGTATCGCCATCCTTCACGAAGGCAAGCAAACAGAAATCTTAGAAAAAGGTCCAACCATTTCTGAGAAAGAAGGGAAAGACTTTCTAGACCATTATCGTCACTTGGTTGAACAAGTAGAGGTTGTTGCCATCTCTGGAAGTCTTCCTGCTGGTTTACCAGTGGACTACTATGCTAGCCTTGTCAAGATTGCAAGGGAAGCTGGGAAACCAGTCGTACTCGATTGCTCGGGAGCTTCTTTAGAAGCTGCCATTCAAGCAGCTGTCAAGCCTACGGTCATTAAACCAAACAATGAAGAATTATCACAGTTGTTAGGAAAAGAAGTGAGTAAGAATGTGGAAGACTTAAAAGAAGTTCTTCAGGATTCTCTCTTTGATGGCATCGAATGGGTGATTGTCTCCCTTGGTGCAAATGGCGCTTTCGCTAAGCATGGGGATGTCTTCTATAAGGTAGATATTCCTAAGATCGATGTCGTCAATCCAGTCGGATCTGGTGATTCGACTGTTGCAGGGATTGCATCTGGTCTCTATCATCATGAGAGTGACGCAGACTTGCTTAAGAAAGCAAATGTTCTTGGAATGTTAAATGCGCAAGAAGCGCAAACAGGACATGTCAACATGGGGCACTATGATGCCTTGTATCAACAATTAATCGTAAAAGAGGTATAAAATGGTATTAACAGAACAAAAACGCAACTATTTGGAACGTCTTAGTACAAAAGACGGTGTCATTTCAGCTTTGGCCTTCGACCAACGTGGAGCTTTGAAACGCTTGATGGCCAAATACCAAGACACTGAGCCAACTGTAGCACAAATGGAAGAATTAAAAGTCCTTGTAGCTGATGAATTGACAAAATATGCTTCATCTATGTTATTGGACCCAGAATATGGTCTACCTGCTACAAAAGCCTTGGACAAAGATGCAGGACTCTTGCTCGCATACGAAAAGACAGGTTACGATACATCTAGCACCAAACGCTTGCCTGACTGCTTGAACCTTTGGTCAGCAAAACGCATTAAAGAACAAGGTGCAGATGCTGTGAAATTCTTGCTCTACTATGATGTAGATAGTGCAGAAGAACTCAACCAAGAAAAACAAGCTTACATCGAACGCATCGGTTCAGAATGTGTGGCAGAAGACATTCCATTTTTCCTTGAAATCTTAGCTTATGATGAAGGAATTGCAGATGCAACCTCTGCTGAATATGCAAAAGTGAAACCTCGTAAAGTCATTGAAGCGATGAAAGTCTTCTCAGATCCTCGTTTCAATATCGATGTATTGAAAGTAGAAGTTCCTGTCAATGTTAACTACGTGGAAGGATTTGGAGAAGGTGAAGTTGTCTATAGTCGTGAAGAAGCGGCTGCTTTCTTCAAGGAACAAGAAGAAGCAACCAACCTTCCATACATCTACCTCAGTGCTGGTGTATCCGCAAAACTCTTCCAAGAAACATTGGAATTTGCTCATGCATCAGGTGCCAACTTCAACGGTGTTCTTTGTGGACGTGCGACATGGGCAGGTTCAGTAGAAGCATACATCAAAGATGGAGAAGCAGCTGCTCGTGAATGGCTTCGTACAGAAGGTCGTCAAAATATTGAAGAATTGAACGCAGTCTTGGCTAAAGTGGCAACACCTTGGACAGAACGCGTGTAAGAAACAAATCGTTATTGCCTCCTAAAGCAACATTTAGAACATTGGAAGGAAGAAATTCCTTCCAATGTTCTTCATTATTTTTAGGCTTTGTTTATTTTTTATAAAAAATGTTTAAAAATTTTCGCTGTAAGGGTTTACAAAATAAAAAACTTATGATAGAATAAGTTCATAAGTTAAATAGCAGTGAGCGTTACTAAGTTAGATTAGGCGTGACCACAAGTAGATTGAATGATTAGCATAGGCTAGTTTTTTCAGTTGCTTCGTGGTCATTTTTATTTGCTTTTAACAAATTTTACAAAGGAGAGCCTCATGTATCGTATTATCCATCCAATGAACAATAATGTTGCTTTGGTTCAAAATGAGCTTCAACAAGAGTTAATTGTTGTTGGGAATGGGATTGCTTTTGGTAAAAAGAAACATGATCTAGTAGCTGATGATAAGGTCGAAAAAGTATTTCGTTTAAACACGGATGAATCAAGAGAAAACTTTATGGCCCTTCTAAAGGATGTTCCTCTTGATTTCATTACAACTACTTATGAAGTGATTGATACCTTGTCTAAGAAATATGCCTATCCTGTTCAAGAATATATCTATGTGACACTTACAGATCACATCTTTTGTTCTTACCAGGCGGTTCAACAGGGAAGATACAAACACAGTGATCTACCTGATGCGTCTGCTATGCATCCGATTCCCTATAAAATCGCAAAGGAAGCGATTGAAATCTTTCGAGAGCGGCTCTTGGATCAATTTCCTGATGACGAAGTGAATCGTATCGCCTATCACTTCATCAATGCACAAGGGGAAGTCATTCATGAGCAGGATCCTGATGTCCAAGATCGCCAAGCGATTTTGAAAGCTGTAGAAGAAAAACTAGCTCAAAATGGATTGAAACGGAAAGAAGAAAACAGTCATTTCTATGATCGCTTTATGATCCATCTCAATTATTTCCTAGATTCGCTAGATAAGGGAAGAGAAGATCCAGAAGGTTTGAGCGAGATGGAACAACTGATTCAGCTAAGTTATCCAAAGGCTTATGAGATTAGTCATCAAATCTACCAAACCATCGCTGAACAGACAGGAGCCAAGATATCTCCTAATGAAAAAGTCTATTTAGCCCTTCATATTCAACGTCTATTATAAAAATTTTCAAAAGGTATCATAAGGAGGAACCAACATGAATAAAGAAGAAGTCCAATTACTTGGCTTTGAAATTGTCGCTTATGCCGGTGACGCTCGATCAAAATTAGTGGAAGCCTTAAAAGCTGCTGAAAATGGTGATTTTGCTAAAGCAGAATCCTTAGTAGAAGAAGCGGGGTCTTGTATCGCTGAGGCTCACAAATCTCAAACGACCATGCTAGCGCATGAAGCAGCAGGAGAAGAAATCCCCTATAGCATTACCATGATGCATGGTCAAGACCATCTCATGACAACAATCCTATTAAAAGACGTGATTCACCATCTGATTGAACTATATAAAAGAGGAGCGAAATAATGAATAAACTGATTGAACTGATTGAAAAAGGGAAACCTTTCTTTGAAAAGATTTCTCGAAACAAATATTTGCGAGCGATTCGGGATGGCTTTATTGCAGGGATGCCTGTTATCCTTTTCTCATCTATCTTCATCCTAATTGCGTATGTACCAAACGCTTGGGGATTCCATTGGTCTAAAGATATTGAAACTTTCTTGATGACTCCATATAGCTATTCTATGGGCATCTTGGCCTTCTTCGTTGGTGGTACAACGGCTAAGGCTTTGACTGATTCAATGAACCGCGACCTTCCAGCAACTAACCAAATCAACTTCATTTCTACAATGTTGGCTTCTATGGTTGGCTTCTTGCTCATGGCTGCCGAACCTGCTAAAGAAGGTGGATTCTTAACAGCCTTCATGGGTACAAAAGGTCTGTTGACAGCCTTCATTGCAGCCTTTGTTACCGTTAATGTTTATAAGGTCTGTGTGAAAAATAATGTGACGATTCGCATGCCAGACGAGGTTCCACCAAATATTTCACAAGTATTTAAAGACCTGATTCCATTTACATTGTCAGTTGTACTCTTGTATGCACTTGAATTAGTTGTGAAAGCAAGCCTTCATGTAACGGTTGCTGAATCAATCGGTACCCTTCTTGCTCCACTATTCTCAGCAGCAGACGGTTATGTTGGTATTACGATTATTTTCGGTGCCTTTGCATTCTTCTGGTTTATTGGTATTCACGGCCCATCTATCGTTGAGCCTGCGATTGCAGCGATCACTTATGCAAATGCCGAAGTCAACTTGAACCTCCTTCAACAAGGTATGCACGCTGATAAGATCCTTACATCTGGTACACAAATGTTCATCGTCACTATGGGTGGTACTGGTGCAACTCTTGTTGTTCCGTTCATGTTTATGTGGTTATGTAAATCGAAACGAAATCGTGCTATTGGACGCGCTTCAGTAGTTCCTACATTCTTTGGTGTAAACGAACCAATCTTGTTTGGTGCACCACTTGTTTTGAACCCAATCTTCTTTATCCCATTCATCTTTGCACCAATTGCAAACGTATGGATCTTTAAGTTCTTTATTGAAACACTTGGCATGAACTCATTTACTGCCAACCTTCCATGGACTACACCAGGACCTCTTGGTATTGTTCTTGGTACAAACTTCCAGTTCTTATCATTCGCTCTTGCAGCATTGTTAATTGTAGTAGATATTGTTATCTACTATCCATTCCTCAAGGTTTATGATGAACAAATTCTTGAAGAAGAACGTTCAGGTAAAACTAATGATGAATTAAAAGAAAAGGTAGCTGCAAACTTTAACACTGCAAAAGCAGATGCTATTCTTGAAAAAGCTGGAGTAGATTCAGCACAAAATACAATTACTGAAGAAACAAACGTCCTCGTTCTTTGTGCTGGTGGAGGAACAAGTGGTCTTCTTGCCAATGCTTTGAATAAAGCCGCAGAAGAGTATAAAGTTCCAGTTAAAGCTGCAGCAGGTGGCTATGGAGCCCACCGTGAAATGTTGCCAGAATTTGACCTTGTTATCTTGGCGCCTCAGGTTGCTTCCAACTTCGAAGATATGAAGGCTGAAACAGATAAACTAGGCATCAAATTGGCGAAGACAGAAGGTGCTCAGTACATCAAGTTAACCCGTGATGGAAAAGGTGCTCTAGCCTTTGTTCAAGCTCAATTCGATTAACGATAGGGACTGTGAAACAGTCTCCTATCGTAACGGAAATCGCTATGGCGATTTTCCTAATCGACTTGTTAATTCGTCGGTAAAAATATATCGTTTTTACCTCCTCATGTCACAATTCGGTGGCTTGGTACAAGAAGTGAGATGGAGATGGATGGCTCACTAACTCCTCTCCATCTTGCTTTATTTTTATTTTATGATTGAGAAGGGGAAACTTATGTCAAAAACATTACCTAAAGATTTTATTTTTGGTGGCGCAACTGCAGCTTATCAGGCAGAAGGTGCGACTCATACAGACGGTAAAGGACCTGTTGCATGGGATAAATATTTAGCAGACAACTATTGGTATACTGCTGAACCAGCGAGTGATTTCTACCATAAATATCCAGTAGACTTACAGTTGGCGGAAGAATATGGCGTAAACGGAATTCGTATTTCTATTGCTTGGTCACGTATTTTCCCAACTGGCTATGGTGAAGTCAATCCAAAAGGGGTAGAATTCTATCATAAGTTATTTGCAGAATGCCATAAACGTCATGTAGAACCATTCGTAACTCTTCACCACTTTGATACTCCTGAAGCTCTTCACTCAAATGGAGACTTCTTGAATCGTGAAAATATCGAACACTTTGTAGATTATGCTGCTTTCTGTTTTGAAGAATTCCCAGAAGTCAACTACTGGACAACCTTCAATGAAATTGGCCCAATCGGTGATGGTCAATACTTGGTTGGTAAATTCCCACCAGGTATTCAATATGACCTTGCCAAAGTCTTCCAATCTCACCACAATATGATGGTTTCTCATGCACGTGCTGTGAAATTGTACAAAGACAAAGGTTATAAAGGTGAAATCGGGGTTGTTCACGCACTTCCAACTAAGTATCCATTGGATCCTAAAAATCCTGCAGACGTACGTGCTGCTGAGTTGGAAGATATCATCCACAACAAGTTTATCTTGGATGCGACTTACCTCGGACACTATTCAGATGCAACCATGGAAGGGGTAAACCACATTCTTTCAGTTAATGGTGGTAGTCTGGATCTTCGGGACGAAGACTTTGCAGCACTTGAAGCAGCTAAAGATTTGAACGACTTCCTTGGAATTAACTACTACATGAGTGATTGGATGGAAGCCTTTGATGGCGAAACAGAAATCATTCATAATGGTAAAGGGGAAAAAGGAAGCTCTAAATACCAAATCAAAGGTGTTGGACGTCGTGTAGCTCCTGACTATGTACCTCGTACTGACTGGGACTGGATCATCTACCCTCAAGGTTTGTATGATCAAATCATGCGTGTCAAGAAAGATTATCCAAATTACAAGAAGATCTACATCACTGAAAACGGACTTGGATACAAAGATGAGTTTGTGGACAATACGGTTTATGACGATGGCCGGATTGATTATGTGAAACAACACTTGGAAGTCTTGTCGGATGCGATTGCTGATGGTGCAAACGTCAAAGGATACTTCATCTGGTCTCTTATGGACGTCTTCTCTTGGTCTAATGGTTACGAAAAACGCTATGGTCTCTTCTA
This sequence comes from Streptococcus sp. HMSC061E03, assembly GCF_001813505.1. Taxonomy (NCBI): domain Bacteria; kingdom Bacillati; phylum Bacillota; class Bacilli; order Lactobacillales; family Streptococcaceae; genus Streptococcus; species Streptococcus sp. HMSC061E03. The sequence goes on from NZ_KV812784.1 coordinate 520,245, forward strand.
TGTAGACTTTGAAACCCAAGAGCGCTATCCGAAGAAATCGGCTCATTGGTACAAGAAAGTAGCTGAAACTCAAGTGATTGAATAAGTATCAACTGGAACTGTTTTAGTTCCAGTTTTTTTATTTTCACTTGATGAAGGTCTCTTAAACGCATCTCTTCTTTCAGCCCCTAATTTATGGTATAATAGATCGATACTGTAATAAGGAAAATAGAATGAATATACAACAATTACGATATGTAGTGGCGATTGCCAATAGTGGTACTTTTCGTGAGGCTGCTGAAAAAATGTATGTGAGTCAGCCGAGCTTGTCTATTTCAGTACGCGATCTGGAAAAGGAACTGGGCTTTAAAATTTTTCGTCGAACTAGTTCGGGGACATTTTTGACCCGTCGGGGAATGGAATTTTATGAAAAAGCGCAGGACGTGGTTAAGGGGTTTGATATTTTTCAAAATCAATATGCCAGTCCTGAAGAAGAGAAGAAAGAATTCTCTATTTCTAGTCAACACTATGACTTCTTGCCACCATTGATGACGGAATTCTCGATCCGCTATCCGGAAAATAAAAACTTCCGCATCTTTGAGTCAACGACGGTCCAAATTTTGGATGAAGTGGCTCAAGGGCATAGTGAGTTGGGGATTATTTATCTCAACCGTCAAAATACCAAGGGAATTATGCAACGGGTTGATAAATTAGGACTTGAAGTGGTGGATTTGATTCCTTTTCAGACTCATATTTACCTTCGCAAGGGACACCCTCTGGCTAAGAAGAAAAAACTGGTCATGGAAGATCTAGCTCAATTGCCAACTGTTCGCTTTACCCAAGAAAAAGATGAGTACCTCTATTATTCAGAGAATTTTGTCGATACCAGTTCGAGCTCCCAAATGTTCAATGTAACCGACCGGGCCACCTTGAATGGGATCTTGGAGCGGACAGATGCTTATGCGACAGGATCAGGCTTTTTAGATAGCCAGTCAGTGAATGGTATTACCGTGATTCCTTTAGAAGACAACTTGGACAATAAAATGGTCTATGTCAAACGCGAAGAGATGGATCTCTCCCCTGTAGCAGAGAAGTTTGTCGAGGTCATGGTAGAGTATTTTGATCAAAAGAGGTAAGAAATGAAGAGAAAAATAATGGTTCCAGTAGCAATTGTGCTATTGGTCCTACTGGATCAGTTGGTCAAATGGTATGTAGTCAAGAACATTCCACTGGGTGTCGTTAAGTCTTTTATTCCCCATGTGGTCAGCCTGACCTATCTTCAAAATACAGGTGCAGCTTTTTCGCTTCTTGAAAATCAGCAATGGTTCTTTACCCTCATCACCCTCGTAGTGATGGCGGGTGCCTTTTACTATCTCTATAAGCACCTCAAAGGATCGCTATGGATGGTAATTGGCTTGACCTTGATCATTGCAGGTGGGTTGGGGAATTTTATTGACCGCCTGCGTCAAGGATTTGTAGTCGATATGTTCCACTTGGATTTTATGAATTTTGCCATTTTTAATGTAGCAGATAGTTATTTGACAGTTGGAGTTTTCTTGCTCCTGATCCTGATGTTGAAAGAGGAAACGCATGGAAATTAAAATCGAAGTAGCCGGTGCGCGACTGGATAAGGCTTTGGCGGATTTGACTCCCTTGTCACGAGCTGTGGCCAATGAGCAGATCAAAGAAGGGAAAGTTCTGGTCAATGGGACTGTGAAAAAAGCCAAGTACACGGTCAAAGAAGGGGATATCATCCAGTATGAAGTCCCAGAAGTGGAAGAGGTCAGCTATGAAGCAGAAGATTTGCCCTTAGACATCGTCTATGAGGACCAAGATGTTGTGGTGGTCAATAAACCTCAAGGCATGGTTGTTCACCCAAGTGCGGGTCATACCAGTGGGACATTGGTCAATGCGCTCTTATACCATGTCAAAGACCTTTCAGGGATCAATGGGGAATTGCGTCCAGGGATCGTTCATCGGATTGATAAAGACACGTCAGGCCTCTTGATGGTCGCAAAAAATGACCAAGCTCACGTCGCCTTAGCAGAGGAACTAAAAGACAAAAAATCTCTCCGGAAGTATTGGGCCATTGTCCATGGCAATCTTCCGAACGATCGAGGGATGATTGAAGCACCAATTGGTCGCAGTGAAAAGGACCGGAAAAAACAAGCGGTGACGGCTAAAGGAAAACCTGCAGTGACCCGTTTTCAGGTCTTGGAACGCTTTGGAAATTACACCTTGGTAGAGTTGCAACTGGAGACTGGTCGGACCCACCAAATTCGGGTGCACATGGCCTATATTGGCCATCCAGTAGCTGGAGATCCTGCTTATGGTCCTAAGAAGACACTTAAAGGACAAGGACAGTTTCTTCATGCGCGAACACTCGGTTTTACCCACCCTAGCACAGGCGAGACCTTGGAATTTACAGCAGAAGTGCCAGCGATCTTTGAGAAAACGCTGGAAGACCTTCGAAAAGGATAGTGAAGATGGCTGAATGGAGATTCAGTCACTTTCATTACATACGAAATAAATAGTATTAGAAAGAATCATAGCGATGAAAGCAAAACGAATCGTCTTTAAAGTAGGGACCTCGTCTTTGACCAATCCCGATGGGACACTCTCCAGACAGAAGGTCAAGGTCATTACGCAGCAGTTGGCTCTCTTACATGAATCAGGTCATGAGTTGATCTTGGTCTCATCAGGGGCAGTTGCTGCTGGGTTTGGTGCCCTTGGTTTTAAAAAACGGCCGACCAAGGTGGCAGACAAGCAAGCTTCTGCGGCAGTTGGGCAAGGCTTACTGATGGAAGAATATACAGCTAACCTGCTCTTACGCAACATTGTTTCTGCGCAGATTTTGTTGACCCAGGATGACTTTGCGGATCAGCGTCGCTATAAGAATGCCCACCAGGCCCTTTCTGTCTTGCTTAATCGTGGGGCCATCCCGATTATCAATGAAAACGATACGGTCTCGATTGCTGAGTTAAAAGTAGGAGACAATGATACCTTGAGTGCGCAGGTTGCAGCCATGGTTCAAGCTGATCTTTTGGTGCTGTTGACAGATGTCGATGGTCTCTATACAGCCAATCCTTCTCAGGATCCAACAGCTAAGCGCTTGGATCGAATCGAACACATTTCTCGCGAGATGATCGAGATGGCGGGTGGTGCTGGCAGTAGCAATGGGACTGGCGGTATGCTGACCAAACTCAAGGCAGCGACCCTTGCGACCGAGTCAGGGGTTCCTGTCTATATTTGCTCGTCTCTCAAGTCTGATGCCTTGATCGAAGCAGCGGAAGAGCAAGCAGATGGCAGTTACTTCCTTGCAGAGGACAAGGGCTTAAAAACCCAGAAGCAATGGCTAGCCTTTTATGCAGAAAGCAAAGGTGCTGTTTGGGTGGATGCTGGAGCAGCGCAAGCCCTGTTGGATCATGGAAAGAGTCTATTGATTTCTGGTGTGACCAAGGCAGAAGGAGATTTTTCTTATCACGATATCGTCAGCGTCTATCATCAAGAGACTGGTCAATTACTAGGAAAAGGCAAGGTCCGTCTCGGCCAATCAGCTGTGCGTGATATGCTCCAGTCTAAAAAAGCTAAGGGAATCCTCATCCACCGGGATGATTGGATCTCGGTAACTCCCGAGATTGACCTACTCTTTACAGAATTCTAGAGGAAAACGTATGGGAACAACACAAGAACAATTAGCCTTAGCGAGATCAGCTAAGAAAAGCATCAATACAGCCAGTACCGCTCTTAAAAATCAAGCCTTGGAGGCTATGGCTAGCCAGCTTTTGAAAGCGACGGAAGCCATTTTAGTAGCCAATCAAATCGATATGGAAGCGGCACGCGGGAAGATTTCTGAAGTCATGCTGGATCGCCTCTTTCTTGATCAAGAGCGGATTGTAGGGATGGCACAAGGAATTCGTGCTTTAATAGACCTGCCAGATCCGATTGGGGAAGTGCTGGATACTGAAGTCTTGGAAAATGGTCTTGAAATCCAGAAAGTTCGAGTCGCCATGGGTGTTATTGGCATCATTTATGAAAGTCGACCAAATGTGACGTCGGACGCTGCAGCACTTGCCATCAAGAGTGGAAATGCAGTGGTCCTTCGTACTGGAAAGGATGCCTTTCATTCTGCTCAAGCGATCGTGACAGCCCTCAAGGCTGGATTGGAAGAAGCCGGACTGAATCCAGATCTTCTCCAACTGATCCAAGATACGAGTCGAGCTTCTAGCCTTGCGTTGATGAAGGCTAAGGGCTATCTGGATTTGCTCATTCCGCGTGGTGGTGCTGGCTTGATCCAAGCGGTGGTTGAAAATGCCATTGTCCCCGTGATCGAGACAGGAACTGGGATCGTCCATGTCTATGTGGACAAGGAGGCTGATTTCCAGAAAGCCCTCGCCATTATTGAAAATGCTAAGACCAGTCGCCCATCCGTCTGCAATGCCATGGAGGTCTTGTTGGTGGATCAAGCGATCGCGTCTGATTTCTTGCCTTTGGTCAAAGAGCGTTTAGTGGAAGCACGAGAAAGATCCGTTGAGTTGCGCCTAGATGAGCAAGCACAGGCTATCATTTCTGGAACAGCAGCACAGGAACTGGATTTTGATACCGAATTTTTAGATTATATTTTAGCAGTCAAGGTCGTTGATGGAGTTGAGGAAGCGACGAACCACATTGAAGCGCATAGCACCCATCATTCGGATGCCATTGTGACAGAAAATTCTGAGACAGCGGCTTATTTCACCAAGCAAGTAGATTCAGCAACCGTTTATGTCAATGCTTCTACACGCTTTACAGATGGGGGTCAGTTTGGCCTAGGTTGTGAAATGGGGATCTCGACCCAAAAACTCCATGCGCGTGGACCGATGGGACTACGGGAAATGACCAGTTACAAGTATATTGTCATTGGAAATGGTCAAGTGAGGTAAGAAATGAAAGTTGCATTTATCGGTCTTGGAAACATGGGGGCTAGTTTAGCCAAAGCAGTCGCAAAGGAAGTGGACGCGCAAGACCTGCTCTTGGTCAATCGTTCTCCTCAAAAGGTACAAGAGTTTATCAGCCAGTATGGGGGAACGGCGTCTAATCTTGAACAAGTCTTTCAAGAGGCTGAAGTGATTTTTTTAGGGGTCAAACCCTATCAGATTTGCCCTCTTTTAGAAGAGTATCAAGGCATCTTGGCCCAACGCTCTAATCTCTTGCTGGTTTCCATGGCTGCAGGCCTGGAATTAGAAAAGATGGCTGACGTGATCCAGAACGGCCAGCTAGGGCTAATTCGCATCATGCCCAATACGCCTGTGGCCATTGGTCAAGGTGTTATCAGTCTGGCCCGCTCTCAAATAGTGACAGACCAGCAGATAGCCCAGGTCAAGCAGCTCTTAGCAGGAGCAGGGGCTCTCTACGAGATCGAGGAAAAATTAATGGATCCTGCAACGGCTGTCGCAGGCTGTGGACCAGCCTTTGTCTATCAGATGATTGAAGCCATGGCAGATGCAGGAGTAGGCTTAGGACTTACACGAGAGCAAGCCTTACAGATGGCTGCCCAGACCTTCCAAGGAGCCAGTCAAATGGTCTTAGAGACAGGCGAGCACCCAGCCAACTTGCGAGATGCAGTTTGTAGCCCAGGTGGCTCTACCATCGCAGGAGTCAACCGCTTAGAACAAGTCGGTTTACGGGGCGACATTATTGCAGGTGTGGAAGCGGCCTACAAACGCACCCAAGAAATGGGACAAGAGGAAGGGCGAAATTAGATAAAATAATTGGTCAAAACCAAGCTTGTAGAACAGTGACGAACTGTTCTTTTATACAAATCTAACAAATCAAGAATTATCCAATCCTCTATTGAAACTTTCCACCGTGAGAAAAGTGCCTGAAACTTAATGGTTTCAGGCATTCGGAATTATTGAGACCTTAGGCTCAATAATTAGTCATGGAACTTCGAAGAAGTTCGCTGACGTCCGTTCTCACCTAAGGAAAGTTTCTAAGGGGACTTTATTTTCAATGTAAAAGATTGGTTTTAGCCAATCTTTTTTACGTTAGAACGACTCTACCTCTACGAAGCCATTTTCCGTCAGACGATAGATTTTTTGGCAGACTTCTTTGAGGAAGGTCCGATCGTGGGATACTGTAACCAGTCCGCCTGGGTAGTCTGCGAATAGGCGACGAATTTCTGGTTGGGAAGTGGGGGAAAAATTGCGAGTAGGCTCGTCCAAGAGCAGAAACTGGGGACTTGTAAGCACTAATTGAAGGAGAAAGAGTTTGCCTTGCTGGCCACCGGAAAGTTCAGAGATCGGATGGTGCATTTCAGAATAAGTAAAGTTGAGGGAGGCTAAATGCAATTGAATGGTGTTGATTTCTTCGCGATCGCCTGAATGCTGTAGAAATTGAACCGGTGTTTGAGTCAAAGGAAGGCGTTCAGTGTAATCTTGAGGCATATAGGCAGTGCGGATATTTTCATTCTTCCGTAAGATCTCCCAGATCATTTTTAGAAAAGTGGATTTCCCTACACCGTTGGAACCGATAATCCCTATCTTATCTTGCCCTTGAAGTGTGAGGGAGAGGTTCTTGACTAGGACACGATCACCAATTGCAAGCTCTTCCTGATCTAAGAGAAGGACACGTTTTTGAGGAGACAAGGGAGTGAGGGGAGGGAAATGCAGATTGATGATTTCCTCATCATAGGGTTGGGAAGTCATGGATTGGAATTCTCGCTCGTAGCGCTTTTCTTGTGAGAGGAGGGACTTCATTTTCTTTGCCAGGAGACGTCCAGCAGTGCTATCTTTGGTATTTCGTAAGGAGGTTTCGACTTGCTGGCGGACACGACGGTGCTTCTCCATTGTTTTTTGGTAAGCTCGTTGATCGTTGGCCGCTTGCTGAGACTGTTGCTTAAATTGTTGTTCCTTCTGGCTACTGTAGTCTTGATAGCCTAGGTGCTCTACGATGGTTTCAGCCTCCTTGCGGTGTTTGATCTGTCTGAGGTGAATGATGGTATCCGCCGTCTGAGTCAAAAAATCCTCATGATGGGAAATAAATATGATGGTTTGGGGGCTCGTTTGGATCATCTGCTGGAGCCAGTCCAAGGTCTCCAAATCCAGATCATTTGAAGGTTCATCTAAAAATAGTAATTCATGAGGACAACAAAGTTCGTGAAGCAGTTGGACTTTGAGGGCTTCTCCTCCAGATAGACTTCCGATAGCTTGATCGCTTGCAAAGCGGTCGCTATTAAATTGCAATTGATCTGCCAGTCTGTAGAGGGTGGTATAGTCTAGCTCGTCCTCTCCAAAAAAATATTCTTCCAAGGTTTTTCCCTTCAAAGCTTCCGGTAAAGTTTGGGGAATATAGGCATAGGAGTGAAAGGAAGTGGTGATTTCTCCTTCTATGGTCAGATAATCTGGTAGAGATTTTGGGGACATGAGGACCTGAAGTAAGGAAGATTTTCCATTCCCTTCTTCGCCAATAATAGCAACTTTTTCTCCTTCATGAATGGTCAGGGACAGATCACGAACCAGATCGCGTAAATCTTTTGTATGGCGGATGGTGAGGTGGGATAGTTTTAGCATAAGATTCCTTTCTACTGGGACAAAAAACAGCTCTACCTATTTAGTAGAGCTGTATTCATGTGGAACCCAAGCAGAAAAAAACCTTATTTAGCCAACAAATGGTTGGAGAATAGGCGAGAGGGTACACAAAAAGAGATAGAACAAGCAGTCCACTAAATAAAGTATTTTATTTAACGAAACTTAGTTGTTCATATCTCCTTACCTCCGAATATGATTAAATTTATTCTATTCCTTTTATTCCTTCTTGTCAAGGAATTCCTGGCTTCTTATTCTCTTTTCTTTTCGGACTCGGGGGGATTTTATGGTATAATTAAGGGTATGCATACAAAACCAACGTCCGCTTATGTCCACATCCCATTTTGTACCCAGATTTGTTTTTATTGTGATTTTTCGAAGGTCTTTATTAAGAACCAACCAGTCGATGCTTATTTGGATCATTTGATCCAAGAATTTCGTCGGGAAGAAATCACACACTTACGGACTCTCTATATTGGGGGTGGGACACCGACAGCCTTATCTGCAGATCAGCTAGCCTATCTGCTCAAGGAACTGACCAAGTCGCTTGATCTGTCTCAGATGGAAGAGCTGACGATCGAGGCCAATCCTGGTGATTTGGATCCGGATAAGATTGCGGTCTTGAAGGATTCGCCAGTTAATCGGGTTTCATTGGGCGTGCAGACCTTTGATAATCGCTTGCTCAAGAAGATTGGTCGAAGTCACCAAGAGCAGGACATTTATGACAATATCGACCGTCTGAAGCTGGCTGGTTTTGACAATATTTCGATCGACCTCATCTATGCGCTTCCGACACAAACCATGGACCAGGTCAAAGAGAATGTTGCTAAGGCTCGTGCCCTTGACATTCCCCACATGAGTCTTTATAGCTTGATTCTGGAGAATCACACAGTCTTTATGAATCGCATGAGACGGGGCAAGCTTCCTCTACCAAAAGAGGAGTTGGAAGCAGAGATGTTTGAATACATTATTCAGGAGTTGGAGCGAGCGGGCTTTGAGCATTACGAAATTTCTAATTTCTCCAAGCCTGGTTTTGAAAGTCGACACAATCTCATGTATTGGGACAATGCTGAGTATTATGGTCTGGGAGCTGGAGCATCCGGCTATGTCGATGGGATTCGCTACAAGAATCATGGCCCCATTCGTCACTATATGCAAGCTGTCGAAGAGGGAAATGCGCGTGTCCAAGAAGAGCATCTGACTCAGACAGAAATGATGGAAGAAGAGATGTTTCTAGGACTACGTAAGAAAACAGGCGTTTCCAAGAAGCGTTTTGAAGAAAAATTTGGTGTGAATTTTGACCAACAATATGGATCAGTGGTTGAGGAATTGACCCAGCAGGGACTCTTGGTGCCTGACAAGGACATTGTTCGCATGACCAAGAAAGGTCTCTTTTTAGGAGACACTGTAGCAGAGAAGTTTATTTTGGAGTAGAAGATGGCAAAAACATTTGAATACAGCATGAAAATTCCTTTTGATATGAGCGATGTCAATGGATTTATAAAAATTCCGCAATTGATCTTGCTGTCTTTACAGGTATCAGGCATGCAATCGATTGAGCTGGGCATGAGTGATATGTACATTTTAGAGAATTACAATCTAGTCTGGATTATCACGGATTACAATATGAAGATCGATCGTCTCCCAGTTTTTGATGAGAAGATCACCATCGAAACCTATGCCAAGAGTCACAATCGCCTGTTCTGCTACCGGGCCTTTAATATCAAGGACGAAGCGGGAAATATCATCATTGAGATGGTGGCGACTTTTGTCTTGATGGATCGTGATACACGCAAGGTCCATCCTGTCATGAGCGAAATCACGGATGCCTTTGACTCAGAGTTTTCAAAAACCATGCTCCGTGGTCCCCGTTTCAAAGAATTAGAAGGCGGCGTGGAACAAGAATACCGGGTTCGGTTTTACGACTTGGATATGAACGGACATGTCAACAATAGCAAGTACTTGGACTGGGTTTTTGAGGTGATGGGAGCGGACTTCTTGACCCAACATGTCCCTAAAAAAGTTCATCTAAAATATGTCAAAGAAGTGCTGGCAGGAGGCGTCATTACCTCTCAATATGAACAAGAGGGCTTGAAAACCCAGCACCAAATTTCCTCAGATGGACATATCAATGCCCAAGCTGAAATTGAGTGGGAAGAAGTAGAAGAAAAGGGTTGGACTTATGGAAAGTAGAAGATTAAAAAATAAAAAACAAGAGCTAGCAGGCTACCAAAAACGGGTTGTGGCTTATGCAAAGCGTCAAAAGAACCCTTTGTACATGTTGGGAGATTGGCTCTTGACTCTTTGTGCTTTGGGCATCATCCTGGTGGAAGAAATTTACAAATTTTTCCGCTACCGTTTGAATTTAGAGAGTTTTAGCCGTTTCTTGAAAGAAGATGTACGTTGGTATCGGGTCTGGATCCATTTCACCTTGGCCTTTCTCTTACCTGTCGTGATCTTTTCGGTCGGCATTACCAGCCAATCAGGCTCTTTCTGGTCTAATTTCTATCATCGTTTGTCTCAAGGCGTGCTCTTTAGCACAACAGTCAGCCTTGCTGCGACCTTGGTGACTGATTTTGTGGAGAATTTGCAACCAGAAACCAAGTCAGACGGCCGGAACCGGAGCACCAAACGCACGGTTTATCAAATCAGTGTTGACCAAGCGACGGTCATTGGTCTCTTATTGACCATTGTGATCCTCATGGTGGCTTCCTTCTTGTTTACCCAATCAGGAAGTCAAGGAATCAATTTTACAGGGTTGATTTTACAATTTGTCCTCTATGCTGGAGCCTTGCTCTTGTATGGGTCTGGTGGACGAGTCGATACAGAGAAGTTGCATGAAAAAGCGGAAACAGAAAGGGAAGAATAAATGCACTACAAGGGCTATTTAATTGATTTGGATGGCACCATTTACAAAGGAAAATCACGGATTCCTGAAGGGGAAGCCTTTGTTCATGAATTGCAGGCGCGTGAGATTCCCTATCTCTTTGTCACCAATAACACAACCCGCACACCAGAGACTGTTCGGGATATGCTGGCGAATCACTTCAATATTGAAACCCCTGTGTCGACCATCTATACAGCTACCCTTGCGACCATTGACTACATGAATGACCAAAACTTGGGCAAAAAAGTCTATGTGATCGGAGAAGCAGGGCTCAAAGATGCTATTGAAGAAGCTGGCTATATCATCGATGAAGAAGCACCTGATTATGTGGTGATTGGACTGGATTGGCAAGTGGATTATGAGAAGTTTGCTATTGCGACCTTGGCGATTCAAAAGGGAGCTCACTTTATCGGGACCAACCCTGACCTCAATATCCCAACTGAGCGTGGCTTGTTGCCGGGTGCAGGATCTCTGATTGCCCTTGTTGAAGCAGCGACACGGGTCGAGCCTGTGATCATTGGCAAACCAAAGGCCATCATTATGGATAAGGCCATTGAACACCTGGGGCTTGCAAGAGAAGAAGTGGTTATGGTTGGGGACAATTATTTAACAGATATTCGTGCGGGTATTGACAATGGGATTCCAACCCTTTTGGTAACGACAGGTTTTACCAAACCAGAAGAAGTGCCAACCTTACCAATTGCACCGACACATGTTGTTGCCAGTCTAGCGGAGTGGGATTTTGATGCTTAAAAGTTTGAAATCAATTAACCTATTTTTCTTTATCTTGTCAGCTGCAATCCTTCTCACCATTGCTCTCGCTTGGGCCCTCTATCCCATGGAGATTCATTGGTTGGGGATTCAAAGTCGGACTGGTTTTTCGGCATCTGTCATCATGAAGAATTTTAATGTTTTGATGAACTATTTGACCAATCCGTTTCAATGGGTGTTGAAGATGCCTCAATTCCCCTCTTCAAAAAATGGACTGCACCATTTTGAGGCCGTCAAGTACCTATTTCACTTAGTGACAGTCGTTTTCGTGGTGACACTCCCTGGTTTTATCCAGTTTATGCGGACAGTTGTCAAAAAAGGCTACTTGGCCTTGTACCGTAGTCTCTTCTTTTGGATGATGGTTTTACCAGTAGTGCTTGCAGTGGTGGCTGTTATGATTGGCTTTGATCAATTCTTTACGCTCTTTCATCAGGTCTTATTTGCTGGGGACAATACTTGGCTCTTTGATCCGCGCGTGGATTCGATTATTCTTGCATTACCAGAAGACTACTTTATGCATGCCTTTTTGATTTTCTTTGTCTTATACGAAGGAATGTGTGCGAGTTTTTATCTATTTTCTAGGAGGAAGAAATGAACCAATACAACCGATTATTAGACCCTAAAAAAGATATAGGAAGGTATTCCGGGACACTTGCTATTTATCTCTTGGTAATGACCTTAGTAACAGTCCTGTGGGAAGTCCTCCTTGGATTGACCATAGCAGGCTCTCTCAGAAAAGATCCGAGTCAAGTAACGGAGAAACTCAATGCCCTGAATGTTTGGGCAGGTATTCCCTATCTTATCTCTATTTCCATTGGACTCTTTCTCTTTAATGCCTATCGCAAGAAGGCCCTTTATAAATATGATCTTAAGCACAAGGGACGTAAGATGACTCTTTCAGTCTTCTTTATTCTTCTCGCCTTTCTTGGCTTTTCTCAAGTCTTTTCATCTGTGATGACACAAGTGATTGAGCGCATGTTTGAGACCATTGGCCTTCATTCTCCAACACCCGATCTAGGTGATACGATTGAGCGATCATGGACCATGCTCTTGTATGCTGGATTTTTTGGTCCTATCACAGAGGAATTCTTCTTCCGTGGGGCAGGCTTGCGAGGCTTGGAACGGTATGGGAAGATTTTTGCCATTGTCATGACGGCTATCTTGTTTGGACTCTTTCATGCCAATTTTGACCAGCTCTTTTTCGCAAGTATCATCGGTCTAGGTTTCGGCTACATTGCCTTTGAATACAATATCTGGTGGGCTATTTTCTATCACATTTTTAATAACTTTGTCATTTCCCAAGGCTTGCATTATGTGGCCTATCATGTGGACGAGGGACTAGCGAATTGGCTCCAAATCGGTGTTTTAGCCATTGGTTCCATTGTGATGATAGTGGTTCTTGCGACTAAATGGCCAGCTATCAAGGCTTATATTCAAGCCAATAAACCTCAACCGGGAGTTTTCCAGCGTGCCCTCGCTTCCTTCTGGTTCTGGTTCTTCGTGTTATTTACTATCCTGATGTCTATTGTTCCTTATGTGATTCCGATCTTCCAGATGGCTAATCTCAAAGGATAAAGTTTATCGATTGCTAGTAAAAGGGGATCCTTTTAGATCCCTCTTTTTTGCTATGAAAAAGGGCAAGTGAAGATGAAGGAGTGAGGATGAGGGTCTGATATACTATTTAATAATTATTTTTTACTTGGTGAAGGTGGATAACAATAATACAAACATACTAGAGAGAGGCTAACCCCTCTCTTTTTTGCTATAATAGAGAGTATGAATAACTTGATTAAATCCAAGCTCGAGCTCTTGCCGACGAGTCCGGGCTGTTACATTCACAAAGACAAGAACGGTACCATCATCTATGTGGGGAAGGCCAAGAATCTTCGCAATCGGGTGAGGTCCTATTTCAGAGGAAGCCACGATACTAAGACGGAAGCCCTGGTATCTGAGATTGTGGATTTTGAGTTTATCGTTACCGAGTCCAATATTGAGGCCTTGCTTCTTGAGATCAACCTCATCAAGGAGAACAAGCCCAAGTACAATATCATGCTCAAGGACGATAAGTCCTATCCCTTCATCAAGATTACCAATGAGCGTTATCCCCGTCTTATCATCACGCGCCAGGTCAAAAAAGATGGCGGTCTCTATTTCGGTCCCTATCCAGACGTAGGAGCGGCTAATGAGATCAAAAGGCTTTTGGATCGGATTTTCCCTTTCCGCAAGTGCACCAATCCGCCTTCCAAGGTCTGCTTTTACTACCATTTAGGGCAGTGTATGGCTCACACAGTCTGCCACAAGGACGAGGCCTATTTCAAGGGCATGGCCCAGGAGGTTTCTGACTTCCTCAAGGGGCAGGATGACAAGATTATCGATGAGCTCAAGCTCAAGATGAATACCGCTGCGCAAAACATGGAATTTGAGCGGGCAGCAGAGTACCGCGATCTGATCCAGGCCATCGGGACCCTGCGGACCAAACAGCGGGTCATGGCTAAGGATTTGCAGAACCGGGATGTCTTTGGCTACTACGTGGACAAAGGCTGGATGTGTGTGCAGGTCTTCTTTGTCCGTCAGGGTAAGCTGATCGAGCGCGACGTCAACCTTTTTCCTTACTACAATGATCCGGACGAGGATTTTTTGACCTATGTGGGGCAGTTTTACCAGGAGAAATCCCACCTGATCCCCAATGAAATCCTGATCCCTCAGGATATCGATGAGGAAGCGGTCAAGGCCCTAGTGGATACCAAGGTCCTCAAGCCCCAGCGTGGGGAGAAGAAGCAGTTGGTCAATCTGGCTATTAAAAATGCGCGTGTCAGTCTGGAGCAGAAGTTCAATCTCCTTGAAAAATCCATGGAGAAGACCCAAGGTGCTATTGAAAACCTTGGAAAACTCCTGCAAATCCCAACTCCTGTGCGTATTGAGTCCTTTGACAACTCCAACATCATGGGGACCAGTCCCGTTTCTGCCATGGTGGTCTTTGTCAATGGGAAGCCAAGTAAAAAGGACTACCGCAAGTACAAGATCAAGACCGTTGTCGGACCAGATGACTATGCCAGCATGCGGGAGGTCATTCGCAGACGCTACAGTCGGGTCATGCGGGATGGCTTGACGCCACCTGATCTGATCGTTATCGATGGTGGTCAGGGCCAGGTTAATATCGCTAAACAGGTGATCCAAGAAGAGTTAGGGCTGGATATTCCCATTGCAGGCCTACAAAAGAATGACAAGCACCAGACCCATGAATTGCTCTTTGGCGATCCTCTCCAAATTATTGAACTTTCGCGCACCTCACAGGAATTTTTCCTCCTCCAACGGATCCAGGATGAGGTCCACCGTTTCGCCATCACCTTCCACCGCCAGCTTCGGTCTAAGAATTCCTTCTCCTCCCAGCTGGATGGGATCGAAGGCTTGGGACCAAAACGCAAGCAATTGCTGATGAAGCACTTCAAGTCGCTGACCAAGATCAAAGAAGCTACTGTAGATGAGATTGTCACGGTTGGCATCCCACGAGCAGTCGCGGAGGCAGTGCAAGCCAAGCTCCATCAAGGAAAGCAAGAAGAAGCAAGTCCCTTGATGGAAGTTGCGGAGGATTCTGAATCATACCAATCATAAGGAGTTTAAAATGAACCATCGAATCGCTATTTTATCTGATATCCACGGAGATACGACAGCCCTGGAGGCAGTGATTGGGGATGCGCGTGCTCAAGGCGCGACAGAATACTGGCTTTTAGGGGACATTTTGCTTCCTGGGCCTGGAAGAGATGACCTTTTTGAGTTGCTGGATGCGATTCCGATCACAGCGGCTGTTCGGGGAAATTGGGACGATTGTCTCTTAGAAGCCTTGGATGGCGAGTACGGACTTGAGGATCCGCAGGAGATCCAACTCCTTCGCCTCACTCAGTACCTTATGGAAGGACTGGATCCTAAGCGAATTGATTGGCTTCGATCCCTTCCATTGGTAGAGAAGAAGGAGGTCAATGGCATTCGCTTTTCACTGACCCACAATTTGCCAGAAAAGAATTATGGTGGGGATTTGCGTCCAGCTAATGCGACGGAGAACTTTGACCAATTGCTGGATGACCAGACGGATCTGGCGATCTACGGTCATGTCCACAAGCAGTTGCTTCGCTATGGCAGCCAGGGTCAGCAGATCCTCAATCCGGGGACTATTGGCATGCCTTATTTTGACTGGGAACCAATTCAAAACCACAGAGCTCAGTATGCGCTAATCGATGTCGAAGCAGATGGGGTGACCAACCTGCAATTTCGTAAGGTGGCCTATGACTATGAAGCAGAGCTCCAAGATGCCAAGGACAAGGGCCTCCCCTTTATTGAGATGTACGAAGAATTGAGACGCGAGGATAACTATCGGGGCCATAACATCGAGCTTCTAACTAGCTTAATTGAGAAATACGGTTATGCCAAAGAAGTAGCTGCCTATTTCAATCTTTCTAATGAATCATAGATGGGTCTCTTATGTATTCAACCTATAACAAAGAAGCGGATCTTCAAAATGTCTGCTTCTTTTTTCACAATCTTAGGCTGTAAAACCCTGCAAGCTCTTTCATTTTGTGTTAAAATAGAGGTAACAGAAATAGAAAAGGAAGAAGCTTATGAAATTTCTAGAGCTCAATAAAAAACGCCATGCGATCAAGCATTTCACTGACCAACCGGTCGATCCAAAGGATGTACGGACTGCTATTGAGATCGCAACCTTGGCCCCTAGTGCCCACAATAGCCAGCCTTGGAAATTTGTGGTCGTTCGTCAAAAAAATGCTGAATTGGCAAAATTAGCCTATGGTGCAAACTACGATCAAGTCATGGAAGCACCTGTGACCATCGCCCTCTTTACAGATACTGATTTGCAAAAACGGGCTCGCAAGATTGCGCGTGTCGGTGGGGTGAAAAACTTCACAGACGAACAGTTGCAATACTTTATGCAAAATCTTCCTGCTGAATTTGCGCGCTATGATGCCCAACAAACAAGTGATTACTTGGCTTTGAATGCTGGTCTTGTGGCCATGAACTTGGTACTTGCTTTGACAGACCAAGGCATTGGAACCAATATTATCTTGGGATTTGATAAATCGAAAATCAATGAAGTCTTGGATATCGAAGAGCGTTTCCGTCCGGAAGTCTTGATTACGGTTGGCTATGCGGCTGAAAAAGTAGAGCCAAGCTATCGCTTACCAGTAGACGAAATCATTGATAAACGCTAAGCCAATTAGCAAATAGAAGATCGAGGAGGAATTCATGACAACAGTTGACTTTAAAGCAGAAGTAGAAAAACGTCGCGATGAGATGATGGCTGACTTATACAGCCTCTTGGAAATCAATTCTGAACGCGATGACAGCAAGGCAGATGCAGAGCATCCTTTTGGACCTGGTCCTGTAAAAGCTCTTGAAAAATTCTTGGAAATTGCCAAACGTGATGGCTATGAAACCAAGAATGTCGATAATTATGCCGGTCACTTTACCTTTGGTGAAGGAGAAGAAGAGCTTGGGATCTTTGCTCATATGGACGTCGTGCCTGCAGGTAGTGGTTGGAAGACGGATCCCTACAAACCAGAAATTATCGATGGCAAGCTCTATGCGCGTGGTTCGTCTGATGATAAAGGGCCTACAATGGCCTGCTACTATGGTTTGAAGATCATTAAAGACCTAGGACTCCCTGTTTCTAAGCGCGTGCGCTTTGTTGTCGGTACGGATGAAGAATCAGGCTGGGGCGACATGGATTACTATTTCAAACACGTCGGACTTCCTGAGCCAGATTTTGGCTTCTCACCAGATGCGGAATTCCCAATCATCAATGGGGAAAAAGGAAACATCACTGAGTACCTTCATTTTGGAAATGACAACACAGGAAGTGCCCATCTTCATAGCTTTACAGGCGGCCTTCGTGAAAACATGGTACCAGAGTCAGCGACTGCAGTCGTTTCTGGACAACTACCAGATCTTGCTGGCCTCTTAGATGCCTTTGCCAAGGAACACCAGCTCAAGTATGAAATCTCAACTGTTGACGAAAAAACCTATACCGTTACGATTGTCGGGAAATCTGCTCATGGATCAACTCCTGAAGATGGGATCAATGGTGCAACCTACTTGGCTCTCTTGTTGAACCAATTTGATTTTGGTGGTGCTGCTAAGGCTTACCTTCATGTGACAGCTTCACTTCTTCACGAAGATTTTGCAGGTGAAAAATTAGGAATTGCCCATACAGATGCCAAAATGGGACCATTGAGTATGAATGCAGGTGTCTTCCATTTTGATGACAGCCAAGCAGACAACACTATTGCCCTCAATATCCGTTACCCTCAAGGTACAGATCCTGAAACTATCAAAGCTATCCTTGAAAAGATCGAAGGAGTGGCTACAGTAAGCTTGTCAGCCCATGGTCACACACCTCACTATGTTCCGATGGATGATGAATTGGTATCCACCCTCTTGCGTGTTTACGAAAAACAAACTGGCCTCAAAGGACATGAACAAGTGATCGGTGGTGGTACCTTTGGTCGTCTCTTGAAACGTGGCGTTGCCTTTGGTGCTATGTTCCCAGACTATGTCAATACTATGCACCAAGCTAATGAGTTCGCAGATGTTGAAGATCTCTATCGTGCAGCAGCTATTTACGCAGAAGCCATCTATGAACTAATCAAATAATCCACTACTCGGCCAGTTTTTCTGGCTGAGTTTTTCCATAGAAGGAGGACTTATGTCAACGATTGAAAGCATTAAACAAGCCATTATGGCAGATCCTCAAAATAAAGAATATACAGAGAAAGGGATAGAGCCCCTCTTTGCAGCCCCAAAGACAGCTCGTATCAATATTATCGGACAAGCTCCAGGGATGAAGACGGAAGAAGCTGGTATTTACTGGAAGGATAAGAGTGGTGACCGCCTGCGCGAATGGTTAGGAGTTGACGAAGACACCTTTTATAATTCTGGTTTGTTTGCGGTCATCCCCATGGACTTTTATTTCCCAGGGCATGGGAAATCTGGTGACCTTCCACCTCGCAAAGGATTTGCGGAAAAGTGGCACCCTCAACTTCTCAAGGAGTGTCCGGATATTGAGTTAACCCTCTTAATTGGACAATATGCCCAAGCATACTACCTTCATGAAAAGGTTAGTGGCAAGGTAACCGAACGGGTTCACCATTTTAAAGATTATTTGCCAACCTATTTTCCACTCGTTCACCCTTCCCCTCGCAATCAAATCTGGATGGCTAAAAATCCTTGGTTTGAGGCAGAGGTGGTTCCAGAATTGCAAACCTTAGTACAAGAGATCATTCAAAAATAAAGGAGAGCGACGATGGATCCTTATCAACAAGTTAAAGAGAAATTAGACGAGTTAGGCATTTCATTTGACGTGGTGGAACACCCACCTGCATTCACAACTGAGCAGGCCGATTCTTACATTGAAGGCTTAGAAGCTGTTCGGACCAAGTCCATGTTTTTGACCAATAAGAAGAAAACCCAATTCTATCTGCTCATCATGGACGACCAGAAACCATTGGATATGGAGGATTTCAAAGAGCAAGTGGAAGCCAACCGGATCCGCATGGCTTCAGCAGATTCTTTAGCTGAAAAAATGCAATTACCGGCAGGTACGGTTTCTCCATTTGGTTTATTGAACAATGGAGAAAAAGATATTCGAGTCTATTTCGATAAAGACATTGTGTCAGAGGAGATCATGACTTTCCATCCCAATACCAATGAAAAGACGATCTTTATTAAAACCCAAGACTTGTTACGATTTTTAGAGGCTGTTGGCTTTCATTATGAAATTCTAACCCTCCCATAACATACCTGATAGGAGAAATCATGAAAGAAATTCCATTTTCAAGCTTTTACCAAGCTTATCAAAAAGGAGACTTACACGTTCTTGATGTACGCGAGCAGGAGGAATATGATGCCCTTCACTTAGACGGAGTTCGTCTTCTTCCCTTATCTGAGTTAGCAGATCGCTACCAGGAATTAGAGAAGGATCATCCCTATTATGTCATCTGCAAGTCTGGTCGACGATCAGCACGTGCTTGCCAATTTTTGGAAGAGCAAGGCTATGATGTGACCAACGTCCAAGGTGGCATGGATGCATTTGAATCCTAAGAAACGGGAGTGGGAAAGAACTCCTTAAAATAAAAAAAGTTGAAAAGGTTCCCCAAACCTTTTCAATCTTCCCACCTCCGCATAGCTTCAACAGTCTGGGAGACTGTTGAAGGTTGTGGATAAAGGAAACTTTGTTTCCCTCATTAGGTCATCTTTGGAGCTTAAAAGGCGAACAAAGATGCCAATCAACCGCTGCGTCTTGCACTTATTCCTATCAAACATCAAAGGCTGGACAGTTTTTGCCCAGCCTCTTTTTCTTTACTAATTTCTAAAAATGAGTAGAATTTGTATGTTTTTCAAAAGATCTTGCAGGGATTTTCCAGTCTTTCATTGAAAATGGTTCAGAAATTTTGTATAATACCCTAGTATAAACAATAGTTAAGGAGATTCATTATGTCAAAACAAGATTGGCTGGATTATTTCGAAGCCGTAAATGGTCGTTCTGCTAGTGCAGAAGAAATTGCTCAAGCACTGGCTGCAGGAGAATTTCAAGAAGAAGTAGTGGTTCCAGAAACCCCACAAGCTCCAGAATTTGTCGCAGCACCAACTGCCCCTGTTGAAGAACCAGTAGCAGCTCCACAAGCCCCAGAGTTTGTTGCAGCGCCAACTGCCCCTGTGGAAGAACCAGTAGCAGCTCCACAAGCCCCAGAGTTTGTTGCAGCGCCAACTGCACCTGTTGAAGAACCAGTAGCAGCTCCACAAGCTCCAGAATTTGTCGCAGCGCCAGCAGCACCAGCAGCACCAACTGCCCCTGTTGAAGAACCAGT
>NZ_KV812784.1:540419-591386 GCF_001813505.1 Streptococcus sp. HMSC061E03
GAAGAACCAGTAGCAGCTCCACAAGCTCCAGAGTTTGTCGCAGCGCCAGCTGCTCCTGCAGAAGAACCAGTTGCAGCTCCAGTTCAAGAACCGGCTCCTCAAGTTGCTCCAGCGAATGGACCTGCTTTCCAACAAGCTCCACAGCAAGCCTACCAACAACCGACTCAAGCAGCTTATCAACAAGCTCCTTACCAAGGTCAACCAGGACAACCTTATCCTGCCCAACCAAGTCAATTTGGTGTAGCCGTTGGTGGTTACTGGAATTGGTTCCTTTCAGCTTTGAAACGTCCAACAGCTGTAGAAAATCCAAAAGCTCTTAACGGAATTTTACAGTATGTCTTGACTGCTTTTGTCTTGACCTTGGGCACTTTCTTCACAGCTAGTGGAGCTACAGGTGGTTATGGTGCAGATTTCCGTGCCTTTCTGATCATCTTGATCATGGCTTTTTTCAATATCTATACCTTCCAGGTAGCAGGTTTCTTTGTCCGTCGTGTCGTTCTTCAAGATAAAGAATATTCATACGGCCGTTCATTTGAAGAGTTTGGACGTTTGTCTGTTTACACCTTGCCTATTTCTCTATTTGCTTTCTTAGTTGGACTTGTAAAAGCTTATGAATTCTATGGATTCCTTAACTTCTTGATCTTCTTCTTGTATACAGTTGGAACCTTGTATGTAGTATACCAAGCCTTGAACAACACAAAATTTAAAGCAGATAAATTCATATTGCTTGTAGCATCCATTGCGATTTTAATTGTCTTTGCAGGACTTGTTGTTTACTTGGATCGTCAAATTTTGGAACAAGCTATTATGGGATCTATTCCAAATACTCCAAATTTTGGAGACTTGGGTAATTTTGGATACTAAACATATCACAAAAAGGAAGGTGGGAATACCCACTTTCCCTATTTTATAATGAGGGAGAAGAGATCCATGCAAAAGAAATGGGTTGAATTATTTGAAAAAGTGATCGGTCGCAAACCGTCACCAGAAGAGTTTATGGCTGGGAAAGCCTGTGGATTTGATTTGAAAAAAATTCAGTCTATCGCAGGAAATGTCCCAGCTGAGGAAGTCGCTCCTGTTGAGGAATCAGTGGTTGAACCAGTTGAAGAAGTGAAGAATGTCGATCCACTTCTAGCAGCTCGTCAGGCTTGGTTGCAACATTTTGAAGAAACCTATGGCCGCAAGCCAAGTGCGGAAGAATTTACCTTGGCTAAAAGTCAAAACTTTGAGTTTTTTGTAGGACCTGTGCCTGAATCAGAATTTGCGAACCCAGATTCAACTGAAGAAACACAGGAGTATGTCCCTCAACAGCCGACTCAAGAGTATGCGGCTCCACTTGCTACTGAGCAAACGCAGGTCTTTGAGGGATCAACCTTCACAGAGGCAAGTCCAGCTCAGAAAAAACCAAAGGCTCCTAAAACGAAGAGTGGGAAGAAACTTTCTAAGAAGAAAATTGGGATTATTTCTGCCCTTGCTGTTCTTGTAATCGCTTTGGTAGCAGCCTTCTTTTACTTCCAGTCTACAACACGTGTCGAAGTGACTGCAGATAAATTCATCAAGGCAGTAGATACAAAGGATTATCGTGAAGCAGCAGATCTGCTTTCAACCGAGAACGATAAATGGACAAAGGATGAAGCCGAAAGCTTGATCACTAGCATGGAAGATCAAGGGGTCGATATCGGCACAGAGTTGAACAAGATCATTGATAATGGTGGAGAAGGCAGCTATACGGATAAATCTGGTAACAAGATCTTTGGTTTGGAAAAGGCGGACAAGAAATTTGGAATCTTCCAAGAATACCGTGTGGCTAGCTATCCAGTGCAAGTCAAGGTCAAGACCAATTTGGACCAAGCCAAACTCAAAGTGGCAGCCAATAAAACAGTGACCTTGAAGAAAGATGCAGTGACAGACCTTGGTTCTTTCCATTACAATACAAAAGAAATGGAATTGACTGCTAAAACAGAGGTCGGAAATGTCACTTCTAAGATCCATCTCAATCCTAAAAAAGCAACGAAGAACAACTTAGAATTGCAGTTGAATTCTGAAAAACGCAATTTAGAAGTTGAGTTCCCAGATGAAGTGGAAAACCCAACGGATGTGAAGGTGGTGGTCAACGGTAAAGAAGTCGGAACGAGCACGACCTTTGAAGTAGACAGCATCCCTTATCAAGAAATTGAAGTGCACGCCGTCTTCAATATGAATGGGGAAACCTATACAACTGAAAAGGCTAAGGTGACGATTGAAGAGGGTGAGAACGATCCGATCGAACTTAAACTAGCCAAAGATACCCTAAAACGCATCAAGAGTGCACAAGATGCTAAGAAAGCGCAAGCAGCCAAAGAAGAACAAAATCGGACCTTGGCGGAAGAATTCTTGAAAGAGTACCGCGACGCAGTCTTTAGCTCCGTTTCAAATCGAAACAACACCTACTCTAAATACTATGACACACAAAGTCAAGCCTACAAGGACATGGTTGAATTCACAACTGGTGATGGTGTTCGAAAGGCTAAAATTGACTACTATACTCCAGGAGCTTTGGACATTCAAAGTGTCACGGAAGAAAATGGTGTGGTGACGATTAAGACTTATGAAGACTTTACCGTGCATTATACAGATAGCCATCCAGATTCACAAAACCGCAAGTACAAGACCTACACCTTGAAAAAAGTAGGTGCAAGTTATGTGATTACGGATATTGTCGTAACAAAAGAATCATAGGAGATTCCCATGAAAGCAAGATTTTCCAAATTCACTTTGGTGACAGTTGCCTTGTTAACCCTGACAGCTTGCTCCCAATCTCAATCCACTAGTTCTAAATCTTCTGCAAAAGAAGAGACCAAGCAAACGCAAACCAAGTCTTCCAAAGAAATGTCTTCAGCAAAGGATACGTCAAAAGAGACAGGAAAAGAAGAGTCGTCAAAAGCTGGTAAGTCAGATGTGAAAGTGGACTCTGGTGTGAGCTATAATGGTTCCTACTATAGTGTCAAAGGGAAATATGGTGAGGTCATGATCGCCAACAAACATTATCCCTTGTCGCCTGACTTTAACCCAGGTGAAGATCCTGAAGCTGTTTCAGCCCTTCATGAATTGATCGCAGCCATGCAGGCAGAAGGTTATCCGATCAGTGACCAATATAGTGGTTTTCGTAGCTACGACACCCAAGTTGGTCTCTACCAAAACTATGTCAATCAAGATGGTCAGGAAGCCGCCGATCGTTATTCCGCAAGACCGGGTTATAGTGAACACCAGACAGGTTTGACCTTTGATTTGATCGATACCAGTGGGAATCTGGTGACAGAACCTGGACCAAGTAAGTGGTTGCTCAAGAACGCCGCTAAATATGGATTTGTGGTTCGTTACCAAGAAGGTAAAGAAAAAGTAACAGGCTACATGCCAGAAAGCTGGCATCTCCGCTATATCGGAAAAGAAGCACAAGATATCGCTGACTCAGGTTTGAGTCTAGAAGAATACTATGGCTTCACCGGTGGCGATTACGTTGATAAATAAAAAAGGTTGGGATTGATATCCCAACCTTTTTATTATATGTTTTTTAGAAACGTATCCAGTTCTTTTTGGTTTTTAAGAGAGATAAATTTGTCTGGATAGGTTTGGCCGATAGTCCGATAGCGTGTGACCTGTCTGGCTTGGCGTCCATCCCAAAGAATCCAACGGATGAATTCCCAGTCAAATCGTTCAGGGCAGCCAGCTGCCATACTCTCACGGACCCGACCTTTATAACGGCGGTATCGTTTCCACCCTCTATAGAGGCAGTTCCAACAAGAGAAGTTGAGAAAGATAATCTGGTCGGCTTGCTCCATTCTCTCCTCATAGCAGCACCAAGAGTAATTGCCATCAATGACCCAGTCTTTATGATCGCTGAGAAACTGTCTCATCTCACCTTCCATCGTATCCCGGTCACTGTCTATCCAGCCCGGTTGAAATTGAAGGGTATCCATGTGGAGCTTGGGAATGGAGTAGTAGCGAGCTAAGTTTTCAGCCAAGGTGGATTTACCTGATCCAGAATAGCCGATAATAACAATTTTCATAAGCACCTCTCAAAAAATTAGGCACAAAAAAAGCTCCGGAGAGCTTGATTTTTATGCTGTTCTTGATTAACCAAGTTTCGCTGCAAGACGTGCTTTATCACGGCTAGCTTTGTTCTTGTGGATCAAACCTTTAGTTTCTGCTTTATCGATAGCTGAGCTAGCAGCGCGGTAAAGTTCTTCAGATGGGTTTGCTTCAAAAGCTTTGATTGCAGTACGCATAGCTGATTTTTGAGCTGAGTTTTTTTCGTTTTGTTTAACGTTCAATTCAGCGCGTTTGATAGCTGATTTAATGTTTGCCAAGTTATTCACCTCCATTGATAATCTAACTATCTCATTATATATGAAAAGTTAAGATTTGACAAGCCTAAAATAGCTTTTCCTTAAAAAAGTACCGTTAAAAGGCCATTTTCTCTAGCGTTTGAGATAAATTTCGTCGATTTCATGGTTGGTTGCTTTATGGAGAATCAGATCAGCTCGGTTTCTGGTTGGTTGGATGTAATGTTGCAAGTTGACTAAATTAATGGATTCCCAGACCTGATGGGCCATGCTTAAAACTTCTTCTAGGGGTTGCTCTGTAAATCGATAGTAGTAGTTATTGGGATCATTCTGAGCTAATGCAAGGAGTTTTTGGAAGCGATCGATATACCAAGATTCGATATCATCAACTGCGGCATCCACATAGATCGAAAAATCAAAGAAATCGGTCATATAGAGACTGTCATTTTGCGGATTTTGAAAGACATTGATCCCTTCGACAATGACAAAATCAGCCGGTAAAATGGTTTGCTTCTCATCTGGGACAATATCGTATATTTCGTGGGAATAGACAGGGATTTCTACGCTCTTGTTGTTTTTGATTTGATTAAGAAAATCAAGGAGCAATTCCATATCATAGCTTTCTGGAAATCCTTTTCGATTGAGGATCTCTTGTTCTTTTAAGATAGCATTTGGATAGAGGAAGCCATCTGTTGTCACCAATTCTACTGTCGAGCCTTCGAAGGTTCGCGACAGCAGGATTTGAAGTAAACGGCTAGTGGTAGATTTTCCAACCGCAACGCTCCCTGAAACCCCAATGATAAAGGGTTGGCGTTCACTCGTTTTTTGAAGAAAAATACCTTTTGAGAAGGCCAAATCTTCTTTGGAACGCTTGTAGATTCCAATCAGGTTTGTCAAAGGCAGGTAGACGTCACGTACATCCTGGAGGTTGATGCGGTCGTTGAAACTTTTAATAGAATTGAGCTCTGTTTGAGAGAGAGGTGGGGTGGTTTTGCGGTGCAAATTTTGCCAGGTTTCCCGATTAATTTTTTCAAAATGTAGAAATTCTTTGTCCATATGTCACTCCTATTTTAGTCTTTAGTATACCAATTTTTAGAGGTCATGTAAACGATTTAAAAAAGGAGTGAATTATGATAAAATAACCTTATGAGTAAAATGTATTTCGATGTAAACCCAGATGCAGCCCATGATATTCATGATCTGGCTGTTGTTTTATTGGGGCAAAAGATGAATTTCTATACGGACGCCGGCGTCTTTAGTAAAAAAATGATTGACTATGGAAGCCAGGTGCTCTTATCAACCTTGGATTTTCAAGAAGGAGAAAGTGTCCTCGATGTAGGCTGTGGCTATGGTCCGATCGGCCTCTCTCTGGCTAAAGCCCAGGGAGTCGCAGTGACCATGGTCGATGTCAATGAGCGGGCGCTGGACTTGGCTAAGAAAAATGCCAGCCGAAATGGCGTGGAAGCACAGATCTTTTCTTCGGATGTCTATGAAGCAGTAGAAGGGGTCTTTGACCATGTGATCAGTAATCCGCCGATCCGAGCTGGTAAGAAAGTGGTTCACCAAGTGATCACTGGTAGTTTTGAACATTTGAAACCAGGTGGAGATTTGACCATTGTCATTCAGAAAAAACAAGGAGCTCCCAGCGCGAAAGCCAAGATGGAAGAGACGTTTGGCAATTGTGAGACAGTAAAAAAAGACAAAGGCTATTATATTTTAAGAAGTGAGAAAGAATCATGAGAGCAGTAGATATCATTCAGAAAAAAAGAGATGGTCTTGCCTTAAACAAGGAAGAAATTGAATGGCTGATTGAGGGCTATGTGGCTGGAACGGTTCCAGATTACCAAATGTCCGCTTTTGCTATGGCTGTTTATTTTAAAGGAATGACGACGGAAGAAATCTCCCATATGACCATGAAGATGGTCCAAACGGGGCAACAGTTTGATCTGTCAGCTATTCCAGGAATCAAGGTAGACAAACATTCGACTGGTGGTGTGGGAGACAAGGTGACCTTGGTCTTAGTGCCTTTGGTTGCGAGTTTTGGAGTGCCGGTTGCTAAAATGAGCGGTCGTGGGTTAGGACACACAGGTGGGACCATCGATAAGTTGGAATCCATTAAAGGTTTCCAGATTGAACGGACCCAAGAGGAATTTATCCAGCAGGTGCAGGAGATCGGCTTATCGGTTATTGGTCAATCTGACCAACTTGTGAAGGCAGACAAACTCTTGTATGCTCTGCGTGATGTGACAGCGACAGTGGATACCATTCCTTTGATTGCTAGCTCGGTCATGAGTAAGAAAATCGCTGCTGGTGCGGATGCCATTCTTTTGGACGTTACAGTGGGCGAGGGTGCCTTCATGAAGAATATTGAGGATGCTCGTCGCTTAGCCCGTACCATGGTGGATCTTGGAAATGCAGTGGGTCGGAAAACCATCGCTGTCATTACAGATATGAGCCAACCTTTGGGAACCAGCATTGGTAATCGTCTAGAGATTTTGGAAGCCCTGGATATTCTGAAAGGGCAGGGCCGAGCTGATGTCACAGAGTTTATTTGTGAATTAGCGCAAATCATGTTGAAATTGGCCAATGTAGAACAATCGATTGAAGCCATCCATGAACACTTGAACAATGGTCAGGCTTTAGCGAAGTTTGAAGAAATGGTTGTGGCTCAAGGTGGAGACTTAGAAGATTTGCATCGTCCCGTCAAAGTGGATCAGGTCCTTGAAGTAACAGCGGACAAAGATGGCGTCATTGCTGCTTTACCTGCCATGGAGTTTGGCTTGTTTGCCATGCGCTTGGGTGCTGGCCGTGCTGTCAAATCAGATCCCCTCGATTACGAAACAGGGATTGTGTTTGACAAAAAAGTGGGAGAGCATGTCAAAAAAGGGGAACGCATTGCCCGTATTTTCATGAATGAAAAAAATTCACAAGAAAGAGTTACAGAATTCAAAAAAAATGTTAAAATACTAGAAAGGGCTGAAAGCGTTAAAGAAATTATTGAAATAATATCTTAAGCAGCTCAGGAGATTGTATGAAGTTAAATAAATATATCGATCACACTCTTTTAAAACCAGATGCGCAACAAGAACAGATCGAAAAGCTGATCGAAGAAGCTAAGGCTTATGATTTTGCAAGTGTCTGTGTGAACCCGACATGGGTGAATTTTGCGGCTGAGGGCTTGCGCGATTCAGACGTTAAAGTTTGTACCGTCATTGGTTTTCCTTTAGGAGCAAATACACCATTTGTCAAAGCGTGTGAAACAAAAAATGCGATTCAAAATGGTGCCGATGAGATTGACATGGTCATTAATATCGGGGCTCTTAAGTCTAAGAATTTAGCACTAGTTGAGGAAGATATCCAAGCTGTAGTCGAAGCGAGCGGTGATAAGCTGGTCAAAGTCATTATTGAGACTTGTCTCTTAACAGATGATGAAAAGATCGTTGCTTGTCAAATTGCTAAGTTAGCTGGCGCAGACTTTGTGAAGACTTCAACTGGCTTCTCAACTGGAGGAGCAACGGTAGAAGATGTGGCCTTAATGCGTCAAACTGTTGGACCCGACATGGGTGTTAAGGCTTCTGGTGGTGCTCGCTCTTATGAAGATGCTCTTGCTTTTATCGAAGCAGGTGCGACCCGTATCGGGACTTCTTCTGGTGTAGCCATCATGGAAGGAAAGGTGGCTCATGGCGACTACTGAGTTGATCAACTTAGCAGTTGAAGTGAGTCAACAAGCCTATGTGCCTTATTCTCATTTCCCAATTGGAGCTGTACTGCTAACGAAGGATGGAGAAATCTATACAGGTGTCAATATCGAAAATGCCAGTTTCGGACTAACCAACTGTGGAGAACGGACAGCCATTTTTAAAGCTGTTTCTGAAGGAGCTCGCGATTTCAAAGAGCTCATTATCTACGGGCAAACAGAAAAGCCCATCTCTCCATGTGGTGCTTGTCGCCAGGTTATGGCTGAATTTTTTGAGCCAGACCTTCCTGTAACCTTAGTATCTAAAGATAAATCGACGGTCGTGATGACGGTCAAGGAATTACTTCCATATTCCTTTACAGACCTGACTTAATAGGTCTGTGAGGCGGTCTTTTGACCCTTTCAATACTTCGCAACAATGTTGCACAATAATTTAGGAGGTTCAGTAATGAACAAGAAACAATGGCTAGGCCTTGGTCTAGTAACTGTCGCTGCTATCGGACTTGCAGCATGTGGAAATCGTGCGTCTAAAAAAGATAGCGCAAACTCAGAATCAAAAACTGATTTGAAAGCTGCTATCGTTACCGATACTGGTGGTGTGGATGACAAATCATTTAACCAATCTGCTTGGGAAGGTTTGCAAGCTTGGGGGAAAGAAAACGGTCTTTCTAAAGGGAACGGATTTGACTACTTCCAATCAACAGATGAATCTCAATATGCGACAAACCTTGATGAAGCTGTTTCTAACGACTACAAATTGATCTTTGGTGTTGGTTTTGCCTTGCGTGATGCAGTAGAAAAAGCGGCTTCTGACAACGAAGAAACAAACTTTGTTATCATTGACGACCGTATTGAAGGTAAAAAGAACGTAGCATCTGCTGTCTTTGCCGACAACGAAGCTGGTTACCTTGCTGGTATCGCTGCTGCGAAAACTACAAAAACTAAACAAGTTGGTTTTGTAGGTGGTATGGAAAGTGAAGTTATCACTCGTTTCCGCGCTGGATTTGAAGCTGGTGTTAAATCTGTTGACCCATCTATCAAAGTTCAAGTAGACTACGCTGGTTCATTCGGTGACGCTGCTAAAGGTAAAACAATTGCTGCTGCACAATACGCTGCAGGTGCAGACGTTATCTACCAAGTAGCTGGTGGTACTGGAGCAGGTGTCTTCTCTGAAGCAAAAGACTTGAACGAGAAGAAAAATGAAGACGAAAAAGTTTGGGTTCTTGGTGTGGACCGTGACCAAAAAGCTGAAGGTGAATACACTTCTAAAGATGGTAAAAAATCTAACTTTGTCTTGGCTTCAAGCTTGAAGAAAGTCGGAGAATCTGTAAAAGACTTGGCTAAGAAAGCTGCTGACGGTAAATTCCCTGGCGGTAAAGTGATTACTTATAGCTTGAAAGATGGTGGAGTTGATTTGACAACTGACAACCTTTCTGCAGATGCTAAAAAAGCTGTCGAAGATGCCAAAGCTAAAATCCTTGATGGATCTCTTAAAGTTCCTGAAAAATAATATTTGATTGGGCGGCCCTCCCTTTAAGGGCCGTTTCTTTTAAAGTGAGACATTTTTGTCTCAATAAAATCTGTTAGTTCTCTAGCAGATTTTATTGAAATAAAAAATTTTGAAAGGAAAACACCCACATGACACATGAATATGTCATCGAAATGCGTGAGATTACCAAAAAATTTGGTGACTTTGTAGCAAATGATAAGATTAATCTTCAGTTGCGCAAAGGTGAAATCCATGCACTTCTTGGAGAAAATGGTGCAGGTAAATCTACCCTGATGAATATGCTGGCTGGTTTGTTGGAACCAACAAGCGGAGACATTGTGGTAAATGGAAATACTGTTAACCTAGACTCACCTTCAAAAGCAGCTTCTTTAGGAATTGGAATGGTGCACCAACACTTTATGTTGGTTGAAGCCTTCACTGTTGTTGAAAATATCATCCTTGGTTCTGAAACCACTAAACATGGTGTTTTGGACCTTAAAAAAGCCAGCCAAGATATCCTTGATTTGTCTAAAAAATATGGCTTGGCAGTAGATCCAAATGCTAAAGTTGAGGATATTTCCGTTGGTGCGCAGCAACGTGTGGAAATCTTAAAGACGCTTTATCGTGGAGCCGACATCCTGATCTTCGATGAACCAACTGCAGTGTTGACACCAGCTGAAATCGAAGAATTGATGACAATCATGAAGAACTTGGCGAATGAAGGAAAATCCATTATCTTGATTACGCACAAGTTGGATGAAATCCGTGCTGTTTCAGACCGCGTAACGGTTATTCGCCGTGGGAAATCTATTGAGACAGTAGAGATTGGTGGAGCTACTAACCAAGACTTGGCCGAAATGATGGTCGGCCGTTCTGTTTCCTTTAAGACTGAAAAAGGTCCTTCTCAACCGAAAGAAGTGGTCTTGTCGATCGAAAACTTGGTTGTCAACGAAAACCGTGGTGTCCCAGCTGTTAAGAATTTGTCACTGGAACTTCGTGCTGGTGAAGTCGTTGGGATCGCAGGGATTGATGGAAATGGTCAGTCTGAGTTGATCCAAGCCATTACAGGTCTACGGAAGGTAAAATCGGGTTCAATTAAGATTAAAGGCAAGGATGTTGTAGGACTACGTCCACGTCAAATCACAGAAATGAAGGTAGGGCACGTCCCTGAAGACCGTCACCGGGATGGTTTGGTCCTTGATATGATGATCTCTGAAAACATGGCTCTTCAAACTTACTACAAAGAACCTCTTAGCAAGAATGGTATTTTAAATTATCCAAATATCACCTCTTATGCCAAGAAGCTCATGGAAGAATTTGACGTTCGTGCAGCCAGTGAAGTGGTACCTGCTAAGGCTCTCTCTGGAGGGAACCAGCAAAAAGCCATTATCGCTCGGGAAATCGATCGCGATCCAGATCTCTTGATCGTTAGCCAGCCGACTCGTGGATTGGACGTTGGAGCGATCGAATATATCCACAAACGCTTGATCCAAGAACGGGATAATGGAAAAGCCGTTCTGGTTGTCAGTTTTGAATTAGATGAAATTTTGAATGTTTCTGACCGTATTGCGGTTATTCATGATGGGAAGATCCAAGGGATCGTAACCCCTGAAACAACGAATAAGCAAGAACTTGGAATCCTCATGGCAGGAGGACAAGTAAAGGAGGGAGCATCAAATGAATAAGAATTTAAAACAAATTGCCGTTCCATTGGTGTCTGTCCTTTTAGGATTGGTCTTAGGTGCCATTATTATGTGGGCCTTCAGCTATGATGCCCTTTGGGGATATGAATTGCTGTTTAAGAAAGCCTTTGGTTCGATTAAGAGTTGGGGTAATATTTCCCGTGCTATGGGGCCACTGATTTTAGTTGCTCTTGGATTTTCGGTAGCTAGCCGGGCCGGCTTCTTTAACGTTGGACTTCCTGGTCAGGCTTTTGCAGGATGGATCATGGCGACTTGGTTTGCCCTTTCCTTCCCCAATATGCCTCGCTTACTGATGATTCCGATGACCGTTTTGATTGCGGCTATCGCAGGTGGATTTATTGGAGCGATTCCTGGTTTCCTTCGTGCCTATCTCGGAACCAGTGAGGTCATTATCACCATTATGATGAACTACATTGTTCTCTACGGTGGGAATGCCTTGATTCATAGCTTCCCAGCTTCCTTGATGAAAAACAAGGACTCAACCATTGATGTGGGAGCCAACGCTGTCTACCAGACGGAGTGGTTGCGTAATTTGACGGACAAATCACAAATGAACATCGGGATCTTCTTTGCCATCATCGCAGTGGTGGTCATCTGGTTCTTGATGAAGAAAACAACACTTGGTTTTGAAATCCGTGCCGTTGGTCTCAATGCCAATGCGGCGGAATATGCAGGGATGTCTGCAAAACGGACCATTATCCTTTCTATGATCATTTCTGGTGCTCTTGCTGGTATCGGTGGGGTAGCAGAAGGTCTGGGGATTTACTCAAATGTCTACGTTCAAACCAGCTCGATGAGTGTTGGATTTAACGGAATGGCCGTTGCCCTTCTTGCGATGAATTCACCAATTGGTATTCCATTTGCTGCCTTCTTGTTTGGAGCACTTCAAATTGGGGGAGTTGGTATGAAGCCAGCTGCCATCCCTGAAGAAGTCGTTCAAATTGTGACAGCATCCATTATCTTCTTCGTATGTGCTCACTACATTATTGAAAAGATGATCTCGATGCGTTCAGCTAAAAAAGGAGGAGCAAACTAATGAGTATTGTAACGATTTTAAGTATTCTTGTTTCCTCTATGATTGTGTATGCGGCGCCGCTGATCTTCACAAGTATCGGAGGAGCCTACTCAGAACACGCTGGGGTTGTTAACGTTGGTCTGGAAGGAATCATGGTTATGGGAGCCTTCTCAGGTATTATCTTTAACTTGACTTTTGAGCCTGAGTTAGGAAGCTTGACACCATGGTTGTCCTTGATCGTTGCTGCAGGGATTGGGGTACTCTTCTCCTTGATTCACGCGGTGGCAACTATTCATTTCCGTGCTGACCATATCGTCTCAGGTACAGTATTGAACTTGATGGCACCTCCACTTGCGGTCTTCCTTGTTAAAGCGATGTACAACAAGGGGCAAACGGATAATATCAAAGTTGCCTTTGGGAAAACTTCCATTCCGGTCTTATCTAAAATTCCGGTAATTGGGGATATTTTCTTCAACAATGCCAGCATCATCGGCTGGGTTGCGATTCTCTTCTCATTCTTTGCTTGGTTCATCATGTTCAAGACAAAATTTGGATTGCGTCTTCGTTCAGTTGGGGAACACCCACAAGCAGCAGATACATTGGGAATCAATGTTTATAAAATGCGCTACTTAGGAGTGATGATCTCAGGTGCCCTAGCTGGTATTGGAGGAGCCATATACGCTCAATCTATTTCCGTTAACTTTGCGGTGACTACTATTGTTGGTCCTGGGTTCATTGCCCTCGCAGCTATGATTTTCGGGAAATGGAACCCAATCGGTGCCATGCTGGCTAGTCTCTTCTTTGGAGCCTCACAAAGTTTGGCAGTTATCGGGAATCAATTGCCTTTGCTTAAAGGTATCCCATCCATTTACTTGCAAATTGCGCCTTATGTCTTGACCATGGTTGTCTTGGCAGCCTTCTTTGGACAAGCAGTTGCGCCTAAAGCAGATGGTGTTAACTACATTAAATCGAAATAATGCACAGAGAGAGGTTGGGATAAAAGTCCTAGCCTCTCAATTGTTTTTGGATTGTCGAGTAAGACGCAGTGGTTGAGTGGGCTCTAATACGCTGATTTCATCAGCTTATACAGGCCTACTCAACTGTGCGGAGGTGGAACGACGAAATCGAATTCTAACGAATGACCGATTTCTGTCCCACTCTCTCTTTTGCTTTGTAAAGGCCCCTCTTAGTCGCAATTTCTTTAGATTTAGGGTACAATAAGAATACAACTTTTCATGTATTGGAGGAGCAGATGTTTAAGTGGATAAGACGCCTGATTGGCATGGTGATCGTTTTATTTATTTTATTAGTGATCTTATTGGTCCCTGGATCTATTCCTGATGGGGAGCAACTGAGAAATGTGCAGGCAGGGAGTTCTTTGATTGAGCTGGCTCAAAATGCAGTTTCAAACGCTTCTGTGAGCACTGAAGGGCTCTCAACTGAGCTAAGTCTCAATTCTGTACAATTAAGTCAGGTCGTAAAAACAAGTGCTGGAACCGCCCTTGACAATTCTGACTATCAAAAGATGGCACTAGGAATGGATGGCAATGACCTTCACGTCAAAGTTCCTGTTTCCTTAGGACCAGTTGATAGCTATCTAGATTTAACTATGACCGGCCAAGTTGAAAATAATGTCATGAATTTGACCGTTACCAGTGCTAAATTAGGGAAAATGCCCATTCCAAAATTCTTGGTTCTCAACTATTTGAAGGATCAATCCAATCAAAATGGAGGTGGCTTCACAGTGAATGGTGATCAGATTACGCTTGAGATCCCTCAAGCAGGTTATACCATCTCAAAAGCGAGAGTGGAAAATGGCAATGCGAAGGTAACGGTTAGTATATCCTTGTTTTAAGTTTTTGAAAATGGAGTTGTCATGCTTGTCTTTGAATTTTGTGCAGAGAATTTAACTTATATTGATAAGGCGATTGCTGCTGGGGCAGGTCGCATTGAACTGTGCGATAACCTGGCAGTAGGAGGGACCACACCTAGTATAGGTGTGATCAATGAAGCAATCAAACTGACAAGAGAGAAGTCCGTGGATCTATGTGTCATTATCCGGCCCCGTGGTGGCGATTTTGTCTACACTGATCTGGAAGTCGAAGCTATGCTGATGGATATTCGTGCTGCGAAAGAAATAGGGGTTACTTCTTTTGTGCTGGGTGCGCTGACGAGCGATCGAAAGTTGGACCAGAGGATCATGCAGCTTTTACTAGCAGCCTGTGGAGAAGCAGAGGTTGTCTTTCATATGGCCTTTGATGAGTTAACTCACACAGATCAGCTAGAAGCGATTGAGTGGCTTTCTGATCAGGGTGTAGCCCGCATTTTAACACGAGCTGGAAGTCCAGGTGACCCACTAGAGCAACGTTTTGCACACTATCATCGTTTATTAGATGCGGCTAGAGGAAAGATACAGATCCTGCCAGGTGGGGGTGTGACCCTTGACAATCGTCAGTTCTTTTTGGAGCAATTGGGTGTTTGTCAACTGCATGGCACGCGCATCGTGTTTTAAAAAAGAAACGATCACTGCTTGAAGTAGTTTTTTGGATCTGTTATCAAGGTTGGGGACGTCGTTCCCAGCCTCTTCTAGTGCAAAAATGAATAAGGGAGAGAAAATGTTTTTAGAGCATTATTTTGACCGATACACCTTTCAGCTAGAAAAGGGATTGGCTTATGGATTTGAAAAGAGTGGGACAGGCTATGAGTACCAGTGCCCAGTCTTATCGGACACTTTTCTCTTAAAGGTAAGCGTCTGCGACCAGAAGATTTCTTTTCAGGTCTATGATCAGGATACAGGGGATGAGTATATCCAGATCCATCTGGAACAGCTACAAGGAAATTTCGTTGGCCAAGTCAGGGAAGCCTGTCAGGAAAGTCTTGCAAGAATCCGCCAAGCCTGTTTTGAGGTAGAAGATTTTCTCTATCCTCAAACCAAGCGTCTTATGGCCTATATTTCCCTACACTATCAGGGAACGATTGAATATTTGTGGGAAAGATCTCCTGAATCTGGTGCCATTCGCCACCGAGACACTCTCAAGTGGTATGGTGTCTTTATGACCATTAATTGGAAAAAACTAGATGCTGGCAAGTCTGGGAAAATAGAAGTTTTGAATGTTAAGTCTGATCAAGTAGCTCAGTTCGTTCAACAAAAGGGGATTTATCCAGCTTTTCATATGAATAAAAAATATTGGGTGAGTATCCCGCTCGATGGAACAATTGCTGATGAGGAGTTGTTTGCTCTAGTGGATAGTAGCTGGCAGCTCACCAAAAAGGGGAAATAAGATGCATCTGTTAGGGAAATTATCTTGGTTTTTTAAATTAGAGAAGAAGCGTTACTTGATCGGGATAGGGTCCTTGATCTTGGTTAGTTTTTTAAATCTTATTCCTCCAAGAATCATGGGACTTGTGATCGATTTGATCGATAAAAGAAGGTTGACACTGAGTCAGTTGGTCGTGAATATTGGATTTCTAGTTCTAGCAGCTCTTGCCATGTATGGACTTCGTTTTGTCTGGAGACGCTATATTTTTGGGACGGCCAATAAGTTAGCTCGGATTTTGCGTTACCGTTTGTTTCAGCAATTTACGCTCATGTCACCGTCTTTTTATCAGCGTTATCGGACTGGGGATCTCATGGCCCATGCTACTAATGATATTAATGCGGTAACCATGTTTGCTGGTGGCGGGGTTATGTCTGCAGTGGATGCTTCTGTGACCGCCTTGGTGACCCTAGTCAGCATGTTTTTCATGATTGATTGGCGCTTAACCCTCTTAGCTATTTTGCCTCTACCGGTTATGGTGGTAGTGACTTCCGCCATTGGACGCAAAAACCACAAAGCCTTCAAAGAGGCCCAAGAAGGCTTCTCGGAGCTCAACAACTTTGTTCAGGAATCAGTATCAGGGGTTAAGGTGACCAAATCCTTTGGCTTTCAGGCAGATGAGATTCGGGCTTTTGAAAAGACCAATCAAATGGTCTTTTCAAAGAATATGACTTCAGCCGGTTACAATGCTTTGTTTGATCCGACTACTCTTCTTTTTGTCGGTCTCTCCTATGTTTTGACGCTCTACTTCGGGGGGCTATTTGTTCAGGAAGGGAGCCTGACGGTTGGACAAATCGTAACCTTTATTACCTATCTCAATATGCTCGTCTGGCCCCTTCAAGCCATGGGCATCTTGTTTAATATTAGTCAGCGTGCTAGCGTCTCCTATGATCGGATTGAGACACTTTTAGCAGAAACACCTGATATCCAAGATCCAAGTCAACCAGTTACAGTCATTCAAAACGGAGATTTGGAATATGACATTGAAGAATTCGCCTATGAGAAAGAGCCTGTCCTTGAAAAGGTTGTCTTTCATTTAGAAAAAGGGCAAAACCTTGGAATTGTGGGTCCAACTGGATCTGGAAAGACCACCTTGTTGCGTCTCTTGCTTAGGGAGCATGACTTGGAGCAGGGAGATATTTTGCTCAATGGAATCTCCATCAAAGATTATCGTTTAGAAGATCTTCGTAGTTTGATAGGTTATGTTCCCCAAGATCAGATCCTCTTTGCCATGACCATTCGCGAGAATGTAGCTTTTTCAGATCCACAGATCAAGGAAGAAGAGGTGATGAAGGCTCTGAGAACTTGTGGAGTCTATGAGGATATTCTGGCCATGCCAGACCAGATGGAGACAGTGCTGGGAGAGAGAGGGGTCTCTCTTTCTGGCGGGCAAAAGCAACGGATTGCCATGAGTCGTGCTTTGGTCATGAATCCTGAGATCCTGATTTTGGATGATTCCCTGTCTGCAGTAGATGCTAAAACGGAGCACCAAATCATTGAAAATATGAAGCAGGAACGCAAGGGGAAAACAACGATCATTACAGCCCACCGCCTATCAGCGATCGTTCATGCGGATTTGATTCTGGTAATGGAGAATGGACAGATCAAGGAGCGAGGAAATCACGAGGAATTAATGGCTCAAAAAGGTTGGTACTATGAAACCTACCAAGCCCAACAATTATCAGAAGAAATGGAGGGAAAGCTGAATGAAAACATCTGAAGCTCATGTTATGAAGCGACTCTTGACTTACATGTGGCGTTATAAATGGTTAACAGCCCTAGCCTTTGCCTTTACCTTTCTGACTAGTCTGTTATTGACGGCGATCCCTCTTGCAGCTCGCTGGTATATTGATTACCTAGTGGATCCAACAGAAGCCGGCTCTCCAGTACTGACAGCTTTTCAGTTTTTCATTCTCTACTATGGGTTATTCATTGGGCGCGTGCTAGCAACTTATCTGAGTCAATTAACCTTTGCGCGTGTATCCAATTCTATCGTAAGAGACATTCGTCTAGATATTTTCAAAAATCTTCAAAGGCTGGGCATGTCCTTTTATGACCAGACAGCAGCAGGTTCGATTGTTTCGCGTGTGACCAATGATACCCAGGCAGTCGCAGATATGTTTTCTACTGTCTTTTCAAGCCTGGTTTCATCCTTTTTACTTTTTCTAGTCACCCTGGTAACCATGTTTAGCTTGGACTGGCATTTGACCATTTGGATCCTGCCTTTTCTTCCCATCATTTGGTTTTCCATCCGTCTCTATCGTAAGTTATCCAATCGCTTGGTCAAGATGACCCGACAAAAATTATCAGATATCAATGTGAAATTATCGGAATCTATTGAAGGGATGCGGATCGTGCAGGCCTTTCGTCAAGAAAAGCGCTTGACGGATGAATTCGAACAGATTAATGGGGAACATTTGGATTACGCCAACCGATCTGTAGATGTCAATTCCCTCTTTTTGAGGCCAGCAATGACCCTGTTACAGGTTCTGGCTTATGCGGTTATTCTAACCTTTTTCGGCCTAAATTGGCAGTCCTCAGGCTTTACAGCAGGTCTTATCTATGCCTTTATCCAGTATGTAAGCCAGCTTTTCCAGCCTTTGATTGATGTTACGCAGAACTTTGCTACCTTGCAGACCTCAACCATTTCTGCAGGTCGTGTCTTTGAGATGATGGATCGAGACGACTACGAGCCCAAGCAAGCTGGTAGCCTGAAAGAAATTGAGCGGGGAGATATTCGTTTTGAGCATGTATCTTTTTCTTATGATGGCAAACGGGATGTTCTAAAAGATATCTCCTTTGAGGTCAAAAATGGACAAACCATCGCTTTTGTTGGTCATACTGGTTCTGGTAAATCCTCTATTATCAATCTCTTCATGCGCTTTTATGAATTTGATCGTGGCCAGATCTTGATTGATGGACAGGATATCAAGGACTACAGCCAGGAAGCCTTGCGTAAGTCCATCGGTTTAGTGTTGCAGGAACCCTTCCTCTATCATGGAACCATTGCTTCTAATATCCGAATGTACCATGAAGAACTGACTGATGAGGAAATCCGACAAGCAGCTGCATTTGTGGATGTAGCAGACTTCATTGAGAGTTTACCTGGTGGCTATGACCATCCGGTAACAGAGCGGGGTTCTACCTTATCGACCGGTCAGCGTCAGCTTCTGGCTTTTGCTCGGACCATTGCTGCCCAGCCTAAGATCCTCATTTTGGATGAGGCCACTGCCAACATCGACCAAGAGACGGAAGAGATGATCCAAAATTCTCTGAAGAAGATGCGCCAAGGGCGGACAACCATTGCCATTGCCCATCGCCTTTCTACCATCCAAGATGCCGATTGCATCTATGTTCTCGATAAAGGAAAAATCATCGAATCGGGCAATCACGATCAACTCATTGCTCTAGGAGGAACGTATAAGAAAATGTATGACCTCCAGGCTGGTATGATGAAATAAGGATAAACAAGGTCTAAATGCAAATTTAACCTTGTTTTTCTTCTTTGAAAGCTGTAAAATATAGAAAAGAACAGAAAAAGGGAGCATACACCATGTCAAACGATCTGATCATGATGGGAGTTGTGATTGTCTTATTTGGACTTTATTTCACTCTTCAAGTTGAGCTCAATAAAGTCAGAAATCAATTTACTCATTATCTTCTAAAACCAGGTAGTATTTCCAAGGAACAAAGAGAGAAGTACCTCAAAGAACCAGAGATGGAAGCGATTCGCCTGATCCGACTCGATTATCGGATCGGCCTTCAAAATGCCAAACTTGTTTATGAGCAATTGAAGAATTAAGAAAGACCCTCGTATAGTTTATACGAGGGTTTCTCTTTCAAAAAAAGGCGTAAGCTTTGGTAAAACATTGGTCACATCTGCCGATTTGATCTTGGCGAGTTGATAAGGACAAGAAGCGATGTAGGCTGCTTCAAAGAAATCAAGCGGAAGTCCACTGTGTTTTAAGGCAGCAAGGGATTGAACTTGGCTGAGTTCTAAAAGGATCCCATCGTGGGTCAGGGTCAGATGAGGAAGAAGAGGAGACTGGGCCATCAAGGTCTTTAGACTGGATTCTTCTTCTTTTTTTCTGGCTAAGAGTCGCTTTTTATTGGTCAGATACATACCGTTATCAATGTAGAGACTCAAAGCCTTTTGCATGATCAGATTGCTATCATAGTCCAGAATCGTCTTATAGGTCAAGACTGGCTTTAGAAGGTCTTGGGGAAGGATCATGGAAGTGATGCGAAGAGCAGAAAAGAGATTGGTCGAAAAAGATTTGATATAGATGACTCGGTCCTTTTGATCCAAATAATGAAAAGAAGGGGCATTGCTGCCATCAAGATCTCCAAGATAGTCATC
Organism: Streptococcus sp. HMSC061E03; assembly: GCF_001813505.1. Classification (NCBI taxonomy): domain Bacteria; kingdom Bacillati; phylum Bacillota; class Bacilli; order Lactobacillales; family Streptococcaceae; genus Streptococcus; species Streptococcus sp. HMSC061E03. Next base: position 560,323 of record NZ_KV812784.1, read on the forward strand.
CTCAACAAGGTAGACATCATATTGGTCAGCTAGTTGCAAGATCGCTTCTTTCTGCTTGGTCGAATAGCTATGACCAAGCGGATAGTGAAAACGAGGGATCGTGTAGAAGAATTTGATATGGCCACTTTTGAAAATCTCTTCAAGTTCCTCGAGATCAATCCCCGTTAAATTACGTTGAATGGTACGGTAGGCAAGTCGCTGCGAATCTAAGAGTTGGTTCATCCGATGATAAGTCGGTTGCTCGATCAAGATCTGCGATTTTTTATTGGGAAAGTCAATCTGGCTGAGGATATTGAGCGCCTGCTGGGTACCAGCAGTCAAAACAATCTGATCCGCAGTCGTATAAATACCTTCTTCCTTCAATAAGCCTTGAATCGATTGACGTACTTCGAGTAAGCCTGCTTGGTCCGAAAAGTTGTTGAAGAGATAATTCTCCCGTCCAATCAAGGTTTCATTGATACAGGTCCGGAAGTCCTCAAAAGCCTGGTTGCGGTCTTTCTCTAATTTTAGTGGAAGATCCTCATGTCGATTAGGTTCTTGCTCCAAAACATAGTAGCCACTTTGAGGCTTAGCATAGAGGAAGTGCTGGTAAGTCAAGTCCAGCAAGGCCCGTTGCACTGTGTCCTTACTACAAGAAAATTGACTAGCTAATTGGCGAACGGAGGGAATTTTCTCTCCAGTTTCCAGTTCTCCATCTTGAATGGCTTTTTTTAGTACATGAATAATTTGTTGGTATTTGCTCGTCTTCATCCTGACTGTCCCCATACAGTTTTTTTCTATTGTACAGAAAAAATCACAAAAAAACCACTCCGAAGAGTGGTGAGCGTATTACATAAAATAAACAATGGCTAAATACTGAAGAGCAGAAGCTGCCAGGATGAAGAGGTGCCAAATCATGTGGAAGTAAGGTTTTTTCTTGGCATAAAAGCCAGCTCCAACCGTGTAGCAAAATCCTCCCATGAGCATGAGACCCCAGAAGATCGGATTGGTTTGGCTAACGATTTGGGGAATAATAAAGATGACCAACCAGCCCATGATCAAGTAAAGAGCGAGACTGAACTTTTCATTGACTTTTTTGGCAAAGATTTTGTAGAGAATACCAAAGATGGTGGTCCCCCATTGGATCAAGATAATGCTGTAGCCCATCCAGTTGTTCATCAAGGTGAGGACAACCGGTGTGTAACTACCTGCGATCGCAATGTAGATCATGGAATGATCGATAATACGAAGCACATACTTTTGAGGTGAATCGTAAGACATAGCATGGTAGACGGTCGAAGACAGAAACATCAAAAAGAGACTGATCACAAAGATAGAAGTCCCAAAAGCACTGAGAAGACCGTGTTGCTCAAAGCTATAGACTGCTGAGATCGGAAGCAAGATCAACATGAGGAGCGCGCCAACAGCGTGGGTTACGCTATTAGCGATCTCTTCTCCAAAGGATAATTTTTTACTTAGTTTCATGGTGTAATTCATCAGTTTCTTCCTCCGTTTTTTCTGGTTGAATATAAGTCAGGGTTTCAAGATAAAGTTGAACTGTCTGACAGGCAGAGCGAATGATAGGAGCGATCGGCTCTTTATGCTCATTGAGATAAGCGACAAAGCTATTATAGAGAAGATCTGAGCTTGCCTGGTCCTGCAAGAAATTTAAGGTAGAAGCGATCTCCTGAATAGAAAAGACCGTTTTTAAGGTTGTAATAGCGATCAAGCGAGCCACCTGTCCACGCTGGTATTTCTTCTTATCTGGTTTTTCGACATAACCATGTTTTACGTAATTGTTGATCATGGCAGCCGTCAAGCCCTTGTCTGAAGAAGAGAGAACAGGTGCACAGGTTTTATTGACATAAAGCAGGACCTGATCAAGATAGAGGTCTAGCTCAGGCAGTTGCTCCCACGTTGGATAGGAAAAAGTGGACACGAAATCTTCACCTTTCTTTCATCTAGTTTTCATAACTAGATAATAACATTAATAAAAACTATTGTCAAGAAAATTTGAAAAATATGGTACAATAGACCTATGAAACTATTAATTCCATCCGCTAAAGAACTGAACGAACAGGCTCGTATCGTCGAGCCCCAACCCTTGTCAGAGAACACAAAAACCATCCTCCGAGCTTTGAAGGCATTCTCCCTAGAGGAATTAGCGACCTTTTACGGGATCTCAGAGGAAAGAGCTCAAGCAGAAAAAGAAAGAATTGAGGCTTTGTTAGCTGGGAGTGCTAAAACCTATCCTGCTTTGGAACTGTTTGATGGCCTTATGTATCGTAGTATCGAGCGTCAAGACTTATCCGAAAAAGAGCAGGCTTATCTGCAGGAGCATTTGTTGATCACGACTGCTTTATACGGTGTACTACCTGCCTATCAAGGGATTGCTCCCCATCGATTGGATTTTATGATGAAGCTAAAACCAGCTGGAAAATCTCTAAAGGTACTCTGGAAAGAGGACTATGATCAGGCAGTAGAAGGTGAGGAGCAGATCTTATCTCTTTTGTCTTCTGAGTTTGAACAAGTCTTTTCAAAAGCCATTCGTGAGCGAATGATTCGGATCAAATTCATGGAGAATCGTGGTGGGACACTGAAGATTCACTCGACGATTTCAAAGAAAGCACGTGGGGCCATGGTGACAGCTATGATGAAGGAAGAAATCATCCATCTAGAAGATCTGAAATCATTAGAAGTAGCAGGTTTCTTTTATCGTGGGGATTTATCGCAAGAGAAGGAATGGGTCTTTGTGAAAGAATAAATAAAAATATTCCTGAGAAGCGTCAGGAATATTTTTTTGATCTGTTAGATAAAGAGAATGCACGATGAAAACTCCAAAATGGAGGATTTTGGAGTCAGAATCGTCTTGAGCAGTAGGCTTAGGCGATATGTTTGAATTTCTTCAAGAGTTCTGTCAACTCAGCTTGCTCGCCACTATTAAAGACTTGCATCAAGCGTTGAATATTCTTGATATGATCTGGAAGAGCTTCTTCGATCTTTTTACGACCGGCATCTGTAATAGATACAAGATAAGCACGGCGGTCTTCTGGATCGGTTTCGCGTGTAATCCAACCATCGCGGACCATATTGCGAATAACCACAGTCATATTTCCAGAGGTCGCAAGAATGCTGTCAATCAGATCTTGAATGCGAAGATCGCCTTTACTGTACAAGGTTTCAAGTACAGAGAATTGAGTTGGTGTCAACTGGTGCTTTTTAAAGATATGAGCCTCAGAGGCACGGATCAATCGTTCTGCCTTGTGGAAGACGATCATGGTTTTTAAATCTACGTTTGCTTCTTTGAATAATCTCTTTAAATTTTCCATATCTATATTTTATCAATAAATAGTATTTCTGTCGTTTAATTTTATTTTCAAATTAGTTACAAAATTGTGACAAATTTATTAAACTATGAACAAATGATAGCGAAGGTGTTAATTTTAGTTTGTTTATCAAACAATTTTATACTAAAACATTGTAACAGGTATGAAATATTAGTAACAATTCTTTCTTGAAAATCTATAGAATTCTAGGTAGCTTTGGTGTATAATGAGGGAGTGAAACAGAAAAATAATCTTTTTATAATATGGCAACATATAATAGGAATCTGTATCTTAGTGTTGACGGTCCTTTTTTCTTGGCTATTTCTTGCTGAAAAAACTTCTGATCGCTTGCAGGATCAAATGGCGCAAGCAAGAAAAATAGCTCTGTCTCACTCTTCGATTACGACCATTGAGACGGAGAGTTTCTTTCATGGCAAAGAAGCGTATCTTTCCTTCATTGGCAAGGACCAAGAAGGACAAGAATTAGCGGTCTTGGTGGCGCAGGCGGATGATGCAGTCTATACCTACCCTTTGAAAGAAGGAGTTAGTTCCAAAGAGGCAGCTTCTGTCGTCAAAGAAAAGAGTCAGGACGCGATTGATCGTGTCACTTTTGGACGCTTTAAAGGAAAACCGATCTGGGAAGTCAAGGCCGGGAGTTCCTATTATGTGGTGGATTTCAAGACTGGGAAAGTCACCGGTGTTTTTTAAGATTTGAGGAGGAAATATGAAATTATCAAATCGTGTATTGGAAATGGAAGAAAGTGTGACCTTGGCTGCAAATGCGCGTGCCAAAGCTTTGGCGGCAGAAGGTCGTGATATCTTAAGTTTGACCCTGGGTCAACCTGACTTTGCGACTCCCAAAAATATTCAAGAAGCAGCAGTCGCATCCATTGAGGATGGTCGTGCCAGCTTTTATACGGTCGCATCTGGACTTCCAGAATTGAAGGATGCCATTAGCGACTATATGAAAGAGTTTTATGGCTATGCAGTGAACCGAAATGAGGTTGTGGTCGGTACTGGTGCCAAGTTTATCCTCTATGCCTTCTTTACTTCTGTCATCAATCCAGGTGATGAAGTCATCATTCCAACCCCTTGCTGGGTTTCTTATGTAGACCAGGTCAAGATGGTAGAAGGCACACCTGTTACTTTCCAAACAACAGAAGAAAATCACTTCAAGGCAACGGTAGAGCAACTGGAAGCAGCACGGACAGACAAGACCAAGGTTGTCTTGCTGAATTCACCATCTAATCCAACAGGAATGATCTACAGTAAAGAAGAACTCCAAGCAATCGGAAATTGGGCTGTCGAGCATGACATCTTGATTTTGGCAGACGATATCTATGGTCGATTGGTCTACAATGGCAACACCTTTACGCCCATTTCTAGCTTATCAGAAGCGATTCGCAAGCAAACCATCGTTATTAACGGAGTTTCTAAAACCTATGCTATGACTGGTTGGCGGGTTGGTTTTGCTGTAGGAGATCCTGAGATTATTGGAGCCATGGCCAAGGTGATCAGCCAAACAACTTCCAACTTAACAACCGTTTCCCAATATGCTGCAATCGAAGCCCTCACAGGAGATCAATCTTCTATTGAGATCATGCGTCAAGCTTTTGAAGAGCGCTTGAATACTATTTATCCTTTGTTGAATGAAGTACCTGGTTTTGAAGCCATCAAACCTCAAGGAGCCTTCTATCTCTTCCCAAATGTCAAGAAGGCCATGGAGATGAAGGGGTATACAGATGTGACGGAATTTACCACAGCAATTTTAGAAGAAGCAGAGGTTGCTTTAGTAACGGGAGCTGGCTTTGGTGCTCCTGAAAATGTTCGCTTGTCTTATGCGACAGATTTGGATACCCTGAAAGAAGCTGTTCGCCGCCTCAAGGCCTTTATGGAAAAATAAAAATGCAAGATCCTTAGTAATGAGCTGAGGATCTTTTTCTTTAAAAAAAATCTGGTTTTCACAGGTAGAACCTAGCACTGAAAGCCTTTTTATGATACAATTAAGAAGATAATGTCTTCGGACAAGTACAATGAGAAAAGGAAGATGTATTATGACAAAACGGATTACCATCATCGAAGTAAAAGACTATGTCGGTCAAGAAGTGACCATCGGTGCTTGGGTGGCGAATAAATCAGGAAAAGGGAAGATCGCATTCTTGCAATTGCGTGACGGAACGGCCTTCTTCCAAGGTGTTGCTTTCAAACCAAACTTTATCGAAAAATTCGGCGAAGAAGTAGGTCTTGAAAAATTTGACACCATCAAACGTCTAAGCCAAGAAACATCTGTTTTCGTGACAGGGATTGTCAAAGAAGACGAGCGTTCTAAATTTGGTTACGAGCTCGATATTACAGACATCGAAGTGATCGGTGAATCTCAAGATTACCCAATCACTCCAAAAGAACATGGAACAGACTTCTTGATGGACAACCGTCACTTGTGGCTTCGTTCACGCAAACAAGTAGCTGTCATGCAAATCCGTAATGCGATCATCTATGCAACTTATGAGTTTTTTGATAAGAATGGCTTCATGAAGTTTGATAGCCCAATTCTTTCAGGTAATGCGGCAGAAGATTCAACTGAACTGTTTGAAACTGACTACTTTGGAACACCAGCCTACTTGAGTCAATCTGGTCAGCTTTATCTTGAAGCGGGTGCTATGGCTCTTGGTCGCGTCTTTGACTTTGGTCCAGTATTCCGTGCTGAAAAATCTAAGACTCGTCGTCACTTGACTGAGTTCTGGATGATGGATGCTGAGTATTCATACTTGACACATGATGAATCACTTGACTTGCAAGAAGCTTATGTTAAAGCTTTGCTTCAAGGTGTTTTGGACCGTGCTCCTCAAGCCTTGGAAACATTGGAACGTGATACTGAGCTCTTGAAACGCTACATTGCAGAGCCATTCAAACGCATCACTTACGATGAAGCGATTGATCTCTTGCAAGAGCATGAAAACGATGAAGACGCTGACTACGAACATTTGGAACATGGAGATGACTTCGGTTCACCACACGAAACGTGGATTTCAAACCACTTTGGTGTACCAACCTTTGTCATTAACTACCCAGCAGATATCAAGGCCTTCTACATGAAGCCAGTTCCTGGAAATCCAGAGCGCGTGCTTTGTGCAGACTTGCTTGCTCCTGAAGGCTATGGAGAAATCATCGGTGGCTCTATGCGTGAGGAAGACTACGATGCCCTTGTTGCAAAAATGGATGAACTTGGCATGGATCGTACAGAGTATGAATTCTACCTTGACCTTCGTAAATACGGTACAGTTCCACACGGTGGATTTGGTATTGGGATTGAACGGATGGTTACCTTCGCGGCTGGTACTAAACACATCCGTGAAGCTATTCCATTCCCACGTATGTTGCATCGTATCAAACCTTAATAGACGTAAAAACGCCATTAGGCGTTTTTCACTTTTATCTGCTTCAAAAAACTATGAAAGGAATTTCAATGCTGAAAATAGACATCATTGATGGGAAAGAATACGAGGATGGTCAGGGGTCTTTGATCGCAGATCTAGACCATTCCATTCAACAGATGCTCAAGACTTCCTATCCTGAAAGTCAAATGGATGATTTTATCACGTATAAAAATTTGAGCCAATATTGTATGGATTATCTTGGACAGATTATTGAGCGTGCCAATGATAAAAACGAAGCCATTAAACAGCAGGTGACAGGTGTCATGCCTGAAAGCGAGCGTCCCTTTAACGTTGAAGACCGCTTGACAGCCAGCTATACCTTCGGTCAGCGGGTGGCTGATTCTGTTGCGCGCTTTGGTGGTTCATGGACTTTTATCATTAGTTTTATCCTGATGATGGCTATTTGGATGCTGATCAATGTCCTGCATCCTTTTGGCTGGAATTTTGATCCTTATCCTTTCATCTTGCTCAATCTAGCACTTTCTACGATTGCGGCGATTCAAGCTCCTTTGATCATGATGAGTCAAAACAGGGCAGCAGATTATGATCGCCTGCAAGCGCGAAATGACTTTAACGTTAATATGGAGTCGGAACGAGAAATTCGCTTGCTTCATACGAAGATTGATCATATGGTGCAACAAGACCAGACGGATTTACTGGAAATTCAAAAGTTGCAAACCGAATTGTTGGTGTCCTTGTCTAATCAAGTGGCCCAGCTGCGTCAAGAAATGAATCAAGAAAAATGAAGGAGGTGGAGAAAATGTAGGCAAATCTAAGTAAGTCTTTTAGAAACACTTATATAATCTATTGAAAGAGGAAAAACAATGTTTAAAAGAACTTACAAACGCAATATTTCACTCCTAGCAGGTTTGGAATTTACATCTTATTTTGGAATCACCAGTTTTTGGATTCTCTTTTTTATTCAAAATGGTCTTTCTTTGCTTCAGATTGGTTTATTAGAGAGTATCTTTCATGGGACGAGTCTCTTGTGTGAGATCCCATCTGGTATGTTAGCCGATCGCTTTAGCTACAAGACCAATCTCTATTTGGCTCGCTTGTCCAGTATTGGATCTTCTATCTTGATTTTATTTGGTCAGGGGAACTTTTGGATCTATGCGATTGCTATGATGGTCAATGCTTGGTCTTATAATTTTGACTCGGGGACTAGTACAGCTTTCTTATTTGATTCAGCGGTAGAAGCAGGTCAAAAAGACCGTTATCTTCAGATTTCTAGCTTCTTGTCTGGTGTGGCCGAAGTCACCCGAACGTTAGGTACAGTCGTGGCAGGCTTCTTTATTCACGGAGCATTGGCTTGGACCTACTATATTTCCATTGGCCTTTCCTTGCTTTCCATACTCTTGATTTTTCTCATGAAGGAGCCAGAGAGCAAGAGTGATGAACGAAGTCACTTGACCTTAAAGCGGATATTGGAGGTAGTGAAACAAGAATGGCAGGACAAACCAGTCTTGTTTTACTGGATGCTCACCTATCAGTTGGTAGGGACCATCATGTGTATGTTTTATTTTTACTACCAACAGAAAATTAGTGACTTAGCCAGTTGGCAAGTTTCGCTTATCATGTTAATTGGTAGTGGATTCAATCTCCTGGCGGTTTATCTGGCCAGTCAAATCGGGAAAAAATGGAATAGTAATCAAGTCTTTCCGATTCTGGTTGCACTGACTGGGTTGGCCTTGTTTTTGGTAGGTGTAAAGACTCCATTCGCCTATCTGTGTGTCTATCTCTTGACCAATGCTCTTTATGCCGTTTACCAACCCATCTACTACAATGATTTACAAGCATATCTGCCATCCAGTGTGCGAGCAACCATGCTGAGTATCAATTCGATGATGTTTAGTCTATCTATGATTGTCATTTTCCCACTGACTGGTTGGTTCATTGATAGCTGTGGCTTTGTAGCAGTCTTTCTTGTATTAGGCCTTATAACACTATTTTCTTTCCCACTACTAATGATTGGATTGGGGAAAATGGGTAAGACCTTAAGCAAGGTAACAAAGAAGGAATAAGATTTCTGACCTTCATCTGGTCAGTATTCAACTCTCTCTGCTCTGTAGGGGGAGTTTTTTCATCTTAAGAATTTGTGGTAAAATATGTATATCCATTAAAAAAAGAATCGAGTCGTATGAAATCATTATTGAAGTATTTTAAGGGCTATCTATGGGAAACGTTTCTAGGGCCCGTGTTTAAACTTTTAGAAGCTATTTTTGAATTGTGTGTCCCCTTAATCATCGCCCACTTAGTCGATCAGGTCATTCCGAAAAAGGAAACGAGCGCAGTGGTGATGACGGTTGGTGTTTTGTTTTTATTTGCGAGCTTTGGTGTTGTCGTAGCTATTACGGCCCAGTATTTTTCTTCTAAGGCAGCTGTCGGTTTTACCCGCGAGATGACCAAGGATTTGTATGAGAAGATCTTATCACTTCCAAAGGACAAGCGCGATAGGATCGGTACTTCTAGTTTGGTAACTCGTCTCACTTCTGATACCTATCAAATCCAGGTTGGGATCAACCAATTCTTGCGCCTCTTTTTGAGGGCACCGATTATTGTCTTTGGTTCTATCATCATGGCTTTCACCATCAGTCCTAAACTAACCCTTTGGTTCTTGGGGATGGTGGTGATTTTAACCCTGATTATTGTGATCATGTCACGGATTGTCAATCCGCTCTTTGCTAAGATTCGGAAAATCACAGACCGGATGGTTACGGTGACGCGTCAGCAATTTCAAGGGATGCGGGTGATTCGAGCCTTTGGACAGCAAGTGAGTGAATTGGACGAATTTAAAGAAGTCAATCAAGACTATAAGATCTGGCAAATTCGTGCTGGTATCTGGTCTAGTTTGGTGAGTCCCTTGACCTTCCTTGTGGTCAATACGACCTTGATTTGTGTCATTTGGCAAGGACAATTGAATATCTCTGCTGGTCTTTTAACCCAAGGGATGTTGGTCGCTTTGGTCAATTATTTATTACAAATTTTAACAGAATTGATCAAACTGGCGATGCTGGTCACGTCTTTAAATGTCAGCTATATTTCAGCCAAGCGTGTCCAAGAGATTTTCGATTTGAAGGAAGAAGACCTCCTAGAAGCTTTGCCAGTAAAAACTGCAAGAGAGCAAGAAGCGATTAGCGCCCAGAAAGTTTCTTTCACTTATCCAACGGCTTCAAGCCCAGCTCTAGAAAATATTTCCTTTGATCTGGATCATGGACAGATGTTGGGAATTATCGGTGGTACAGGATCTGGGAAATCCACCCTGGTTCAGTTATTGAGTCATTTGTATGCCGTTAGTCATGGGAAATTAGCCCTCTATCATCAAGGTCACTCTCCTCAAACTCTTAAGGAGTGGCGGGAGTGGGTAGCTGTTGTCCCACAGAAGGCAGAGCTCTTTAGAGGAACCATCCGCTCGAATCTCTTACTTGGAATGGAAGAAAATCTATCGGATGAAGATTTGTGGTGGGCACTAGAAACAGCTCAGGCTGCTGATTTTGTCCGTGAAAAAGAAGGACAACTCGATGAGCCAGTGGAAGCCTTTGGTCGAAATTTCTCAGGTGGGCAACGCCAGCGGTTGACCATTGCGCGTGCCCTTTTGAAGAAGGCTCCTTTCTTGATTCTGGATGATTCAACTTCTGCCTTGGATTATTTGACGGAAGCACGTCTCTTAAAATCGATAAAAGAAGAATTGAGTGATACGAGTTTGATCTTAGTATCTCAACGAACCAATAGTCTCAAGTCTGCTGATCAGATTTTAGTCTTGAACAAGGGACATCAAGTAGGACTGGGAAATCACGATTTCCTTTTGTCTACCAATGAGATTTATCAAGAAATTCATTATTCACAACACGGGAGGGAGGAAGCATGAGTCAAAAACGTTCTAGTTATGTAAAACGTCTGTTTAGAGATTTTGCTCACCATCCCGGGCTCCTGATTCTAGCTAGTCTCGGAACCATCGCTCAAGTGGCCTTAACAGTCTGGTTACCGATCCTGATTGGACATGCGGTTGACTTGGTCATTAATCCTCAAGGGATGACAGTCTTAAGGCCTGTTTTGATCCAAATGGTTCTGGTCATTGTGGCCAATACCTTGATCCAATGGATCAATCCCTTGTTATACAATCAATTGGTCTATCGTTTTAGCCAAAGCCTAAGAGCAGAAGTGATGGAAAAAGTACACCGCTTGCCCTTGTCTTATCTAGATAAACAAGGGAGCGGGGACTTCGTCAGTCGCCTCACGACCGATGTAGAGCAACTCAATAGTGGTCTTCTGATGGTCTTTAACCAGTTCTTTGTTGGCCTCTTAACCATTCTTGTCACTATCGTGACGATGGCGGAATTGGATTTCTTTATGATGGTGGCGGTTCTGGTCTTGACCCCTTTATCTCTCTTGATTGCTCGTTTTATTGCCAAGCGTTCTTATACGCTTTTCCAAAAGCAGACCAAGGCGCGTGGTCTTCAAACCCAGTTGATCGAAGAGTCTTTGACCCAGGAAAGTTTGATCCAGTCCTTTAATGCTCAGGTTCAATTCCGTAAGGCTTTTAAAGGGACGAATGAAAGCTATGCCAATTATTCCCAATCCGCTGTCTTTTATTCCTCAACTGTCAACCCTGCCACTCGCTTTGTGAATGCCTTGATTTATGCAGTAGTGGCTGGATTTGGTGCTGTACGCATTATTTCGGGATCTCACTTTACTGTTGGTCAATTGGTGACCTTCCTCAATTATGTCAACCAATACACCAAGCCATTTAATGATATCTCCTCTGTCTTGTCAGAACTCCAAAGTGCCCTTGCCTGCGCAGAGCGTTTATATAGCGTTTTGGATCAAGCTGAGGTCGAAGAGACAGGGCAATGGGTTCTGGAAAGTCAGAATGTCAAAGGTGCGATTGGTTTTGAACACGTCACATTTGGCTATGATTTGGGGCGGACTTTGATCAAAGATCTAACCATTCAGGTTCCAGCTGGCAGTAAGGTTGCCATTGTAGGACCTACAGGAGCTGGAAAGTCGACCTTGATTAATCTGCTCATGCGTTTCTACCCTGTTAACTCTGGAGAGATCACGATTGATGGGGTGCCAATTACGGACTACACCTGTGCTTCTTACCGCCAACAGTTTGGTATGGTTTTGCAAGAAACCTGGCTCAAGGTCGGGACCATTCATGAAAATATCGCCTTTTCTCGTCCAGATGCAACTAGAGAAGAAGTCATCGAAGCAGCCAAAGCAGCCAATGCAGATTTCTTCATTCGGCAGTTGCCACAAGGGTACGATACTTATCTTTCAGATGCTGGAGAGTCTTTGTCCCAAGGCCAACGCCAACTCTTAACGATTGCGCGGGTTTTCCTTTCAGTTCCTAAGATTTTAATCTTGGATGAGGCTACATCTTCCATTGATACTCGTACTGAGGTCTTGATTCAAGATGCCTTTAATCAGCTTATGAAGGGACGGACCAGCTTTATCATTGCTCACCGCTTGTCGACCATTCAAAATGCCGATATGATTCTTGTCATGGTGGATGGCGATATTGTTGAGCATGGCACTCATGAAGAGCTGATGCAAGCGCAAGGTGTATACTACAAGATGCAGACAGCTCAGCAACAGGTTAGTTAGAATGAAAAGCATTTTCAGATTTGAAAATGCTTAGATTGAAGATAAAGACATATTCAAAACTTTCCTTAAGTGAGTACGGACGTCAGCGAACTTCTACGAAGTTCCATGACTTAGTTTTGAACCTAAAGTTTCAAAACTCCCGAGTGCTAGAAACTGATTTGTTTCTAGCACTTTTCTCACAGCGGAAAGTTTCAATATTTTCTTGATTCATTTTAAAAATTGAAAATCATTGTTGTTCCTTTTTAGAAACGCTTTACTTATTTTATTTTAAAATAGTTAGTCCACATTCTAAGCATTTTCAGGTTTGAAAATGCTTTTTTAGGTCTAAAAAACATCTAGCAAAATTGCTAGATGTTTCAAAAACCACTATTTTTTTAAACGTTTAGAACCTTATCCAAGAATTCTTTTAAACGTGGGTGTTGTGGGTTATCGAAGATTTGGTCTGGTTTACCGTCTTCGAGGAATTCACCGTCTGCGGTGAAGATGACGCGGTTGGCTACTTGGCGGGCAAATCCCATCTCGTGGGTAACGATGATCATGGTCATTCCTTGCTCTGCCAACTCTTTCATAACGTTCAATACATCTCCAACCATCTCAGGGTCAAGGGCAGAAGTCGGTTCGTCAAAGAGCATAATATCTGGATTCATGGCAAGTCCACGTGCGATAGCCACACGTTGTTTTTGACCACCGGAAAGACTATTTGGATTGGCATCGGCTTTATCTGCGAGTCCAACTTTTTCCAATAATTCCATCCCGACTTTTTGAGCTTCTTCACGGGTCATCAGTTTGTGCTCTACTGGCGCAAACATAATGTTTTCAAGGACGCTCATGTGAGGGAAGAGGTTGAAGTGTTGGAAAACCATCCCAATATTTTCACGGACCAAATCAACATTGGTTTTTGGATCGGTTAGATCATATCCATTAACTGTAATTTGACCTTTTGTAACTTCTTCGAGGAGATTGAGACTACGAAGGAAGGTCGATTTACCAGAACCGGATGGTCCGATAATGCAGACCACGTCCCCTTCGTAGAATTTTGCTGAGATTCCTTTTAAGACCTCATTTTCACCATAGTATTTGTGGAGGTCATGGACATCAATTTTTAATTTAGCCATTAGTTAACCTTCTTTTCTAATTTTTTTGCAAATCGTGTTAGCAAGGTGATAATCACGAGGTAGAAGACGGCAAGGATCGCATACATCTTGAAACTTTGGTAGTTTCGAGCGATGATGATCTTACCAGTTTGGAAGAGTTCTACCAATCCGATCGCAGAAACGATAGTCGTATCTTTCAGGGCAATGACGAATTGGTTAACAAAGTTTGGAAGCATGAGTTTGGTTGCTTGTGGCAAGATGATCTTACGCATGGTCTTGCCATAGGAGATTCCCAGGCTTCGGCTGGCTTCCATCTGTCCAATCGGTACAGCTTGGATCCCCCCACGGACAATTTCTGCGATATAAGCAGCAGCATTGAGGGAGAGGGCGATGGTACCTGCGACAAAGTCGTTGATTGGGGATTGGTGACCTGTGACCGATTCAATCAAGTTTGGAATTCCCCAGAAGATGAAGGCGGCAAGGATCATGAGTGGGATCCCACGAATAACATCGACAAAGATTTCTGCTGTCCAGCGGAGCCACTTATAAGGACTAACACTAAACATCCCAAAGATAACACCGATCACCATAGCAATGGCGAAAGAGAGAAGTGCAAGGGCAAGAGTCACACCCAAACCACTTAACAATTGTTTGTAGTTGTTTTGAAGTAAGCCCCAGATCGTTGTTTCATCTGCCGTTGTACTTGAAGTACTTGATTTGCTATCTGCTTTAAGGTATTTATCGAGAATCTTTTGGTATTGACCGCTTTTCTTCAAGTTCGCAAGACCGTTATTGAACATTTCGATCAATTCAGGATTTTCACCCTTCTTAACGGCAAATGCTAGTTGACCACTTGGAGTCCCTTCGATAGGTGTTTTGAATTTACGTCCTTGTTTAATAGCGTATTTGATAACAGGTTCGTCATCCATAATCGCTGCAACAGAACCAGAATTCAAACTATCATACATAGAAGCTCCATCAGAGAACGTTTTGATCTTGTAACCATATTTCTTTTGGTTTTTTTCAAGGAAGTTTTGTGAGGAAGTACCGTTTTTAACACCGACTGTCTTTCCTTTTAGGTCATCATATGAATCAATCTTGCTGCTTTCTTGAACGGCTAGAATAGAATTGGCCGTGTAGTATGGTTCAGAAAAATCAAATGTTTCTTTCCGAGCATCTGTTACGGTCATCCCTGCGATCATTCCTTGCGCATGTCCGGATTGGACATCACTTACCGCTGCGTCAAATCCAGGATTATTAATCTCGATGGTAAATCCTTGGTCTTTGGCAATAGCCTTGATCAAGTCCATATCGATCCCTGTGTATTTGTTTTTTCCATTTTGGAAGACAAATGGTGCAAAAGATGAGTCACTTGAAATTACATATTTTGATTTTTTAGGAGTTGCTTTTTGACCAGCAGGAGTAGTTGTTTCTGGAACGGTACTGTTACTTGATGATTGGCTTTCACCTGTCCATTTCTTGATGATCTCATCAAGTGTTCCATCAGCTTTCATTTGAGCGAGGGCCTTGTTAAATTCAGTGATCAACTTTTCATGCTTACCGCCTTTTTTTACACCAAAGGCAAAGCCACCGACTGCTTCCCCGTCCATATTGATAGCTAGGTCCTGCCCCTTTTGAATGGCGTATTGAATAACAGGTTGGTCATCCATCACCGCATCGACCGCACCAGCTGATAAACTGTTGTACATGAGATCACCAGTATCAAAAGTCTTGATCTTGTAGCCGTACTTGTCCTTGTTTTTATCGAGGAAGCGTTGGGCTGCAGTTCCGTTTTTGACACCGACTGTCTTCCCTTTTAATTGGCTGTACTTCGTGATTTTATCGGCTTTCGTAGTCGCGATGACAACTTTTGTATCGTAGTAAGTATCAGACATGGTGAAGACTTTTTCACGTTCTGTTGTTTTGGTCATCCCTGCCATGATGGCATCCGCTTGACCAGCTTGAACTGCATTGACCGCTGCATCAAATCCCGGGAAGGATTTGTCCAAATTCCAGCCATTGATTTCAGCGACCTTGTCCAAGATCTCTACGTCAATTCCTTTATAGGTTTGATCTGAATCCTTAAATTCAAACGGTGCATATGCTGTGTCGAAAACGACCTTGATCGTTTCAGCATGAGCATGACCAGCGAATGCAACGAATGGAAATAAGAACAGCAAACATGCTAGTAATTTTTTCTTCATTTCTGTCTCCTTTTAATTCTTTTCTCTTTGGGTATTTGACCCATGAGCACATTGACCAAAGGATGGCCTAAAAAAAACAAATCATTCATACCAAAACGAGTATGAATGGTCTTATGTTTTTCTACAAAAGCTATTATATCAGAAAAGACTTTGCTTTGCAAGAAAAATCGAGTTTTCATGTTAGGTTTTCTGACATGAAACAATATTGCAGCTCTGGATTTTCTTTGTTACAATGGACCTATTAGATAAATGGAGGTTGATCATGAAGAAAGGAAAGATCATTCAGGATATAAAAACAAACACATCTATGCCAGTTCTTATTTCTACACTATTCTATGTATTTTTAGCCTCCCTCTTTATAGAAGGGGGACTATGGCTTGGTAGTGAATTGGTGGGACCATTTTCCTTAGTGATAGGTTTTCTGGCGGAGTTCTTTTCACCAGGAAATGGGACAGCAAGTATTCAAGAATTTTTCTACCATTATCTTCTCTATTATGAGCTTTTCAGTTTTGTAATCATACTATTTCTCTTTATTTTTTGGGTGAAGGTCATAGAGAAGAATGCTTTATCAAGCTTAGGCTTTGTAAAAAGAAATTGGCTCAAGTATCTAGTCTGGGGGATCTTGCTTTCACTACTTCAAATGGGTGTCATTGCCCTTGTCTACCAGGTAGGGGGAATCGGGTCTTTTGAGCTTAATGAATTAAGTTTAGAACCCATCCTCTTTATTCTAGGTTTATTCCCATTTTGGCTTCTTCAAGGAGGGACTGAAGAAGTGGCGACGCGAGGTTGGCTTCTGACTCGGATTGCTGCAAGAACTAATCTACCTTTAGCGATCGTGATTTCTAGTAGTCTCTTTGGCATTCTGCATATGGGTAATGCAGGAGTGACCTTCTTATCCGTTCTGAATATCATCCTTGATGGGGTGCTAGCTGCTCTGCTTTTTATCTATACCGATAGTATCTGGCTAGTGGTCGCCCAACACGGCACTTGGAACTATGTACAAGGAAATCTCCTTGGTTTTCAAGTCAGTGGCACAGGCGCAGATGCGTCTATCTTTAGCTTTACCATGGGAGATGGACCTGACTGGTTGACCGGAGGGGCATTTGGAGCAGAAGGATCAATCATCACCACTCTGGTTCTTCTTGTATCCCTAGTGATTGTCTATCTCTTAGGGGAAAGGAAAGAAAGAGTTGATAATGAACAAGTGTGTCATGACTGACAGGAAATGATGATGAATATGAAGACCGGAACTTGAGCCTGGTCTTTTTCTATGTGAGGATTCTCTCCTCAAAAGTCAGAGAAATATCGTCTATTGTGGTAAAATAAGGGAAGTATAATCAAAGGAAGAAAGTATGATTAATCGAGTAACAGATAACAAATTTAAACTAGTATCGAAATACCAACCGTCTGGGGATCAACCGCAGGCCATTGAACAGTTGGTGGATAACATCGAGGGTGGTGAGAAGGCGCAAATCCTGATGGGAGCGACTGGTACGGGGAAGACCTATACCATGAGCCAGGTCATTGCCCAAGTCAATAAACCGACCTTGGTCATCGCCCACAATAAAACCCTAGCAGGCCAGCTCTATGGAGAGTTCAAGGAATTTTTCCCTGAAAATGCCGTCGAGTACTTCGTATCTTACTATGATTACTACCAGCCAGAAGCCTATGTACCATCGAGCGATACCTATATCGAAAAAGATAGCTCAGTTAATGATGAGATTGACAAGCTTCGTCACTCCGCAACCTCAGCTTTGTTGGAGCGTAACGATGTCATCGTTGTAGCTTCCGTCTCTTGTATTTATGGTTTGGGTTCGCCGAAGGAATATGCCGATAGCGTGGTGAGTCTGCGTCCAGGTCTGGAGATTTCTCGTGATAAACTGCTCAATGACCTGGTGGATATCCAGTTTGAGCGCAATGACATCGACTTTCAACGGGGCAAATTCCGTGTTCGTGGGGACGTGGTGGAGATTTTTCCAGCTTCGCGTGATGAGCATGCCTTTCGGGTTGAGTTTTTTGGAGACGAGATTGAGCGGATTCGTGAGATTGAAGCTCTGACGGGCCAAGTTCTAGGAGATGTGGACCACTTAGCCATTTTCCCAGCCACTCACTTCGTGACCAACGACGACCATATGGAAGTGGCCATTGCCAAGATTCAAGCGGAACTAGAAGAGCAGTTAAAAGTCTTTGAAAAAGAAGGCAAGCTTTTGGAAGCTCAACGCCTGAAACAACGTACTGAGTACGATATTGAAATGCTACGGGAGATGGGCTACACCAATGGGGTCGAAAACTACTCCCGTCACATGGATGGACGGAGTGAGGGAGAGCCACCTTACACTCTTCTTGACTTTTTCCCAGAAGATTTTCTCATTATGATCGATGAAAGTCACATGACCATGGGACAGATCAAGGGCATGTACAATGGAGACCGCTCGCGCAAGGAAATGCTGGTCAACTATGGTTTCCGTTTGCCGTCTGCCTTGGATAACCGGCCACTGCGTCGGGAGGAGTTTGAAAGTCATGTCCACCAGATTGTCTATGTGTCAGCGACACCGGGTGATTATGAGATGGAACAAACGGATACTGTCATCGAGCAGATCATTCGTCCGACAGGTCTTCTCGATCCTGAGGTCGAAGTGCGTCCGACCATGGGTCAAATGGACGATCTCTTGGGTGAAATCAATGCGCGTGTAGAACGTGGAGAGCGGACCTTTGTTACCACCCTGACCAAGAAGATGGCAGAAGACTTGACCGACTACTTCAAAGAAATGGGTGTTAAGGTCAAATACATGCACTCGGACATTAAGACTTTGGAGCGGACAGAGATTATCCGTGACTTGCGATTGGGTGTCTTTGACGTCTTGGTCGGGATCAACCTTCTCCGTGAAGGGATAGACGTACCGGAAGTCAGTCTAGTTGCTATCCTTGATGCTGACAAGGAAGGTTTCCTCCGTAATGAGCGAGGACTGATTCAGACCATCGGTCGTGCTGCCCGTAATAGTGAGGGACATGTGATTATGTATGCGGACACTATGACCCAGTCTATGCAAAAAGCCATCGATGAAACAGCCCGTCGTCGGAAAATCCAGATGGCTTATAATGAAGAGCATGGTATTGTACCACAAACCATCAAGAAGGAAATCCGTGACCTGATCTCTGTTACCAAGGCGGTGGCCAAGGAAGAGGACAAGGAAGTGGATATTACCAGTCTCAACCGCCAAGAGCGCAAGGAACTAGTCAAGAAACTGCAAGGTCAAATGCAAGAAGCAGTCGAAGTGCTTGATTTCGAGCTGGCAGCGCAAATCCGCGATATGATGTTGGAAGTCAAGGCTTTGGATTAGATAGGATAAAGCGAATGAAGATTATCATTAAAACAATGGAAACTCCTGAAGAGATAGAAGGAAAATCTCTCGTTCATTGGCAAACGTGGAGAGAGGCTTATGACGATCTTTTACCCGCGGAATTTCAGGAGACGATGACATTAGATAGATGTCGTTTCTTGAGTCAAAAGTATCCAGAAAATACCTTGATTGCGATGGATGGAAAGAAGGTCGTTGGATTTATCAGCTATGGAAATTTTCGTGATGAGGCCATTCAAGCTGGTGAAATCATCGCCTTATATGTTTTAAAAGATTACTATGGAAAAGGTGTGAGTGAACAGTTAATGCATGCTGCATTTGTTGCTCTTGATCATGTTTCTGAGATTTATTTATGGGTATTGAAAGATAATAAGCGAGCCATTGCTTTCTATCAAAAAATGGGTTTTACTTTTGATGGCCAAGAAAAAATACTTGAACTTGGAACACCTGTTAAGGAATTGCGGATGATGTGTTCTTCAAATAAAAATTCCTAAAGGACCTATCTATCAATCTTTGAACCATTATCAATTAATCAAGTAAAAAAATAAAAGAGATAGAATGAACCAAAGAAATGAAGGAGAAGACGAATGAAGATTTTAGTCATCAATGGGCATCCAGATAAGGAAAGTTACTGTCAGGCTATTTTTCAAACCATTGTTGAAACTATTAACTCAAATCGCCATGAGCTTGAAGTCATCAATCTTAATGAAGAAGACTTTGATCCTGTCCTTCGCTATGGTTATCGAAAGCGGATGGAAGAAGATCCCTTTATCCTTCGTTCTCAAGAATGGATCCAGTGGGCGGACCACCTGATCTTTGTCTATCCCATCTGGTGGAGCAGTATGCCGAGCCTCATGAAAGGTTGGATTGATCGGGTCTTCACACCTGGGATTGCTTACTCGGCTAATGATCAGGGCAGCTTTATCTGGAATTACCTCAGAGGCAAGCAATTCAAGAAGTTGCTCAAAGGCAAAACAGCCAGTATTTATGCGACCTCCATGGCGCCTACTTGGTGGTATAAGATCTTTTCAGGTCCTCTCAACATTCCGGATAGTTATGGCATCTCTGTTTTGAAAAATGCCGTCTTGAACCACTGTGGGATTAAAACCAAACGCGTGTGTATCTTGGGAGAGGTTGGACGGGATGTGAACACTGCTAGCATGCGGGAACAGCATCTCCAAAAGGTCGCAGCAGAAGTGAAGAAACTCTGATCCTGTCCTTGTCTTTGTTGGACATTTCTAGGCAAGCGGTTGTATTCTTAACGGATGTTGGATAAAATAGAATTAAAATCCATGGGAAATAGGGGAAATAAATATGTTGCTGTTTATGTATATGATCTATGTCATCTATTTCATTTCAAAACTGAAAAAAGAAGATAAAAGAGTCTCTCTATTTACGAAGATTGTTGTTTATGGTTTATTGGTTTTATCATTGATTAAGATCTATTTCGGCATAGTGGCATTTATATTTTCCCCTTTACCACTAATTGGTTCAATAGTTTCTTTAGCTCTTGGTGGTATGAGATTGGTTCTTAAAATAGTTATAGCACTTAGCTTACTTTTATTATCGCTAAGTCTATTCTTAGACAGCAAAAAAAATGATCCGGATACGCCCCTTATAGAACATTGGCTCCGGTTAGGTTATCATATTCTGTTGATGTTACTTTAGGAGATCCAGTTTAAACCAATTACTAAGAAAGAGAGATCAACATGAGAAAGTATCGGAACCTGTTTCGAATCTTGTATCTGATTTTGTTGCTTTTTGTTTTTGCTAACTTCCTTTTGGACTTCAATGGTTGTGCCTTTACGCCGCTCCTCTGGAATCCCTGGTTGTATCTAGGGGCTGTGACTATTCTATGTCACAGCTGGTATCGCTTCTATCGAAAACATGCACCAAATTGGAAGAATCTTGTGAGTGTTCTCTTGAGTCTCTTTGCTAGCCTGATCCTAGCATTTTTCATTGAGTTGCTTTTTACCTTTGATGGCCATGGTCCGGTAACGATTCACTCGGAATATTATTTAAAAGAGAAGTCAATTGTCTTTCAGAGAGGCTCTTTTTTGGATGCCTATGATGAATACCATGAGCTGGTAAATCCCTTTGTGATGAAAAAAGAGATAAAGAAAAAAATTTATATTGATTAATTGTCAATATCATAGAAAGGAAATTTATGTCACGCGCAACATCTACTGTACTTACCAATCTTTGTTTGGTAGAAGATCCTACGAATGGAAAAGTAGTCCTCCAATACCGCTCACCTGAAAAGACTCACTGGGCTGGCCATGCTTTTCCAGGTGGCCATATCGAAGAAGGAGAAAGCCTTGTAGAATCCGTCATTCGTGAAGTCTACGAAGAGACAGGACTGACAATTGCAGATCCAAAACTGGTCGCAGTCAAAGACTGGGAGCCAGATGAGGGAGGCCGCTATATTGTCTTTTGCTACAAAGCGACAGAATTTACAGGCCAGCTCAGATCATCTGAAGAAGGAGAAGTTTCTTGGGTTGAGAAGGACCAATTAGAAAAGTTGGACTTGTCCTACGACATGCTTCCTCTGCTGGAAGTGATGGAAGACCCGGACTTGTCTGAGTTCTATTATCGCAAACGGACAGACGACGACTGGGAAAAATTAAGATTTTAAGCAAAGAGCTAGAGGGATCTAGCTTTTTTTGCTTGTAAGGTAAAAGAAGTAAGAATATTTCATTCGTGCTTGAATCTGCTCAGAAAAAGTACTATAGTATAAGCATAAAATACAATTGTAATCTTTCATACTGTGAATAGAAAGAAGGCAAGATATGAAATTACAATTTAGAATCCTTATAGGAATTTGCTTCTTGATCGGTGCCTTAGTCTTTGCCTTTCAAAAGGAATGGTTATACGCTTTGCTGTTGCTTTTAGTTGGGGCTTCTTACCTTTATAAAGGAGTGCGTCGATGAAGAGTGAGTGTTTAAACATCAAGGGGTTAAACGTTTGGTATAAAAAAGACAAGCCCATTATAAAAGACACGAATATGCTTGTACCCAATCATTCTGTAGTAGGGTTGATTGGTCGAAATGGAGCTGGGAAGACAACCTTGCTAAAAGCTTTAAGTAGTGTTTTTGATCATCGGCAGTATGCAGTTGAGACTGTTACCATTGAAGACAAGGTGACATCTTTTCATACGAATTTCTATAAGAGCCGTACCTATACAGTTTTTACTGAAAACAATAGTTTTTTAAACTGGGATTTTGTTCATTATTTTAATTTTGTCTGTCGTTTGTATCATCGAAAGAGAGATGAAACGTTATTGCAGGACCTGATCTCAGGTTTTCATTTTGAAGAATTTCTCAACACCGATATCGGTAGTTTGTCAACGGGAAATAAGAAGAAAGTCTTCCTGATCACAGCTTTCTATCTCAAACCTCCCCTCCTTATTTTGGACGAACCATTTGATGGCCTAGATTTTGATGCGACAGAATTTCTATATGGTTTGCTATTGCAGTATAAAGAAGAAGGCTCTATTCTGATGAGTTCGCATATCGCAGAGAGTATCGTTCGGGTGTGTGATACAGCTTATTCTATTGAAGATGGTCACCTAGATGCGATCGAATCGAATTTAGAAGATTGGTTTCATGACGTCAATCGTCAGAGGGGGTAGAGCATGTTACTAGCTATTTTTAGAGATGTGGTATCCAAAAATCGGCTCTTCTTGTTCTTAACTTCCTTAGCCTTTGCTCTTTATTACCATCTTGTTGGGGCCAAATTTTCTACGAGCTTTCAAGTTTTATTGATCAGTACGGCTATTGTTACTGCTCTATCAACCTTTCAATTGCTCTATTCCTACTTTTCGATGGACAGGGTTCAGGCCTACTACCAGCTTCCTTTGTCTCTCAATCGTTTTAAAGGGTCTTTTCTGACGGTAACCTTTCTTCTCAATTTACTAGAGCGCGTGCTGTTATTGATCCTCTTTTTGGGAGTCAGGTTAGACCTGCTACAATCCTTTAAGCTCGTCCTCCTTTCTTTACTGGTGGTATTGAGTGTGTTTTATATCTTTATCCAGTTCAATACCAGGCCTAGTTTTCTAGGAGGAGTGCTCATTTTTGTAACGACTGTTCTTACAGCATCTTCTTTATGGGTCCAACAAGTGTCCTATATGATCTTACTTTCAGCCCTCGTTGCTATCTTTATTTTTAAAAATGAGGACTTGATCGCGGTTTCAAAAAATGATCAGTTGCTCGTTTCAAAGAGAAGAAGTGGCAATTATTTTTGGATTTCCTTATTTCAAGAGCGCTATTTTTCCATCAATTTTGTCTTTACTCTCATCTTCCTCCTTCTCATTCTGATACAGGATTATGATGCTCCATTAAAAATCATCATCCTTTTAACGATTGCTTCTGTCAATACGCCATTAACCACTCTCATTTCCGCTGATAAAGATTTGATCGATCATGTCAAGTCCCTACCTAAGAGTCTGTTCTTTTACTTGATGTATTACCGTGTATTGCTGACTTATTTCCTATCTGTCAATCTATTTGTTGCTCTGTTATTAAAAATGGTGGTCATGCCTGACTTGGGGATCCTATTTTTACTAGGAGTGATGATTCTAGCAGTGGTTGAAGCTGTTTTGCACTTACTGATTGAAATCTATTTCCCTTTAAGAAAATGGAATTTAAAGAGAGAATGTTGGAAGCACCCAAGAAAATATATTGTGCCTAGTATCGTCTTCTTACTTAGTTGGAGTCTCCTTTTCTGCTTCTAAGGAATTGCCCCTTCGCTTGTATCTACTCCTTAATTGTAGTATGATAGAGGAGTTGAAAAGATGCTAGAAAAGGTGGCAAGTATATGAAAGATTTTCACTTTGATGCAATTGCTGCATTTGAAAATTACGAAATCGAAAAGATGAGAGATGGCCATGTGGTGGTGACAACTAAGGTCGTAGAATCCTCGCTCAATTATTATGGAAATGCGCACGGAGGCTATCTCTTTACCCTGTGTGACCAAGTCAGTGGTTTGGTCGTGGTTTCTCAAGGGGTCGATGGGGTAACCTTGCAATCCTCGATCAATTACTTAAAAGCAGGGCGTCTGGGTGATGTCCTCACGATCCATGGCGAATGTGTCCATAGTGGACGGACGACTCGAGTTGTGGATGTCGATATTACCAATCAAGACGGTGCCAATGTCTGTAAGGCAACCTTTACGATGTTTGTTACGGGAGTGAGAGATGAATCCGCACAAGTACGCATTTAAAAACTATATTTTTGATTTTTATGGAACCTTAGTCGACATCGAAACCGATGAGTCGAGTCCCATTTTATGGGATACCATGGCTCAGATCTACCAATCCTACGGGGCAAGCTACTCAGGAGAAGGTCTGCGCCTGCGTTATAGAGAGTTGGTGCAACAAGCCGAAGAAGACTTGGCTAAGGTAAAACAAGTTGCCTACCCAGAGATTGATCTGACGGTTATCTTTGTACAATTGTATTTAGAAGGTCATCCAAGTGGGAATAGTGTTGCCCATCTCAAAGAGTGGGGACGTTTGATTGCGCGGACTTTCCGTGTCCTTTCTCGCAAGCGGTTGGAGCTTTATCCTCATACGAAAGAAGTATTAGAGGATATGAAAGCTGCAGGTTGCCGAATCTTTCTCTTATCCAATGCCCAAGCAGATTTTACCAATCCGGAGATTGATTTGGTTGGTTTGAGAGAACTTTTCCATGCCATTTACTTGTCGTCTGACGCAGGTATTCGCAAACCTCAGCCAGAATTCCTCTTGGAAGTGATGAAAGAACACCAGTTGAACCCTGAGAAAACGGTCATGGTGGGGAATGACTTTACGACAGATGTCGCCGTGGCCCAAAGTATCGGAATGGAGAGTATCTTGATCAATACCTTCCCTTACTCTGATGCTGAACTTCGCGAGAAGAATCAAGCAGGTGTGCGCGTGATTCGAGATATTCAAGAATTGCAGGAAGATTGAGAAATATCATCCATGTAGGGAGGCCAAGTCGCCTCTTTTTTTCATGAAAATGCTACAGTCGAGCAGGATTTGTCAAATTTTCGCTTTCATGGTATACTATGAAAGTTAATTTGAATAAGGAGATAAAAATGAATAACTTACCAAACTGTCCAAAATGTAACTCTGAATACGTCTATGAAGATGGAGCGCTCTTGGTGTGCCCAGAGTGTGCGTATGAATGGAACCCAGCTGAGGTTGAAGAAGAAGAGGGTGTCGTAGCGATTGATGCCAACGGAAACAAATTGGCTGATGGCGATACAGTGACCTTGATCAAAGATTTGAAAGTGAAGGGGGCACCGAAAGATTTGAAACAAGGTACGCGCGTGAAAAACATCCGTATCGTTGAAGGAGACCACAACATCGATTGTAAGATTGATGGCTTTGGCGCAATGAAACTCAAATCAGAATTTGTGAAGAAAATCTAAAGAAAAGTACACAAATTAATAGAGTTATTTAAGTTTATAATGGAACTTTCCGCTGTGAGAAAAGTACTTGAAACAGTATTGATTCAAGTACTCGGGAGTTTTGAAACTTTAGGTTCAAAACTAAGTCATGGAACTTCGTAGAAGTTCGCTGACGTCCGTCCTCACTTAAGGAAAGCTCCTGATTAAACTGAAGGGCCTAGCCCCTTTTCTTTCAGGAGAATACTATGAAATTCAAATTATTATTTAGCTATCGTTTTCTATTGTTTATCTTAAGTGTGCTCGGTGTTTATCTGCAACTGACCAAACATGGTGGCTTTGGCATGATGCTCTATTACACCATTTTATCCAACATGTTGGTCATGTTCTTTATGGGAGACATGGTTTGGCGCATGATTCGAGGTCGTTCGACCCAGACTCAGGGCTACCTTCGTATGAAAGGCGCAGTTACCATGTCCATTATGATCACCTGTGTCATCTACCACTTTATGTTGGCGCCTATTGCGACACCAGAGAAGTTTTATCGTTTGGAAAACTTTCTCTGTCATTACATCGTTCCTTTGATGTTCTTCTTTGATACTCTAGTGATTGATAAAGCCAAGCAATACCGAAAGCTCGATCCCTTCCTTTGGACCTTGATTCCCCTAGCTTACATGCTCTTTGCCCTTCTCAATGGATTGGTCTTGAAGTGGCCAATTCCAGGTGCAAAAGATAGTCCTTTTGCCTATTTCTTTATCAATGTTAATAAATACGGCTGGGCTTTTGTGTGCAAATGGGTGGTGATCATCTTTATCGCTTACCTCTTAGCTGGCTATGTACTCTATGGGATTAAAAATATCAAGCGGAAATCGACTGTTTCTTAGTAAAAGCCGAACATTATTCAGACGAAAAGTCATGTTTTTAAATTTTTTTGAAAAAAGTTGAGTTTTTTCTTGCATGTCATTTGAAACTGTGATATAGTTATCTCAATTAAATAAATCCTTTAATCCTGTCCCGTGAGGCAGGCAAGGAGACTGTGAAAAACAATGGCTAGGACCATAGAGCGAGACTCTATCCTCTTAGACCATTCATTTGCTGAACCTCCTTGAAAAAGGAGGTTTTTCTTTTACAACTAAGGAGGACTGAATGAAAACCAAAGAAGTCGTTGATGATTTGACGATGAAACGGGCCATTACCCGGATCACCTACGAAATCATTGAACGAAACAAAGATTTGAGCCAGATTGTGCTGGTGGGGATCAAGACGCGTGGTGTTTACATCGCTCGCCGGATCCAAGAACGCCTCTCTCAGCTGGAACAAATCGATGTCCCTGTAGCAGAACTAGATACCAAGCCTTTCCGAGATGACATGAAGGCGACTGAGGATACGACGGTCTTACCAGTTGATATCGCTCATAGAGAAGTCATTTTGATTGATGATGTCCTCTATACAGGTCGCACGATTCGCGCTGCCATTGACAATCTGGTCAGTCACGGTCGTCCTGCTCGAGTGAGTCTTGCGGTTCTCGTCGACCGTGGGCATCGGGAGTTGCCGATTCGTCCGGACTTTGTTGGGAAAAATATCCCGACAAGTAAGTCAGAGGAAATCATTGTCGAGATGGTGGAGCTAGACGGTCAAGACCGCGTCCTCATCAAAGAAGCTTAAACAAATTGTAAATTATTTGCATTCACATTATAAAAGGAGAATCAACATGTCTGAAAATCAAATCGCTCTTAAAAACCTTGTCTCAATGGAAACTCTTACCAATGAAGAAGTAATGGCATTGATCAAACGTGGGATTGAGTTCAAAAACGGAGCTAAAGCATCCTACGAAGACCAACACATCATCTCAAACCTTTTCTTTGAACCTTCAACTCGTACCCACAAAGCCTTTGAAGTGGCAGAGTTGAAATTGGGATGTGATCTCCTTGACTTTGATGTGAAGACAAGTTCTGTGAACAAAGGGGAAACACTTTACGATACCATCTTGACCATGTCAGCTCTTGGTGTAGATGTCTGCGTCATCCGTCACCCTGAAGTGGACTACTACAAAGAATTGGTTGAAAGCCCAACGATCACAGCCTCTATCGTCAACGGTGGGGACGGTTCAGGTCAACACCCAAGCCAAAGCTTGCTTGATTTGATGACCATCTACCAAGAATTCGGTCACTTTGATGGCTTGAAAGTTTGTATCGCTGGGGACTTGGATCACTCACGTGTGGCAAAATCAAATATGCAAATCTTGAAACGTTTGGGAGCAACCCTCTACTTTGCAGGTCCAGACGAATGGAGAAGTGCGGAATTTGAAGACTATGGAACCTTCGTCACTATCGATGAAGTCATTGAAGAAGTAGATGTGATGATGTTCTTGCGTGTACAACACGAACGTCATGATTACGAATCACTCTTCTCTAAAGAAAACTACCATCGTCTTCATGGCTTGACTCAAGAACGTTATGACCGTATGAAAGATACAGCGATCTTGATGCACCCAGCACCAGTCAACCGTGACGTTGAAATTGCGGACCACTTGGTAGAAGCTCCTAAATCACGTATCGTAGAACAAATGACCAATGGTGTCTTTGTCCGTATGGCCATCATTGAAGCCGTCCTTAAAGGTCGCGGTGCAAAATAAGATAACTGACAATTCATTGAAAGGAAAGAAAGAGGACAGAGTAGACAGCTACATGGAATCTGACTTTCCTTTTTTTGAGGAACTATGATAAAATTGGATTAGTGTAAAAGAAGGGAGGGGTTCGATGAAACGATTATTGGTCCTAGAGGATGGGACTGTATTTGAAGGAGAAGCCTTTGGTGCAGACTTATATGTGACTGGTGAATTGGTCTTTACGACTGCCATGACAGGCCATCAAGAATTGATTACGGATCAGGCTTTTAGTGGCCAGATCCTCTCCTTTACCTTTCCAGTTATTGGCGCAACAGGGATCAATAGAGATGATTCTGAATCGATTACGCCGACATGTTTGGCAGTAGTCGTTCAGCATTTGGTGGAAATGCCAAGTAATTGGCGGCAGCAGATGACCTTGGATGAATTCTTGAAGCGAAAAAAAATCCCTGGTATTGTAGGGATTGATACAAGACAGGTAGCAAAAATTGTCCGCAAGTATGGACGGATGAAGGCGACTGTCATTAACAAGGGGGATTCGATAGAGCATATCCTGGATCAGTTGCGAGCAACGGTCCTTCCCAAAGACCAAGTGCGTCAAGTCTCGACAAAAACGGCCTATGCTGTACCAGGTTTTGGAAAGAGTATTGCCTTGATTGATTTAGGTGTCAAACACTCTGTCTTACGCCAGCTGAGTCAAAGGGACTGTAATGTTACGGTCTATCCCTATGACATCTCTTATAATGAACTGATGGAACAGCAGCCCGATGGCGTTATTTTATCCAGTGGGCCTGGCGATCCCCATCAGGTGAAAAAACTCTGTCGCTTGATCCAAAAAATCAATGGTCAAATTCCGATCTGGGGCATGGGCTTGGGAGCACAGGTACTGGCTCAAGCTTACGGGGCTGAGCTAGCTCCCATGGAAGTCGGGCATTTCGGCTTAAATATTCCTGTGCGTGAAATTGCGACAGGAAAAATCGAGATAACGAGTCAAAATCATTTGTATAGTATTGCCAGAGATAGTCTGCCTCATGATTTATTGGTCACGCATGAAAACGTAAATGACCATAGTATTGAAGGTTTTCGTCATCGTTACCAACCGATTTTAGGGGTTCAATTCCAAGTGGATGCTAGTCCAGGGCCAAGGGACAATCTCTATTTTTACGATGAATTTTTAGAGTTGATTGATGCCAAAATTCACGAAAGTAGAAGGGAGAAGGAATGATGAAAGAAAACCAGAAATTGCTTCTCCTATGTGGAGATTCTTATCAGGATATTAGCCTCTTGGCTGCGGTAAATGAAGCACAAAAACTTAATGTCAAGGACGGGAATGCTCTTGTCCTTTATCTGGGTGAAGAAAATGCTATCACACAGGAAGCTGGAGAACAGGTTGTAGTCAGTAAGCTCAAGTTGGATGCTCTTAGGACGACTCTTCTTTCTTATACTGGATCTCGCTTGCTCTTAGCCTTTGCGGATAAACAGATTTTGAATCTCTTGTTTCGTTTGGAAGAAACTGGATTTTTCAAAGACGAATCGATCATGATTATCGGACCGAGCCTCCAACGCTACCGTAGTTTTTATCAGCAGGCGGATCAACGACGCCTCTTTCAAGAGTTGGGCTATCAGGTACCCGCTTCCGCACTGGTTGGTTCGGTTCGCGAAGCCATCGAGTTTTCTGAAGGCATTCAATTTCCTATTATGATCTGGCCGGTAGCGAGTAAGCAAGGGCAGGGGCGAAAGATTGCTCATAACTTGGATGACTTGTGCGAAGCAGTAGAAACAGGACTTTCAGTCTCTCCAAGTCAGCAGTGTTTGCTAGAATTTTCGACCTATGGCTTTAAGGAATTGGATTTTGTCGTCATGCGGGATCGCGAAGAAAATCACTACCTGGCGGCCTCTATTGAAAGCATTGATCCTGTCGGAATCCACTCTAGTGACTCTTATCAATTTATGCCAGCGGTCACCCTGACTGACCGGGAGTTTCAAAATCTTCGTGAAGCAGCAATCCACATTAGTCGCTATTTGAAGCTGACAGGAGCTGTTTCCATCAAGTTTGCTCTTGATCCGACGAGCTATGCTTTTTATATCCTAGAAGTTAACCCATTTGCTTCAGACAGTATCTCGATGGCCTCTATGGGCTTGGGCTATTCCTTGTTTGAGCAAGGAGTTCAGTTACAATTAGGGCGCTCTCTCGAGCATTTGCCTCACCCCTTATTAAAGGATCTAAAGGCTGTTTACGAACCAAGTTTGGACTATATCTTCTTTAAGATCCCGATTTTTTCTGATGCTGCTAAAAATGCCCGCCTCAATACCCAAATTCACTCTTATGGGGCAGTTTATGGATTTGGGAAGAGAATCGATGAAGCTTATCAACAAGCCCTAGAAACCATTAAAGACAAGAACTTGCTGACCATCCTTCCTGAGGAAATGAGCGATGATGAATTAATCCAGAAAATTGCTCGTCATATGCCCCATCGGCTCTTCTATATCTTAGAGGCTTTGAAACGTGGTTTTGAGTTTGAGGAACTCTTGGATTTAAGTAAATTAGCACCGATTTATTTGCAGGTTCTAGCCAACCTTGTAGAAATGGAAAAAGTAGTAGAAGCTGAAATCAAACCAGCCTTTCTTCCAGTTGAACCATCAGCTGGTTTATATGAGGTCAAAGAGGGAGCAGCCTATTATCTGACCCAAAATGGAACCAATGAATCGTTAGGTTTGGACGCTGCTTGTGTCTTGGTGGATGATCTAGAAATCGGTGATGAGCGTTTTTACCAAAAGGTGAGAAAGCAAGTGAAAGAGCTGAAAGAAAAAGGACAACAGGTGATCTTACTCACGAATCGTCCTTTTACAGAATCTTTGGCAGATAAAGTCTATTATCTTCCTATTAATGAGACAAGCCTTCACCTGATTCAGACCATTGATCAGGTCAAAGATATTGTCAAGCTTTCTAATCTACAATAAAGGATCCGGACAATCAATCCGAATCCTTAGATTGAAAATAAAATTATATTTTAAAACTTTCCTTAGGTGAGTACGGACGTCAGC
>NZ_KV812784.1:591486-620250 GCF_001813505.1 Streptococcus sp. HMSC061E03
TTTCTAGCACTTTTCTCACAGCGGAAAGTTTCGGTACATTCTCAATGATATTTAAAGGATTTGGATGTATAATCCGAATCCTTTTTTGTTTCTTATTTTTTGGTCACAATACCGATAATGGTATCAACTGCGCGTTCCATGGTTTGGAGACTTACGTATTCAAAGCGACCATGCATGTTTTCGCCACCGGCAAAGATATTAGGTGTTGGAATCCCCATAAAGGAAATTTTAGAGCCATCTGTACCACCGCGGATCGGTTCAATGATTGGAGTGATTCCAAGATCTTCCATGACTTCCTTAGCAAGGGTGATTGGTGTCATATCTTTTTCAATCACTTGCTTCATGTTGTAATACTGATCTTTGAGGGTGAGGAGAACGCGTTCGCTACCGAGCTCCGCATTCATCTGATCGGCAATAGATTTCATAAGGTCTTTGCGTTTCTCAAAGCTTTCTGTTTCAAAGTCCCGAATGATATAGCTAGCACTTGCTTCCTCGACAGTTCCATCGATGTTCATCAAGTGGTAGAAGCCTTCATAGCCTTCGGTTAATTCTGGACGTGCTCCTTCAGGGAGTTTGTTATGGAAATCAATGGCCAATTGAAGAGCGTTGATCATTTGACCTTTGGCTGTACCTGGGTGGACATTGCGTCCTTTGAAGGTGATTTCAGCCCCAGCTGCTGAGAAGGTTTCGTATTGAAGCTCTCCGAGAGGACCACCATCAACAGTATAGGCAAAGTCTACATCAAAATCCTCTGCATCAAATTGATCTGCACCGACTCCGATTTCTTCATCTGGACCAAAGCCGACACGGATTTCTCCATGTTTGATTTCAGGATGAGCTGTCAGGTATTCAATAGCTGTCATGATTTCAGCGATACCTGACTTATCGTCTGCACCCAGAAGAGTAGTACCATCCGTTGTGATCAAGGTTTGTCCCTTGTAGTTGTTCAAATGAGCAAAATCAGCTGGATCGAGTGTGAAACCAGAGTCACCAAGGGTAATGACACCGCCATCATAATTCTCAACAATTTGTGGATTGACATTTTCGGCATTGAAGTCAGCGGTATCCATGTGAGAGATAAATCCAATCTTGCGAGTAAAGCTTGGATCGTTAGCTGGAAGTGTTCCAATAGCATAGCCGTTTGGCAAATAGTAGACGTTTTGAAGACCCACGCGTTTCATTTCAGGGATCAAGACGTTTGTTGCAAAATCAACTTGTGATTGGGTACTTGGAGTGGTTGTAGAATTTTCGTCTGAACGTGTGTTAACCTTTACATAGGTAATAAAACGGTCCAACAAATTTTGGTATTTCATGATCATTCTCCTTTTTCAGTTTCAATTAATTTGTGAATAGCATGGGCCACGCCATCCTCATCATTGGTCAGGGTGATGAAGTCTGCGATTTCCTTGACAGCAGCATTGCCATTTCCCATAGCGACGCTGTAACCAGCAAAACGTAGCATTTCAAGGTCATTATTGGCATCTCCAAGAGCCATGACCTGGTCTCTCCGGTAGCCTAATGTTTGACTTAATGCTTGAAGAGCAGAAGCCTTGCTCGCGCCTTTTGGAAGGATTTCAAACAAGATATCCTGTGAACGAACAGTGTTAAAATCGGCCTCTAATGCAGCCTCGTGCTGAGCTTGGAAGGCATCAATAGCAGAAGGATCTCCTACATACATGGCTTGAAAAATAGGAACAAGGTTGGGCAGATCCTCTTCTGAGACTGGTGTCGGTTTACTATTAACAATACCCGCATCCATCGTGACAAGTTCACTGGCTTCAGGTGCGACCACTAGGTAGTGATCCATGTCAAATAAGGTTAGCTGGACGTCTATATCTTCCGTCAAAACATGCAAGCGGTACATGTCCTCAAGGCTCAATTCTTCCTTGCCAATGATTTCCCAATTCTGAGTAGACAAGGTTGTACACCCGTTATTGATAATCATATAGTAGTTGCCATCCGGAAGTCCAATCTCTTCAAAGATAGGACGGACACCCGCTAAGGGACGCCCCGTACAGATCACAATATCATACCCGGCTTCATGGGCCCGGTGGAGAGCTTCAATATTGCTTTTAGAGAGAGACTTATCCTCATGTAAGAGGGTTCCATCCAAGTCAATCGCGATTAATTGAATCATTTGATTTCCTCCAAATCAAGAGGAACAAAGCCATCAATCACTTTTCCAATCACCCCAGGTTCCTCATCTAGTGGAATGATTTGATCACTATATTTCTTATTGAGGGAAACGAGTCGAATACCGTTGGCCTCACGAAAGACACGTTTGATCAACGTTTGCCCGTCAAAATCAATGGCATAAATCGCCCCTGCTTGATCGTAATAGGTTTGCTTGATTAAGACAACGGCCCCTTTTTCGTATTTAGGCTCGAGGGAATCCGTATGAATCCAAAAAGCCAAATCGTAAGGAATCTTTTGATCAAACCAGACGATATCAGCTTGCTTTTGATTTTGGTAAGCTGCAAAAGAATCATAGACAGAATACGGGTGGTATTGCTTTTCAATTTTCTGTCTTTCTTTTTGATGGGTCAAGAGACTCTTTCCATAAGAAAGAAGATTTTCTTGATTTCCTTCATCGAGTTGTTTATACAATCGTTCAATCTCTGAATCAATGACCACAAAATCATTGCGCAATCGAGGGTCAATTTCAGCAACTGCTACCTGGAAAAAGGCTGCAATCTTCTCTAAATTTTCGGGAACGGGAAGAGAAGTTCCTTTTACATATCCAGTCAGGGTACTTGCAGGGATTCCAGTAATACGAGATAATTCGATCTGTTTTTTTCCTTGTTCTTTCAGTAATTCTCTAATCTTTTCCGATATAATCCGTAATGCCTCTTTGTCTTGAGGGCTTGCTTTTCCACGACCTCTAGCCAACGTACTCACCTCCTTGTATTTACCCTTACTATTATAATGAATTAAATCGAAAAAGTAAATAGAAATCCCTGAGAAATGCGAAAAAAGATGAATTTGATATAAATCGGATTTTCTTTTTAAATTTTATTTGGTATTCCTTTACTTTTTGAGGAAAAAAGTCTAAGATAAAACCAAAGAGTTCATGGAGGTTGAGCTATGATTCGTACTGTTCAAGTCAAAGATGCAGGTCAGATTAGAGATTTATGTTACCAGTCTTTGGGATATGATTCGACCCTTGAGAAAGTGGCAGCTCAGATTGAAAAATTCAATCTACCAGATTCGGATCATTTTTGCTTTGTTTATGAAGAGGACCAAACAGGAAATATTCTTGGTTATGTGGAAGCGGAAGTCTATGAAAGCCTCTATAGTGATGCTGGTTTAAATATTTTGGGTCTTGCGGTTTTTCCATCTGCACAAGGACGTGGGATCGGTCGCCAATTGATGGAGCGAGTTGAAGAACTTGCCAAAAGCAAGCATTATGCTTTTATCCGTTTAAATTCTGCCTCTCATCGAAAAGAAGCGCATGTCTTTTACGAACGGATTGGATATGTGGGAAATAAAACACAAAAGCGATTTTTGAAAATAATGAATTAAGATAGGCAAAGGCCTATTTTTTTTGTTATAATGAAGAGTACGATTAAATTTACTAGGAAGATGATTATGCCAAATTTTGAAGAATTAAAAAAACGACAAGAGAAGATTCGGAACTTCTCGATCATCGCCCATATTGACCATGGAAAGTCAACCTTAGCCGATCGAATCTTAGAAAAAACCGAAACCGTGTCTAGTCGGGAGATGCAAGCCCAACTTTTGGACAGCATGGACCTGGAACGGGAACGTGGGATTACCATCAAGCTTAATGCCATCGAGTTGAACTACACGGCTAAAGATGGGGAAACCTATATCTTCCACTTGATTGACACACCAGGACACGTGGACTTTACCTATGAGGTTTCGCGGTCGCTTGCTGCCTGTGAGGGAGCCATTCTTGTGGTGGATGCCGCTCAAGGGATTGAAGCTCAGACCCTAGCCAATGTTTACCTAGCGCTGGACAATGATTTGGAAATTCTTCCAGTCATTAATAAGATTGACTTGCCAGCTGCAGATCCAGAACGTGTGCGCACAGAAGTAGAAGATGTCATCGGGTTGGATGCTAGTGAAGCTGTCCTAGCCTCTGCCAAAGCTGGTATTGGGATTGAAGAGATTTTGGAGCAGATCGTTGAGAAAGTTCCAGCACCGACGGGTGATGTTGAAGCCCCTCTTCAAGCCTTGATCTTTGACTCTGTTTATGATGCCTATCGTGGGGTAATCCTTCAGGTTCGAGTGGTCAATGGAATGGTTAAACCAGGTGATAAGATCCAACTCATGAGCAATGGCAAGACCTTTGATGTCACAGAAGTTGGGATCTTTACTCCTAAAGCAGTTGGACGTGATTTCCTTGCAACTGGAGACGTCGGCTATATTGCGGCTTCTATCAAGACTGTTGCGGACACCCGCGTCGGGGATACGGTGACCCTAGCGACCAATCCAGCAAGTGAGCCCCTACATGGATACAAGCAAATGAATCCAATGGTCTTTGCCGGTCTTTACCCAATCGAATCTAACAAATACAATGATCTTCGGGAAGCCTTGGAAAAATTGCAATTGAATGACGCCAGTCTTCAATTTGAACCGGAAACTTCTCAGGCCCTCGGTTTTGGTTTCCGTTGTGGTTTCTTGGGTCTCCTTCATATGGACGTTATCCAGGAGCGCTTGGAGCGTGAGTTCAACATTGACTTGATCATGACAGCACCGTCTGTTATCTACAAGGTCAATTTGACAGATGGAGAAGCACTGGATGTCTCAAACCCTTCTGAGTTTCCAGATCCAACCAAGATCGCTTCGATCGAAGAACCGTATGTCAAAGCACAAATCATGGTGCCACAAGAGTTTGTCGGTGCTGTGATGGAATTGGCTCAACGGAAACGCGGTGATTTTGTGACCATGGATTATATCGATGAAAATCGGGTGAATGTCATCTATCAAATCCCACTATCGGAAATTGTCTTTGATTTCTTTGATAAATTGAAATCCTCTACTCGTGGCTATGCGAGCTTTGACTATGAGTTGTCTGAATACCGTCCTTCTAAATTGGTTAAAATGGATATCCTTCTCAATGGCGATACTGTCGATGCCCTCAGCTTTATCGTTCACAAGGATTTTGCCTATGAACGTGGTAAGTTGATCGTTGA
Organism: Streptococcus sp. HMSC061E03; assembly: GCF_001813505.1. Classification (NCBI taxonomy): domain Bacteria; kingdom Bacillati; phylum Bacillota; class Bacilli; order Lactobacillales; family Streptococcaceae; genus Streptococcus; species Streptococcus sp. HMSC061E03. Next base: position 596,646 of record NZ_KV812784.1, read on the forward strand.
GAAACTCAAGAAGATTATCCCTCGTCAACAGTTTGAAGTGCCTATCCAAGCAGCCATCGGTCATAAGATCGTGGCCCGTACAGATATCAAGGCCCTTCGTAAGAACGTCTTGGCCAAGTGTTATGGTGGGGACGTCTCACGGAAACGCAAGCTTCTTGAAAAGCAAAAAGCTGGTAAGAAACGGATGAAGGCCATTGGATCTGTTGAAGTTCCACAGGAAGCCTTCCTATCTGTCTTGTCAATGGATGAAGAATAAGATTTAGAGAGTGGGACAGAAATCGGTGATTCGTTAGAATTCGATTTCGTCGTCCCACCTCCGCACAGTTGAGTAGGGCTGTATAAGCTGATGAAATCAGCGTATTATAGCCCACTCAACCACTGCGTCTTGCTCGACAATCCAAAAATAATTAAGAGGCTAGGACTTTTGTCCCAGCCTTTTGTTTTAGGTGTAAAAGAAATAGACTGAATGAGAAAGGTTCCATCAGATGTGACACTTATACTATTTTAAAATACCCAGTTTCATGGTAGACTAGAGGAAAGAAAACGTTCTCAAGGAGGTTGAGCATGAAACACAAATTATGGGTCACATCACTGACGATTCTTTCTACCTGCACATTAACGGCTTGTAGTCACACCACTCAAAAGGACACAGCAGCTTCCTCTACAAAAGAAAGTAGCAGTAAAGTCGAAAAGCAAACAAGCAGCTCTTCGTCAAAGGATACTTCTTCTACAAAGAAAAACACTTCCAGTCAAGAAACCAAGCGGATTGGAAATGCAGATTATGGATACATCGATATTCCAAGTAAATGGTTCAAGTTCACGGATATCGATGGGACAGAAGCTGTCCAGTATACGGATGGGAGCGGCTTTAATATTGTCACCTTGAATAGCTTTACGCGGGAAAAGGCCAAAGTTCCTGCGGATATCGAGTTTAATGCAGAATTTTTAACCAAGAAACTGGCCGTAATGTGGCAAGATAACCAGGATGTTGATAAGATGACGGGAGCGCGGACTAAAGTCGCAGGTCTGGACGCTTACCAGCTTCAAATTATCATGAAATCTGGTCAATACCTGATTACTTGGGTCTTCCAGAAGGGTGAAAAAGTTTATACCATTTCTTTTGAAGGGGATGCAGAAACCTTGAAAACCTTTATCCCATACATTGAAGACACTTGGAGCCTAGATGGAACAGGCGCTGTAACGGATTGATGAAGAGAGGCTAGAATCATTTCTAGTCTCTTTATGCTATAGAAATCGCACTTTCAAATCCTAGAAAATCATGGTAGACTAGAGGAAAGTAAATACATCATTGAGGAGAGAATATGAAAAATAAGTTCCTACTCGCGTCTGTTACGTTTTTGTCTGTTGTAAGCCTTTCTGCTTGTACTAGTCCAAAGAAAGAGTCTAGTAAATCATCGGCAGCATCTAGTTCCACGAATGTGGTGAGAGAGACAACAAATTCAAGTAGTAATGTAGAGAAAAAAATTCCAGATAGTGATAAGGGGAATGTGAAAACGAAACGAATTGGATCAGCAGATTATGGCTATGTCAATATTCCAAGTGACTGGAAAAAGAATGACAATATCCAAGTCGGAGATAATATTCAGTATACAGATAAAAACGCCTTCAATATTATTGTTTTAAATGCTGCCACTAGAGAAAAAGCAAATGTCCCTGAAGGAGTGGAATTTAATGCAGAGCTAATAGCTCAAAGATTGGAGAGTAGGTGGAATGATTATAAAATTGTTGAGAAAATGACAAAATCTACGACGACTGTTGGAGGAAATGAGTCGCTTAAAATACATATTTTTCTCAAGTCAGGCCTGCAGGTTGCTGGTTGGGTATTCCAAAAAGATGATAAGGTTTATTTGATTGTTGTTGAAGGATTTGAGAAAACAATAACTCAATTTACTCCTTATGTCGAAAACACTTGGAGCCTAGATGGAACAGGTGCCGTGACCGATTAATCAAGTGAGATAGATCGCAGGATCTATCTTTTTTCACGTTCTTTATGGTATAATCTTTCTATTGTTTAGAAGAGGAAATAGAGGATGACACAGGAAATTGATATTGAAAAATACCATCAGTTAGCTCTCCAAAAGCAAAAGGAGCACCGCAAGGTATTGGCAAATCTCAAGAAGAAGCCACCTAAGAATTTAGATAAAATAGCGCAAGAAATCCACGATGAAGTTTTCCAAGAAATCGATTGTACCGCTTGTGCCAATTGCTGCAAAACCTTAGGCCCCGATTTTAAGGAAGCTGATATCACGCGGATCGCCAAATATTTCAAGATGAAACTCCCAGCCTTTGAGGCAGAATTTCTTCAAGTTGACGAAGATGGGGACAAGGTTTTTAAATCCATGCCTTGCCCCTTTCTTGGTGGGGACAATCTCTGTTCCATCTATGATGTTCGCCCAAAAGCTTGTCGGGAATTCCCTCACACCGATCGTAAGAAGATTTATCAGATCAACCATCTGACTATCAAGAATACCCTCACTTGCCCAGCGGCTTATTTATTTGTAGAAAAATTGAAGGATCGTTTGTAATGGCATATACATTTTTACTTTTTGATTTGGACCATACCTTGTTGGACTTTGAATCTGCTGAAGAAACAGCCTTGACGCAGATGTTAGAAGACATGGATTTTCCAGATGTACAGGCCTTTAAGGATTACTACAAACCCATGAACCAAGGTCTCTGGAAGGATTTGGAGCAAAAGAAGTTAACCAAGCAAAAGCTAGTGGATAGTCGGTTTGCGATCGGGTTTGCCCACTTTGGGATTTCTGTTGATGGGGCTGAGATGGCTCTTCGCTATCAAGATTACATCAGTCTTCAAGGGCAGTCTTTCCCAGGTGCGGAGGACTTACTGGCCCGACTTGAAAAAGCGGGTTACCAGCTCTATGGTGCAACGAATGGAGTGACCGCCATTCAAGAAGGACGCTTGGCTCATTCTACAATTGCTTCTTATTTCAAAGAGGTCTTTATCTCTGAGCAGCTTCATACTCAGAAACCAGAACCTGCATTTTTTGACAAAGTTGGCCAACTGATTCCAGGTTTTAGCAAGGAAGAGACCCTTATGATCGGAGATTCCTTGACGGCGGATATCGCAGGAGGCCATGCTGCGGGGATTGATACCGTCTGGTATAATCCTGATCGTAAGGAAAATACCAGCCTGGTAGTACCGACTTATACCGTTAGCAACTATCAAGAAATCGCCGATTTACTGATAAAATAAAAAATTTTAAATACTGTCAAGTTTTTTTCTTGACAGGTCTATAAAATGTGTTATAATAGATCATGTGCTAAATAGCTTGTCTATTTCACCGAAAATTAAAATATAGAAAAGAGACTTATAAAAATGGCAGTTAAAATTCGTTTGACTCGTATGGGTTCTAAGAAAAAACCTTACTACCGTATCAACGTAGCAGATTCACGTTCACCACGTGATGGACGTTTCATCGAAACAGTTGGAACTTACAATCCACTTGTTGAAGAAAACCAAGTAACTTTGAAAGAAGACCGCGTTCTTGCATGGTTGGCTGATGGAGCTCAACCTTCAGATACAGTTCGCAACATCCTTTCAAAAGCTGGTGTGATGAAGAAATTCCACGATTCTAAATTCTCAAAATAATTTTTTAAGTAGGTTGATGTATGGATACGATTGAAAATCTCATTATTGCAATTGTGAAACCCTTGATTTCACAACCGGATGCCTTAACCATCAAGATCGAAGATACTCCTGAATTCTTGGAGTACCACCTTGACCTTGATCCTAGCGATGTTGGTCGTGTAATCGGTCGAAAAGGTCGCACCATTTCTGCGATAAGAACGATTGTCTACTCTGTCCCAACTGAAGATAAAAAAGTAAGAATCGTTATTGATGAAAAATAAAAAGGCGGGACTTAGTCCCGTTTTTTTGTTGGAAGGCTCAGTGAGCACCGTTGAGAATTGTTGCTGAACGTGATAAAATAGAGTGAATAAACTACACTGGAGAAATCATGAATTACTTTAATGTTGGGAAAATTGTCAATACCCAAGGCTTACAAGGAGAAATGCGGGTCTTGTCTGTGACAGACTTTGCGGAAGAGCGTTTTAAAAAAGGAGCTGAGTTGGCTCTCTTTGATGAAAAGGATCGTTTTGTCCAAACGGTGACCATTGCCAGTCATCGCAAGCACAAGAACTTCGACATTATTAAGTTTAAGGATATGTACCATATCAATGCCATTGAGAAATTCAAGGGCTTTAGCCTCAAGGTTGCAGAAGAAGACTTGACGGATTTGGATGAGGGCGAGTTTTATTACCATGAGATCATCGGGCTTGATGTTTATGAAAATGACCAGTTGATCGGTCAGATAAAGGAAATCCTGCAACCAGGTGCCAATGATGTCTGGGTTGTGAAACGCAAAGGCAAACGAGACCTTCTCTTGCCTTATATCCCACCAGTGGTGCTCAATATCGATATCCCGAGTAATCGGGTCGATGTGGACATCTTAGAAGGGTTAGACGATGAAGATTGATATTTTAACCCTCTTTCCAGAGATGTTTTCTCCTCTTGAGCATTCCATCGTCGGAAAGGCGCGTGAAAAGGGTCTTCTCGAGATCAACTACCATAATTTCCGTGAAAACGCGGAAAAGGCGCGCCATGTGGATGATGAACCCTATGGTGGCGGGCAAGGCATGCTTCTACGCGCTCAACCGATTTTTGATGCCTTTGATGCGATTGAGAAAAAGAATCCGCGCGTGATCCTGCTGGATCCTGCTGGTCGGACCTTCGACCAAGCCTACGCAGAAGAGTTGGCTCAGGAAGAAGAATTGATTTTTATCTGTGGTCACTATGAGGGCTACGACGAGCGGATCAAGACCTTGGTGACGGATGAGATTTCTCTTGGCGATTATGTCCTGACGGGTGGCGAACTAGCGGCCATGACCATGATTGATGCGACGGTACGCTTGATTCCAGAAGTGATCGGGAAAGAGTCCAGTCACCAGGATGACAGTTTCTCCTCTGGTCTCTTAGAGTATCCTCAATACACACGGCCTTATGAATACAGAGGAATGACGGTTCCCGATGTTCTCATGAGTGGTCACCATGAAAATATTCGTCAGTGGCGCCTCTATCAGAGTTTGAAAAAGACCTTAGAACGTCGGCCAGACTTGCTAGAAAACTATGAGTTAACAGCAGAAGAAGAGAAGATGTTGGACCAAATTAAACAAGAAGACTAACAGCGTCAGCTGTTTTTCTTTTGCCTCAAAAATTTATGAAAAAAACTTTTTAAACCTACTAGTTATTGGTAACAAAATGTGGTATGCTAAGGGGTAGAGAAACTTCAAGAAAATGATTAAGTTTTGGGGGTGAGTTTAATGGGAAAGAAATTAGGAAAATCGGTTTTCACGACAGGGATTGCTGCAACAACAGTCCTATCTGGTATGTTTCATCACAAAGCAAATGCCGAAGAGGTCAAGCAAAATGAAAATCCAGAAACCAACAGCACGGAAGTAGTCGAGAAACCAATTACAGTTGATGAGTTGAAGCAAATCACAGCTCAAAAAGGCCAAGTGGTGAAAGATGTCCACTACCAAGAGCAAAAAGTGATCGATGCTCAAACGGAAGTCAAGGCTGCTGGACAAGAACTGGAAGAAAAGAAAGCAGAAGTGACGGATGCGGAAAACCTCATCGCAACGACTTCGGATGCCCAAGTTCAGAATGCAGAAAATGACGTCAAGGTGGCTCAAGCCTATGTGACCATCGAAGAAAATAAGGTTCGAGAAGCAGAAGCTGCACATGACCAAGTCGTAGAGGCTGTTCGTCAACAGGAAAATCAAGTTACTGCTCAGGAATCTTTGGTCGATGTAGCTCAAAATGAATTGAACCAAGCCAAAGCACCGATTTCAAATGATGAGAATGTGCTCAACCAGGCTTTGTTGGAGCAAAGCCAAGTCGAGCAAAGTATCCGAGAATCTCAGAATTACCTTGCGACCTTGCAAGCGAGTCAGCAAACTGGCTCAGATACAGTGGCTCAAATTGAGAGCGACATTCAACTGGCTCAAACACGTCTGACAGATTTGAAAGCGGTCATCGCCACCAAGGAAGCAGAATTGGCAGCTTTAGAACAAGCAGCGGCCAATAGTCCAGTTCAGTTGAGTCAAGCGACTTATGAAGGTTATTTGCAACACTTAGCCGAGAATGGCAATGAAGCTGCAGCGAGTGCTTTAGCCCTCTACAAGCGTGGTCGGGAAGAAGACGGCTTGACAGTTGGAGAGTCTGGATCTTTGCAAGCCAACCTTCGAGCTCTTGAAATTGCCGATGCCATCAATAGCTATCGTCGCAATGCCGGCCTGCCTGAATTAGAGCTGGATCCTTATTCCCTTCCTGCCAGCCAAGTACAGTTGGAATACTTCAAGAAAGCCAACTGGCATATGTTTAAGTATTTGCCAAACGAGAACATTGCATATGGCTTCTCACCTGCTGGTGCGGTTGACTTTTGGTACAATGAAAAAGCGGCTTATCAAGAAGTAGCGGCTCAATATGGTCTACCGACAGACGAAACACAAATTGATGCCAACGATATCTATATGAAGATTGGGGCTGAGGCCTTTGCTAAGGTTGGTCACTATCTCCAAATGGTAGACAACAAAGCGACAGCTTTATCAGTCGCTTATGACCCAAGTAATGCCATGTCAGAAGCAGCTTTCTTACACAGCCCAGTCAATTCAGCAGTGTCAACCAGTGCACTCGCTTACCAATTGCGTCAGGGAGCTGGGGCCACGACGACAAGATCAGATGTGAAAGCAAAATCTGATGAAGTCGCTAATCTCAAGTTAGACAAGGCCAATCAAGAGTCTCAAATCATTATCTTGCAAGGCAAATTAGAAGATGCCCGCCATGCTAATTCAAATGTGGCAGTAGAGATGTCTAATGTCCAAAAGACCATCCAAAATTACAAGATTCTTCTCGTTAGCAAGGACCATGCGGTTGAAAAGGCGAAGGCGACTCTTGATGTATCTCGAGGTCGGATTGAAGCAGCTATCCAACCAAAAGAAGCAGCCCTTCAAAAAGCGAAAGATTTGTTGGCAGCTGCGCGTGAGAAATTAGATCGTTTAAAAGCGGAAGAAGCAGAAAAAGCCCAAGTCGTTCAAGAAGCGCATGAAGGCTTGAAGGCGGCGCAAGAACGTCTGGTTGCTGCTGAAAAACGTCTTTCTGACTTTAAAAACGCTCCAGAATTATTGGTCAAAGCCCAATCAGTTTTATCTGCTGCGGTGGCTAATTTGGAAAATAAAAAAGAAAAATTGGAAGCAGAATTCACAACTCTTCAATCTTATCAAAGTGTCGTGGAATTGTTGAATTCCCAATATGAAGATCTAGCGTCACGAATGGATCCAGCTATTTTAGAAGCAGCAGATATGCCAATGGATATCCGCTCAAGCAATCCAACAACTTTCACGGATAGACCAACAGTTCTTCCAACAACTACCAATAGTCCGAAAGTGCAAGCACCAACAGCTAGTCCAGCGCCAAAACAAGAAGCTAAAGTAGAAGAAATCAACCCCAAAAAAGAAAATAGCCAAGCTGTGGCAAGTACAGATTCTTCCAAATATGCAGTAGCAACAACAGGTGTTGCCGTTGGGTTACTTGCTGGATTGTTTGGTTTCAAGAAAAAGAAACAATCTTCAAAAAATGATTAAGACATACCGAAGATAGAATAGATACTTAGACACTTTATTGCTTAAAATCTTCAAAGAAGATATATGAGGGTGGGAAAAGAACTCTTTTAACAAAATGAGTTCTTTCCTGCTCTTTTTTTGTACACTTTTGAAACTTTTGAAAGAAAGTGACAGAAAATGATAAAAAATTGTTGACATTTTTTGAAGAAAGAGTATAATGGTTTTTGTAATCGATTGCAAAAGGAGGAGAAATGCTTAAGTCTGAACGAAAACAATTCATCCTCGAGAAGGTACTGAAGGAAAAATTTGTTTCCTTAGAAACCCTTGTACAAGAGCTAGGGACGTCTGAATCAACGGTTCGACGTGACTTGGATGAATTAGAAGCTGAAAGTAAACTTCGCCGGGTTCACGGTGGTGCGGAAAGCCTGCATTTTCTTCAAGAGGAAGAAAGCAATAAAGAAAAATCTATCAAAAACATTCAAGTTAAGTCAAAAATCGCTGTAAAAGCAGCGGAATTGATCAAAGATCATGATGTGATCTTTATCGATGCCGGGACGACCAATGAACTTTTGGTACAAGAAATTGTCAATCCAACAGTAACCGTGGTGACCAACTCGATTCACCATGCGACCAAGTTGGTCGAGCGAAATGTTCCGACGGTCATCATCGGTGGGAAGGTAAAATCTTCTACAGATGCTAGTATCGGAGGGATCGCGCTCAATCAAATCGGTCAGTTGAATTTTGACAAGGCTTTTCTTGGAATGAATGGAATCGATGATGAATTTTACAGCACTCCAGACCTGGAAGAAGGATCTGTCAAGCGTGCGATTATCGAAAATGCGAAAAAAACCTATATCCTAGCGGATGATTCGAAAATTGGGGTGACATCCTTTGTCAAAGTGGCTCCTATCAAGCGAGCCATGATTATCACCAATCAATGTGAACCGCAACGATTAAAGGTTTTAAAAGAAAAAACGGAGGTTATAGAGGTTTGATTTATACAGTAACACTGAATCCAGCAATTGACTATATTGTCCGTCTCGATCATGTAGAGACCGGTGCAGTCAATCGGATGGCTTCAGAAGATAAATTTGCCGGTGGTAAGGGAATCAATGTCAGTCGTGTCTTGAAACGTCTCGATATCGAGAACACAGCAACTGGATTTATCGGTGGTTTCACAGGACGCTTCATTGAAGACGTACTGACCAGTGAAGCTATTTCAACCAACTTTGTGACAGTGGACCAAGATACACGGATCAATGTCAAGATCAAAGCTGATGAGGAAACAGAGATCAATGGGAATGGCCCAGAAGTGACGGAAGCTCAGTTGCAAGAATTGCTCAACATCTTATCGAGCTTAACAGCAGATGATGTGGTAGTCTTTGCAGGATCTGCCCCATCTTCACTTGGGAATGCCGTTTACAAACAATTGATCGCAGCAACTCGTGCGACAGGTGCACAAGTCGTTTGCGACTTTGAAGGGCAAACTTTGATTGATTCCTTGGAGTTTAATCCGCAATTGGTCAAACCAAACAACCATGAGTTGGGAGATATTTTTGGCGTTACCTTGACGGAATTGCCAGAAATTGAACGCTACGCTAAAGAAATCTTGGCCAAAGGTGCACAAAACGTCATTATTTCCATGGCGGGTGATGGTGCTCTCCTTGTCAGTCCAAGCGGCACTTACTTCGCAAAACCAATCAAGGGTCAAGTGAAGAACTCTGTCGGGGCTGGAGATTCCATGGTGGCTGGCTTCACTGGGAAGCTCGCAACGACGGGAGATGTTATCGAAGCCTTCAAATGGGGAGTGGCTTGTGGCACAGCGACCACCTTCTCAGATGATTTGGCGACAGCGGACTATATTAAAGAAACTTATGAAAAAGTAGAGGTAGAAAAACTATGAAAATTCAAGACGTTTTAAATAAAAACGTGATGTTGTTTGACCTTCAAGCAACAGATAAAGAAGGCGTGATCAATGAGATGATCCAATCGCTCGTTGACAATGGTGTGGTGACAGATTTTGAAACTTTCAAAGCTGGGATTATGAACCGTGAAGCACAAACTTCAACTGGTTTGGGTGACGGAATTGCCATGCCACACAGCAAAAATGAAGCAGTCAAAGAAGCAACGGTCTTGTTTGCAAAATCAAACAAGGGTGTGGATTACGCATCTCTTGATGGTCAACCAACAGACTTGTTCTTCATGATTGCAGCTCCAGAAGGAGCAAACGATACTCACTTGGCAGCCCTTGCTGAATTGTCTAAGTACTTGATGAAACCAGGATTTGCGGACAAACTTCGCCAAGCAAGCACTCCTGATCAAGTCATTGCAGCCTTTGATGCAGAAGAGCAAGAAGCTGCCGCTGAAGAAGCGAAAAAAGCAGAAACGGTCAAAGAAGCAGCTTCATCTGACAAACCTCTCATCGTTGCCGTTACAGCATGTACAACAGGGATCGCCCACACTTATATGGCAGAAGAAGCCCTCATCAAAAAAGGGGAAGAAATGGGTGTCACAGTCCGCGTTGAAACCAACGGGGCATCTGGTGTCGGCAATCGCTTGACTGCTGAAGAAATCGCCAAAGCTGAAGGGGTCATCATTGCAGCAGATAAAGCAGTTGAAACCGCTCGTTTCGATGGCAAAAAATTGATCTCTAAACCAGTCGCAGCTGGTATCCGTCAGACAGAAGAATTGATCCAAACCATCTTGGATGGCAAAGCAGATGTCTTCCACGCTGAAAATGCAGCACAAGCTAGCGCTAGCCAAGAGAAATTGAGCTTGGGTGGAGCTTTCTACAAACACCTGATGAGTGGGGTTTCTCAAATGCTTCCATTCGTTATCGGTGGTGGTATCTTGATCGCCCTTGCCTTCTTGATTGACCAAGTTCTTGGTGTGCCTCAAGATCAATTGTCTAGTCTTGGTTCTTATCATGTATTAGCAGCACAATTTAAAACAATTGGTGGAGTAGCCTTTGGCTTCATGCTTCCTGTACTTGCAGGTTACATTGGATTCTCAATCGCTGAAAAACCTGGTTTTGTAGCAGGGTTTATCGCTGGATCTATTGCTAGCTCAGGGTCAGCATTTGGAAATATCGCCTACGGTGCTGCTAAAGGTGAATTACCAGCAGCCGTATCATCAGGTTTCCTTGGAGCTTTGGTAGGTGGTTTCCTTGCAGGTGGAGTTGTTCTCTTACTTCGCAAAGCCCTTGCAGGTCTTCCACGTTCACTTGATGGTATCCGCTCTATCCTTCTCTTGCCATTGCTTGGTGTTGGTTTGACAGGATTCTTGATGTTCCTCATCAATATTCCAATGGCTGCTATCAATACTGGTCTTAACAACTTCCTTTCAAGCTTGTCAGGTAGCTCAGCTGTCCTTCTTGGACTTCTCGTCGGCGGTATGATGGCTGTCGATATGGGTGGACCAGTTAACAAAGCCGCTTATGTCTTCGCTACAGGTACACTTGCTGAATCTGTTGCTTCAGGTGGTTCTATTGTTATGGCAGCCGTTATGGCAGCTGGTATGGTTCCTCCATTGGCAGTATTCGTAGCAACAGTCTTGTTTAAAGATAAATTCACACAAGAAGAACGAGATTCAGGTTTGACAAACATTGTCATGGGTCTTTCCTTCATCACAGAAGGTGCCATTCCATTCGGTGCAGCTGACCCAGCTCGTGCCATCCCTAGCTTCATCGCAGGTTCAGCATTGACAGGTGCTCTTGTTGGTCTTGCAGGCTTGAAACTCATGGCTCCTCACGGAGGAATCTTCGTTATCGCCCTTACATCAAATCCACTTCTTTACATCTTGTTCGTATTGATCGGTGCAGTTGTAAGTGGTATCTTGTTCGGATTGCTTCGTAAACCTAAAAACTAAATATGATTAAAAGGTTGGGAATGCCCAACCTTTTCTTCTTGTACAAGTGAAAAAATCACCTCCTTCGGCGTTGGTATCTTGAGCTGAATTATGATATAATAAGCCTATCGCATATTTTTAGGAGAATAAAAATGGATATTCAACGTGAAAAAGAATTTGTCAGCCAATACCACTATGATGCTCGTAATTTTGAGTGGGAAAAAGAAAATGGCATCCCTGAAACAAAAGTAGATGTAAACTTTCAATTAATCAATCGTGATCAAGAACAAAACACAACTTCTTTGATTGTCATCTTGAGCTACATGATCGTTTTTGACGGTTTTGTGATCAGCGGAACCATCACTCAAATCAACCACTTGTTTGGTCGTTATGTCAATGAACCAAGTGAATTCAGCAAAGACGAAGTGGAAGAATTGGCTCGCCCTTGCTTGAATATGCTCAACCGTTTGACTTATGAAGTCACAGAAATTGCCCTCGATTTACCGGGTATTAATTTGGAGTTTTAATCAATGAAATTAGCAGTGATCACGGATTCGTCTGCCTATTTACCGCAAGACGTGCTCCATCACGACGACTTATTTATTTTAGAGATCCCGATCTATATCGATGGGGAGTCTTATGTTGAAGGGAAGAACCTGACACACGATGAGTTCTACCAAAAGATGGCTGCGTCTAAGGAATTGCCAAAGACTAGCCAGCCGAGTGTTGCAGAGTTAGAAGAAGTCCTATCTGGTTTGACAGCTAAGGGCTATACGCATGCTATCGGTCTTTTCTTGTCATCTGGTATCTCAGGTTTCTACCAAAATATCCAATATTTGAAGGATGAATTCGAAGGCTTGACCGTCGAATTTCCGGACTCAAAAATCACCAGTGCTCCTCTAGGAATGATGGCAGAAGACTGCTTGAAATGGGCTGGTGAAGGCCGTTCTTTCGATGAGATTGTTGCCAATGTCCAACACCAGATTGATGGAACCTCTGCCTATATCATGGTGGATGATTTGAACCACTTGGTTAAAGGTGGTCGTCTGTCAAATGGGGCTGCCATTCTTGGGAACCTCTTAAGCATCAAGCCTATTCTTCATTTTAATGATGAAGGCGTGATTGAGGTCTTTGAGAAAGTCCGGACGGAAAAGAAAGCCATGAAACGCTTGGTAGAGATTGTTGTATCAGATATCGCAGATGGTCATTACCAAGTCTTTGTCATCCATGCCAATGTCCCTGAAAAAGCAGAAGCACTTCGCCAACTGCTCATTGAAGAAGGAGTGGAAGGTGATATTCCTTTTGCTACCTTTGGAGGGGTGATTGGGACGCACTTAGGTGACCATAGCTTAGCAGTTGGGTATATCCCTATCGTTTAAGGAGAATTCTATGTCAATTAAAGTCATTATCGCAGGTTTCAAGGGAAGAATGGGACAAGCAGCCTACAAGATGGTTTCTGAAGATCCTGAGTTAGAATTAGCTGGCTTGATCGATCCGTTTACTGATGAGACAGAGGTTGCAGGAGTCCCTGTCTTTAACCACAAAGAAGATGTTGTGGGTCTAGAGGCAGATGTTTGGGTCGACTTTACCATGCCCAAGGTCGCTTACGAAAATACTCGCTTTGCAATTGAAAATGGCTTTGCGCCTGTTGTGGGAACGACTGGATTCACTCCTGAGCAGATCCAAGAATTGACAGACCTTTCACGTCAAAAGGACTTGGGTGGTTTGATTGCTCCTAATTTTGCTATCGGAGCTGTGCTCTTGATGCAATTTGCAGCGCAAGCAGCCAAGTATTTCCCGAATGTAGAAATTATCGAATTGCACCACGATAAGAAAAAAGATGCACCGAGTGGAACAGCGATTAAGACCTCTGAGTTGATCTCTGAGAAGCGCGATAAGATCCAGCAAGGTGCAGCAGATGAAGAAGAGTTGATGCCTGGAGCAAGAGGGGCAGAGTTTGAAGGGATGCGCATCCATTCGGTTCGATTGCCTGGCCTAGTGGCTCACCAAGAGGTGATTTTTGGTAGCCAAGGCGAAGGCTTGACTCTCCGACATGATTCCTATGATCGTGTTTCCTTCATGACAGGAGTAAATCTAGGGATTAAAGAAGTTGTCAAGCGTCATGAGCTTGTCTATGGTTTGGAACACTTACTATGAGATTAGAAAAGATGCCTTCTGAGTTTCAGGAGGCTTTACCAATATTAGAGAAGATTAAAGCAGCTGGTTTTGAGGCCTATTTTGTCGGGGGATCTGTTCGAGATGCCCTCTTGGATCGTCCCATTCACGATGTCGATATCGCTTCCTCCTCATACCCAGAAGAGACCAAGGCGATTTTTGATCGCACAGTAGATGTCGGTATCGAACATGGGACCGTCTTGGTTCTTGAAAATGGGCAAGAATATGAGATTACGACCTTCCGGACGGAGGATGTCTATGTCGATTATCGGCGTCCAAGCTCCGTGTCTTTTGTACGCTCACTAGAAGAAGACCTCAAGCGTCGTGATTTTACGGTTAATGCCTTTGCCTTAAATGAAAAAGGAGAGATTGTTGACCTCTTTCATGGACTAGAAGATTTAGAAAACAAGGTCCTTCGGGCGGTTGGGCTTCCTCATGAACGCTTTAACGAAGATGCGCTCCGGATCATGCGAGGCTTTCGTTTTCAAGCCAGTCTTGGCTTTGAATTAGAAGAGGCAACCTTTTATGCCATGAAGGAGTGTGCGCCTTTACTTGAGAAGATTTCAGTAGAGCGTACCTTCATCGAGTTTGATAAACTCTTGCTTTCTCCATACTGGAGACAAGGATTGGAGGCTATGCTAGCCAGTGGAGCTTATCACTATCTGCCAGAGATGAAGGATCGCAAAGAAGCAATCGAGCGTTTGTTTGACATAGAGTTGGAGTATACCTTTTCAACTTCTGAGCAAGCCTGGGCTGCTTTGGTCTTAGCACTAGAGATTCAAGATATTCCAAAATTCTTTAAGAAATGGAAGACTTCTAGAGAGTTTGCCAAGACGGTGGAGCAGATCGTGGAAATTCTTAAGCTCCGAGAAAATGGAAGCCTAGACAAGCGTGCTTGCTACAAGTATGAGAAGCGTTTGTTGCTAGTGGCTGAAGAGCTTCGGGAAGCGTATGCCTTGAGTGTGGATTATTTGGCCATCGAGCGCGTTTATGATAGCTTGACCATTCAAGATAAACATGAAGTGGTGGTTAATGGTGGTATGTTGATCAAAGACTACGGCTTTCAACCTGGTCCAGCCTTAGGAGAGATTTTGACAAAAATTGAATATGCCATTGTCGATGGGGAACTGGCCAATGAAAAAGAGGCCATCATCGCCTATATCCAGCAAGCAAAAGAGGAGGAAAAATGAGCGATTTTATTGTCGATAAATTAACCAAATCTGTCGGAGATAAGACCGTCTTTCGTGAGATTTCCTTTATCATTCACGACTTGGATCGGATTGGATTGATCGGGGTCAATGGGACTGGGAAGACCACGCTATTAGATGTGTTGTCAGGTCGCTCTGGCTTTGATGGAGATGTGAGTCCTTTTTCTGCCAAGAGTGATTATACAATTGGCTACTTGACCCAGGAACCAGACTTTGATGATCAAAAGACAGTTCTGGATACGGTGCTATCTAGTGATTTGCGTGAAATGCAGCTGATTCGCGATTATGAATACTTGATGGCGGATTACCGAGAAGAGAACCAAGCACGTCTTGAAAAGGTCATGGCGGAGATGGATTCGCTTAATGCTTGGGAAATCGAGAGTCAGGTCAAGACAGTCCTTTCTAAGCTTGGAATTGAAGACTTGAACGCCAAAGTTGGGGATCTATCTGGGGGCTTGCGTCGTCGGGTACAATTGGCACAGGTTTTGCTGTCACATCACGACCTGCTCTTACTAGATGAGCCGACCAACCACCTGGACATTGATACCATCGAATGGTTGACCAATTTCTTGAAGAACTCTAAGAAAACCGTGCTCTTCATTACTCACGATCGCTATTTCTTGGATAATATCTCGACGCGGATCTTTGAGTTGGATCGAGGTGGCTTGATCGAGTATCAGGGCAACTACCAGGATTATGTCCGCTTAAAGGCCGAGCAAGACGAGCGTGATGCGGCCCTTCTTCATAAGAAGCAGCAACTCTATAAGCAAGAGTTGACCTGGATGCGGCGTCAACCCCAGGCGCGTGCGACCAAGCAACAAGCGAGGATCAATCGTTTCCATGATCTCAAGCAAGACTTGTCTGGTCAAAGCAACCAGACGGATTTGGAGATGAACTTTGAGACCAGCCGAATCGGAAAGAAAGTCATCGAGTTTAAAGATGTGAGTTTTGCTTTTGAAAACAAGCCGATTTTACAGGATTTTAACCTCTTGGTGCAAAACAAGGACCGCTTCGGGATCGTCGGGGATAATGGCGTCGGCAAATCGACCCTGCTCAATTTGATCGCCGAGCGACTACAGCCTCAGTCTGGGCAAGTCATTATCGGAGAAACCGTGCGGGTGGCTTATTTCTCACAACAGATTGATGGCTTGGATGAGAGCAAGCGCGTGATTAATTTTCTCCAGGAAGTTGCTGAGGAAGTGAAGACAACCGTTGGGACAACATCAATTGCAGATCTCTTGGAGCAATTTCTCTTCCCACGTTCTATGCACGGAACCTTGATTGAAAAACTCTCTGGTGGGGAGAAGAAGCGCCTCTTTCTCTTAAAACTCTTGATTGAAAAACCCAATGTGCTTCTCCTCGATGAGCCGACCAATGACTTGGATATCGCTACCCTGACAGTTTTGGAAAACTTCCTTCAAAACTTTGGTGGGCCAGTCATTACCGTCAGCCACGACCGCTATTTCCTTGATAAGGTAGCAAGCAAGATCCTGGCTTTTGAAAATGGGGGCATTCGTGAGTTCTTTGGCAATTATACGGATTACCTGGATGAAAAAGCTTTTGAAGCAGCTCAAGTAACGGCCAGTCACAAGGTTGAAAAAGAGAAACCTGTCAAGCCAAAAGAAGAGAAGAAGCGCATGAGCTACATGGAAAAGCAAGAGTGGGCGAGTATTGAAGCAGATATCGAAGCCATTGAAAATCGGATCGCAGAGATTGAAGTGGAGATGAATGAAAACGGCTCTGACTTTGGCAAATTGTCAGCCCTTCAAAAAGAACTGGATCAGGAAAATGAGCGACTACTTGAGAAGTACGATCGCTATGAATACCTGAGCGAATTAGATGAATAAGGAGGCCCTATGAATCAATTGAACCGGATATCCCTTGGGATTTCAGCTACTATTTTTACCATTATCGGTATCGTCTTGTTTATCAACCCCATTGAGCACATCGGCTCTTTTAGCTGGTTGATCTCCTGTGGCTTCTTTTTAATCTCTTTTTCACGTTTTTCACGCTATTACCGATTGCGTCAGTCAGGTATTATCAAGCAGCAACAGCTCTTTCACAGTATGGTCGCCTTGGTTTTTGCAGTCTACTTACTGCTCTATGGCTACAAGACCTTGCCGATTGTCTTTCCAGTTACTTTAGGAATTTGGCTCATCTACCGTTCGATTTTGAACTTCCGAAAAGCCAATTTCTACTCGAGGAAGGTTGAAGAACTGTCCAAGCGTTATATTTTCTTTGCCTTGCTACAACTCTTTATTGGATTGTTCTTAATCGTTAGTCCGCTTTCGATTAGCGTCTTTCTATTAAATATTATTGGTTTGATTTTCCTCATTCTAGGATTTCAATCCTTTAGTCTCTTGTTAAAAAGTTAAGAAAAGTTACGTGCAAACCTTTGCGTTTGATAAAAAGTCTGATATAATAGATCTGTAAGTGTTTACAAGTTTGAAAGGAGTTACAGATGTCTAAAAAAATTATTGGGATTGACCTTGGGGGAACTTCAATTAAGTTTGCTATCCTCACTTTGGATGGGGAAGTTCAAGAAAAATGGTCTATTAAAACAAATATCTTGGATGAAGGTAGCCATATCGTAGATGATATGATCGAATCAATCGCGCATCGTTTGAAGATGCTTGGGCTTGATGCTTCTGAGTTCCAAGGAATTGGAATGGGATCACCTGGTGTCGTTGACCGTGAAAAAGGTACAGTTATCGGTGCCTACAACTTGAACTGGAAGACCCTTCAACCAGTCAAAGAAAAGATCGAAACTGCCCTTCATATTCCATTCTTTATCGATAATGATGCCAACGTTGCTGCTTTGGGTGAACGTTGGAAAGGAGCTGGTGAAAACCAACCAGATGTTGTCTTCATGACACTTGGTACAGGTGTCGGCGGTGGGATCGTCGCTGAAGGTCGTCTCTTGCACGGTGTACGTGGAGCTGCTGGTGAGCTTGGTCACATCACGGTTGACTTTGATGATCCAATCCAATGTACCTGTGGTAAAAAAGGCTGTCTTGAGACGGTTGCCTCAGCAACTGGGATCGTTAACTTGACTCGTCGTTACGCCGATGAGTACGAAGGGGACGCTCAATTGAAAGTCTTGATCGACAATGGAGAAGAAGTAACGGCTAAAACGGTCTTTGACCTGGCAAAAGAAGGCGATGCTCTTGCTTTGATCGTCTACAAGAACTTCTCACGTTACCTTGGACTTGCTGCTGCTAACATCGGTTCAACCTTGAACCCGTCTAAGATCGTTATCGGTGGTGGGGTATCTGCTGCTGGAGACTTCCTCTTGGATGGTGTGCGCAAGGTCTTTGAAGAAAACTCATTCCCACAAGTACGTGAATCTACTCAATTGGCGCTTGCTACTTTGGGAAATGATGCGGGTGTCATCGGTGCCGCATCTCTAGTATTACAATAAGATTAAAAGGAGATTTGCCTCTCCTTTTTTCTTTATCCTGTGATATAATGAAAGCAATAGTAGATTAAAGGAGGAGATATGACAAAAGCAGATACCATTTTTAAAGAGTATATTCGGAAAATCATGGAAGAAGGTGTTTGGTCTGAACAGGCCCGACCTAAATACAAGGATGGTAGAACGGCCAACTCCAAGTACATCACGGGAGCCTTTATGGAGTTTGATCTCTCAAAAGGCGAGTTTCCTATCACGACCCTTCGTCCCATCGCGATTAAATCAGCCATCAAAGAGATGCTCTGGATCTACCAGGATCAGTCGAATAGCTTAGACCTGTTAGAAGATAAATACAATGTCCATTATTGGAACGACTGGGAAGTAGGGGATAGTCGTACTATTGGTCAACGCTATGGTGCTGTGGTCAAAAAGCATGACATTACCAATAAAATCCTCAAACAATTAGAAGCCAATCCCTGGAATCGCCGCAATATTATCTCGCTCTGGGATTATGATGCCTTTGAGGAGACCGACGGACTCTTACCATGTGCATTTCAAACCATGTTTGACGTGAGGCGGGTTGATGGAGAGATTTATCTAGATGCAACCTTGACCCAGCGTTCGAATGATATGTTGGTAGCCCACCATATCAATGCCATGCAATATGTAGCTCTTCAGATGATGATTGCCAAGCACTTTGGCTGGAAGGTTGGAAAGTTCTTTTACTTCATTAATAACCTTCATATTTATGATAATCAATTTGAACAGGCTGAAGAGTTACTCCGTCGCGAGCCTTCAGATTGTCAGCCACACCTGGTCTTGAATGTGCCAGATGGAACCAATTTCTTTGACATCAAACCAGAAGATTTTGAACTGGTCGATTACGATCCAGTGAAGCCACAATTGAAGTTCGATCTTGCCATTTAGTAATAAATCAAGGTTTTTTGATACCTTGATCAATTGGTAAAATCCTTTTAGAATTAAAACAATTTTAGCTAAAAATTTTTACTCATTTTTGAGTCAATATGTTTTGAAAATCGTTCGGTTTTTGTTAAAATAGATAAGGTTTGTAAAAACTAAACAATTTTAAAAAGAATGTTAATTTATAGATAAATATGGAGGTCCATTAGATGGGGAAAGACTTATTTAATGATCGTATTAGCAGATTCTCAATTCGTAAATTGAATGTGGGTGTTTGCTCTGTACTATTGGGAACACTTGTCATGGTTGGGACAGCCGCAAGTGCAGCCGCAGAAGAAAAGACAGATACGACAAGTGAAAGTGTAGCAGCAGTTGCAACAGCGTCAGAAGCGCCTGAAGCGTCAACAGCTACAGCAACTTCAGCAGCATCAACAGCTGCAACGACATCTACTTATGATGCAAACGCAGCAATCACTGCACCAGAGACTTCAACTGCTGCAGCAACATCAACAGCACCTGCTTCAACTAGTGAAGCAAGTAGCACAAGTACAGCAGCTTCAGCAACATCTGCTACCTCAACTGCACCGGGAACATCAACCGCTGCAACACCAAAATTAGAAGCAACTACGCCAGCAAACAAGGCAGCAGAAGCAGCTGCAACAGATAAGAAAGAAGAAGTGGCTGCTGGTGTCGTAGCACCAGCCTCAGAAAACAATGCTGTGACAGCAGAGACTTCTGGTCCTAAGCGTCGTAATCGTCGTGCTCTTGGTGACCCAAATGATCCAAGCTTGATCGGGGATGACGTTGAAGACGCAACTTCAACTCCGAAAGTTGAAAAACCTGGCTTTACAACAAATATCAATGCTAAAGACTTAGCCAGCCAAATCTCTTGGTTGGACTTTGGCGATACAGCTAGCTGGACAGGAACGACGACTACATCAAGCGGAAATCTGGCCCTTCAAGTGGGCTCAACCTACACCAAGGAAATCATGCCTGGCTATGTGGTTACTATCAAAGTTAAATCCTTAAAACCCTTCCAAGCGACAGAAATCTACAAAAAGCGCTTAGAAGAACGTGGAGCGACTGAAGCTGAAAAGGCTACCTATGACCCAAATGCTAAGAACGGATATATAGGAACAACTACTAGTGCTGCAACTAACAAAGCATTTAATAATGGTGAAGAAGCTAAAATTATTGCCGAAGCTCAAAACCGTTGGACAGAAATAAAAGGTGAAGGCATCGATACTGGCACTAAAAAAACAACCATCAGTTCCGAGTTTGATGGTGGCAATATTGGTGTTCAGTTTGAAATTTCTGCTACCTTCCGTGGCAAAGCCGTCAAACCTGCTGTAGTCATGGCAGATGGTGAGTCCGCTAATCCTGGTGAATCGGTTATTTTCACCACAAACGGAGAAGGTTGGCAACAAATTGGGGAGTGGTATAAATATGGAAGAAGATCTACTAAAACCTTTATTCCACAAGATACAGACAATTTATTTGGCCCAAATCCTACCTTTAATATAGAAGGTACGAATTACTATTCGACGAACCTTAACCTACTTAAACGTGCAAATGAAGTGGGGCCAGATAAAAAAGCGGTTGCTTGGAAGTACTTTGGAAGTGCTGATTTAACAACTGGAGGCCTCGGAACAGGGGTCTTCGGGCCAAATATTTCTGCAGGTCCTTCTGCCGTTCCCCTTGTTATGACAAAAGGAGCTTCTGAAGTTGGTCTTTACATTGCTTCAAGTGGTAAACAATCAGCCATGCTTGGATTCTTCCCGCTCGATGAAGGAGATGCGCCAGCATCTTACGGGAAGGCGATTCATTCGATTGCAACTGTAGATGGTGTAACAGGTAAGAAAGTAAACCAACCTTATCTAGGTCACTTAAGCCCTGATATGGATGAAAACAATACGCTTGATTGGACGGGTGATGACAAGGCGACCACTGCGGATGAAGGCATCGACCAATTACTTCCAAATGATCTCAAAGGGAAAACCAATGAGCTGATCAAGATGGACCGGACACGTCCAGGTAATTACACCATTTCAGTGGAAGCTCATACGGATGGAGCAGCAAAAGCTAACATCTATGGTTGGGTAGATTTCAACCAAAACGGAACCTTCGATGAAGATGAACGGTCTGATTTAACAACCATTACCCAAGATGGAACGGCTACGTTAAGATTTACAAAGAGTAAAACCTATATTGATCCTAGTGTCAATGAATTAGGTGTTCGTGTCCGGATTGCTAAGGATGCTGATCAAATTGAAAGCCCAACGGGGATGGCTTTCTCTGGTGAGGTTGAAGACTTTAAGACTCAAATCACTCACCCACCAAAAGGGGAATTTAAAGAAACAACTGGCCCTCAAGGTGCAAAACAAACAGCAACCGTAGCCTTTACTGCTCGAGGTTTGCAAGGCTATAGCCTAACTGAGTCAGCAAAAATTGATGAAACAGTAGCTCCACAAATGATAGATAACCGTACGGGGCAAGTCGTAACACCTGGTGCAGATGGCTACTATGCTGTAGCTGGTCAAGGGAAGTACAAGATCACTTCAAACGGAACTTCTGTGGATGTTGAGTTCATTCCCGAAGATCACTTCCTTGGAACAGCTGATGGTATCTCTATTCGTCGTACAGACAGCAATGGTTACGATACTGGTTGGTCAACAAAATTCCCAGCTGATGAAGCTAACGTTGATACTGTTTTGAATACCATGGATGGTCTTTATATCCCAACTGTTACACCAACGGATATTGAAGGGGTAGATAAGACTTCGACAGATGTCCAAGGTGCGACTCAAACAGGTACACCAACCTTTAACACAACGACAACAAACGCTAATGGCGAAAAGATCTCTGTTACTCCAAGTTTGGAATACCCTGCTAAATTGGTGGACCCAGCGACTGGTCAAGTAACCAATGCAACCTCTGTAACAGTAGCAGGCGAAGGAACATACAGCATTGACGATGCAACTGGTAAAGTAACCTTTGTTCCAGAACCAGGATTCACAGGTACAGCTCAAGGTGTTACCGTATCAGTAACAGCACCTGTCGGAAGAGATAAAGACGGTACCGTCCGTGATGAATACCTTAAGACAGCAACCGCTAAGTACACACCAACTGTAACACCTATCACAGTGACTCCTACAGACAAGGTTTCTGAGGATGTTCAAAATGTTCCTCAAACTCAAACACCAACCTTTGATTTGAGTAACGACAAGACTGCTGAAATCACTAGCAAGAAATTGGTGGATCCGGCAACTGGTCAACCAACTGATGAAACAACAGTGACAGTAGCAGGTGAAGGTAGCTATACTATCGACCCAACGACTGGAGCAGTAACATTTACGCCAGAAAAAGACTTTGTTGGTACTGCAAAAGGGGTAACTGTTCAGGCAACTGCTATTATTACAAATGCTAATGGTAAGACTGCAACCATTACTTCAGATGCGACCTACACACCAACTGTTGTGCCAGCAGTTCCAACTGCAAACCCTGCAACTTCAAAAGATATCCAAGGTGCGACTCAAACCGGTACACCAACCTTTGCAGGAACAACTGTTCAAGTAAATGGTGAAGATAAAGCTATTACCATTAAAGACAATAGCTACACATTGCTAGATAAAGATGGTAACGAAGTTTCAAGCACACCAGCTTATGCGGCAGACGGTACAACAGTGATCGGTAACTTCACAATCGACCCAGCAACTGGTCAAGTAACCTTCACACCGACTGATAAATCATACACTGGTGCAGTCACACCAGCCAAGGTTCAAGCTGAAAGCTCAAACGGTATCAAGGTGGATACAACTTACACACCAGAAATCGTTCCAGTAACCCCAACAGCAACACCAACTGAAACAAAAGATATCCAAGGTGCTACTCAAACAGGTAAACCTGAATTCAAGGGTGGAACTGTAACGGTTGATGGCGTTGAGAAGACTGTTGAAATCAATGAAGATGTTGCAGCGACATTTGACGATGGCTCAACAACTAAGACTGTAGACGGTGTTGGTACTTACACAGTAGCAGCAGACGGTACTGTTACATTTGTACCAGAAAAATCATTCGTCGGAACTGCACCAGCCGTGACCGTTGTTCGCGAAGATAAGAACGGAACCAAAGCTTCTGCAACCTACACACCAACAGTATTACCAGTAACTCCAACAGCAACACCAGCTGAAACAACAGATATCCAAGGTGCTACTCAAACAGGTAAACCTGAATTCAAGGGTGGAACTGTAACGGTTGATGGCGTTGAGAAGACTGTTGAAATCAATGAAGATGTTCCAGCAACATTTGACGATGGCTCAACGACTAAGACTGTAGACGGTGTTGGTACCTACACAGTAGCAGCAGACGGTACTGTTACATT
>NZ_KV812784.1:620455-620928 GCF_001813505.1 Streptococcus sp. HMSC061E03
GAAGATAAGAACGGAACCAAAGCTTCTGCAACTTATACACCAACTGTGACTGCAGTAACACCAACTGCGAAACCAGTTGAAACTACAGATATCCAAGGTGCTACACAAACTGGTAAACCTGTATTTACTGAAGGCGATAGCCGTGTGCCAATGAACGATGATGTTCCAGCAACCTTCGATGATGGTTCAACAACTAAGACAGTTGATGGCGTTGGTACTTACACAGTAGCAGCAGACGGAACTGTAACCTTTGTCCCTGAAAAATCATTCACAGGTAAAGCGCCAGCCGTAACGGTTGTTCGTGAAGATAAGAACGGAACTAAAGCCTCTGCGACTTATACACCAACTGTGACTCCAGTCACACCGACAGCTACACCAGTTGAAACAACAGGTAAGCAAGGTCAAACCCAAACAGGTAAGCCTGTATTTACTGAAGGCAACAGCCGTGTGCCAATGAACGATGATGTTCCAGC
>NZ_KV812784.1:621028-700080 GCF_001813505.1 Streptococcus sp. HMSC061E03
ACAGTAGCAGCAGACGGAACTGTAACCTTTGTTCCTGAAAAATCATTCACAGGTAAAGCACCAGCCGTAACAGTTGTTCGTGAAGATAAGAACGGAACTAAAGCTTCTGCAACTTACACACCAACTGTAACTCCAGTAACTCCAACTGCAACACCAGCTGAATCTACTGGACCTCAAGGTCTTGTTCAAACTGGCACTGTAACCTTCACTGAAGGTGATGAAGTAGCTCCAATTAACAAGGATTCGATTACTCTTCTTGATGAAAATGGTCAACCAGCAGCATCAGTAGAAGCGAAATCACCAGCAGGTAATGTGATCGGTACATACACAGTTGATAAAGATACAGGTGTAGTTACTTTCACACCAACAGATAAATCTTATTCAGGGGATGTTGTCCCAGTTAGGGTTCAAGCAGCTGATGCAAATGGAACTACAGTTGAAACAACTTATACACCGAAGATTACTCCGGTTGTTCCAACTTCTGAAGATGCTACATCGACAGATATTCAAGGTCAAACACAATCTGGTAAACCAACCTTCACGGAAGGCAATCCAAATGTTCCAATCGATGAAGATACTCCAGCTACCTTCGAAGATGGCTCAACCACTAAGACAGTAGATGGTGAAGGAACATATACTGTTGCTCCAGATGGAACCGTAACCTTCGTACCAGAAAAATCATTCACTGGAACTGCTACAGGCGTAACAGTGAAACGCGTGGACAAGAACGGTACTGAAATCACAGCTAAGTACACACCAACTGTGACACCAGTAACACCAACAGCAACACCAGCTGAATCAACAGATATCCAAGGTGCAACTCAAACTGGTAAACCTAAATTCACCGAAGGTGACAGCCGTGTACCTATGAACGATGATGTTCCAGCAACCTTCGATGATGGATCAACTACGAAGACTGTAGATGGTGTTGGTACATACACAGTAGCAGCAGACGGTACAGTAACCTTTGTACCAGAAAAATCATTCGTTGGAACTGCACCAGCCGTAACAGTGGTTCGTGAAGATAAGAACGGAACAAAAGCTTCTGCGACTTATACACCAACCGTAACACCAGTTACACCAACTGCAGAAGATACAACATCTACTGACAAACAAGGTCAAACGCAAACAGGTACACCAACCTTCACACCAGGTAATCCAAATGTTCCAATGGATGATGATACACCTGCAACATTTGAAGATGGCTCAACAACCAAGACAATTCCAGGTGAAGGAACTTACACAGTTGCTCCAGACGGAACCGTAACATTTGTTCCAGAAAAATCATTCACAGGAGAAGGTACAGGCGTAACGGTGAAACGTGTCGATAAGAACGGTACTCCAGTTACTGCTAAGTACACACCAACTGTAACACCAGTAACTCCAACAGCAAGTCCAGCTGAATCAGAAGCACCTCAAGGTGTGGTTCAAACTGGAACTGTAACCTTCACTGAAGGTGACCCAGTTGCACCAATCGATAAGGATACCATTACTCTTCTTGATGAAAATGGTCAACCAGCAGAATCTGTAGTTGCTAAATCACCAGAAGGTAAAGAAATTGGTACCTTCACCGTTGATAAAGAAACAGGTGTTGTGACCTTCACACCAACGGATAAATCTTACTCAGGTGATGTTGTTCCAGTTAAGGTTCAAGGTAAAGATACAAACGGAACTGTTGCTGAGACAACTTACACACCGAAGATCACTCCAGTTGTACCAACTGCTGATCCTGCAACATCGACAGATATCCAAGGTAAAACACAAACAGGTACACCAAGCTTCACACCTGGTAACCCTGCAATCCCAATGGATGATGATGTACCAGCTACCTTTGAAGATGGTTCAACAACAAAAGTTATTCCAGGAGAAGGAACTTACACAGTTGCTCCGGACGGAACCGTAACCTTCGTACCAGAAAAATCATTCACAGGAACAGGTACAGGCGTAACCGTGAAACGTGTTGATAAGAACGGTACTCCAGTTACTGCAACCTACACACCAACAGTTACACCAGTAACTCCAACAGCTGAGCCAGCAACATCTACAGATATCCAAGGTCAAACCCAAACAGGTACACCAAGCTTCACACCTGGTAACCCTGCAATCCCAATGGATGATGATGTACCAGCAACCTTTGAAGATGGTTCAACAACTAAAGTTATTCCAGGAGAAGGAACTTACACCGTTGCTCCAGACGGAACCGTAACCTTCGTACCAGAAAAATCATTCACAGGAACAGGTACAGGCGTAACCGTGAAACGTGTTGATAAGAACGGTACTCCAGTTACTGCAACTTACACACCAACTGTAACACCAGTTACACCAACAGCAGAACCAGTTACTTCAATTGGTAAGAAGGGTCAAACCCAAACAGGCAAACCAACCTTCACAGAAGGTGATAGCCGTGTACCAATGAATGACAAAGTTCCTGCAACCTTCGATGATGGTTCAACTACGAAGATAATTCCAGGTGTTGGTACTTACACAGTAGCAGCAGACGGAACTGTAACCTTCACTCCAGAACCTGAATTTACTGGAACTGCACCAGCAGTAACAGTGGTTCGTGAAGATGTGAATGGAACCAAAGCTTCTGCAACTTACACACCAACTGTCCTTCCAATCACTAAGTTTGTTGATAAAGAAGGTAAGGAAATCCCAGGATATCCTACAGTTGATGGAGAAGAACCAAAAGCTGAAATTCCAGGTTACCGCTTTGTGGAAACGAAGAAATTGCCTAATGGTGATACAGAACACGTCTATGAAAAAGTTACGACTTCATATGTAGACGAAAATGGGGACCCAATCCCAGGTAACCCAACAGAAGATGGGGAACAACCGAAGAAGGATATCCCAGGTTATGACTTCGTGAAGACTGTTGTAGATAAAGATGGAAACACTCAACATATCTACAAGAAGACTGTGACACCAACTCCAATGCCGGATCCAACTCCGACACCAGAGCCACAGCCACAGCCTACTCCACAACCACAACCTCAACCAACACCAGAACCACAACCTACTCCACAACCAAAACCAGAAGAACCAACGATTCCTGTCGTTCCAGAAACGAAAGAAGAAGTGAAGTATATCGATCCACAAAATCCTACTGCACAACTTCCAAACACAGGAACAAAAGAATCTTCTACTGCTGGTCTTGCAATCTTTAGTGCTTTAGCAGGTCTGTCATTATTCGGATTTGCAAAACGCAAAAAAGAAGACTAAGCTAACTTGTGGCTAAGAAAAACCGCGAAAATCTCGCGGTTTTTTTCTGTTTGTATTTAAAAAAATATCCTCCAAACTAGATAGTTGAAATCAGTCTTTTATAAGAAAATTTGATAAAATAGAAGTATCAGTGTAAAGGATGAGAGAATGAAAAAGATAATTGGTATCTGGGCTCAAACTGAAAATGGCATTATTGGAAAGGACCAAGTCATGCCTTGGCATCTGCCAGCTGAGCTTCAGCATTTCAAAGAAACGACCATGGGGCAAGCGATTCTTATGGGAAGAGTGACCTTTGATGGTATGAAAAAACGGGTTCTACCAGGTCGGACTAGCATTATCTTAACGCAAGATCAGGCTTATGATTCTGAAAATGATGCTGTACTCGTCATGCATAGCAAAGAAGAAGTCTTAGAGTGGTATCAGAACCAAGAGAAGAATCTTTACATTATTGGAGGCAGTCAGATTTTAAGGCTTTTCTCTGATCAGTTAGAAGAGTTGATCCAGACCATGATTCATGCAACGCTTGATGGCGATACATTGGCACCAAAATTTGATGAGAAACGTTATGAAAAGGTCCGTCAAGTTCCCCATCTGAAAGATGAGAAAAATCCATATGATTTTACGGTCAACTATTATAAGAGAAAGGATTTAGACTAATGGAGCGAAGTGTCTTTGGTTTTTTTACAGCTGTCCTATGTGTCATCTGTTTGATTTGCGCCTTACAAACCTTTCGTAAAAAACGGTTTGGCCTCGCTATTTTATTCTTACTAAATGCTTTTACCAATCTTGTGAATTCCATTCACGCCTTTTACATGACCTTATTTTAAACTAAATAGAAACTGAAAATGACAGAAAGAGGAAATACATGCCAACGAATCAAAACAATGATATGATGGTTTATTGCTCATTTTGCGGAAAGAGTCAAGATGAAGTCCAAAAAATCATTGCAGGAAACAATGCGTTTATCTGTAATGAATGTGTAGAGTTAGCTCAAGAAATCATCCGGGAGGAGCTTGCTGAAGAAGTCCTTGCTGACCTTAGTGAAGTTCCAAAACCAATCGAATTGCTCAATATCTTGAACCACTATGTCATCGGTCAAGATCGTGCTAAACGTGCCCTTGCTGTAGCGGTATACAACCACTACAAACGCATTAACTTCCACGATACGCGCGAAGACGAGACAGATGTTGAATTGCAAAAATCAAACATCCTCATGATTGGACCTACTGGTTCAGGTAAGACTTTCTTGGCCCAAACCTTAGCACGTAGCTTGAATGTCCCATTTGCTATTGCTGATGCAACAGCCTTGACAGAAGCCGGTTATGTGGGTGAAGATGTTGAAAATATTCTCTTAAAACTTCTTCAAGCAGCTGATTTCAACATCGAGCGTGCAGAACGAGGCATCATCTACGTCGATGAAATTGATAAGATCGCTAAGAAAAGTGAAAATGTCTCTATCACACGTGACGTCTCTGGTGAAGGAGTGCAACAAGCTCTCTTGAAGATCATCGAAGGGACCGTCGCTAGTGTTCCACCACAAGGGGGACGCAAACACCCTCAACAAGAGATGATCCAAGTGGATACCAAGAATATTCTCTTCATCGTAGGAGGAGCCTTTGACGGAATCGAAGAAATTGTTAAGCAACGTCTCGGTGAAAAAGTCATCGGTTTCGGTAAGAACAATAAAGCCATCGATGAATCCAGCTCTTACATGCAAGAAATTGTAGCAGAAGATATTCAAAAATTTGGAATTATCCCAGAATTGATTGGACGTCTTCCAGTCTTTGCGGCTCTTGAGCAATTGACTGTTGACGACCTTGTCCGTATTCTAAAAGAGCCACGCAATGCCTTGGTAAAACAATACCAAACCTTGCTCTCTTATGATAATGTTGAATTGGAATTTGACGATGAAGCCCTTCAAGAGATTGCGAATAAAGCTATTGAAAGAAAGACTGGAGCTCGTGGTCTTCGTTCGATTATTGAAGAAACCATGATGGATGTCATGTTTGAAATTCCAAGTCAAGAAGATGTAAAACTTGTCCGAATCACAAAAGAAGCTGTTGACGGAACAGAAAAACCAGTTCTTGAAACAGCCTAGAAAGATAAAATATGGAAATTAACACACATAATGCGGATATCCTCTTAAGCGCTGCAAATAAGAGTCATTATCCTCAAGATGAGATTCCAGAAGTTGCACTTGCCGGTCGATCAAATGTCGGCAAGTCTTCTTTTATTAATACTCTCTTAAATCGAAAGAACCTGGCCAGAACATCTGGTAAACCAGGAAAAACCCAATTGCTAAATTTCTTCAATATCGATGATAAACTCCGTTTGGTAGATGTACCTGGTTATGGCTATGCACGTGTCTCTAAAAAAGAGCGCGAGAAGTGGGGACGGATGATTGAAGAATACCTCACCAGTCGTGAGAACTTAAAAGCAGTCGTTAGCCTAGTCGATTTTCGTCATGAACCTTCTGCTGATGATGTTCAGATGTATGAATTCTTAAAATATTATGAGATCCCTGTGATCTTAGTAGCGACCAAGGCAGATAAGATTCCACGTGGAAAATGGAATAAACATGAATCCATCATTAAGAAAAAACTAGATTTTGATCCATCAGACACTTTCATTGTCTTTTCTTCGGTAACCAAGGAAGGACTAGAGAAGTCATGGGATGCTATTTTGGAAAATGCGTTTTACGAAATAAATTGAAATGACATGAAAATGTCATTTTTGTTTTGGATTTATCTCGCAATTGTAATAGAAGTGTAATATAAGTGGCTTTGTTTTCTTCTATTTATATGGTATAATCTCTATAAAGATAAAAGATGATAAAAAATTAATTGGAGATAAATTGTATTATGAAAAAGAAAATACGGAATAAAACGAAATTATTTGGTTTGTTCGTTTCTGTATTAGCAGTGGGGACATTTGCTGCTGCTATGAGCGAGCACGTAACATCAGTTGGTGCTAATGATGGAACTTACCAAGCATACTCAGACCCAACTGAAGCTTTCATCTCACAAATTGGTGAGTCAGCTCGTCAGCTTGGTCAAGAGAATGATCTTTATGCTTCAGTTATGATTGCACAAGCGATCTTGGAAAGTGGATCAGGGCAGTCTGGTTTGTCTTCCTATCCACACTACAACCTTTTTGGGATTAAAGGAAGTTATGCTGGGCAATCTGCAGTGATGCAAACTTGGGAAGATGATGGTGCTGGAAATGCGTATACGATTAATGATGCTTTCCGTTCATACCCATCTTACTATGAATCATTGCAAGACTATGTAGCAGTTTTGAAACAAGGACATTTTGCAGGTGCTTGGAAGAGTAACACATCAAGTTATCAAGACGCAACAGCAGCTTTGACAGGTGTTTATGCGACAGATACTAGCTACTACGCAAAGCTCAATCATATCATTGAAACCTATAATTTGACTCAATATGATTCACCAAATGTTCAGGGTGGTATCACTGGTTCGGTATACAATCCATATCGTCAACAGTTCACTTCACAAGAAATCTTGAATTTGGATATCGCTTGGGCGAACCGTTTGAATTATTAAAACTAAAACAGGCAGATGCCTGTTTTTTTATTTGTTTTTAGCACACAGTGATATTCGATATAAAACGTATATGATGAAAAGTTAAGAATTCTTCCTGAAAACCTTTTCAAACTTTTCTCTCTATGATATAATGATTTTGTTCACAAACATTATATAAGGAGAATATTATGTCTGAATCTAATTTTATTCAAAAAGTTGGAGCGGCGTGTAATAAGAAGGAAGATCTCTATCAGAAATCTAAAACGCGCTATGCAGTCCGTTCTATTTTTGCTGGTGGATTTCTTACTTTAAGTACGGCGGTTGGAGCAGTTGCTGCAGACCTGTTGAATACCTTCGTACCTGGATCTGGTCGTTTTCTATTTCCATTCATCTTTGCCTGGGGCTTAGTTTATCTCTTATTCTTAAATGCGGAATTAACCACCTCAAATATGATGTATCTGACGGCGGGTACCTATCTAAAGAAAATTAACTGGAAGAAAGCGTTGGAGATTCTTCTTTATTGTACCTTCTTTAATTTAATTGGTGCTTTAATCGTGGCTTTTCTTTTCAATCAGACAACAGCCTTCGCACATATCGATCCAAAAGGTTTCCTAGCCACGGTAGCAGAAAATAAACTCCAACGAAGCAATCAAGTGGTTTTCTTTGAGGGAGTTATTGCCAATATCTTTGTAAATATTGCTATTCTTTCTTATCTATATTTCAAAGATGAAACAGCGAAGGTGCTCTTAGCCCTATCTGCTATCTATATGTTTGTCTTTATGACCAATGAACACTTGGCGGCCAACTTTGCTTCCTTCTCATTATTAAGCTTTAATTCTGTTTCTAGCCAATTGCCACATTTTGAGTTTTTAAATATTTTACGTCACTATGGTGTCACCTTCTTTGCCAACTGGGTAGGAGGAGGAGTCCTAATGGGACTGGCCTATGCTTGGTTAAATAATATTAAGAGTCTCTACAACGATTAAAAAATATAAAAAAGTTTGCAAAAGTACTTGCATTCTTTTTTTATATGTGATAAACTATTCTACGGTTTGAAAAAACTGCCTAAGACAGTAGGGGAGCTCGACTCATAAAGATCCTACCGAGGACAAAACGTATCAATTAAAAGAAGCGTATTGTACTTTCGTGTCTAGGTTTGGGCGCGTTTTTCTTTTGGAAAAATTCCCCAAGCAAAATAATTACGGAGGTGAACACACTAATGAGTGAAGCAATTATTGCTAAAAAAGCGGAACTTGTTGACGTAGTAGCTGAAAAAATGAAAGCTGCTGCATCAATCGTCGTTGTAGATTCTCGCGGTTTGACAGTTGAGCAAGATACAGTTCTCCGTCGCAACCTTCGCGGAAGCGAAGTTGAGTTTAAAGTTATCAAAAACTCAATCTTGCGTCGTGCAGCTGAAAAAGCTGGTCTTGAAGATCTTGCATCTGTATTCGTTGGACCTTCTGCAGTAGCATTTTCTAACGAAGATGTTATTGCACCAGCGAAAATCTTGAACGATTTTGCTAAAACTGCTGACGCACTTGAAATCAAGGGTGGTGCAATCGAAGGCGCTGTCGCATCAAAAGAAGAGATCCTTGCTCTTGCAACTCTTCCAAACCGCGAAGGACTTCTTTCTATGCTCCTTTCTGTACTTCAAGCGCCAGTGCGCAACGTTGCTCTTGCAGTCAAAGCGGTTGCAGACAACAAAGAAGACGCAGCTTAATCCTAAGCTACGCAGCGTAGCCTAGCTACAAAAAAATATAAATAAAAAATTTAAAACTTATTTGGAGGAAATAACAATGGCATTGAACATTGAAAACATTATTGCTGAAATTAAAGAAGCTTCAATCCTTGAATTGAACGACCTTGTAAAAGCTATCGAAGAAGAATTTGGTGTAACTGCGGCTGCTCCTGTAGCAGTTGCTGCAGCTGGTGCTGCTGACGCTGGTGCTGCTAAAGATTCATTCGACGTTGAATTGACATCTGCAGGCGACAAGAAAGTCGGCGTTATCAAAGTTGTACGTGAAATCACAGGTCTTGGTCTTAAAGAAGCTAAAGAACTTGTTGATGGAGCACCAGCAGTTGTTAAAGAAGGTGTTGCTACAGCTGAAGCTGAAGAAATCAAAGCTAAATTGGAAGAAGCTGGAGCTTCAGTTACTCTTAAATAATAGAGTAACGCAAATTGAATGCGAAAGCCTAGTATATTAAGGTTAAGAATTGCTTAAGGTGATTTAAATCTTAAATAGGGGAGTTATTCCCCACCAAATCCCCGCCAAGTTAGATCTTGGCGGGGATTTTTTCTACAACAAAATAGACACTATAATTCTTTTGTTAGATTTATGATATGCAGAAATTATAGTGCTATTTTAACCTAAATCCAATCATTGCCTTCAACTGGTGCATATGCCCACCAGACCCAAGCTAAACCAAGATCAGTAGCTTGGATAATATTATTTTGAAAAGTAATTAAATTATGATGAAGTGCAAAATCAATGTATTCATCTAGTTGATTTCTTCTATCAGCATAGCCTTCTTCAATTAATTTTGAGATTGATTCAGGGAAACTCACGTAGTCTAAAAAGCTAGTGAAGTAAGTATCGGTTATTAGTTTTTCACGAATTTCAAAATTTGAACCTTTGAATTCTCGTTGCAAATGATTTTTAATTGACATTCTTTTACTCCTTTTAAATTTATAGTATGTCAGAAAAATGTGTTAAAACTGTTAGCTATACAACAGCCTATATTTTGAGTATGCCATAAAAACGCAGAAAAACTGTTTTTTTCTGTATTTTTTCTTCATTTTTTAGTCGAAAATGAGATACTTTAAAGAATATAGTTGGTCACTGTAACGGATAGACGCCAGTGGGAAAGATGGAAGACCGAGACCGCCATCAAAGCTAAACGATTATATTTTGTAGGCAGGGCTGAATTTAAGGCTTTTTTATAGTTCGATCCACGAATTTTATAAGGTTCATCTCTTAGTTCATTAATGAAGTTTTTCTTTTGTTTCTCAAATTTCTTTAATGATTTATTTCTTAAATTTTGGTGGCCAACTTCCCAACGTTCTATTAAAAAATTTTTTAAATTCAGCTTGAATTTAGGATTGTCTTGGAGTTTCTTCAAGTAGAAGTAATAACACTCTCTTGCATGTTGAGCTCGCATCCCATGTAGATTGATTAGATTATTCATTTCTACATCTGTAAAGATATAATCATCCTCTTGTTTATTTTTAAAGGTATCGAGGACTACTGGAACATCTTGAGGAAGAATAAGTTGAGGTTGAAATTTTCCTCCCTTCCCACGCTGAACTAAAACATAGTAATTTCCATTATTATCTTTTCGAATATCTTTTCCTTTTAATTTTTTTAATTCGGATCTACGAATCCCAACTGCCCGCTGAAAATTAACCAGCCGAGAGAAGCGAGAGTCTGTTTCTTGATGTTTACCTTGTGAGTTTTTTGATTTGATACGACCTCGGATAATTTTGTCACTGGAACGCTTGTCTTTTCTAATGCGATTCATGTTGATATCAACTGCTTTGCAGATAGGTGCTAAATAAGTATGGATTGTAGCAACAGAATATTGTTTAGGATCATCAGTTAGATCTAGTTGGTATAGTTGAATCACTTCTTCAGTAATATCTGTTTTTTTCTTAATATTGTTTTCTTTAGCCCACTTTGTAAAGCGAGTAATTGCTCTTTTATAGCTTGTCCTCGTTCGATTGTTTGTGATATTTTTTGAAGCTGCAATAAATAAATCGTGCTTGAGAGAATTCCTTTTTCTTGGCATTATACATTCCTTTCTAAAATAATTACATATTATTGTTAAACTGCCTCCCACCCTTTTTTAATAAGCTGGGTATGCTTTTGATACTTCCCATCGAGGCTAACTCTTGAAGTTTAATGTTTGCGATAGATTTTCAGTACTCACCGTGTTCTATGTTTGGAAGTATCATAAAGATGTCATTGCTTGTTCGAGCTTATAAAACTTTTCTATTTTACATTTTTTATTACATTATTTTTTTACTTTGCTAAACTAGTTATTTTTTTAGTATTTACTTTTATTTTTACCTTTTTTATTTTACCTTAAACACGTTTTTCTTTACTTTTTTATCTACTAAATGGTTATTCTTTACTTCATGTTATTCAGTAGAGAATAACCATTTAGATTTTCTTTCTTTTTCTCTTAGTTTTTTCCTTTGCAATGACTAGCATATGAGAGATAAGTACGTTAACCGTGCCCAGTAACAAACTTTCTCACCATATGATTAATGGTAGTAGCTCTACTTACTCAATTTAATTTACAATAATAGTATGCCATATTTTGATAAAAATAAAGATAGAAGAAAAACATCGTTATTTTAGGAACAGAATGTTGTTTTTATTTTTACGGAAAAATGGCATAATAATAGTATAGATAAAAAAAGGCAGTGCTGAACTGTCTTTTTTTGTTCCTAAAAAAGGAGGCAACAGATGCTCAAGAACAATCGTTTAATAATAATATTAAAGAGAGTAAGGCCACCGTAAATCTAAGGATGAAAAAATCTTTTTTTAAAAAATAGGAGGAAAACAAAATGAAAACATATAAAAAGTATGTAGTTTTTTCAAGTCAACAATATATTTCAGAATTAATTAATCTTAATGAAGAAATTAATATTAGAATGTTTTATTCAACATTTGAAGACGATCAGTATATCTCAATCTTGAATGATCAAGATCAAGAACTGTCATTCAATTTTGTAAATGATAGTATTGAATTTGAATTGATTGATCCATTGTGTGAGAAAATTTTAATTACATTTGATACTGTAGAACAGACAGCCAAAGTTCATCAAGTAATTAAATTTCTCTTAGATTTGTTTTTTAAATTCAATTGGCATGAATCAGTTGCAGCGTTATCAGTTGCAGATTTCTGGGAATTGATCAAGAATTACGAGAAAGATAACCTCGATATGACGTTTGGTTACCCAAGAATCTCAGGTTCTAATAGCTAATAGCCATATTTTTAGGCAAAAAAAACTCTAAGCAGGCAGAGCCTGCTAACTCATGACAGAAAAAGAAGTAAAATATTTAAAGATTCAATTTAATTCAATTGAAACTGTTAACAGTGATTTTCGTGTAGCAGACGGAACTTTTGAAAAACAGTAATATAATTTAAGTATCTATTTTAAATATACGTGAAATTATCGCAACTGAAATCGGAATAAGAAAATTGATGCAATAGAATATAGAGAAAGCCTTGGAATGATTCCAAGGCTTTTTTAGCTATCTATATATACAAGGAAAAAGTTGATAGAGTAGATGATTTTATTAGATACCCTTGTTTTGTAAAATATTAAACTATATGTTATTAAAGACAGATTGTATTGAGTACTGAATTATACAAAAATTACTAATGGATTGAGAATTTTGCATTTGATTATACTGTAGAGAATATTAGTCAAATAAAATTGTTTTATTTTCGCTAATGCATTTCTTATTATCATCCCAATAGTTAATACTTTCAAAGCTTCCTTTTCTTAAATAAAGGGGTAGCCTTTTTCTTATTTCATCTTGCATTGGTATTTTATCGATTTCTTTTAGATTCCACCATTTTGGCTCACCTTCATCAGATGTGCTTAGTTCACCAGTAAACTGAGTACATAAAAAGTCATAGAAGACAAATCTCTCATTACCAATTGAATTAGTAAAGCCTGAAATTCCTTTTAATTCAAGATTTAATGCGGTAAGTCCAGTTTCTTCCTTAAGTTCCCGTAATGCAGCTTCAAAAAAACTTTCAGGAAATTCAACTTTTCCACCCGGTGGAATCCAGCCAGGAAAATTATCGTGCTGTCTATTAAGTAATAAAATTTCTTGATTTTTCAAAACGCAAATGTTAACCCAGTTTTTGATTTTTTCAGTCATATTATTAGCCTCCAACAAGTATTTTTTCATATACAAGTCTATATGTCAAGA
This sequence comes from Streptococcus sp. HMSC061E03, assembly GCF_001813505.1. Lineage (NCBI taxonomy): Bacteria > Bacillati > Bacillota > Bacilli > Lactobacillales > Streptococcaceae > Streptococcus > Streptococcus sp. HMSC061E03. The sequence continues at coordinate 633,747 of NZ_KV812784.1, forward strand.
ACTATAAGCTATTTATGATTGTGACAAATGTATCTCAGCCAAAGATTGATAATTTTCACGCAATAGCTGATTAACTCTCAGATATGACGATAAAATAATTTTTACAAGACTAGTTAACTTTATTATACTGTAATTTTATACTTTCGATATTGTACTTATCTAAGGTACTTTTTAATTTTTCTATAAAGTACTGTTGTTCTTTAGTAAATGGATTAGGTCTACTCAAAAAAACTCTTATTTTTTTATTATTCACGCCAGATTTCTCCTACCGATAACTATTTATTATCACTAGTATACCATAGTTTCTAATCTCCTATATGTTTCCAACAGTAACTTTTTATTGGGATGGATAAGATGAATACTTACTGGGAAAAACTCGGAATATCATTAACAGTTTAAACTTTTCTAATCTTTTGAATATTCATTGACTAGACTTATTTTTAGATGTATAATGAGCATGTAAAATATATCACAAAGAATAATATGTAATAAGATTTAATGATTACATCTGATATTTCTCAACCATAGTGTTCTATTTTCTAGGAGAGCTTTATGATTAATATCTTTAAATATCTTGATAAAAAAACAAAATACCTAACCATTATTGGAGCACTGGCAAATGGGGGGCTCGCATTAGGGCAACCCTTGGTTGTTGCCAAAGCACTATCGATAGATCAAAATAACCTTACCTATTCCTCTATTTGGAAATTTGCCCTCTTTGGTTTTTCTGTCTATTTCGCTTTGTATAGTCTAATGTTATTTTGTAATCATGCAAATAATGTCTTTCGACGTGAAATTCACATGAATATCCGAACGGCATTGTTTCATAAGTTAATGGAAGACAGGGAATATAGTGAAGATGAAAAGATTACCATGCTGACACAGGATATGGAATTTTTAGGAGATAACTTTTTTGAACGCTATATGACTATTTCATGTTGGGGATTTGGAGCGCTGATTACGGCGATCTATATCATTGCCCAAAATGTTTTATTGGGTTCTATCTTTGTTTTCTTCACGATCTTACGTCCCATTCCACAATTCTTAATGAATAATAAGCTAAAGAATTCAGGGGATGAAATGTCTCAGGGAAGAACAGCTGTTCATAACCAAATCTCTGATAGTATTCGAGGGGCTCAAACCTTGCGGATGAATCAAGCCTTACCTGAAAATTCTCAGCGCGTCTGGAATATCAATCTTCGTTATCAACGAGCCATTCAAAAGTTTGCTTTTACCCATAATATTGTTTTCTTTTGTAATGGTTTCATGGTCTTTCTTAGCCAAGTACTCCCTTTGGTATTGGGGTTCTTCCTTGCCATGCATGGTCATCATGTTTCAGTGGCTAGTCTGGTTGCAATGTATATTGCTGCTGGTCAACTGGTAGGGCCTATCCAAAATATCATGTATGATGTGGTTGAAGTACAAGGAGCAAAAACAACGGCAGAAAAGATTTTCGGAATTTTAAATCGAGCAGATGATAGTGAATCGGACAATCATTCGATCTCCCAAGTAGAAGAACTAGAAATTTCTCATTTAAGTAAATCTTATAATGGTAGAGAGATTATTCGCGATCTTAATCTAGCCATTCGACAAGGTGAAAAAGTCCTCATCAAAGGGCCAAGTGGCTGTGGGAAATCAACCCTCTTTCGAATGATCACAGGAGAAGAAAAGCCGGATGCCGGAACGATTACTTGTCGTACAAGGGATGGAGTTAAAACAAGTCACTTTGTTCGTCAGGTAGGCATTATCAGCCAGCATCCTTTCCTCTTTAATGATACTATTCGCTACAATCTCAGTTTGGGACAAGAGTTTTCAGATCAAGAATTAGAGACTGTTTTGAGACAGGTCAAACTCGACCATGAACTAACTGATGGACTTGATTTTGTAATCACTGATAACGGAGAAAATATTTCAGGTGGACAACGAGTCCGGATTGAACTAGCCCGCTTCCTTCTTCGTAAAAAGGATATTTTATTAGCAGATGAGGTAACTGCAGCTCTTGACGTAGAAAATAGCCAGATGGTTCGAGACTTGATTTTCTCACTACCGATGATGGTGTTAGAAATCGCTCACCATATTGATAATGAAAGTCGATACGATCAAGTCATTGAACTAAGAAAAAATTGAATTATTTTCATGATAAGATAAAGTAGTGAGTACTCTCTCCAGTCGGAAACTTCCTCACTACTAATCTTAATATGTTTGTTAACTGTAGTAGTAAAAAAATATTATTAAGTAGGTAATTTTGTATTTGACTTACATTGTACAAAAGTAGTTGAAAAATCTCTGAGAACATTCCGGTATCAATAATGAGTTTTTTTTTACAATTGAAACTATAATGTAGGATTTTTTTAACTGTAGTAATGTTATAAAATTAATCTTACCAATAAAGTATCTATAGGTCTTTGTATACCTAAAATTTTATAGTAGCAATATAAAATTTACATTAATTGCAAAATGATTTATTATAGCTAAATATAGTAGTCTCTAATTAGTTTTTTTAATTTGTGCAAGTCGTTCTATTAAAATATCGACTGCTTCATTCTTTCGGTTAGGATCTAATTCCGCATAGTTATCCATTGTGGTTGAAATAGATCTGTGTCCCATACGTTCTTGCAGTTCTTTCCAATTTGCTCCAGCGTTGAGCATTAAAGACGCATGAGTATGGCGGAATATGTGAAAACCATAATTAGGTAAACCTAACTCTTTTGATCGTTTAATAAGAGTAGCTCGCTCATTTCGATGGGGAGATGTACCTTAAACAGATAAGAAGCTTGCCAAAAACTTTATCTGGAAATAATTTCCCCCTAATTTAGACTAAAATAAAATGCATAATATCAGTTTTTTGAATACCTGATATTATGCGTTTTTAATTTCAAAGACTTTTAGGAATTACTTGAACTCTCAAATTCCATATATGTTTTTCTGAGTTACATGAAAAGTTTAACTTAATTTGACAATCTAGAAATTATTTGAGTAGATTATTTTCAAAAGAAGACGAGGTAGATCAAAAAACATTCGACACCATTTATGTAAAATTTGTATCTTTCTGGACATATATTTGAATTTTTGATTTAATCATGTTACAATTAAAATTGAAATCAAAATCAATTAGAAAAGGAATATCCAAACGTGGGTACATTATTAGCAACCAGATTAAAAAATAGACGAAAAGAATTAAAATTGTCCCAGCGAGAATTGGCCGAAGGCATTTGTAAACAGGGGCAAATTAGTCGATTAGAGAGTGGAGAGTTCACTCCTGGGGCGGATTTTTTGCATGCACTTGCTAAGAAATTAAAAGTTAGTATGGATTATTTTTTTGATGAGCAGATTGTTGGGGAGGTTGATGAGCTAGCAGAGTTTAAGAAATTAGCACATACATTTATCATAAATAGAAATTATGAGTCTTTGAAATATATATATGAATTAGAAAATGTAAAGTCTCATCGTTTATCTCTAGCAGATAAATTTTATATGGAGTGGATAAAATCTCTGATAGATTTTTATTTCTATGGGCAACAAGAGGAGGCAGTTGAAAGATTGGAGAAGGTGCTGTCACAGTTAAGTATATCTGATATGAACTATCTCCAAATTTCAAACACTCTATTCAATTTTTATTACGATATTGGAGATTTAACGCGATTTGATGAGATTCGAAAAACATTAGAGTATCAAGTAAATCAACTCAATTTAAATACACTCGAAGAGTTAGAACTATTTATTAAGTTCAACTATAACGTTTGTAGATATTTATGGCTACAGAATAATATTGAAGAAGCTATTACTAAAATCACAGCTACTATAAAGCAGTGTCAGGCTTACAGAACAACTTATCTTTTAGCTGATTTGTATTTATTGATGGGAAATGTAAGTAAGGACTTTTCTTCTAAGATTTCGGTAAAAGAATATTTTGAGACAGCACATTTTCTTTATAAATTGGATGAAAATATGTCAATGGCTTTGAAAGTCGAACATTATATTGCAAATATGACAGAATAATGAAAATGATGTTCAATTGAGCATCGTTTTTTTAATATCGCATAGATACAAAAATGATTTATTTTTAAAAAATAAAAAAAGTTTATAAAAAGATATTTACAACATGATGACGGAGTGCTAAAATAAATGCAAGAAAATTAATAGTAAGACACCATACAGTGTAATTTCACCGATATCGTATATGGCAGTAGCAATTATTTCCTACAAAGTATTGGATTCCTTGACAGGATTATTAAATATAACAAATTATATCCAAATCGATTGTATGAATTTCGAGGTATACAAACATGATATTAGAAAAATTCAGTAGTAACTTTAAAAACTTGATATTAGGTAGATCTTCTAGAAATATTGCAGATAGTTTTTACTTCATTGCATTGTCGATCGGTTTAATCAATGTTTATAATATTGAAGCTGGTCAGTTATCTTTATTTACTCTAATAGGTTTTATCCCTAACTTACTTGCCGTTTTTTATGGAAGTTTTGTAAATAAAATTCAAAGAGATAAAGTCTGGCTAGTAACTTTTCAAGTTCTTCAACTTTTTATAATTTTCATTACTATTCTATGCTTAAGATATCGCTTTGAAGTTTTTTATCTTTATATTTTTAATTTTTTGTTTAGTTTATCAACAAATCTACTCAACACATTACAAATGAAGATTGTTCCAGAAACATTAGAAAATGATGAAGAAACGATAAACAAATCTATAGATGTTCAGTATATGGCTTCAAATGTGTTAGACATTATTAGTAACCTGTTTGCCTCGTTACTGTTAGGAGTGTTATCCTATTTTGTTGTTTTCAATATGAGTATTCCATTTTTTGTAGCTGCGATATACTTTATGATGAAAATCAGGTTGAATATGCCTGATAAAAAAAGTCAGATGGTATGTCTGAAAATATAGAAAGCGAAAGTGAATTAACTTTTCAACTTTTGGACACAATTTCTGCTTTTCGAGAATCAAAATTTGCCTCTTTTATTGTAATTACAGAGTCAATTTTAAGTGGTGGAACAGATCTACTTTTAACTTTAGCCCCCTTATATCTTGTATCGGAAGGAATTCCCATTCAGTATCTTGGGTTAGTATTGGCAGTACAACGATTAGCAGATTTGACAGGTGCTTTTGTGGCACCTAGGATAAAAATATCATATAAGAAGTTTTTCTTTATTGATTATATTGTATCGGGCTTCTTTTTATTCTTAGTATTTGTAATACCAATTCCATTGATTAAGCTTTTGCTATTTGGATTATCCTTTATAATTATTGGTATATCTGGTAATATGTTTGAAAAAATGATTTATTCTGAATATAACTATGAAAATATGGGGTTAATCTACTCTACTAATTCAAGTTTATATGCTTTATTTTCAATTGTATTCTTAATAGTTCCTCAATTTTATTCGGATATACATATTCTAGGAATAACGATAAATATATTTACGGTATTAGTAGGATTTTATTTGTTATTTATTAACAATCCATTTAAGGAAAGTAAGGGAATAGAAAATGAACCAGAAAGTTATGCAGAATAATTTTAAAAAAGAACATAAAGTTGATCAGCGATCTAAAAATATATCTATGAAACAGAATAATGGAAGTTTAAAAAAAAGCTAGAAAATTTCAAGTTAATAATAAAGGAAATAGATAGAAATCGACTACTCTGAACTGCGCCCTAAAAGTTAGTAGGAATTTTATTATCTTATATTGCAATTAAATATCAAAGAAAAATAATTGGTGAAGAAATATTTGGAATTTTTAAATGAGGCTGGGATATGACATTAAAAACTTATTTAATTAGATGCAAACGAAGTAATTCTATATGGTTGTTTTGGATTTTTATTAATTCATTATGTGTTTACTTAAATGGTATATTGAGTGCCAAAGCAATCTCTACAATTGTAAATTTTGATTTACAGGGATTTTTGTATTTAAGTGGAGCGATTTTAGCTGTAAATTTAATATGGGCATTGCAAATATATCAAAACTCAAAAGCAAGTGAAAAAGCCATACAAGAAATGTGTACCGAAATACGTAAAGATATTGTAAAAAGTATTGAAAGTAAGGGTGTGGTTCGTTTTGGCTCAAAAAGTGTTAGCGCCTATACCTCATGGCTGACAAATGATCTTAATACTATTCGAGATCTTGGCTTTGAAACACTTGAATTAATGATTAGTCAAGCATTAAATATCATTTTTGCAATTATTGCCTTTTTTAGTTTCCATTATTCATTATTGTTTACAATTTTGATATTCTTCATTCTAATGGTAAATCTTCCTAAAATATTTACAAAGAAAATGGAGAATAAAGCTGTTTACTTTACTGAGAAGAATGAAGAATTAGTTAAAGCAATTGATGATTCTTTAAGTGGATTTCGAATGTTATCCAATGCTAATCAACTTCATTTTTTAATGGTAAAAATCTTATCTTATTCAAAAAAATATTCGAAGTCCAGAGTTTCATATTCAAAAACCTTTGGTGGGCTTATGTCTGTTCAAAATGGGACTAGTTTTGTGAGTCAAATTGCCATGTTGACCCACGCAGGAGTCTTATATTTTAACCGATTAATTCCGATTGGGGCTGTATCTTCTTCTCAATATTTTTCATCAATTATCTTTGCTGGCTTAACAGGCTTAACGGCAAATTACGCTGAGTTTAAAACTGTAAACAAAATATTTGAAAAATTTGAATTGGAAGGTGACCAAAGTATTCATGAAAGTAATGTTAATAAACAAACTTGGAAGAAATTTATAGATAAAGTAGAATTTCAATCGGTAACTATTGAACGTGATGGTAAGATTGTCTTAGATAATTTAAATGTTAAAATTGAAAAAAATAAGAAGTATGCAATATCAGGGTCATCTGGTTCAGGAAAATCAACTATATTAAAGGCTATTAATGGTGAAATCCCAATTTCGAAAGGCCGCATCTTCTATGATAATATCGATTCAAAAAATATGAATTTCAAGGATCTTCATGAAAATATTTCTTATGTTAGTTTGGAAGATCATATTTTTAACGAATCCATTTTATTTAATTTGACATTAGGCCGTGAAATAGAAGATTCAAAAATCGAAAAAGCATTGGAAATATTTTATTTAAGAGACTGGATTAATGGATTGAGTCATGGATTGGAAACTACTTTATCGGAAATTAGCCAAGACATTTCTAGTGGACAGAAGCAACGAATTAGTTTAGCTAGAGCTTACCTTGAAGAAAAACCAATTTTGATTATTGATGAGGCAACTGATGCGATTGATAAAGAAAGACGGTATCAAATTGAGAAACATCTATTCTCAATGACAGAAAAAACTGTTATTTTTGTAAGCCATCATCTAGATGAAAATATAAGATCTCTTTTTGATAAAATTATATATTTGGATTAGTTTTAACATACTGAGATCAGCAGGTTAGATTGAAGAAAGATTCATCTACCAGATTTAAAAACGCACCAATAATGGTGCGTTTTTAAATTATTAATGCTATAATAGAAATAAATAAAAGGAGGGCTCTCATGATCGGAGAAAATATTAAAGCGTTACGTAAAACACATGACTTAACCCAGCCTGAGTTCGCAAAGATTGTTGGCATCTCTCGAAATAGCCTGAGTCGTTATGAAAACGGGACAAGTTCAGTTTCGACAGAATTAATAGATCGTATTTGTCAGAAATTTAATGTTTCTTATATCGATATTGTAGGAGAGGAAAAGATGCTCACGCCAGTAGAAGATTATCAGTTAACTCTGAAAATTGAAGTGATTAAAGAACGAGGGGCGAATATCTTAGCGCAACTTTATCGTTTACAAGATGAACTAGAAATTGCATTTAATGATGCTAATAATCCTTGGGTTCTAATAAGCGATGATCTTTCTGATTTGATTAACACGAAGATTTATCTTGTTGCAACTTTTGAGGATGTGGAGCGATATATTGGCTATTTGGATGGCATTGAACGGATGCTAGAACAAGCTCGTCATCTGGTGGTGGCTTAATGAAACTAGAAGAATTTAGTCAAGATGATTTTGAACGAGCATCCAGACGACTCGTTCGTTCTTTAACTCGTGGTAAAACAACTTCGTCTCAGCCCAAGGCTATCTTGCTCGGTGGACAGAGTGGTGCTGGGAAAACAACGATTCATCGTATTAAACAAAGGGAATTTCAAGGTAATATCATTATCATTGATGGAGATAGTTATCGCTCTTTTCATCCGAACTACCTTGGCCTACAGGAAAAGTATGGCAAAGATAGTGTGGATTATACCAAAGTATTCGCGGGACAAATGGTTGAATATCTTGTAGATGAGTTGAGTAAACAAGGTTATCATTTGTTAATCGAGGGTACTTTAAGAACAACAGAAGTCCCTAGAAAAACGTCACAATTATTGACAACTAAAGGTTACCAAGTCTCACTTGCAGTAATTGCGACCAAGCCAGAATTGTCCTATCTCAGTACCTTGATACGTTATGAGGAGCTCCATGCAATAGACCCAAGTCAAGCGAGAGCGACTCCCAAAGAGCACCATGATGGAATTGTAGAACATTTAGTTGATAACTTACGAGAGTTAGAAAATGACAAGATTTTTAATCAAGTTCAAATTTACCGAAGAGATCAATCGTGTGTTTATGATTCGCAAGTAGACGAAACATCAGCAGCAGTAGTCCTACACGAATGCCTATTTGGAAAATGGAATAAGGTGGAAAAAGAGATGTTGAAGTTGGGACAGGAACGGTTGAGAGAACTGGGAGGAATTGATAAGTGACGAAGGGCTAATTTATGAGTACATGATAAATTGCAAGAATAAGTGCAACATTTACTTGAACTCATCCTCTTAAAGCACTGTCAGAACAAAGCGTACGTCTAATTTTAAGGAAGATGGTTAAGAAAAACAACTTATCTATAACTATCACGCCACATATGTTTAGACACAGCTTTGCTACAATGCTACTGGATAAAAATGTATATATTCGTTATATACAGCAAATACTTGGACATAGCTCTATTTCTGTAACTCAGATCTATACTCATGTGTCTCAATCAAAACAAAAAGAAATACTCACTCTGTGTAATCCCATATCTTCCATTTGTTCTCGGCCACAAAAGTAAAATAACCATAGCTAAATCAAAGCAGTTTGATGATTCCCCTCTAGCAATTTTTACTCTACTAATTTCAAAAGAACAAGTATCTAATTTCATTATTATCAACAAAAGGTAGTTCTATATTTTTGAACTACCTTTTACATATTATAAATATTTTGTGTCTTCTGTTTTATTTAGATTTTGTGATTTTCTCTAGCCAAAGATACACTTTTTTATGAACAATCTTCCAGGAGAACTTTATCAATAATTTCTTATTTTAATTTAGGAAAAATAGAAAAAACTAGGTAATCAAAATACTGCTAATAAGAAGGGTTCTACTGAAAGTGTAGAACTCTTTTTCTACCATATACTTGATAACACAAGAAATCAAAATGTTACCAAATTAGAACGGGAAACAAAATCAGTATAGTTATTTAAGATACCATGGAAAAATTATAAGGCTGATAGTATTAATTTCACTATCAGCCTTACAGGTTATTTAACGTTTCAGAAAAACTATAATGTCAAGATTAACTAAACAGTATCTAATTCTTTCAAATAATTTTCTATCTTCATCAACATTAAAGGATTGTTATAAATCTTACATAACTCTCTTGCTTCTATATAATAATTTTTGACTTGTTCTTTGTCTAGAAATTTGGCTCCAGCATTTCCTACAAGAATAAGTAGGGGAGCTAGTTGGTAGCTTGTCTGTCTTTGTTTACAGAGTTCAATCGTCTCAAGAGCTTCTTGGATGGCTTCGTTATATTTTTCCTTTGACACTAGGTAGTGAGCGTAGTTGTAACGAACTCTGATGTAACCAAATAAAAACTCTTGATGCTCAAAATTTTTTGTCTGATATAACTCCATTAAATGAGAGTAGTTTGCCTCATATTCTTGTTCACGACCCACTAAGGAATAGAAATTAGATAGAGTATTCAATGCCTTTAAATAAATCAGAGTATTTGAGGAGACTTTTAATAATATATTTTCCAATGAAGAAATAGCCTCACACTTACTGTCATATTGATAGAAGTCAATAATAGATTTAATCCATTCAAGGTAAGTTCGGTCTTCTAGTGTTAGAAAAGTGCTTCGTTCAATCTCTATTTTATAAATATATTCCAAATTGTCATAATTTCTATCATCTAATAGGCGAGCAGATAATTGCTTGAAATTAGAGAGGTTAGATTTAATTTCAATTTGTTCATTAAAAAAATAATCTAATGGCACTTCAAGTCGTTGTGAGAGTTTGAACAAAAGGTCTGCGGAGGGAATGAAATGCCCTCTCTCAATTTTACTAATCTGGCTTTGTTCACAAATTCCTTCTGCAAGCGTTTGTTGGGAGAGTCTCAACTCTTTTCTTTTCAATCTGAATCTCTCTGCGAGTGTATTCATTAAAGATAATAAACCTTCCTATTTGCTTAATTTTATTATAAAATTTTTAGTTCAAAATAGCAAGTTAAAGGAATAAAATATTCTTTATGGTAATAAAAATAAAAAAAGTTCAATAAACAATAAAAAATTGGCTAAATAAAAATATATATGTTAAAATAAAAACAAGGAAGCTGAAAGGGGTTTCATTGCGTGAGAAAAAAACGTGGAATTGTAGGTAAGTACGTATGACATACAAAAACATGTTATTAGGTAAAATGAAATACTTAATCCTGTTTTTGATTGCCATCCAGAGTGTCTTACTTGCTCTGGTGGCAATTTTTTTAGCAGGTTTACAGTATCAACAGTCATGGCAGAGTTATAATCATCATTCCGGGACCGTAACAGTTTATCTTCAGAAGTTAACAGAAAAGCAATCACAAGATGTATTTAATTATTTTTTAGAACAGAGTGACTTGTCCATATGGACAAAACGTTCTGAAAGTAGTGATACAGGAGAAGGTCTAAATAGGATTTATATAGACATCCTTGGTAGCTCTGCTGGTTTTTCAGATTTTGAAAGTACGGGTAAAATAGTTGTCTCACAACAACAATTTGCAAATTTATTATCTCATAGTGATAATAATATGACTATTGGACTTGACAAAGGCTCAAATAATATGCTTTACGAGCTTCCAGATTTATTATTTAGCACACCTGTAGTCATTGAACGATTAGATTATACTTTCCAAAACACTAATACGATTAATGGGATCTACCATATCAATGGTCTCCGCGATGCTGTCTCAAGAGATAACTTTTTGCTGCATCTTTCAAAGGTGTCAGGTATTTCTGTTGAGGATTTGACAAAAGAAAGTTTTGGAAGTAGTACTGATCAGGGAATTTGGGGAATAATACTTGCTATCAGCATCTTAGTAAATGCCTTCATTTTACTGATCCTATTCTTAATCTGTGTTCTTCAATCCTTTAAACATTTCGGAACATTGATTCTTTTAGGATGGGATAGAAAAGAATTATGGTCTGCTTTTTTCAAAAATTCTCTACTATTTTCAATCTATATTATTCCTATTATCTCTTTATGTAGTTGGTTGTTGTCAGGCTGGTCTAGTTTTGGTTTATCATCGTTTATTCTAGTTTTTGCTGGAGTCAGCCTCTCAGTCTTGTTGCTACTATTGATATTCATTATTCCAACAATTATTGTTTATTCGGTTTCTCCATTAGCAGCAATTCATAAACGATTACCAATGAAGCCTTTAATGGTAACCTGCTTGTTATTCTATACCTTGGTAGCTGGTTTGTTAATCGCAATCAGTTACTCTTTAGATGCTCCAATGAATCAGTTTATTGATAATATGAAAGTATCTAGGGAGTGGAAGAATGTTGAAGATATGTACGTTATCTCCAGCTTTGCTGAGGGAGATGATGTAGGTACATATGCAGGAACTACAAATTCCCTTGAGCGTAGTATGTATAACTTTTACCAGCGTATATCTGAGCTTCCGGGTGTCTATATTGCCCAAGGACAATTTCTTAATCAGGAGTCCCTTGATGCAGTCTATGGGACATACCAGCATGTCCCTAAAAAACCATTTTGGTATTTGAAATTCTCCTATAATTACCTGAAAGACCTAGGTATTCCCCTAAGTGATGAAGAGTTGCTAGAGATGAGGAATGGTACTCGACTTTATCTTCTACCTAACACGCTCAATACAGAAGAACTTGAAGTGATGAAGGCGTATTTACAGGAAAGTGTCACTGTAAAACCGGGAGATTTACAAACTAATTTCACAGAAAATCCGAAATTTATGTTCAAGGTTTACCAACCGTCTCGATCAATATTTACTTGGTCAGATTCTATTTCTTATGGTACAACTAGTGAGAATCCAGTTATTTTTGTCTCAACACCAGAGAATTTATATTTCATGGAGTCGGCAAACTTAGTTGTCAGTGGCTATAATGGTCTTTTGAAGATTCGTGATAGGGAAACGATGAAACAGGTAGTGTCCATTTTAGAAACAGAATTTCCAGATTTAAAGGATAATCGGTTGAGTTTTACAACTGTCAAGAACTTTATCAATGGTCTTCAAAAAGATCTGAGTTATACATTTTATCTTTTCGGCACGATCATAGCGATTATCATAATTACGATGATGGCTATTTTCTGGAGTTTTGTCTTAATGTACCGCATGTTATTTGAAGAAAAATTGTATGTTCAATACTTTATGGGATTCTCACCATGGAAAAGATATATTGGTGTGCTTTCTCTCATTATTAGTTTTTCTGTGATGGAACTAATCGTTTCTATCTTAGTGGGTTCTAAGTTGGGAATAGTCATGACACTAGCTACATTTGCTTTTCAGATAATGCTACTTTACTTCAGTTTGTTCCGTAAAGAAGGAGAGAGTATCATACAATCATTTAAGGAGTAATCTCATGTCTAGAATTTCAGTACAAAATGTATCAAAACAATTTGGTTCAAGAGAAATTTTCAAAGACTTAAGCTTTGATATTGAGGAAAATGAATTTGTAGCTTTAGTAGGACCTTCTGGTTCTGGAAAATCGACTATCCTCAATATGATTGGACTATTGGATACTGTTGACAGTGGTAAAATCCTAATCAACGGAAAAGTTTTGCCTAAGGTAAATTCGCAATCAGCAGTTCATTACCGAAGGAATGTCATCAACTATCTTTTTCAATCCAATGCACTCATTTCTACATCTAGTGTGAAAGATAACCTGATGCTTGCCATGACTTTTTCGAATTTCTCTAGACAGGAGAAGGAGCAGAGAATCAAGGAAACGCTAGAATTTGTTGGTCTACAAAATCGGTTAAATAGTAAAATCAATGAATTATCGGGAGGTGAACAGCAGAGAATTGCGATTGTGAGAGCTATTTTAAAGCCCGGAGATATTGTCCTAGCAGATGAACCAACCGGATCGTTAGATCCTGAAATGTCTCAAAAAGCATTCGATTTGATTCGAACTTTGAGAGATCAGTTTGGTAAAACAATTTTGGTTGTTACGCATAACATGGAGCAAGCACGGCAATGTGATAGGATCATTTCACTGGAGTCGGTTCTTGCAAATTAACTCAACCATTATTTAATGCTAAGGCAAATTGGAAAGCTGGAAGTATGCAAGAAGTATTGAACGTAATTCAATCACAACATAAGTTTTAAAACGTCTAGACGTACTTAGAAAAACATAAAAAAATCTTCTTGTTATGTACTGACCCCAAAACCTAGACAAAAAATTTATCCTCTGGGGCCAAGAGCATTCTATAGTACTTTTTTGAAAAATCTATCTTTATTTTTACAGAAAAATGGCATAATAATAGTATAGATAAAAAAAGAAAGGCAGTGCTGAACTGTCTTTTTTTGTTCCTAAAAAAGGAGGCAACAGATGCTCAAGAACAATCGTTTAATAATAATAGAGAGAGTAAGGCCACCGTGAAAATTCACAGATGAAAAAATCTTTAAAAAAATAAATGGAGGTAAAATTTATGAAGATTTACAAACAAGATGTGATTAATTTAACTCAACAATATATTTCAGAATTAATTAATTACAATGAAGAAGTCAATATTAGAATGTTTTATTCAACATTTGATGAGGATCAGTATATTTCAATCTTGAATGATCAAGATCAAGAAGTATCATTCAATTTTGTAAATGATAGTATTGAAATTGAATTGATTGATCCATTGTGTGAGAAAATTTTAATTACATTTGATACTGTAGAACAGACAGCCAAAGTTCATCAAGTAATTAAATTTCTCTTAGATTTGTTTTTTAAATTCAATTGGCATGAATCAGTTGCAGCGTTATCAGTTGCAGATTTCTGGGAATTAATCAAGAATTACGAGAAAAATAACCTCGATATGACATTCGGTTACCCAAGAATCGCAGGCTCTAATAGCTAATAGCCATATTTTTAGGCACAAAAAGAGTGGGAAAGGAACAGTTTTTAATCCTTTTCCACTCTTTTTATTTTGTCTCGTTAATTATAGTGTTAATAGCTGAAATGACTTTATTTTGTTTGTACTCTGGTAAAGATTTAATAGTGTCAATAAGCTGTGCTAAGTCAGTGCTTTCTTCTTTAAGTGTTAAATCAAAAAAAGTTTGTAGATCAACATTTAACGCATCTATAATTTTCTCCAGAGTACTAATTTTTATATTGGGCTCTAAATTTTCTAACTTATAGGCATAATTGGTACCAAGATCTGCTTTTTCTTCTAATTGTTCCTGAGTCATTCCTGACTGGGTCCGCAGAATCCGTATTCGTTTGCTTATATACTTTTGTAATTCTGACATTGCTCACCTCTTAAGACTATTTTACAGCCTTATAAGGTTAGGTTCTAGTTCTTAAAAGGTTGGTTACAACTTTACAAAGTTGATAAAATATAGTATAATTCGGTTGTTTATAATTATATAGTGATAATTTGTTCAATACTCTATCATAAAGGTGGGAATTATGAAAAAGAAAACGATCAAAGCAACTGTATCTGCTGTATCAATAGCTACAGCTTTTGCGGGAATTTCCGTTGTGAAAGCAGAAGACGTAACTGCAACTCAGCCAAATGAGTCAGCATTAAGTGTTGAATCGAAGGCTCCTTCGTTTACAAATATAAAACAAGTAGACGGGGTATTTGTCCATAATGGAGTTGCAACTGTAACGAAAACGCCAACTTCTGAAGTTGTAGAAGAAGCAAGAGCGATCAAGGAAGAAGCGGATCAATCGGTTTCAAATCAAGAAAGTGCATTAGAAAACGCTAAGGCTTCGGAAGCAACTGCTGCAACAAAAGTTTCCGAGGCAAATGTTGACTTAATAAATGCTGAGGAAAATAAATTATCAGCTACGCCTGAAAAAATTGAAAAAACGAAGAATGAAATATCAGAAGTAAAAGCTGATATTGATAAAAAGGAAACATCACTAAAAGATGCATCTGATAAAGTTCTAGAAGCTGAGAAAGAACGTAATCAGCAATCAGAAGTTATTCAAAAAGATCAAGATAAAATTTCAGAGCAAGAAAAGAAAGTTTCGACAGCTGAGGAAGCGGTAGCAACTGCACAAAAAAATCTTGATGGTACTGGAGCATCGGAAATTATTGCTGAAAGAGACAAAACAAAAAGTGATGTAGCTGAAAAAGAATCAGCTGAATCAGCAGCGAAAAAGGCTTTGGAAAATGCCATTAACGAAGACAAAAATAAAGCTGAAGAACTCAGTAAAGCTTCTTCTGATGAAAAAACGCAACTTAGTGCTAGTCAAATTTCTGCTAAACAATTAGCAGATGCTAAAAAGGTTGCAGAAGAAGCAGCAAATGCATTAGTGAAGGCTCAAAAAGAGAAAGAAACTGCTCAGAAAGTTTTAGACGGTACTGGCGTTGAAGAAATTGTAGCAGAACGTGATGCTGCTAAGAAAAATTTAGATGCTACAACAGCAACTGAAAATACAGCTAAACAAGAACTCGATCGTGCCAAAGAAGCGGATGATAAAAAAGCTACTGCATTAAAAAATGCAAAATCAGTTGAAGCAGATCAAATAAAGAAAAGCCAAGAAACGGCAGCAAACTTGTCATCTGCTGAAGAAAAACAAAAACAAGCACAAGAGAATTTAAAGAAAGCTCAAGAAAATAAGGTTTCAGCACAAAGTAATCTTGATGCTTCTGAATCACAACTTGCCCAAACAATCGCAAATCGTGATAGCAAAGCAAATGATTTAGCAAATAAACAAAATAGTAAGATTATTGCAGAAGAAGAGCTCAAAACAGCTAAAGAAAATGATGCTAAGAAAGCTTCAGAAATTTCAGCTTTAACTACTAAGAAAAACCAAGAAGAGGCAAAAGTAAATGAAACTTCAAATGAGCTAGCGAGTGCTACATCAGCAGCTCAGGAAGCAAAAGGGAATAAAGAGAAGGCTGATCAAGCAGTTGAAACCCTCAATAAACAAATTGCAGCAATTAAAAATCTCACTATTCCTCAATTGCCTCAAGATGTCATTGATGCTTACAAGACTTATCTTGCTGATGATTCAGACGCAAATAAAAATGCCTTAAACGACGTTATTCAAAAATGGTTCAAAGATAGCAAATATGATTTTGGAACTGCATTAACAGAATATTCCCCTGAACACCAAAATATATTCATAAAGGAATGGTCAAACAAGGATATTGTTTTGCCTATCGATGATTCAGTCGTAGATTTAGACAATTTAACTGACAAGCAAATTGAAGCTTTGAGCCAATATTATGCACTTCTCGCCAACAATCTGCAAGACCAAGTTTGGGGTAGTCATCATTATATTGTCACTGAAGAATCTGTTCAGGGTGTCAAAAACATTGCAAAAGCCTATGCTGAAGAAAATAAACCATATAGTACAAGTCATAGTGATACTGCTCTAGCGAAAGATGGATTAGATTCCATTGCATGGGCTGGCGAAAATTTGAATTTTAACAACACCTTGCTTGGATACGGAGCATACTACTCAGAAGCGAAAGAAACTCGTAGAACTACAATGTCTCAATTGTATCGTGAAGTATATGATTCAGTGATTAGCTTCATCACAAATGATGTTCATGCTTACTTTGGTCACATGAAGCTCATGATTGGGGAAAAAGCTCCTACAAAAACTCGTGCTGTAGGCGCTGCAAACAGCTTTACCGCTAGTGGTGTTGGCCGTATGCACTTTATTGAATTTAAAGGTCAGGATGCTCATCTTGAATATGTTAAAGATGAACAAACTGGAGAATATCATTTAGTAAGCGTTGATGACTACTATGATAAAGGAATTGCTAAACCTTTAGCTACTCCATTTGATACTTCAAAAATGGAAGATGAATTAACAGCTGCTAAAGCTAAACAGACTGCAGCAAATACAGCAAATAATTCTGCACAGAATCGTTTGGAAAAAGCTAAATCAGAAAATGATTCAAGTACAAAAGCTCTCAAAGAAACGACAGCAAAATTAGATGCTTGGAAAGCTACTCCTGACCAAACACCTGCAGCTACTACTAAATTGGAAATCGCTACACAGAATTATAATGAAGCACAAACCCAATTTAATGAGGCTCAAGATGCACTTGATCAATTAAATGCTGATATTCAAAGCAAGCGTCAAGCTTTAGCAAATGCAAAAGATAATTTAGACCAGGCCACAACAGCAGAAGTAAAAGCTAAATCTGATCTTGAAAAAGCAAAACTAGAAAATCAAAATGCAATTGAAAGTCTGAAACAAACTCAAAAACTTGTAGAAGAATTAATGTCAGTTCCTGACCAAACTCCAAGTGCACAAAAGAAATACGACAATGCGAAACAACTAAAAGAAGAAGCTGAAACAAGATATACCAAAGCTCAAATAGCTTTAGATAACTTAAATGCAGATCTTCAAGTTAAGCAAAAAGCATTAGAAACTGCAAAAGAGGAGCTTGAAAAAGCAATAGCAGCAGATAAGACAGCAAGAAACAATTTAGATGAAGTCACAAAAATTCATGAAAAACATTTGGCAGCCTTAAATACTACACGTCAAACGATTGCAAGATTAAACTCAATCTCAGATAAGACACCTCTTGCACAAAAGAATCTAAATGAAGCTTCTCAACAATTGATTGCTGCCAAAACTCGTTATGCAAAAGCACAATCAGCAGTTGAAAATCTAAATGCAGATATTCAAACAAAACAAAAAGTTTTAGCAGATGCGCGTGCAGAGTTGGATAAAGAACTTAAAGTTCTTTCAGATCTTAAAGCTAAAAAAGCTACGGATGAAGCAGAACTCAGAAACCGTCAGAATAAAGTTGAAGAGTTAAAAGCTAAAGAAAGTCAAATTAAGAATGAAATTTCTAAATTAAAGACTCACTTAGTTGCTTTAGAAACACTTTTGGATCATCTTGAAAATGCTGATGCATATTTGAAGAAAGCAAAAGAAGCATATGAGAATGCAGTTGAAGAGCATCGTTTAGCACTTGAGAATGTAGCAAGAGAGGAAGCTAAACTTAAAATATTTCTACAAGATCAATTAGATGCAACTGCACAATATGAAGCAGTTAGGGAAGCCTATTTAAATACTCGTACAAGACAAAGCGAAGTCTTTAACGATAAAGTAGATCACAAGATGATTTCTCTGAATCCTGCGTTAGAAAAGAGTATACCAGAAAGTACTTCTAATGAACGAGTATATAGCTATGCTGGAAATCAAGCTAAATATGCTGCAAATAGAGCCTTGCCTAATACAAGTTCAATTGAGAATTGGTTAGTGTTTGCAATGGGAATTGTTCTTTGTAGTTTTGGTATTTCAGTATCACGGAAACATCGTGATTAATAAAAGCTGGTAAGTATTTCTTATTGTAGTAATGAATAAAAGTTTATCATTCAAAATTTGATTTTTTACTAATGATTTTAGTGAAACTAGGTATATTAAAAAAATAATAAATATCTTTAGATATTTATAGGAGGAAAAATAATGAAAAAAATTATTGCTTTAGTTGTTTTAGTACTTGCGGTTGCCGGTGGAGTATTCTTTTTCTTGAATCAAAATTCAGGACCAGAGAAGCAAATTATTGGTACTTGGTATGATAGTAAACACGATTCAACTATCGTTTTCAATAGCGATAAAACACTAGAAGTAACAAATAATAAAGACGAATCTAGAGATGGAACTTGGAAAATCGCTGGGAAATACGTCAAATTAAAGGTTTCTAGTGCAGCGAGTGCTAAAGCTGAATTACCTGGAAAAGATGAAAAAGAAGTAAAATATTTAAAGATTCAATTTAATTCAATTGAAACTGTTAACAGTGATTTTCGTGTAGCAGACGGAACTTTTGAAAAACAGTAATATAATTTAAGTATCTATTTTAAATATACGTGAAATTATCGCAACTGAAATCGGAATAAGAAAATTGATGCAATAGAATATAGAGAAAGCCTTGGAATGATTCCAAGGCTTTTTTAGCTATCTATATATACCTTGTATATTCTATCTGGTTTAGTGTGATATATTCATTGTTAATACTCTTCGAAAATAAAATTCAAACCGCGTCAACGTCGCCTTGCCGTATGTGTAGGGATACTGACTACGTCAGTTCCATTTCAACCTCAAAACAGTGTTTTTAGCAACCTGCGGCTAGTTTACTAGTTTGCTCTTTGATTTTCATTGAGTATAAATAAAAATATGAGTTCTCCTCTTATTTTAAAAAATAATTATTTTATAATTTTTTTATACTTAGTGTAAACTATTCAGTGCGTCCCAAATACGGGAGGTTTGTTTCTGATTTTCATATTTGGATTATAATACTCTCATCAGAGTTACTTAAGGAGTAAGATATGAACCAGATTATGAAACAATATAAATTACTATATTTCTTGCTTATTTTATTAAGTCTGACAAGTGCTCTTTTAATGACATTCTTCTCTCTCCAATTAGGAAGAATACTTGATAGTATATCTAATTCAAATAGTGGATTACTCTTTCATATCACTATTTGTGTAAGTTCGATTTTACTGTGGTTCTTGATTTCTTGTTCCTATTCCTATCTTAAAAACCAATATGTAAAAAAAGTTATTTTAGATCTAAAAAGGCGTCTCTTATTACATTATTTATCGCGTGAATTTAACCAAATTGACAACCGTAACCATTCAGATTTCTTAAATAATATCACCAAAAACAGTGACCTTATTCAAGAAAATTTATTAATCCCTAAAATCTCTCTAATTGCAAATTTAGGGAGCCTTATCATGAGTGTGGTTGCTATTATTTATATAGAATGGCGATTAGCATTAGTCTTTCTTTTATTGTCGAGTCTAACGATTTTTCTATCACAAATTCCTGGAAAGTTAATGACTAAATCAACAAATAATTATTCTCTACAAAATAATCACTATTTGTCAAAAATGACAAACTTTATTAATGGTTTTGAACAAATTAAGTTATTAAATATTCAAAGCTGGACCCAAGAAAAAATTCAGGAAATCAGTTTAGAATTTGAAGAGTCCAGAAAAACATATCAATTCTTAAAAGACTTAGCTTCAACTACTGGAATTTTACTAAGTTTTGGCTCTCAACTATCCTGTATGGTTGCTGGTATCTTTTTTGTAAGAAATAACTTACTGACTATTGGATTACTAGTAGCAAGTATTCAATTATTAAACGGTGTTTTTGCTCCATTACAATCTATTCTTTACAATAAAAATTTAATCAGCAGTAGCAAGTCCATTATTGATAATATCCAAGAAAATTTATATGAGACAAATCATGAAATTTTCCATAAAACAAGGACAATTGATTGTGATAACATTTCGACCATTTCTATTAGCCAATTACATTATGAAATTGAAAATAAAATATTATTTGATCATTTTTCCTATGAATTTAAAAAAGGCAAACGCTATGCGATTATAGGTGCTTCAGGAGCTGGGAAAACAACTTTAGTAAAATTAATACTAAACTATTATTCCAAAAATCTTTATGATGGGGAAATAAAAATCAACGGAAAACAGAATATTGATATTCCCTCAGAGGAGTTATATAAAGATATTGCATTTGTGCAAAAAAATGATTTTCTGATTGAAGGAAATATCCTAGAGAATATCAAACTGTCCAGAAACCTTTATTTAACTGAAAAATTAAGAAAAGCCTTAGGATTTAATGAAGACTTCCTTAATAAGAGTCTATCTCAATCAAATCAAACCATTTCAGAAGGAGAAAAGCAACGAATTGATTTAGCTAGGTTTTTAGCCAAACCATATTCTGTATATATTTTTGACGAACCTACAAGCAACCTTGATCCAATAAAAGCCAAAGCAATGATGGACTACATTCTATCCATTAAAGATGCAATTGTTATTGTCATTACTCATGATCAAAATCCAGAAATATTGGAAGAGTTTGATCACGTTATTACCCTATAGATAAATGGCCTAGTCTACTAAATGAATGATGTGTTTCTCAAAGTATTCTTTGTAATTTTTGTAGATTGTTTTATTGAAGAGTTCGAAAATTTTTAAAGCTTCTTCGATTTTTAAAAGTGATTTTTGATTATGATAGAATTTCAGTTCCAAATATCCATCTAAATACAGCAAAATAGTTTGTTCAAAAAAATCTGTGGAATCCGCTAATATATTCTTCGTAGCCTGTTTTAAAAATAAAGATTCCTCATATAAGTCGTTCTCAATCATTATAATCAAAGAATTGAGAAGTAGTTGAATGAGAGATTGTCTATTTTTAGGTATAGAGCTATACAACTTCCCTTTTTTGAGCGCCTCTTTGGCATATCTAAATAATAAATCTGGAGATAGAACACGACAGCAATTTCCAAGGATGAGCGTTTCGTAATAACCCCAGTTTTCAACAGAAAATAAATAGTTTGTAAGATAAGAGGCGTCTTGACGACTCAATTGATGATTCTTATCCATTCCCGAAACAATACTTTCAATGAAAATAGCATTTAATTTATGGTAATGAGAATTTGTCCTATGAAAAAGTTCTATTTCTTTCTCTACCATATCTAGTAATGCTTGAGAATCTTCATTATATGCGGCCTGTTTAACAGAAGCTATTAAGGTATTAAAATCCGAAGGTTGATAATGATTACAGATAAGCAGAAATTCCTCTAGTGTTACTCCTATTCTTTCAAGAAGATACAATAACTTAAAGACAGAAATCTCTGTTTCTCCTAATTCAAATCTAGATATTTGAGATTTTGAAATTTCAGCACCTGCTAATGAAGAAATAGAAATTCCCTTTTCTTCTCTTATTTTCCTATAAGTTTCACCTAAAATCATATTTATCTCCATTTACCATAAAAAATCATTAGAAAGCGTGACAGATTATGAAAAAATACTATCAAATCTTTTTATTATTATTATTTGATATTATCATTATTATTGGATTATATCAATAAAATTAATGAGTGTGTGAAAATTCAATACTAGGAGAAAATGAAATAAATATTTCCACAATAAAAAGTATGATATCAAGTTTTTTGGAAAGCCTCTGTTTGTAAATTATTTTAACTCACAGTTGATGATTCCACAAATTGAAAAGTTTTAAACTTAGCATTTAAACGCTCAATTTTAATACGTATTACAACTATCTCTATTAAACTTCTTATCCTCTACAGTCGATACATGCTTTTTAGAACTTTTTAAAGGAAAAAAGATATCTCATGAATATTCATAGTATCTAAATAACAAAAACAAGTAATTGCTCTGACAAACTTGACCTATACTTTCTTTAAAAAGAGTAAAATCATGTGTATGACCGTCTCAAAAAACTAATTGACAGGCACGAAGTGTCGTTAAATCGATTATGATTGTGTCTTTATGGTGTATATCTTTTTCCAGGATAATTCTTACTTTGGTTTCTTTTAGGACATTGAAATAGGACTTTCTGTGACATCAATAGCTATAGTGACACTTGTTAATTTTAAGTTTTCTAAGTCAAATAGACTTGAGGAATGAAGAGTGTATTCTACGAATGTTAATGTTCACTAGTCCAAGACCAAAATCAAAAAACTAGAAGATGTTGAGTTGATTAATAGCATAAATAATGCAAGTTCAGAATTAACTGTTTTTCTAGACTTAAAGTTTTTGTGCCTCCTCCTTTACAGTGTTTGGATTTATAAGTTGTATCTAGACAGGATATCTTTGTTGGGAAGGTATCCTTTTTGACACTAATAAATAATTTAAAGTTCTCAGGAGTTAGTTGCATGGTTTTTCGTAAATAGTTTTCTTAACTATAGTATAGCATAGTACAGTATGGCACTTTATTTTTTCCAATAAGTCTATTATACCCCAAGGACAGCTGGTTTTAATTTTTTCTCTGAACTGTACGATTTTGCGCCAGAAATGTAGGAATTACCTTTCGTTGTGATGTGATAAAACTTACAAATCTTTTTTGTTATTCTTGACCTAGTTTTTTAGAAAGAAGGTCTAAGATGTTAAATAAAGTCAAAACTAAAGCCTTAATTAGTGTTGGAGCAGTGGCTGCAACTAGCTTTATTCTCTGAATCTTGCATGATAAGAAGAATAAAGAAATAAAAAGAAAAATCAAAGTGTTTGTTTATCGGCAATCATCACAATTCGGTTTTTTAAAATAGGATGGTATATTTTGTTTCTTTGACCAAACTATGACCAAAATTTGAACAAAAAATAGATTTGACTTTCGGTTAATAATAAGCTTAAAAGTTTTTTGAAGGAATCTATTTAGCACAAAAAAACACCTATTCGGGAAAATAGGTGTGAATGATGTTATTTATATCCATATTGTTTTAGTGCGTTATTATATTCTTCGCTATCTTTAAGATAGTAGTCGTGCTTAACTCCACTAATATCAACAGAAAAGACCCCTTCTTTAAATGAATAATCTTCTGATCGACTCGCAATGTTTTTTCCAGTTAATTCTATCGTATTCTTTTTTTTGTTAATGGTAAAGCTGTCGGCTTCTCCATGCTCTATGGAAGCATTATCTCCTTTAATAGTAAATGCCAATTCATTTCTTTCACTTGATATCCAATAGTATTCGCCATCCAGAGATTGTTGCTTATTTTTAGTGCAAGCAATTAGCGTAATTATTGATAATGACAACAATATTATGCTAACAAATTTTCTCATGTTTCTTGCCTCGTTTTATAATATTACTATACAAAAATAATGTTATAAAACTGTATCAATGTCTGTTATAATGGAAATTTCAAATAATGTCCATTATAACAGACATTAGTAAATTTTAGAAAAAGATCTATATTTGGCTATAGTTTTACTAAATCTCTACGACTATAGATTAAAAATGTATACACTTCTATACAAATAGTAGAAAAGGACTCAGTCCTGTAAAATACAGAACTAAATCCTTTGGATAGCCTATTTGCCTAACTTTTTTTGGGTCAGTACAATCTGGTTGCTAGGGCTTTATTATGCTTTATCTTACTAATGATGATGATCTTTTTCAGGATTGCTCATAATATGTGTAAATATTTCTTTATATTTATATTTCAGATATTTTTCGTGTAGAATGAACAAAGCTACGTAAACAATCATAAAAACAATAGATAAATACAGCATATCAAATGTACTATGTCCAAAATAAGTTGCGGACTCATAAGATCCAATAGCTCCTAAGACCAACCAAGGAATATACTTGTAATACTTAGTTACCATAACACAGTCCCTCCTTTAATTAAACTAATGAGAATATCTAAAACTAAAAGTCATACCTGTACTTGTAGGATTATAATGATCTAAGGTCATCAAAGTGCTAAATTCTCAAACCAACTTCTACCGCCAATAAACGTGGAAGTTAATTTGTCAAAACAATGCTATTAAAAAATAAAAGGGAAAACTTTTTTGTTAAATAAGGTTATCGTTACTATTAACCAAATATAGTTTTTAGCCAATCAACTATAAGTGGTCTAAGTAATGGGATTAAGAATAGACCTACAATGATACCTAAAATAAATATTGGAAACATTTTTTTGAAGCTTCTTTTATTCATCTATGGACACATCCCTTCAATGAATGGAATCCCCACCATCGCCAACTATCTAACAAGTTGAAGAGTGGGAGTGATGCTATAAAGAATAAATAGTAATTTTTTTCACGTTTTCTACATCTTTCTTTAATATATATTATATACTAAACATATATCGAGATGTAAAAATGTCACATATATACACATAATTAGAGGTGGAGCTGTTATGCGTTGGGTTTACGGTACGATCTATAAAAAAATACGGAAATCAAAACATATTAGTCAAGAGGAAGTTTGCGCTGTAGTTTTACTAAATCTCTACGACTATAGATTAAAAATGTATACACTTCTATACAAATAGTAGAAAAGGACTCAGTCCTGTGCAATACAGAACTAAATCCTTTGGATAAATTATTAATCTAACTATTTGGGTGCACTTAACTTTCGGGATGTTTTGTTAGGAAATGAATATGTAACGTAATGAAAATCTGTGCTATTACCCTATTCTTCATTGACTAATTTTTAGGCTTACCACTTGATCAGCTTGTTTCCAAATGGTTGGATTATGTGTTGCAATAATGATCAGACGTTCCTTATTTTTTAATGTTAGGAGTAAGTCCATAATCTCCTGTGAGGTTTCAGGATCAAGAGCGGCAGTTAATTCATCTGCCAAAATTAGAGGAGGATCTTTTAAAATGATCTTTGCCAAGGCTACACGTTGTGCTTCTCCTCCAGAAAGCTCATATACTTTTTGATCTAGTTGAATATAAGATAGTCCTACTCTATCTAATGCTTCTTCTTTAGTCTCTCTCTTTTTTTGTTTGTCTAATTTATGACCAATTAATCCCAAATCTAAATTTTCTGAAACAGTTTTATTATCGATTAGTCCAAAATTCTGGAAGAGATAACCGAGTTCATTTCTGAAATAGTTTGTTGGTTTAATCTTTCGTAAATCTTTTCCTTTATATTGAATACTTCCCTGATCATAAGGTTCTAGCTTGGCTACCATATTTAGTAAGGTTGTTTTGCCACAACCACTATTTCCGATAAGAGCATAGACTTTACCTGCATCAAAATTTAAGTTCAAATCACTAAATACCGTCCGGTCCCCAAAGGTTTTTGTTAGTTGATGGATTTTAATCATTTCTATGCTCCTTTCAATATAATACTAGCCATCCTATCTTCCTTACGAGAACGATGCATTAGTATTAAAATAGAATTCAAACCAAAGACGCAAGAGGTTAGAAAGACTACCCAAAGTTTATTTGTTAGCAAAAGACCAATAGCCCCTCCCAAAATGAAGATAACTATTTGCCAGATAAAAAATTTCTGGTGTAACTCAAAAAAATTTAATCCTGATATTTTCTTAATAAGAATAGTTTTACGAAATTCTTCAAAGTAGAGGATTGTCATTGTATTAAAGAGTAGAATTGAGGTAGCAATACCTAGAAAACCACCAGCAATGATTGTCAATATTTCAACTTGAATGTTGTGACTCATACCACGATAAACATAATAGGCAAGATCATACTGACTGATATATTTCTTTATTCCACCTTGTTCAACTAGTTTTTTAGTGGCATCCAAACCTTTAAAATACAGATAATCAGATGGATAAGTGAAGAAATCATTTCGATTTTTTCCAAAAGAGCTTGGTTTAAGGACAATAAGTATAGGATCACTTAGAAATTGTTGATATGAGATTGGTGTAGAATTATATACGAAACGCTTCTTATTGTTTGAAATATAGAAAACACGAGCTTTCATAGCCTGTTGAATTTTATTTCCCTTATCGTTTCGAATCGCTAGGAAATCTTCATAAATTTGACGCAATTTATCTTCTTGATCTTTTAATTTTTCAGGCAATAGTAGTCCAAATTCTCCTTCTCCAAGGCTATTAATGCTCTTCTTATCTTCTTCATTTAATTCTACATTCTGAACATCTAGATAATTAGGAGTCACATATAAGCTATTAGCATACGGATTGTAGTCATTTATCGACATTTTTCCCATTAAGGGATGTGAAGACAGACCTTTTAGATCGAATGATGCAAGTGGATGCTGAACAAGCATTCCTCCATTCTGAATGCCAGTTTCTATGAAGTTTTTCCATTGTTCTTCCAACATTTTTCTACTATCCTGATTTCTAGCCTCTGCCCCAAACTCCCTATTTGTTGAAAGCAATACCCAATCTTTTTGATTTGACCATGCTGTATCTCCAGCCTGATGCAATTGCCAAATAGTTGAATAGATACTTGTTCTATGAATGGTAAGTACTATTAAAAGAAAAGCAACCAATTGCCCCAAGTAAAGAATACCCATAATCTGTTTCAAAGGTAACTTTCCTTTGAGTAAAGAAACCAAATGTACCGCTTTAATACTTAAAACATAAAGAAAGCTAAAGAGTATAGAAAGGAACAAAAGTAACAAATTATAAGTTATGCTAGCTGAAAAAATAACTGGAATAGAAAATGGTGTGATAGGGAATAGACTTACACCACAGATTCCAAGAAAAACCCCTGTAATTATCCCTAAAAGTAAATCTCCACAATCACTAATAATTGAGTTTCCAAAAATCTGAGTTAGGTGCAATCCAGAAATATATCGAATCCCAACTGTTCGCATTTCCTTGGTTTTTTGAATAATCATTAAGGCTATAAAAGTTAGTAGAAAAATGACCAAAACGAGTAATTGACTACCATTTCCCATATACGTAAATAAGCTAAGAAAAATATTTGGATATGAAACAAATGTTTGTGTGAAACCCAATGATTGAAGTTCATGATTTAATCTATCTAGAGTGAGATTTCCAGATAAAATATAATAATTGGACAATAAGCCACTATTGTAAAAATCTTCTTCACTAGCTTTAACAAGGCCGTTTGGGATATGGCCAGATCCAAATATTGCATAGGAAAAATGAACCTTACCTTTATCGTCTATTGTTTCAATTTGTTCACCAATCACACTGTCTGTTTCATTTGCTAATTGATCTAAACTGTATTTTACCTGATCTTTTGATACCTCTTTGTTCTGGGAAAAAATACTAATAGCTGGAAAACTATTGTGAATAACCACATATGAGGTTGAAAAACAAATCCAAAGTAGAAAACTTGTTATAAAGATATTTGAAAGGATGACAAATAAGCGCTTCATACTTTACTCACTTTCTAAAATTTTCATGAATAGTAATATAATCTTTTCTATGAGCTATGAATTTTTTTAAATCCGTAGTTAAAATATACTGTTTCACCAAAATTTCTATTTATAAAAGCTCTTGAGGTCTGATGAGAAGGAGCGTAAGCATATGATGATTTACTATCTCTTGCACGAGTTACGCTTGACCAGTGATATTTGTAATCATGGTAATAATTTGAAAATGCACCCCAGTTATTTGGATTGTGAAAGCATTAATACAAAAAATAAATAGTGATTTTCTTTTGCATATCTGAACCTCCTTCTTCTATATATATGATATACTAAATACATAACGAAGTGTAAAAATGTAACATTTATACACATAATTAGAGGTGAAGTTGTTATGCGTTGGGATTACGGTACGATCTATAAAAAAATACGGAAATCAAAACATATTAGTCAAGAGGAAGTTTGCCAGGATTACACTTCAAGAGCGCACTTGTCGCGTATTGAATCGAACCAAGTAGTGCCTAGTTTTGAGTTGATGGAGCATCTTCTAAAGCAAGTTGGCCTAGATTTCGAAGAATTTCGATATATATGTCATTCTTACCACCATTCCGATAGAGAAGAAATTATCTTATTGGCAGAAGATAACAATACCTACCAATCAAATGATAAATTATTGGAACTGAAGAATAAGAGTGTAGCTTATTTAAGAAAACATCCTAATGATATTCCTGTGTCAAATATACTAAAGAGAGTAGAGGTCATTCTTTGTTTACGAGAATCTGGTCCAAATGAAAAGGTAAGAATAATGGCAACGGAAGCTTGGAACGAAATTAAAAATCAGGATGTCTGGTATCATAGTGACCTCAAATTAATTGTCGTTATTTTATTTACACTTCCACTAGAAACAGTGATTTCTATCTGTGATGAAGTGATAGATAGGCTCAATGATTACTCTGATTATACAGAGATTCTTCCCACCAAGTATAAATTACTCTCAAATTTAGCCAGTATTTTTCTGTGGAATGGTTTGATGGAGAAATGTACGAGGATCAGTTATCTATTGTTAGATACGGCAAAAAAAAGTAAGCGATATGATTTTCTAGGAAATGCCAAAGTGACACTTGGAATTTGTTTAAGTGATAAAAAGCTAGTTGATGAAGGATTGCAACTACTCGAATTAACGGATGAACAAACACTATTGGAAGCATGTCAGTCAGATGTGAATCGTTTTTTCAAGGAATGAGTTTCTAAATGGATTTAGTCATAAAACGGTTTGAAGATATAATCGACATATTGTTGTATCCATGCTCAATGGTTATTGGGTAAGGGATGGCAACCTACACATTATCCCGTTAGATCAGCTAGTTAAGCAATATTTGAAAAAATGATCATTTAATTTAACAAATAATAATTTTGAATTGCACCTCAAATGTTAGAGTTCATCTAATATTTGAGGTGATTTTAATATGAAATACAATTATTTTCAATTATCAAATAAAGAGATTTCCGTTCAGAAGACTTTGATAGCATAGATTGAACCAATAAATACTGAGGAAAATATTTTGAGTTCATTTATCTAAGTATAAAATGTGTATATAAGAGACAATTTGACATTTGCTTTTTTATTTTGTGTATTATTATTCTAGAAAGAAAAAAAGATTTCAATTTTAAAATCGTTCGTTATCTTTTTATTGTAGATAAATAGGTAATGAAGTAATGCTTAAGTCAGGAGGTATAGGCTGATGAAGAAAAAAGATCTTGTCAAACAAAAATTTTTAACTTTTATCATCCTTGGTATTATCATTCTCTTATCAGCCTGCACTCTTGTAGGACCACAAAAAAAATCTCCTTCCGGTAGTACCAATGTGTCTAGGAAAATAGGATTCGAGGAAAGAAAGGCAGAAGATTTATTAAAAAATTCTATTTCTATCCCTTATCCAGATGCGAAAATCTTTACACCTACCGCGCTGTCAAATGATGGGATTGCTTATGGCGAGGCTGTTGACCAAGGACACGAAGATCAGAATTATCTTGCCAGTATGAATTTACATACCAAGGAATTTCAAAAGATAAAAGATGTTGAAAGGACATCCAATCTGACTCATGTAGCTGTTAGCTATGTAGATCATGATATTGTTGTTTTTGAAGAGTATGATCAACTCAATCAGACAGGGATCTACTATCTTTGGAAGATAAAAGACAAATCTTTAACGACACTGATCGATAGGAGACCTATTGGAACGGTTCCAGTTACTCAAGTAGCTCGATCCAACCAGAAACTCTTTATAAATTATGAAGTAGGCGATAGCCTATATCAAATTGAAGAATTTGACCTTGAAACAGGGACTCATCAGACGATTGAATCAGAAAATAGCGGTTTTCCGACTGTCTTTAAAGATCACTTGTATTATGTACAAATTGATAACACAGCTTTAACTACAAAAATTGTAGCCTACTCCTTAAATGATGGGCAGAAAAAAGTTATAGATCAAACAAAGGATGATCAACGCTATTATGTCGATTTATTGACGAACGGGCACAATCTCCTTTACTTGGTTGCAAATAATAAAGATGCTTCGTTTACCTTCGAAAATAAAAACCATAAAAAGATATTTTCTACTTCACAGGCAGAAACCTCCATATATCGCAATATTTATCTCACATATATGGGAGAAAGAAGAAATGAGGAGCGTGTTAAATCTCAATATTATTTGTGGGATTTGAGGCATCGGATTCATTATTTATATGATCATGGCCCCATTTTACTATCGGATAAAGGGATTCTATGGATTCAATTCAAAAAGAAAGATAGTGAGATTCCAAAAGGTGAAATCTATCGAAATGAAAACTCCGTAATGCGCTATCAAGAATGGTAGAAAGGAGAAAAATCATGAGAAAAGTTCATTTATTCCTTGTACTTCTGACTTTGCTTGGTTTATCTGGCTGTACAGAGACACCAAAAGAAAGCCAAACAAGTCCTTCCAGCTCTCGTAAGGTTACATCCTCCTCATCAACAACAGTTAGTGTAAAAACAAAGGAGCGTACAGAACCTAATCCTCCAATGCCAGCAGAGGTAGCAGAGCGATTAAAAATTAAGGAAGGCAATACGGAAGCCGGTGGTCAGGAAACATTGCCATCTTCAAAACAGGAACAAGCTTCATTGAAAGAGAATACGCAACCTTCTCAGTCGGTCAAAAAAGAAACATCGTCAAAAGAGAATCAAGGAATCCGAAAACTATTGCCTATTTCTTTAAAACTTCAAGAAGAATGGTATTTCTGTGCTCCTGCGACAGTCCATATGATGCTGGCTAGTCGAGGAGTTAGCGTCTCTCAACATCAATTAGCTAAGGAAATGGGGACTTATAATCCCTATGGGACGCATAATCGAGATGCCATTCGCGTCTTGAATCAGAATCTATTTGGCTATCCAGAACCAAGTGGAAACCAAGCAGGTTATCGACTGGTTACTGTAACAGATGCTCGTCCAGGTTCTGAAGATATCCGGCTCTTTAAAGAACGTGTTCGCAAAGATATTGATGATGGGTATCCTCTCTATTACACCTTCAATGTAGCACAAATCTATCCTGGAAAAAGTGGGGAACATAATGTGATTGGAGTAGGCTATGAATTGACAGCAGATGGTAAGGACATCTCAGCAATCTATTATCTAGACCCCGATACACATGTACAGGATCCAAACTATGGAGGCTTGAAGAAACTGACACCAGAGGAGTTATTAGCAGCCATGGTCACATGCGGTGAGAAAAATTATGCTTGGTGAGAAAGTGAGTCGTGAAATGGATAGGAGGGATAACCTATGAAACGCTCTTATCTTTTTGGGATTTTATTTCTATTCTTCCTTTTGCTTTCTTGTTCTAAGGTCCAAACACCAATGTTTCAAGTTGATCCAGAATCGAATCTTTACTTGGTCACCTCAAAAAGTATTCAATCATATACTAAGAAAGAGAATAAGCTTGAGTTACATCGAGTAGAAAAAATTGATGTAGCAACGTATGTTAATCTCTGGTTTTCGTGTTTAAACAGTGGTGATAAGATGATCGTAACGGAAGGTGATGATTTTGCACCAATAGATCATCAAAATATCATTTCAATTGATTTTTCTAAAGGTGAGATGAGGAAAAATCATACTAAGAATTATGCAATGATGGGATCAGGTATCTCTTCTAATTACTTTTATACTGCTCAAACAGATGCAAACTCAGGAATATTAACAGTCTTTTCTCTTAATGGAAAGCAAGTTTTTCAGAAAAAATTTAACCAAATGACAGCAATTTCGAGTCAGATTGTTGCAAATAATTCTAACGTATATGCTGAGATTGCTTATCAAGATCCAAAACGAAATCGTCCAGAAGGCGTGTTGGATTCAGACTTAATAGTTCTAAATGAAAAAGAGCATTGGAAAGAAAAAGATAGAATTCGATTAACTTCAGATGGTAAAAAGGTTGAAATGTTAGAAGGCTTGGCAATTGTCAAAGATAGGGCATTCGTAAGTATCTCTGCAATTCGTGATACAGATACTTTTGAGAAGGTGGCAGGAAACCAATTGTTGTCAATCGATTTGCACACTGGAGAAAGGAAATTATTTACCTTACCCAATCCTTATCCTAATATGCTTTATCCAAGTCCAGATAATCATTACCTTGTCGTCAAGCACGAGGTAGAAGGAAAGAATATTTTATCTGTTCTTGATTTACAAAATGAAACTATAAAAGCCATTGTGTTGGATGACGATTCAGGTGAAACACCAAAAGAAATAAATTCTCTTACAATTTCAAATGAAAATATGTTGTATCTAACTACTGGTCGACATTTATTACAATATAGTCTCAAGGATGCTAAGTTGATTGAGAAACAGAAATTAAAATTGGGAAAAGATGATTTTCCAATCGGATTAAGAATCGTAGAAAAAGACTTAGGGTCAAATTAATAATAAAGGCTCATTGTCAACTGTAGTGGCTTGATAAAAAGTTACAATCTGGAGAGGACTAAATTGGTTCTCTCCTTCATATAAGAAGTAAGTTAGCATACGTTAGTCAGGATCCCTATTGTATTGAAGGGACACTGAGAGATAATTTAACTTTGGGAAATTCAATGATTGTAGATGATAGAGTAGAGATGTTTGCTCAATTAAAAGAAGAATTTATTGATATCATAATTATTGTTGCATTGTCAGAAGATGAATTAGAAAAAGTTCAGAAAGCTATTTTTAACGATAAGTTAGACAACTTACTTAAAAATATGTTTCAGAAGAAAAAGGAAAGTAGAAAGTACGCGAGAGATTTTATTGAAAAACATGTGGAATCTGTCATAAAAGATAGAGAAAGAATTACTGAGAAAGAAATATTGGAGGCGGTTGAGATAAGTAAAAATGTGTTTGTAGTATAATTAAATTCTGTTTAGCTACCAAAATGTGTTTGGTATCATTTTGGTAGCTAAACAGACAAAATGTTTTATTTTTTCACCGTGAACATAAATAGAATGTTAATTTATCAGCTTTCTTTTTCAGGTAAAATCAAATCTTGGAATTAGAAGAAAAATAGGCTTTGGATTGAAATAAATCATAAATAACTATACAAATTGTCTCTCCGTATAGGAATGATTTAGTGTTCTTCAGTTGAAACTATAATCCTAGGTATGAAATTAAAAAATTTTTTTAATTTGGTCATTAAAAATTTTTTCAAAAAAATTTTAATCCTATATGGAAGATCTTATAATGTGTATTATCATCCTTAAAATATCGCTATTTAGGCTATTTTAAAGGGCACTTTGTAAAGTGTCCTTTTTAAATTTTAGAAAAAATGGAGCAATTTTTGGTAGAAAAGGGTGACTTTTTTTGATTTTTCTTTTTTTTAGTTTTATCAAAAAATGGCAGACTATTAGTATGGAAAGAAAAATTTATTGAGTGCAAGAGAGTTGTAGCATCAGCTACAACTCTTTTTTTTGCTCTCAAACTCTTTTCAAATAAATATAAAAGAGGTTATATAATGCCTATAGATAAAAAAGAGAAAATCGAGAAGATTTTAAATGCACCGACTTTGAATTTGCTAACTTCTGTTAATTTGAAAACAGTTGACAAAGTAAGGGATCCTATCACTAATCGAACTTCTATTCATTTAGGGACTGGTACGATTCATATTGAAAACTTTGATGCTAACAAAGATTATTTCAAACTCCGAGTTTTGAAGATGTTGGATTTATTGATTTTTCTTGTCGGGAAGAAGAACCAATATAAACTAAGTGAAGAAGAGGCTGTTAATTGCGTGGTTGAATTTTCAATTAAACAGTATGCAGAACTGTTGGGGAAATCTAACCCAGCAAGCATTTCAACGAAGAAGAATGTACGTCGTATCATTGAAGAAGCATTAAGCTTGCTAAACGATCTTTCTATTAGTACTGCAGAAAAGAGAAAATCGGAAATTAAAGAATTCAAAGATATGAAACTGATTGAGGAATTCAAATGCAAAAAAGAAGTTTATACAGTTCAATTGACTGAAAAATTCGTTAGATATTTAATTACTTCTTATGTTACTAATTTCCCCATCAGACTTTTTAAAATTGATGAGCGTAGTAAAAATGTTTATTCTCTTGCAAAGAAACTAATCTACCATCAAAGTAACCATAATAATCGAAGAAAAAAGACTAATGAAGTCATATCAGTTGAAGTTCTATTGAATGTATGTCCTGAAATTCCTGCAATCGAAGAAGTTAGATTGAAAAAAGGTGGTTGGAATTCAAGAATTGAGGAGAGCCTTGATAATTCACTTACTAAACTAGTCAATGATAAAATCCTGATAAGTTGGGAATACTGTGATTCTAATAACAATCCTTTATCGGATAAACAGTTAGAAATGGAATCATTTTTTGAATTTAAAAATTTTAGAATTCGTTTTAAAGTTTTAGGGATTTAAATTTACTGATTTATCGATTTACTTCGATTAAATCAGGATTTATGGGGTATGTTGAATTAGAATTTGGGGTATGTTGAATTAGAATTTGGGGTATGTTGATTTTGTAAAAAAATTTTTCACCCTTGGTATAACTGATATTTTAGCATCTCTGATTTTCAATACTAATAATATTAATAAGCAGCATATGCCTTCAATTTTCGTATTGAAGGCAATGCTATAATTTTGCCTGTAAGAAAAAAAGTCCGGATTTTATTTTTTTACTGGAAACTACAAGAGGAGAAAAAAATGTTTGAAGAAGAAAAATCTTATTTGAAAGCATACATTGAACAAATCTCTGAATCAAGTCGTAAAGGTGGTAAAGGAGCATATATTTGCCCCCTCTGCCACAGTGGTGAAGGAAGAAACAGAACTGGTGCTTTTCATATTTACGCTGAAACCCAATGGAAGTGTTTCTCTTGCGATAGAGGTGGAGATATCTTTGATCTTATCGGCTATGTAGAAGGAATTGATAAATTTAAGGATCAATTGAAGCGTGTCAGAGAGTTGTTTAATCTATCAACTGAATGTGATGAATTCAAGGACCAGAGGACTGAATGTTTGAATTCCAATGTTATCTTTCCTTTAAAGGAAGAAGAGAAAAAAGATAATTATTTAAGCTTTTATAATGAGGCCACAAAGCATCTCTGTGAAACTGACTATTTTCTTAAACGAGGGTTGAGTTTTTCAACAGTCCACCGATTTAAAGTTGGCTACGTAAAAAAATGGAAACATCCTCATGTGACTAATCCTAATGTTCCTGAAACACCTCGGTTAATTATTCCTTTAAGTGAAAGTTGTTATTTTGCTCGTGATACAAGAGAAATTGTACCAGAATATCAATTGAACTATACTAAACAGAAAGTGGGAGGAAGCGATCTTTTTAATAAAAGTGAACTCTTCAAAAATTCAACGGATCCAATTTTTATTGTAGAAGGCGAAATAGATGCCATGAGCATCGTTGAAGTTGGTGGAAAGGCAGTAGGACTTGGGAGCATTGGAAATATAAATAAATTAATTAATCTTATTTCTGATCTAAAAGTTGATCGTACATTCATTCTCTCATTGGACCAAGATGAAAAGGGGAGAGAGGCTGAACTAAAATTAGCAGAGCAATTTAGAAGTAAGAAGATAAAATTTATTTCTTACAAATTAACTATTGATGATGTAAAAGATCCTAACGAAATGTTAGTGAAAAATAAAGGAGTATTTAACAAAATGGTGGAAAATGCAATCAATCAAACAAAAAGTGAAAAAGAACGGTATCTTGAATATTCAACAGCTAATCATCTTTCGAAGTTTTTTAATGGCATTACGAATGGTTCTAATAATACATGTATTAAAACAAATTTTGAAGGTCTAGATGATCTGTTAGAAGGTGGTCTTTACGAAGGCTTGTATTGTGTTGGTGCAATTTCCTCCCTTGGAAAGACAACATTTGTAACTCAGATTGCTGATCAAATTGCAGCACAGGGAACAGATGTTTTGATTTTTAGTATTGAAATGTCTAGGTGGGAAATAATTAGTAAAAGTATTAGTCGTCACACTGTTATCGAATCTATTGCCTCTAATAGTGATATCAGGAATGCAAAAACAGCACGAGGAATTACTGAGGGGAGTAGATATGCAGGTTACAGCACCCCAGAGATTGATTTGATTAAAAAAGCTAGAGAAAATTACGCTCAATACTGCAAAAATATTTACATTGTAGAAGGTACTGGACTTATTGGTGTGGGACTAATTCGGGAAACTGTTGAAAAGCATATCAAATATACTGGAAAAGTACCCGTGGTTATTATTGATTACTTACAAATTCTATATCCGGTGGATGTACGATTAACTGAAAAACAAAATACAGATAGATCGGTAATAGAATTGAAAAGGATCAGCCGAGACTTTAAAACACCAGTGATCGCTATCTCTTCTTTTAATAGAGAAAACTACAAATCTATTGTAAGTATGCAGTCTTTCAAGGAAAGTGGAGCCATCGAATACTCTAGTGATGTTTTAATTGGACTTCAACTTAAAGGTACTGGACGAGAACACTTTGATGTTAATGAAGCTAAATCGAGAAATCCACGAGAGATTGAGTTAGTGGTTTTAAAAAATCGTAATGGAAGAACTGGCATTAAGATGGAATTTGACTATTATGCGATGTACAATTATTTTAAAGAAAAGTAGTTTAAGGCTTTTGGTTAATGATCTAATTTGTTGAACTATTATAAGCCTTATCAAAAGATGGAAATCTCTGTAATTAAGAATTAGAAGGAAGAGATAATGCAAACAATAAATCATACAGAATTAATGAAATTAGGTTTTCCTGAACATACGGCACGGGATATTATAAGACAAGCAAAGTTAATTGCTGTTCGACAATTTGAAGAATCTAGAGCTTTATCGAATAATGTGGTAGAATTAAGTAAATCACCATTTGATAATTCTCGTCTTAATTTAGCTCCTACGTATATTGTAGAAGAATTACTCGGCTTTAAGTTGCTTTCTGAAAGAAAGGAACAAAATGAGTAAAAAATATAAATGCGTAAGTCGAAATAAGAAAGGAAAAATTTACTATGAAGTTGAATTCAGTGTAGATCCTTCTACGGGTGACCGAAAGAGGTTTAGGGTTAAATCTTATAAAGATCAATTTGGAATTGATTTTAAAACAGAAAAGCAAGCCTTTGACGAAGTCTGTAGGATAAGAACTGAATACAATGCTAAAATAGCTAGTGCCAGTGCAAATAGGCCACAATTAGATATTCCATTTTCAAAATTTATGGAAGATGTTTATTTGCCTTATTATAAGAAAACTGTTCAGTCCGTAACCTATCAAACTGCTTATCCTCAGTATAAGACTTTTATTGAGGTTTTTGCTGACAAGAAACTGTCTGAAATCAATATTCGGGAATGCGAGGATTTTAGATTATCTTTAATGGAAGACTACTCTCCAAACTACGCAAAAGGACTTTGGTGTAAACTGAAGAAGTGCTTAAATTATGCAGAACGCTTGGAATACATCGAGAATAATCCTTGTCGAAAGTTAGACAATCCTAAAGGAGAAAAACCGAAAACTGAATTTTGGACTGTAGAGGAACTTGATAAGGTTTTAAAAACTTTTGATCAGACAGTTTATGAAGAGAGGCAGTTTTATACGACTATCTGGCTCTATTTTATGACGGGGATGCGAGTCTCTGAGGGTCTTAGTTTAAAGTGGTCAGACATAGATCTTAAAAATAAGGTTATTCATATTCAGTCTACCCTCGAATATCAAGGGAATGGGAAATACGTTCGAAAAGAGCAGACAAAAACTAGGGCAGGAATGCGTTTCTTAGAAATAGATGACGAAACTGTTAAAGTGTTGAAAAATTGGAGAACTGTACAAGTGTATAATAGAGAAGATAATTTCGTATTAGCACGGTTTAACTCTCCCATGAACAAATCTACCTTAAGTCGAATGTTAAAAAGGCATGCACTAGTGGCAAAGGTTCCGGTTATTACTGGGAAAGGTCTACGTCATAGTCATGATTCATTTATGATAAACGTTCTAAAAAAAGATGTTTTGTATGTATCGGCCCGCTCAGGAAGAACAGACAAGGCTACAACACTAAACACCTATTCTCATTTCTATGATAGACAAGTTGTTACTGGTGGTGCTGAGATAACAGAGGCATTAGGAGAGCTGGGATTAATTGCAAATCCCGCCACAATCCCGCCAAGTAAAGAAACCAAGTAAAAAATAGCTGTGTGAGAACAACTAAAGCAACGACGCTTCAGTTACTCTTAAATAATAGAGTTTCCAATCAAAATGAAAACCGAGGTTTAGACCTCGGTTTTTTTGTCGTTGAAAATAATGATGATAGAATGTGAATAGAGGGCTTTTATAAAGCTAACATGTGTAGCTCTCTTTATTTTCTCTAAACCTACTAAATAGTGCAGTTTTAATGATGTTACAATGATTTTACAATTACTTTATGCCCTTGAGATGTTTCTGATTTGTTGCTATAATGGCTTTAAATTATATCATAAAAGGAGAAGATGATGAAAAATTTTAAACGTCTTTTATTAGCTTTTGTAGCTGTCTTTGCAGCCGTCCTTTTGGTAGCTTGTGGCGCTAAAAGCGATAATGGGACTTACGTGTTTGAGTCTACTAAGGATGAGATCAAAGATATTATGCCAAGTGAATTTCAATCTTTGATAGGTGATAATTACTCATTCACTATTTCGATTACAATCAATGATAAGAAAGGTGAGATGAAAGTAGACACCAATGCAGGTGGTCAAAATGTAAATCAAGTGATTGATTTGGAAGTAGACCAAAAAGCTAAAACTCTTGTCTCAAAAAATGAGTATGGGAAAGCGGAAATTACTTATCAAGTTTCAGGAAATGTGTTAACGATTAAGGATGTGAAGAATTCTTTGATGGGTGACACAGACATGTTTAATAACTACATGAAAATTGCTAAGTTCAAAAAAGTTAAATAAGCAATCATGGCGGGATTTAAATTCCGCCTTATTCTATTTCTTTGTTGATACAAGAAATATTACAAGAATATGACATTTATAAACTTTCATTGCCGTGTTTATGAATTGTTGATATAATAGGGTGAATCTAACTAAAAAGGAGAAGTTATGAAAAACTTTAAACGTATTCTTTTGGCTGTAGTAGCTGTTTTTGCAGCAGTCCTCTTGGTGGCATGTGGTGCCAAAAGTGATAACGGGACTTATGTCTACAAACCATCAAAAACTGAAGTGAAGGAAATTCTTGAAGAACAAGGTGCTCCAAGTTCAAGTGTAGATGCATTGATCGACAATGTTAAATTGGAAGTTTCAGTGACCATTAAAGATAAAACAGGTAGCCTTAAAATTAAAGGTGAAATGATGGGACAAAAGACTGACCAATCATTTGATATGAAAGTTGACCAACAAAAGAAAACTCTTCAATCAAAAACAGGTGAAGGTGAAAAGGTTAAATACAAAGTTTCTGGCGATGTATTCACTTTTGATTTATCTGGAGAGAAAAGTTCTGATCACGCAGCCGCTTTGGAAATGTTTAAAAACGCTAAATTCAAGCGTACAAAATAATACAAGAGAAGGGCAGAGGTTATCTGCTCTTTTTCTTCTTTATAATATCTTGAATCAGAATTAGAATAATGGTAAAATCTGATTATAAAGTACATTAGGAGATTGATTATGAAAAATATTAAACGTATTCTTTTAGCTTTCGTTGCAGTTTTTGCAGCAGTCCTCTTGGTGGCATGTGGTGCCAAAAGTGATAATGGGACTTATGTCTACAAACCAACAAAAACTGAACTCAAGAAGATTCTTGAAGAGCAGGGCTTATCGGGTAGTCAATTAGAGTCTATTGGAGACGTTATTAATTTTGAAGTTTCTATTAAGATCAAAGATTCTAAAGGAACCCTCAGCATCGCGGGTGAAGTCGCTGGTCAAAAGAATGAGCGATCTTATGATGTCAAAATCAATCAAAAAGAGAAAACAATCTCGTCAAATGATGGTAGTGGAGAAAAGATTACATATAAGGTCGATGGTGACTATTTGACATTTGATCTTTCTAAGTTAAGTAATAGCAACCAAGGGGATCTTATGATTCTTAAAAACGCTAAACTCAAACGTACAAAATAAAGCGACTGAAGAGCGGGGAAACCTGCTTTTTTCTTTATTTAAAATATCTTGAATTAGTATTAAAATAATGGTAAAATCTGATTATAAAATACATTAGGAGATTGATTATGAAAAATGTTAAACGAATTATGTTAGGTATTGTTGCTATTTTTGCAGTTGTTCTGTTAGTAGCTTGTGGTGCTAAAAGTGATAATGGGACCTACAAAATGGAGACGAATATTAATCAGTTAATGGGGCAAGATTCAGAATCTGAAGTGTCGAAAGATGCGAAAGTTACCATTGAATTGACGATTAAAGATTCAAAAGGGGAATTAAATATTATTCAGAAGATAGCTGGTAAAGAAGTGCCCATAAAATTGGATTTAAAAGTTGATCAAAAGAAAAAATCATTAAAACGTTCTTATGGTGATATGGAGTTGAAATACAACATCAAAGGTGATGAATTGACATTTGATTTATCTAAGTTAAGTTCTAGTGACCAAGCGAATCTTCTTTTTCTTAAAAATGCTAAACTCAAACGCACGAAATAAAGCGACTGAAGAGCGGGGAAACCTGCTCTTTCGCTTTACTTTTATGACTGGTTTGATATAATAAATGAGACTACAGATGGGACTGAGGCAGGAATGATTTTCTTTGAAAATGATTTCGTCTCGCTCCCTCTTTTCTGTGTGATCAAGGTTATTATTAATGGAAAAGGAGAAACATCTATGCTATATATTTGGTCTTACTTGAAAAAGTATCCCAAGTGGCTAGCTCTGAATCTATTTTCGGCGGTCCTGTTTGTTATTGTCAATTTGGGCTTGCCAACGATTCTAGCTCGCATGATTGATGAGGGGATTAACCCGCGTGATGTGGATCGGCTTTATTTCTGGGGCTGGGTCATGTTTGCGATTATTTTGCTTGGGATTGTGGGACGGATTATCTTGTCTTACGCGGTTGGTCAACTAACGACCACCATGGTCCGCGATATGCGCAATGACCTCTATGCTAAGTTACAGGAGTACTCGCATCGCGAGTATGAGCAAATTGGGGTATCGTCATTGGTCACTCGCTTGACTTCGGATGCCTTTGTTTTGATGCAGTTTGCGGATTCTATGTTGAAGATGGGGGTCATCACACCCTTGATGATGGTTTCCAGTGTTCTCTTGATTCTGACAACCAGTCCTTCTTTAGCGTGGATTGTAGCGGTATCTGTACCATTTCTTGCTGTCGTCGTCTGGTATGTAGCAGTTAAGACACGTCCTCTTTCCGAGAAGCAACAAAAGACACTCGACCATCTCAACCAGTTTGCACGTGAAAATTTGACTGGACTTCGTGTGATTCGTGCCTTTGCCCGTGAAGAATTCCAAGAAGAGAAATTTGCGGCTGAAAATGAAGTCTACGCAGAAAACTCGAATATATTGTTCAAATTAACTGGTTTGACAGAACCCCTGTTTGTGCAGATCATCATTGCTATGATTGTGGCGATTGTCTGGTTTGCTTTGGATCCTCTTCATGACGGTAGTTTGAAAATTGGGGATCTGGTTGCCTTTATTGAGTATAGCTTCCACGCGCTCTTATCTTTCCTCTTTTTAGCCAATCTCTTTACCATGTATCCTCGGACTGCGGTTTCTAGCCGTCGTCTCAAGGAAATCATGGATATGCCCATTTCGATCGATCCAAATGAGAATGGTGTAACAGAAACAGCATCTCGTGGCTATTTGGAATTTGACAATGTCACCTTTGCTTATCCAGGTGAGACGGAGAGTCCGGTTCTCCACAACATTTCCTTTCAGGCCAAACCTGGAGAAACGATCGCCTTTATCGGCTCGACCGGTTCTGGGAAATCTTCACTTGTGCAGTTGATTCCTCGATTCTATGATGTCACACTTGGGAAGATTTTGGTCGATGGTGTGGATGTTCGAGACTACAATCTGAAAGCCCTTCGCCAAAAGATTGGTTTTATTCCGCAAAAGGCCTTGCTCTTTACGGGAACCATTGCTGAGAACCTTCGTTATGGGAAAGAAGATGCCTCTGTACGAGAGCTAGAACAAGCGGCTGAAATTTCCCAAGCCAAGGAATTTATCGACAGCCGTGAGGAACGCTTTGATACGCATTTGGCAGAAGGTGGTAGCAACCTTTCAGGTGGTCAAAAACAACGCTTGTCTATCGCTCGTGCGGTTGTCAAAGATCCCGATATCTTTATTTTTGATGATTCCTTCTCTGCCTTGGACTACAAGACGGATGCCACTTTGCGGAAGCGTCTCAAAGAAGTCACAGGAGATGCGACCGTCTTGATCGTAGCGCAACGCGTGGGAACCATTATGGATGCGGATCAAATTATTGTCTTGGACCAAGGGGAGATCGTCGGTCGAGGTACTCACGATGAATTGATGGAAAGCAATGAGATCTATCGTGAAATTGCCAATTCGCAGCTCGACAGTCCGTCATTAACAGAGGAATAGAAAGGAGAAGCAGATGAAACAAGAACAAAACAGTTTTTCTAGACTATGGACTTACTTGAGAGCCTATCGCTTGGAAGTTTGCTTGTCCATTTTCTTAAAAATCCTGAGTGTCGTCATGAGTGTTGTCGAACCCTTTGTTTTGGGACTTGCCATTACTGAGTTGACAAAAAATCTCATGGATATGGCAAAAGGCCTTGCAGGAGCTGGTCTTAATACCTCCTATATCGCGATCATTATGACGCTCTATCTATTCCGTGGGGTCCTCTATGAGTTGGGGTCTTATTATTCCAACTATTTCATGACCAATGCTGTTCAAAAGACCGTTCAGGACATGCGAAATGATTTGTCTCATAAAATCAATCACATTCCTGTTTCTTATTTTGACCGGCATCAGTTCGGAGATTTACTAGGACGTTTTACTAGCGATGTCGAAACCGTCTCGAATGCCTTGCAACAGTCCTTCTTACAAATCGTTAATGCTATCTTTACCTTGCTCTTTGTCATCAGCATGGTCTTATACTTAAACATCCAGCTAGGGCTAGTGGTCATCTTGTCCATTCCGATCACTTATTTCAGTGCTCGATTTATCATGAAAAAATCTCAGCCTTACTTTAAAGAGCAGGCAGATGTTTTGGGGGCAATGAACGGCTTTGTGCAAGAAAATTTAACAGGCTTTAATGTCCTTAAGCTCTACGTCCGGGAAAAATCTTCCCAAGAAGAGTTTCATGATATTACCCATCACCTTCAAAAAGTAGGATTCAAG
The DNA here is from genome assembly GCF_001813505.1 of Streptococcus sp. HMSC061E03. NCBI lineage: Bacteria > Bacillati > Bacillota > Bacilli > Lactobacillales > Streptococcaceae > Streptococcus > Streptococcus sp. HMSC061E03. Next base: position 677,628 of record NZ_KV812784.1, read on the forward strand.
GCTAATTTCATTTCCGGCTTAATGATGCCGATTTTAAATGGGATATCAGATTTGACTTATCTGATTATCGCTTTGTTTGGTGGTTTGCAAGTGTTAGCAGGTCGTTTGACTGTCGGGAATATGCAGGCCTTCGTTCAATATGTTTGGCAGATCAACCAACCGATTCAAAACTTGACCCAATTGGCAGGACAGCTACAAAGTGCCAAATCGTCTCTAGACCGGATTTTCCAAGTCATGGATGAGCCAGATGAAGTAGCAGATGTGACAGAAACCCTCTCTGGAGATTTGACAGGGCAAGTCAGCTTTAAAAACGTGGATTTCCAATATGTAGCAGACAAACCCTTGATTCGTGATTTCAACCTAGAAGTCAAACCAGGTGAAATGGTGGCCATTGTCGGACCAACTGGAGCAGGGAAAACAACCTTGATTAATCTGCTCATGCGCTTTTACGATGTGACTGCAGGATCGATTACGGTGGATGGTCATGATATTCGCCATCTGTCTCGCCAAGATTACCGCAAACAATTCGGAATGGTGCTTCAGGATGCTTGGTTATATGAGGGAACCATCAAAGAAAACCTTCGCTTTGGTAATCTCGAGGCAACGGATGAAGAAATTGTGGAAGCCGCAAAGGCGGCCAATGTCGATCACTTTATCAGGACGCTTCCTGGTGGTTACAATATGGAAATGAACCAGGAGTCTAGCAATATTTCTCTAGGGCAAAAGCAACTCCTAACCATTGCGCGTGCGCTCCTAGCGGATCCTAAAATCTTGATTTTGGATGAAGCAACGTCTTCTGTCGATACGCGTTTAGAACTCTTGATTCAAAAAGCGATGAAGAATTTGATGAAAGGGCGGACTAGCTTTGTCATTGCTCACCGCTTGTCTACCATACAAGAAGCAGATAAAATCCTTGTCCTCAAAGATGGCCAAATCATCGAGCAAGGAAATCATCAATCCTTGTTAGCAGACAAAGGATTCTACTATGAGCTCTACAATAGCCAATTTTCAAATAAAAAAGCGGAATAAGCGCGTGTCATCAAAAGAGGTTTGAGATAGGATTCTCAGCCTCTTTTTCTTGCTCACTTTTATTACTACATAAAAAGGTTAACATATCTGCAACAAATTGATACAGAATATTCACACAATTCACCTTGTTTGTCATGATATTTTTTATTAGGATAGAATCGTTGTAAAAAATAAAAGGAGAAATGTGTGATGAATCATTTAAACAAAGATATCGTTTTTGGCATTCGCAAGTCTAAGCTTGGAGTCTTTTCTGTCGTGATTGCGATCATGGGGGCTTGTTTTTTGACTGGACAATCTGTGGCAGCTGATCAAGCCGGAGAGCAGGCACAAGTCCAAACACAAGGGCAAGAAGCGACAACCTCTGATCCCGCAAGCTCTCAAGTAGATACCAGCCAATATGGCGCATCTATGCCTTACACCCGTTATGAAGCAGACAAAGGGAATCTCCTTGGAAAGGCAGAGGTAGAACAGTCTCAAGACAGTCACTCAACAGCTATTGAAGCTTCTGATCAGACTTATGTCGCTTTAAAAGAAAAGGGAGATGGTGTCTCCTTTAAGGTCAATGAACCAGCCAATGCTTTAACCGTACGTTACACAGTACCAGATGGCGCAAGTGGACAACTCGATGTACAGGTGAATGGTCACAGTGTTCAACAATTGGATCTTTCATCTACGTCTAACTGGCAGTACTTGAATGACAAAGGTGTACACGATAGTGCACAGGCTGATACACGTGCCCGCTTCCAATTTGACGAAGTGCATAGCCTGCTTCCAGGCATTCAACTTCAAAAAGGAGATGTGGTTTCACTCGTAAAAAACAAAGCAGACGACGTCCATTATGGTCTTGACTTTGTGGAATTTGAGCAAGCTCCAGACCCGATTGCTCAAGGGGATAATGCTATCAATATTGTTTCTAAAGGAGCTACGCCAAACGATGATACTGATGACAGCCAGGCCCTCTATGATGCGATTTATGAAGCTAAACAAACCGGAAAGAATGTCTATATCCCAGCTGGGCGATTTAATCTCAATCGAAAAGTCGGTATCGATGCTTCTGATATGAAGATTTCAGGAGCTGGTATCTGGCATACCCAACTGCATTTCACTAGCGACCAAGCTGGTGGCGGTGGTTTTGACTTCCTTCACCAAGACAACCATGTTGAATTTAGCGATGTCTATCTGTCCTCTAACCTTCGTTCACGCTATGGTGAAAATGCTCAGTACAAGGCCATTTCTGGAACGCCAGGGAAGAATTCTCATATTCACGATATTTGGGCCGAACATTTTGAAGTCGGCATGTGGATTGGCGATTATGCTGGAAAAAATGATATGAAGTACACAGATGGTCTAGTAGTAGAAAATGTCCGTTTGCGAAACAACCTGGCTGACGGAGTCAACTTTGCCCAAGGGACTAAGAATTCGATTGTCCGCAATTCTAGTATTCGTGGAAATGGAGATGACGGACTAGCCAGCTGGTCAAGTATTGCAGATGGAACAGAATCAGCAGTAGCAGAAAATAATAAATTCTTGCACAATACGATTGAACTTGGTTGGCGTGCTGGAGGTGTTGGGATCTTTGGTGGAAAAGGTCATGAAATTGCCTACAATCGGATTAAAGACAATATCGGTGATGCTGGAATTCGCTTGACGACTGTCTTTAAGGGCCATAACTTTGATTTGAATGAAGAAGGAATTCGGGTTCACCACAATCTCTTGGAGCGTACAGGGACGAAGAGCGATATCTACAACAAGCATCGTGGATCGATTGATGTTGAAACGCGCTATGGAGATATTAAAAATGTCACCATTGAGGACAATGTATTTGTAGCGCCATTTGATATAGGTGTGACTGATCACCTCAATCTAAATGGAGGTATCCTAAACCATGTCGAAGTCAGAAACAATCAAACCATGAGTCAACTCTCTCATTCAGCTCAAGCAGGACTATCTGCTCCTGCTTCACAACCAGTTGGACAAGCCTTGAAAGTCAAAGAACCCCCCCTTCAAGTAAGTGCCGTGAAAGTCCCCCATCAACCGTCGAAAGTTCAACCGTATAAAAAACAAACGGGTCTGAATCTTAAACAAGCAAAGACAGTCACCAAAACAGTCAAACCTAACTATGTGCTAAAATCAACAAATTCCAAGCAAAAGAGCTTTTTGAAAGCTCCGAGTGCTTTATTTCTTTACCGGATGATGGGATTACGTCAAACGGTTTAAGAAGAATGGAAATCCTGGATACAATTCCAGGATTTTTTGCTTGCTGCTAGTCCTTCATTGACAGTGAGAAGGCATATCGGTATACTAGGTATAATCTAATTAGGAGGCTTCCATGATGATTCGACCCGTTCAGCTTAGCGATGCAGCAGCTATCCGAGCGATTTACCAACCTTATGTAACAGAGACAGCCATTACCTTTGAGGTTGATGTGCCGACTGTCCAGGAATTTGAAAGCCGCATCACAAAAACGCTGACCCAATTTCCTTATTTGGTTGCAGAAGTGGATGGGAAAGTTGTGGGGTATGCCTATGCCTCGACCTATTATGCACGCGCTGCCTATGATTGGACCACTGAATTGTCTATTTATGTAGCAAAAGAAGCGCGTGGACAAGGGATCGGATCGGCTCTTTATACTGCCTTAGAAGAGAAGTTGCAAGCACGAGGCTACTTACGCTTTCTGGCTTGTATCGCAGTTCCGAACGAAGCGAGCATTGCCATGCATGAAAAGCGGGGCTATGTCCAAGTCGCACATTTCCCAAAGATTGGCTATAAGTTTAACAAATGGCATGATATAATCTGGATGCAAAAAACCTTAAATGGTCCTGTGTCAACTTTGAAAGAGCAATGAAAAGTTTTTGAATGTCCTGTAAGAAAACAAGCTCCCGTTTCTTGACAGATGAAGAACTCCATGGTAAACTAGATTTATGCGATGAGTCGATTGGCTCTTAGGAGCCTTTTGCGCTGAGGAGGTCTACATTCAATTGTAACGCAGGAGCGGACCTTGAACAGTTGTGTGAACCTGCTGTTCTCACCGAAAGGTGCCTCGAATCCTGGTCTTCGGATCAGGATTTTTTTGTTTCCTCAAAGAACCGAAAACTATTATAATACAGTTGCTACAAAGTTATGTTGGTGTTATAATATAGTAAAGTGCCTCGTGTCAGAAAGGAGTGGAGTTGATTGGGAGATTTCTATCATTCTAATGATCCAGCATCTACAGATTATTCACAGAAAATTGAAGAGCTTGAAAACTCCAAACAATTTCAGGATGCCATCGGATTGATCCGAGAACAGATGAAGAACAATCTTCAGTGGAATGTTTTGCGATCTTTTGGTATTATTTGCGCCATACTATCTCTCATTTTATTGCGTTTTGCAGCTATTCCTTTGATCCTTTTAGTTGTTGGTTTGTATTATTGGCCGCAATATAAAAAACGAAAAGCCTTGTTTGGGGATCGAATTCGTTCGAACGATGAGATCTATCTTGATGATATCCTGTCGCCTGTATTAAAGGAAGTTTTTCCTAAGGCTTCGATCAAAGAGGACGGTTCCATCCCTTCTGAAGCTCTCTCGCATTTATGTCCTCGGTCGACTGATTTTCTATGTTTCAAAGAGCTATCATTTCATGATGACAAAGAGTTGACAGTTTCAAATCTCTATGCCCATCATACGGAGACTCGTTATCGGACGTCTAATGGACATACGAGGACGGAACATGTGGAAGTTACAGATTTCCTTGGACAAGTGTTCTCTTTATGTCTACCGATCAATTTCTCTGGTCATCTTCGGGTGGTTCCGACCAAGAAATCATTTCTTTTTAAGAGGGAGGTGAATGGGGTTTATCCTGGAGCCAGAGGAGATGAAGTTCAGATTGAAACCGAGGATATTCGCAATAACGAAAATTACAATATCTACTGCACGGATGAACTGTCTGCCCGTAAATTTCTCACCCCTAAGATGTTGGAATGGTTTGATCGACAAATTTCTCAAAATGCCATGTGTGTATTTTTGAAAGACAAGAAACTATTTATTTCTTTGTATACCGATCGCTATATCTTTCCGACGCCCCAAAAACCAGAAGATATTGATCAACTATCTTTGGTAGCTGAATATCATAAATTATGCAGAGAACTAGCTTTAATTAAAGAAATAACAGCAATTTTTGAAGGAGAAGCATCATGAACGTCATTATTGGAATCATCCTATTATTTCTTGTCCTATTGGCCATTTGGTTTATTAGTGTAGGAAATCGCCTCAATCGCTATCTAGTAACCATTGAAGAATCAAAGAGAACGGTCGATATCGTTCTTGTAAAACGCTATGATACCATTTCGGAAATGCTAAAAGTAGCCAAAGCCTATGCAAAACATGAGCAACGGATTTTCACTGATTTAGTTGCTTTACGCCAAGGAGCAACAATTCAAGAATCTAACCAAGTCATTACCAATCAAAACGATGTCTTGGCACAAATTCGTGCAGTCGGTGAAAACTATCCAGAGCTCTTGTCTTCTAACCAATTCTTGGCCTTGCAAAAGGAAATTGCTGACGAAAATGAAGATCTTGCTGCAGCGAAGCGAATTGTAAACAGTAATGTCAGCCACATCAATCAAGAAATTGTTTCATTTCCGGCGTCTATCGTAGCAGGTGTAAAGGGGATCCATCAAGTTCCATTTCTTGCTGAAGAAACACAAGGTAAGAAAGATTTAAGTGACTTGAACTATGACCTGAACTAAAGAGCTATTTATGATAAATAACCATCAACAATCCTGGTCTTAGAATCAGGATTTTTTCCTGCTGTTGGTACTTTTCATTTATGCCAAAAAATTGTATAATGGTACAAATACTCAATTTTTAGAAAATTTTGAAAGAGGATTTACTATGGGATACACAGTTGCTGTTGTCGGTGCTACAGGTGCCGTTGGTGTTCAAATGATCAAAATGTTGGAAGAATCTACTCTTCCAATCGATAAGATTCGCTACCTTGCGTCTGCACGTTCTGCAGGAAAAGTCTTGCAATTTAAAGGGCAAGATGTGACCATCGAGGAAACGACTGAAGATGCTTTTGAAGGGGTTAATATTGCTCTCTTCTCAGCTGGTGGTTCAACATCTGCCAAATATGCACCTTATGCGGTAAAAGCAGGCGCAGTAGTGGTTGATAACACTTCTTATTTCCGTCAAAATCCGGATGTCCCATTGGTAGTTCCTGAAGTGAATGCACATGCTCTTGATGCTCACAACGGAATCATCTCTTGTCCAAACTGTTCAACAATCCAAATGATGGTCGCTCTTGAGCCAGTTCGTCAAAAATGGGGCTTGGACCGTATCATCGTATCTACTTACCAAGCTGTTTCAGGTGCCGGTATGGGAGCTATTCTTGAAACCCAACGTGAGTTGAAGGAAGTCTTGAATGATGGGGTCAACCCACGCGATGTCAAAGCTGAAATCTTGCCTTCAGGTGGTGATAAAAAACATTACCCAATTGCTTTCAACGCTCTTCCACAAATTGACGTCTTCACAGAAAATGACTATACTTACGAAGAAATGAAGATGACAAACGAGACTAAGAAAATTATGGAAGACGATAGCATTGCCGTGTCAGCAACTTGTGTGCGGATTCCAGTCTTGTCAGCTCACTCAGAGTCAGTCTACATTGAAACAAAAGAAGTGGCACCAATTGACGAAGTGAAAGTTGCAATTGCAGAATTCCCAGGTGCAGTCCTTGAAGACGATGTTGCTCACCAAATCTACCCACAAGCCGTTAATGCGGTCGGTTCACGCGATACTTTCGTTGGACGGATTCGTAAAGACTTGGATGCTGAAAAAGGGATCCACATGTGGGTGGTTTCAGATAACCTCCTTAAAGGAGCTGCTTGGAACTCAGTCCAAATCGCAGAAACCCTTCATGAACGTGGACTCGTACGACCAACAGCTGAATTGAAATTTGAGTTGAAATAGGGAGAAAAACAGAAATCAGTAACTCGAAGAGTTTGATTTCTTCATCAGCTAACTAGCGAATCAACTTGTTTTATGAACAGATCATGAGGCAAAGGCAAGCAAGCCCCAGCCTCTTTCTTATATAGAGAAAGGTTTTTCTATGTCTTATAATGATTTAAAAGATTGTAAAATCATCACTGCATTTATCACCCCCTTCCATGAAGATGGAACCATTAATTTTGACGCTCTTCCTGCCTTGATCGAGCACCTCTTGGCTCATCATACAGATGGGATACTCTTAGCTGGAACGACTGCAGAAAGTCCAACTCTGACCCACGATGAGGAATTGCAACTCTTTGAGGCCGTTCAAAAGATTGTCAATGGTCGAGTGCCTTTGATCGCTGGTGTCGGAACCAATGAAACCCGCGACTCAATTGAGTTCGTTAAAGAAGTGGATGCTTTTGGTGGCTTTGCAGCAGGATTGGCTATCGTTCCTTACTATAACAAACCATCCCAAGAAGGTATGTATCAACACTTTAAAGCCATTGCGGATGCATCCAATCTTCCGATTATTATCTACAATATTCCAGGGCGTGTGGTAGTGGAAATGACCCCTGAAACCATGCTTCGTTTGGCAGAACATCCAAACATTATCGGGGTTAAAGAGTGTACAACTCTTGCCAATATGGCCTACTTGATTGAACACAAGCCCGAAGAATTTCTCGTCTATACAGGGGAAGATGGAGATGCTTTCCATGCTATGAACCTTGGAGCTGATGGGGTGATCTCAGTAGCCTCTCATACAAATGGAGATGAGATGTATGAGATGTTCCAAGCCATTGAGCACAACGATATAAAAAAAGCTGCAGCCATCCAACGTCAATTTATCCCTAAAGTTAATGCTCTCTTTTCTTATCCGAGTCCAGCTCCTGTCAAAGCTGTTTTAAACTATATGGGCTTTGAAGCGGGGCCAACTCGTTTACCATTAGTGCCAGCTCCTGCTGAGGAAGCGAAGCGCATTATCAAGGTTGTAGTGGATGGGGATTACCACGCGACCAAAGAAATCATTACGGGAGTTCTTCGTCCGGATTATTGATGTCTTAGATTCTTGACAAATCCCCTATTTATTAAGATAATAGAAGTATATTGATGATCAAGGAGAATAAGATGGAAGTCATTAAACGTAGTGGTGAAGTTGTAGAATTTGACCCAGATAAAATCTATCAAGCTGTTTTGAAGGCAGCACAAACAGTTTATGTCTTGACGGATGATCTTCGCCAAAACTTGGCGCAAGTGACCAAGAAAGTTGTGATGGATTTGGAAGAAGCTAAAGTGGAACGTGCGACGATCAGCATGATCCAGTCAATGGTTGAGCACCGTTTACTTGGTGCTGGTTATATTACCATTGCTGAACACTATATTTCTTATCGCTTGCAACGTGATTTGGAACGGAGCGGCTATGGTGATCATATCGCCGTGCATTTGCATTTTGAGCAAATTCGCTAGAATATAAAATAGAAATTACTTAGGTAGCTTCTTTTTTAGTATTTTTCTTAATCACAGTGATTTCAGAAAACATGGTATAATAGAAAAGATTGAACTGGAAAGGAATGGAGAACATGGCAACTATACAATGGTTTCCTGGACACATGTCCAAAGCTAGAAGACAAGTACAAGAAAATTTAAAATTTGTGGATTTTGTGACGGTTCTGGTAGATGCTCGTTTACCCCTATCAAGTCAAAATCCTATGTTAACAAAAATTGTTGGTGATAAGCCTAAGCTGATGATTCTGAACAAGGTAGACTTGGCAGATCCTGTCGCTACAAAAGAATGGCAGGAGTATTTTGAGTCACAAGGGATCAAAACTTTGGCTATTAACTCTAAAGAGCAATCTACGGTTAAAAAGGTTACAGATGCTGCTAAGTCTTTGATGGCCGATAAAATTGCCCGTCAGAAGGAACGAGGGATTCAAATTGAAACCCTTCGGACCATGATTATCGGGATTCCCAATGCTGGTAAATCAACGCTGATGAACCGCTTAGCAGGGAAAAAGATTGCTGTTGTTGGAAATAAACCAGGGGTGACCAAGGGGCAACAGTGGTTGAAAACCAATAAGGACCTCGAAATCTTGGATACCCCAGGGATTCTTTGGCCAAAATTTGAAGATGAAGAAGTGGCCTTGAAGCTCGCCTTAACAGGAGCAATTAAGGACCAGTTGCTTCCAATGGATGAAGTGACCATTTTTGGCCTCAACTATTTTAAAGAGCACTACCCTAAAGAGTTACAAGAACGCTATAAGCAAATGAAATTAGATCAGGAAGCGCCTGAAATCATTATGGAGATGACTCAACGCTTAGGTTTCCGAGATGATTATGATCGCTTCTACAGTTTGTTTGTCAAGGATGTACGTGATGGTCGTTTGGGTCGCTATACCCTTGATCGTGTAGGTGAAGTAGATGCCAACGATTAAAGAAATCAAAGAGTGTTTGTCAACGATTGATAGGCTAGATCATCCCTTATTTGAAGAGTTGATCCTTGATGGTCGAGCGGGCGTTCAAGCGGCTATCAGCAAACGAAAACGCGAACTCCAAAAACAAGTAGACGAAGATTTGCGTTTGGAAAAAATGCTAGCCTATGAGAAAGAACTTTATGCTCAAGGGATTCATCTTATTGCAGGTGTTGATGAAGTAGGGCGAGGCCCATTAGCGGGTCCAGTTGTTGCAGCTGCCGTGATCTTGCCGAAAGCTTGTAAAATTCTGGGACTCAACGATAGTAAAAAGATTCCAAAATCCAAACACAAAGAAATCTATGAGGCTGTGCTCCAAAACGCCATTGCGATCGGAATCGGCATCAAGGACAATCAAGTGATTGATCAGGTTAATATCTATGAAGCTACGAAGCTAGCCATGATGGAGGCCATTGGTCAGTTAGAGCCTCAACCCCAGCATCTTTTGATTGATGCCATGAAGTTGGATCTTCCTATTCCCCAAACTAGTATCATCAAAGGGGATGCCAACTCCTTATCCATTGCTGCAGCATCCATCGTAGCCAAGGTGACTCGGGATCAGATGATGGAAGAGTTTGATTGCGAATATCCGGGTTATGATTTTACGCAGAACGCTGGCTATGGGACGGCTAACCATCTGGCTGGCCTCGACAAGCTGGGAGTGACCCCTATCCATCGGCGTTCATTTGAACCCGTCAAATCAATGTGTGAGGATTAGGCTATGCTATTTACCATCGATATCGGAGGGACCTTTATAAAGTACGGTCTGATGGATGCAGACTATCAATTGATCCGTACAGACAAGATCCCAACACCATCTACGATTGAGGACTTTTGGCAAGGATTAGAAGGAATCGTTGCTCCTGTACGGGAAGAAATCGAGGGAATCGCCATTTCATGCCCTGGTGAGATCCAAAAGAGCCTTGGCTTTGTCTTTCGAGGTGGTCTAATTCCATATTTGCGAGGCATTCCTCTAGCTAGTAGATTGCAACAAACATTTCAAGTACCCGTCACCGTTCTTAATGATGGAGAAGCTGCTGGTCTAGCGGAAGCAAGGCTTGGCAATCTAAAAGATTGTCCTTGCGGTGCGACCTTGGTCTTAGGGACAGGAGTCGGCCTCGCTCTTCTTTCGAATGGTGATTTATTAAGAGGATGGCAACTGACAGAATACATTCGGTCTATTGATAAGGCAGAAAGAACACCAGAAAATCGCCGCTTTCATCGCGAACTCTTTTTGCAAGGCATTTCCAATCTTTTGGAAAACACCGGTTCAGCTGTTCAATTTGTTGAGAAGGCTAGTCACATCTTGAAACTAGAAAAGACAGATGGTATTGCTGTTTTCAAAGCTCTTGATCAAGGGGGCCATGAGGAGCTGACATCCTTGTTTCAGGAGTATTGTCATGATATTGCTATTCTGATTTTTAATCTTCAATCTTTACTTCTGCTTGAGAAGGTGACGATTGGAGGGGGCATTAGTAGTCAACCACTATTGATCGATGAGATCAGTCGACAATACCATGAGCTACTCTCTCAAAAAGGTCATAAACAATTTGAGGCCTTGCCCATCCAAGCTGCTCGCTTCCATAATAAAAGCAACTTGATTGGTGCCGCATCTTACTTTTATTCTTCGACATATCAAAAAAAGTTCTAGAAATAGGGCTTTTTTCTTTTCTTTTTCGAATAAATAAGTGAGAGGAAGTAGAAGGTGACCATGGAGAAATTTGAAATCTTTAAATTAAAAGAAGCCGGTTTATCAAATGAGCAAGTCTTGAGAGTCTTGGACTACTGTAGGAAAGAGCAAGTCTTGCCAAGCTTAGAAGAGATAGCAAGGATCGCTCGCTGTCGCAGTATTCTTCATTTTGTAGACAAATACCGGCAACTGGATGAAGACCATTTACACAAGGAGTTTGAACGGTTCACATCTTTATCCATTTTTGATCCTGAATACCCTGAGGAATTGCTACAGATCTACAATCCTCCTGTACTCCTTTTTTACCAAGGGGATTTGCAACTGCTAACCAGACCGAAGATTGCAGTCGTTGGAGCTCGGGAGGCCACGCGAGAAGGGGTTCGTTCTGTAGAGAAGATTATTAAGGAACTTGGGAATGAATTGGTCATTGTTAGCGGACTTGCTAAGGGAATTGATGCGACAGCTCATTATGCCAGTATCCGAAATGGTGGTAAGACCATCGGAGTGATTGGAACAGGGCTAGATGTCTTTTATCCTAGAAGCAATCAGAGGTTACAGACCCATATGGGTGAACACCATCTTATCCTGAGTGAGTATGGTCCAGGACAGGCACCACTTAAGTTTCATTTTCCTGAGCGAAATCGCATCATTGCAGGCCTCTGTCAGGCTGTGATTGTGGCAGAAGCTCGACTCCGTTCAGGGAGTTTGATTACTTGTGAGCGTGCTATGGAAGAAGGACGAGACGTTTTTGCTATTCCGGGAAATATTTTAGATGGAAAATCTGCAGGCTGCCATCATCTGATTCAAGAAGGCGCAAAGCTTGTCACATCAGGCCAGGACATTCTTGATGAATTGAAATACGAATTGTGATTTTCCTATAGGAGAAGTTCCTAGTTGACATCTTTCTTAAAATGTATTAAACTCAATGAGATTTATACAATACAGAGGGATAAAACGTGGTAACAAAAACAAAAAGGAAAAGTAGTACAACCAAGAAAAATTTGGTGATTGTGGAGTCTCCTGCGAAGGCCAAAACAATCGAAAAATACCTTGGTCGTAACTACAAAGTCATGGCTAGTGTGGGCCATATTCGGGACCTGAAAAAATCAACCATGTCGATCGACTTCGACAATAACTATGAACCGGAGTATATCAATATTCGCGGAAAAGGTCCCTTGATCAATGATTTGAAAAAAGAAGCTAAAAAAGCCAAACAAGTCTTTCTCGCAAGTGACCCGGACCGCGAGGGAGAAGCTATTTCTTGGCATTTGGCTCATATTTTAAACTTGGATGCTAAGGAAAAGAACCGTGTGGTCTTTAACGAAATCACCAAGGATGCAGTCAAAAATGCCTTTAAAGAACCGCGCCAAATCGATATGGACTTGGTCGATGCCCAACAAGCACGTCGTGTCTTGGACCGGATTGTAGGGTATTCTATCTCGCCTATTCTTTGGAAAAAGGTCAAAAAAGGACTTTCTGCAGGGCGCGTGCAATCTGTTGCTCTCAAATTAATCATTGATCGCGAAAACGAAATTAATGATTTCAAACCGGAAGAATATTGGACCATTGATGGCGTCTTTAAAAAAGGGACCAAGCAATTCCAAGCCAGCTTCTATGGGATTGATGGCAAGAAGATGAAGCTCAACACCAATGAAGAGGTGAAAGCTGTTCTTGAACGCTTTGATGGCAAAGATTTTACCGTTGAAAAGGTGGAAAAGAAAGAACGTCGACGGAATGCGCCACTTCCATACACCACCTCTTCCATGCAGATGGATGCTGCCAATAAGATCAACTTCCGTACACGTAAGACCATGATGGTCGCCCAGCAGTTGTATGAAGGAATCAATATTGGCTCTGGTGTTCAAGGTTTGATTACCTATATGCGTACTGATTCTACACGAATCAGTCCAGTTGCGCAAAATGAGGCAGCTAACTTTATCGTGGATCGCTTTGGTGAGAAATATTCCAAGCATGGAAGCCGTGTGAAGAATGCTTCTGGTGCCCAAGATGCCCATGAAGCGATCCGTCCATCCAGCGTCTTCAATACACCTGAAAGCATTGCTAAATACTTGGACAAAGACCAATTAAAACTTTACACCTTGATTTGGAACCGCTTTGTAGCTAGTCAAATGACAGCAGCTGTCTTTGATACCATGAATGTCCGTTTAGGCCAAAATGGGGTTCAGTATACGGCAAACGGGAGCCAGGTGAAGTTTGATGGTTATTTGGCTATTTATAACGACTCAGATAAGAACAAGATGTTGCCGGATATGGTAGAAGGCGATATCGTTAAGCAAGTCAATAGCAAGCCTGAGCAACACTTTACCCAACCACCTGCTCGATATTCTGAAGCGACCTTGATTAAGACCTTAGAAGAAAATGGGGTTGGTCGTCCTTCAACCTATGCTCCGACGATTGAGACCATTCAAAAACGCTATTATGTGAAGCTGGTAGCCAAACGCTTTGAACCAACAGAGTTAGGGGAAATCGTTAATAAACTGATCGTTGAATTCTTCCCAGATATTGTCAATGTAACCTTCACAGCAGAAATGGAAGGGAAACTCGATGATGTCGAACTCGGAAAAGAAGAGTGGCAAAAAGTCATCGATGCCTTCTACAAACCATTCTCTAAGGAAGTCGCAAAGGCTGAAGAAGAGATGGAAAAAATCCAAATTAAAGACGAACCAGCTGGTTTTGATTGTGAAGTTTGTGGAAGCCCGATGGTGATTAAATTAGGACGTTTTGGTAAGTTCTATGCTTGTAGTAATTTCCCAGATTGTCGTCATACTCAGGCCATTGTCAAAGAAATCGGCGTGGAGTGTCCTGAGTGTCATCAGGGACAAATCATCGAACGCAAAACCAAGCGCAACCGTATCTTCTATGGATGCAATCGCTACCCAGAGTGTGAATTTACCTCTTGGGATAAGCCGATCGGTCGGGATTGTCCAAAATGTGGCCACTACTTAGTTGAGAAAAAAGTTCGTGGTGGCGGCAAACAAGTCGTATGTAGCAATGGCGACTACGAAGAAGAAAAAGTGAAATAAACTTTCAAATAATTTAATGTCTATTATAACGGCAATTTTTATAAATGTCTGTTATAATAGACATTTTTTGTTTTTTTCGTTATAATAGACATAAGGAGGTGGGCTTATGTATCTTGCTTTGATTGCAGATGTGATTGATTCCAAAATTGTACAAGAACGTTTTGACCTGCAAAAACAGTTAGAAAAAACGCTTCAAAAGATCAATGAGCTTTTTAAAGACTGCCTAACATCGGCTTTTACCTTAACTTTGGGCGATGAGTTTCAGGCCCTTTTAAAAGTGGATGCTCCGGTTTTTCAAATCATTGATACCCTGCGTTCAGAACTAAAGCCGACTCAACTTCGTTTCGGCATTGGCCTCGGGGAGATTGTAACGGATATCGATCCCCTGCAAAGTATCGGTGCAGATGGACCAGCCTATTGGAATGCACGCGCAGCTATTAATCTGGTCCATCAGAAAAATGATTATGGCAACACCCAGATCTATTTTTTGAGCGGTCATGACAGCCAGGATTTAGTGGTGAATGCGCTCATCGCTTCCGGAGAAGCCATACGTTCGGGTTGGCGAGAGAGTCAGGAAGAGATCCTGGTCGATCTACTAAAGAGATCTGTCTATAGTGAAAGCTTTAGCCAGCAGGATTTGGCCCAATCGCTAGGGCTTAACCCAAGTGCCCTGTCCAAGCGCTTAAAGAGTAGCAGTATTCGTGTTTATTTACGTGGACGAGCAACAGCACTAGCTTGTATTCAAAGCTTAGAGAAAGGAGAAGTCCATGAGCGGATTGTCTAATATCGTAACGAATCCATACTTGATCCTTTTGTTGATTTGTCATTTATTATCGGATTATTATTTTCAAAGTCAGAAGATGGCGGATCGCAAGGATCAGGATAAGAAGGTGCTCGGACTTCACATTCTGTATGTGGCTTTGCCTTTGTTCATTGTTTCGCTCTTTCATTTAGACTTGTGGTGGATTTGCTTGGTCATTTTACTAACTCATGCTGGAATAGATTTCTTAAAACCGATCGTGCAGAAGCAATTGAAATTACCAACCGCCTGGACTTTTGCCTTGGATCAAATCTTGCATATCTGCATCATTAGCTGTCTAGTCCTTTTAGGAGCGAAGAATGGTTCGACCTATCTACCCTTGGACACTTTAAATCTGATCTTTTATGTCCTCCTAGTTGGGAAGCCAAGCAATATTGCTTTTAAAATTCTGTTTGCCAAGTATCAACCCACCAGCAAGAAGAAAATGGATACGATCACTGGGGCTGGTTCTATGATTGGCTTTTTAGAGCGTTTGGTGATTGGCGCCTGTCTTATCTATGGTCAATTCGCTTCGATCGGTCTGGTTTTTACCGCCAAGTCCATCGCCCGCTACAATAAAATTTCGGAGAATCCAGCCTTTGCAGAGTATTACTTGATCGGGTCCTTATTCAGTATCCTATCTGCCCTCTTAGCTGCCTGGTTGTGTCAATAAATAAATAGTAAAAAGACAGGAAGAAAAGGCTTCCCTGTCTTTTTACTTGGCTTTTTGGTATAATGGACCAAGTAGAAAATTAGAAAGATTTGTGGGTGTCAAACAGTCCAGCAGGGTGTTTTGATACCCAAAGAGGTATTAGTGTCATGTCTCAATCTTATATCAATGTGATCGGTGCGGGCCTTGCTGGCTCGGAAGCAGCTTACCAGATTGCCCAACAGGGAATTCCGGTCAAGCTTTATGAAATGCGTGGAGTTAAATCAACTCCGCAACATAAAACAGACAACTTTGCTGAGCTAGTTTGTTCCAACTCTCTTCGTGGGGATTCTCTCACCAATGCTGTCGGGCTCCTCAAAGAAGAAATGCGCCGTCTGGGTTCTGTCATCCTTGAAGCAGCGGAAGCGACTCGTGTACCAGCCGGTGGAGCACTTGCTGTGGACCGAGAAGGTTTTGCTAGCCGGGTGACGGAGAAGGTGTCCCAACACCCTCTTATTGAAGTCATTCGTGATGAAATTACTGAATTGCCGACAGATGCCATCACAGTGGTCGCAACGGGGCCTCTAACCAGCGATGCCTTGGCAGAAAAGATCCATGCCCTTAATGGTGGCGATGGTTTCTATTTCTATGATGCAGCAGCTCCAATCATCGATGTCAATACTGTCGATATGGACAAGGTCTATCTCAAGTCACGCTATGACAAGGGAGAAGCAGCGTATCTCAACTGCCCAATGACCAAACAAGAATTTATGGATTTCCACGAGGCCTTGGTCAATGCAGAAGAAGCTCCACTCAACTCTTTTGAAAAAGAAAAGTATTTCGAAGGTTGTATGCCAATTGAAGTCATGGCCAAACGAGGCATCAAAACCATGCTCTATGGCCCTATGAAGCCAGTTGGGCTCGAGTATCCAGATGATTACAAAGGTCCACGTGATGGGGAGTTTAAAACCCCTTATGCGGTAGTCCAATTGCGCCAAGACAATGCGGCTGCCAGCCTCTATAATATCGTTGGCTTCCAAACTCACCTTAAATGGGGTGAGCAAAAACGGGTTTTCCAAATGATTCCAGGTTTGGAAAATGCGGAGTTTGTCAGATACGGAGTCATGCACCGCAATTCTTACATGGACTCTCCAAATTTGCTTGAACAAACCTACCGTTCGAAGAAACAACCAAACCTCTTCTTTGCGGGTCAAATGACAGGGGTAGAAGGCTATGTTGAGTCAGCTGCCTCAGGTTTGGTAGCTGGAATCAATGCAGCTCGCCTTTTCAAAGGGGAAGAAGCAGCGATTTTCCCAGAAACGACCGCTATCGGAAGTCTAGCTCACTATATCACCCATGCCGATAGCAAACATTTCCAACCCATGAATGTCAACTTCGGGATTATCAAGGAGCTAGAAGGACTACGCATTCGGGATAAAAAGGAACGGTATGAGAAAATTGCCGAACGTTCTTTACAAGATTTGGCTCAGTTTATGGAAAAATAACCCAAGAAAGGAAAAAGTTTGGAGAAAATCCAGACTTTTTCTTCTAAAAATGGTATAATGAATAAAATTTAGAATATAGAGAGTTTTCTGACAATGAACAAATCCTATTTTTATTTAGATATGAAGACACACGAGTTGAAAGTGCCTTATACCGGAAAACTCCGTCGTGTGCGGGTCTTATTACCTAAGAATTATGAAACAGATACCGATCGACGCTATCCTGTTGTCTATTTTCATGATGGCCAGAATGTTCTCTATAGCAAGGAAGCTTTTGCAGGTCATTCCTGGAAGGTGATTCCAGCCATTAAGCGGAATCCTGATATTAGCCGAATGATTGTCGTTGCGATTGATAACGACGGTTTCCAACGTATGAACGAATATTCTGCATGGAAGTACAAGGAGTCCAATATTCCCGGAATGCAATTTGGTGGCAAGGGCGTTGAGTACGGAGAGTTCGTTATGGAAGTGGTCAAACCTTTCATTGACCAAGAATACCGGACTCTTGCTGACAGAGAACATACGGCCATGATTGGATCTTCCTTGGGTGGGAATATTACCCAATTTTTGGGTTTAGAGTACCAAGATCAAATCGGTTGTCTGGGAGTCTTCTCCTCCGCTAACTGGTTGCACCAAGATGCCTTCAATCATTATATTGAACGTAAAAAATTATACTCAGACCAACGGATATACATTTATGTGGGGACTGAAGAGGCGGATGATACGGATAAAACTTTGATGGCAGGAAACATCAAGCAAGCCTATATCGATTCATCCCTTCGTTACTATCACGACGTCATTCAACAAGGGGGGGCTTTGGAAAATATTGCCATTCGGATTCAATCTGGGGCTATTCACCACGAAGAAGCATGGGCCGAACATTTACCAGAATGCCTTCGCTTTTTGGCAGAAAAATGGGATTAATAGACTGTAAATTGAAGAAATAAAGGAAAGAGGGAACTTATGAATATTGAACATTTAAGCCACTGGAGTGGCCAACTCAACCGTGAAATGTATCTGAACCGCTATGGACATGCAGGAATTCCTGTTGTGGTCTTCGCTTCATCAGGTGGAAGCCATAACGAGTACTATGACTTTGGTATGATTGATGCTTGTGCTCAGTTTATCGAAGAAGGACGGGTTCAATTCTTCACCCTTTCGAGTGTGGATAGTGATAGCTGGCTTTGTAATTGGAAGAATCCTCACGATCGAGCAGAAATGCACCGAGCTTATGAACGCTATGTGATTGAAGAAGCCATTCCTTTTATCAAACACAAAACAGGCTGGTTTGATCCGATGATGACAACTGGTTGCTCTATGGGAGCCTACCACGCGCTCAACTTCTTCTTGCAACATCCAGATGTCTTTAACAAAGTGATTGCCTTGAGTGGTGTCTATGACGCTCGTTTCTTTGTTGGTGACTTTGGAGGCGATGAAGCAATTTACCAAAACTCGCCATCTGATTATATTTGGAACCAAAACGATGGCTGGTTTATCGATCGTTACCGTCAGGCTGAAATCGTTGTTTGTACTGGTTTAGGGGCTTGGGAACAAGATGGACTTCCATCTTTCTACAAACTGAAAGAAGCCTTTGATCACAAAAATATTCCTGCATGGTTCGCTGAATGGGGACATGATGTCGCCCACGATTGGGAATGGTGGCGCAAACAAATGCCATATTTCCTAGGCCAAATGTATCTATAAGTAAAAAGGGAGGAGACCTCAATGAATTATATCGTTATTTCACCATATTACCCACAAAACTTCCAACAATTTACCATCGAACTGGCTAATAAAGGGATCACTGTCTTGGGAATTGGTCAAGAGCCATATGAACAGTTAGATGAGCCTTTGCGCAACAGCTTAACAGAATATTTCCGTGTTGAAAACTTGGAAAATCTGGATGAAGTGAAGCGTGCAGTAGCCTTTCTCTTTTACAAACATGGCCCAATTGATCGTATCGAATCCCACAATGAGTATTGGTTGGAATTGGATGCGGCGCTTCGGGAGCAATTCAATGTCTTCGGGGCTAAGCCAAAAGATCTGAAGAAAACCAAGTTCAAATCAGAAATGAAGAAACTCTTCAAGAAGGCTGGAGTCCCAGTCGTACCTGGTGCAGTAGTTAAAACAGAAAAAGACATTGATAAGGCCGTGAAGAAGATTGGGTTACCATTGATTGCTAAGCCTGACAATGGGGTAGGAGCAGCAGCGACCTTCAAGATCGAAACGCCAGAAGATGTGGACCATTTCAAGGCAGAATGGGATGGCCACACAGAGTACTTCTTTGAGAAATTTGTCACTTCTAGCGAGATTTGTACCTTTGATGGTCTAGTGGATCGTGACGGCAACATTGTTTTTTCAACGACCTTCGACTATGCCTATACGCCACTCGATTTGATGCTCTACAAGATGGACAACTCTTATTATGTTCTTAAAGAGATGGATCCAAAATTGCGTCAATACGGGGAAGCCATTGTCAAAGCCTTTGGTATGAAAGAACGTTTCTTCCATATTGAGTTCTTCCGCGATGGGGATGACTATATTGCGATCGAGTACAATAATCGCCCTGCGGGTGGCTTTACCATCGACGTCTACAACTATGCTCACTCGATTGATTTGTACCGTGGTTATGCTGCTATTGTAGCAGGGGAACCCTTCCCAGCTTCTGAGTTTGAGCCCCTTTATTGCTTGGCGACCTCTCGTCGTGCCAATGCAGCCTATGCTCTGTCAGAGGAAGAAGTTTTGGCTAAATACCATGATCAATTCCGAGTGAAGAAAGATATGCCTGCTGCCTTTGCAGAGCTTCAAGGGGACTACCTTTACATGTTAACAACGCCAAGTCGTGAGGAATTAGAACAAATGATTCATGACTTTGGTCAACGCCAATCATAAGATAACGACCGGTAGGATAGGATCCTATCGGTTTTTTATATTTTAATGCAATCTCATGAAAGAAAAGTTTGTGAAATAGTTTATTTTAAGTTGAAAATGCTTATAAAACCTTCCTCCAAGGTATATAGTTTGTGAAATCATTTGAGCATTATTTTTGACAGTGCTTTCATTTTTGGCTAGAATGAAAGAGAATGAATAAATGCTAAGAAAGGCGAAATGATGGCAACATTAGATAAAAGTCTCTTATTGGAAATGTTCCGTAAAATGGAAGAAATCCGTCGCATGGACTTAAAAATTGCACAGTTAGTAAAAAAAGGGAAAGTGCCAGGAATGACGCACTTTTCTGTTGGGGAAGAAGCGGCTAACGTTGGAGCTATGTTGGCTTTAAACGATGATGATTTGCTGACATCTAATCACCGTGGACACGGACAAGCCATTGCTAAGGGAATCGATTTGAATGGCATGATGGCTGAGATCCTTGGTAAGTATACGGGTACTTGTAAGGGGAAAGGTGGCTCCATGCATATCGCTGACCTGGATGCCGGTAACCTTGGTGCTAACGGGATCGTCGGTGGTGGTATGGGAATTGCAGTAGGTGCTGCCCTTACTCAACAAATGAAAAAGACTGGTAAGATTGTCGTCTGCTTCTTTGGCGATGGTGCAACCAATGAAGGTGTCTTCCACGAAGCGGTCAATATGGCTTCCATCTGGAACCTCCCAGTTATTTTCTACTGTATCAATAACGGTTATGGAATCTCTGCTGACATTAAGAAAATGACCAATGTCCAGCATATTCATGAGCGTAGTGCTGCTTATGGCATTCCTGGAATGTTTATTCCTGATGGGAACAACGTTATTGATGTCTATGAAGGATTTAAGAAGGCAGTCGATCACGTCCGCTCTGGTAAAGGCCCTGTCTTGATCGAGAGTGTCACCTATCGTTGGCTTGGTCACTCATCTTCAGACCCTGGTAAATACCGGACCCGTGAAGAAGTCGAAGAGTGGAAGAAGAAAGATCCAATCGAAAACCTTCGCAAGTATCTCCTTGAAAATGAGATTGCGAGCGCAGAAGAATTGGATCAGATCCAAGAAGAAGTAAAAGAAGCAGTTGAAGCTTCAGTGAAATTTGCGGAAGAAAGCCCATTCCCTCCACTCGAATCAGCTTTCGAAGATATTTACGCAGACTAAGGGGGAGTAGAGAATTATGGAAACTAAATTAATGTCTTTCCGCGATACCATTATCCTTGCTATGTCTGAGGAAATGCGTCGCGACGAAAATGTATTGTTGATGGGAGAAGATGTCGGAGTGTTCGGTGGAGACTTCGGTACTTCTGTAGGGATGCTGGAGGAATTCGGTCCAGAACGTGTTCGTGACTGTCCGATTTCTGAGGCTGCGATTTCAGGAGCAGCAGCTGGTGCAGCCATGACCGGACTTCGCCCAATCGTTGATATGACCTTCATGGATTTCTCAGTGATTGCCATGGATGCTATTGTCAACCAAGCTGCTAAAACTCGCTACATGTTTGGTGGTAAAGGTCAAGTGCCGATGACTATTCGCTGTGCTGCTGGGAATGGAGTTGGTTCTGCAGCCCAACACTCCCAATCGTTAGAATCATGGTTTACTCATATTCCTGGTTTGAAAGTTGTTGCTCCTGGTACGCCAGCGGATATGAAGGGACTGCTTAAGTCTTCTATTCGCGACAACAACCCCGTTATCATTCTTGAATATAAATCAGAATTCAACCAAAAAGGGGAAGTGCCAGTTGATCCAGACTACACGATTCCACTTGGTGTCGGAGAAATCAAACGTGAAGGAACTGACATCACTGTCGTAACCTACGGAAAAATGCTTCGTCGCGTGATGCAAGCTGCTGAAGAATTAGCAGAAGAAGGGATCTCAGTAGAAGTAGTAGACCCACGTACCTTGGTTCCACTTGATAAAGAGATCATCATTAATTCTGTCAAGAAGACAGGAAAAGTAGTCCTTGTCAATGATGCCCACAAAACAAGTGGCTATATTGGTGAAATTTCAGCTATTATTTCTGAATCAGAAGCATTTGATTACTTGGATGCACCAATCCGCCGTTGTGCGGGGGAAGATGTGCCAATGCCTTACGCACAAAACCTTGAAAATGCAATGATTCCAACAGTTGAAAGCATCAAAGATGCTATTCGTAAAACGTACAATAAAGAATAATACATAACATAAATTATGTAATATATTCGTGGTTTTATCTTTCATTTTGAAATAGATAAAATGCGACATGAGAGAGTCGAATCGATTCTATTCGACGAATGAATTAGTAAGTCTACTAGGTTGACAGCCTGATAACGGCAACCGTAGCAACTTGATATACGTGTTATATCCAAGTTGCTTGTAGAATTGAACTCGGGCTAAAGTCTGGGTGAAAAA
>NZ_KV812784.1:700180-772041 GCF_001813505.1 Streptococcus sp. HMSC061E03
AAAGTTTCTTCGTCAAGTTTCCTATTTTCACTTTGACTTTTGACGCCCTAGTATCTTATAACTGAATCCGGACGGAGGACTGTGAAAAAAAGATAGATTTCCTTGTGTTCATCGAACACAGCGTCAATCTCCTATTTTTTCTTTGTCCTCTACGTCCTTGATATCTTAGATTAGAGCACGGGTTAAAAGCTCGGAAAAAAGATAAATCTCCTTGACTTCATCGAAGTCTGCGTTGATTTCCTATTTTTCGGTCGCTTTTAAACGCCCTTTGCATCATAAAATTGAACTCGGGCTAAAGTCTGGGTGAAAAAGATAAACTTTCCTAGAAACTAAAGTTTCTTCGTCAAGTTTCCTATTTTCACTGAGACTTTTGACGCCCTTAGTATCTTATAATAGAATAGGAGAGGTCATGGCTGATGATAAGCTAAGAGCGACTCCTGCGGCTAGAAAATTAGCGGATGATCTAGGGATCAACCTCTATGATGTTTCTGGTTCAGGCGCAAACGGTCGTGTCCACAAAGAAGACGTGGAAACCTATAAAGACACAAATGTGGTTCGCATTTCACCACTTGCAAAACGAATTGCTTTAGAACACAATATTGCTTGGCAAGAGATTCAAGGAACTGGTCATCGTGGCAAGATCATGAAGAAGGACGTCCTTGCTTTCCTTCCTGAAAATATTGAGAATGAGACCATTAAGTCACCTGCTGAAATCGAGAAGGTGGAGGAAGCTCCAGATAATGTGACACCTTATGGTGAGATCGAGCGGATTCCGATGACACCAATGCGCAAGGTGATCGCTCAACGGATGGTGGAATCTTACTTGACAGCACCAACCTTTACTTTGAACTATGACGTTGATATGTCTCAAATGTTGGCCCTTCGTAAGAAGGTATTGGATCCAATCATGGAAGCCACTGGCAAGAAAGTCACTGTAACAGATTTGCTTTCTCTAGCAGTGGTTAAGACCTTGATGAAACACCCATACATCAATGCGTCATTGACAGAAGATGGCAAAACCATCATCACTCACAACTATGTCAACTTGGCGATGGCAGTTGGGATGGATAATGGGCTGATGACACCGGTTGTCTATAACGCAGAAAAGATGACTTTATCAGAGTTGGTGGTAGCCTTCAAGGACGTTATCGGACGTACCTTGGATGGTAAGCTTGCTCCAAGTGAATTGCAAAACTCAACCTTTA
The DNA here is from genome assembly GCF_001813505.1 of Streptococcus sp. HMSC061E03. NCBI lineage: Bacteria > Bacillati > Bacillota > Bacilli > Lactobacillales > Streptococcaceae > Streptococcus > Streptococcus sp. HMSC061E03. The sequence continues at coordinate 701,386 of NZ_KV812784.1, forward strand.
CCATTAGTAACTTAGGAATGTTTGGCGTTCAATCATTTGGACCGATTATCAACCAACCAAACTCTGCCATCCTTGGAGTTAGTGCAACGGTTGAAAAACCAGTTGTTTTAAATGGTGAAATTGTCATTCGTCCAATCATGAGCTTGGGCTTGACCGTTGACCACCGCGTTGTCGATGGTATGGCTGGTGCCAAATTCATGAAAGACTTGAAAGCCTTGATTGAAGACCCGATTTCAATGTTGGTCTAATCAACGAGAGAGAATAGAAACAAGAAAAAGAGGGAAATAAAATGGCCTTAGAAGTAATTATGCCAAAAGCCGGCGTAGATATGACCGAAGGACAAATCGTCCAGTGGAATAAAAAAGTCGGCGAATTTGTAAAAGAAGGAGAAGTGCTCCTTGAAATCATGACAGACAAAGTCAGCATGGAGTTGGAAGCGGAAGAAGACGGTTACTTGATTGCTATCCTGAAAGGGGATGGAGAAACTGTTCCTGTAACAGAAGTAATCGGTTATCTTGGTGAAGAAGGGGAAAACATCCCAACCGCTGGAGCAGCAGCACCAGAAACGAGTCCAGCACCAACTGCAGCAAGTGCTTCAAACGATGACAATAAGAGCGATGACGCTTATGATATCGTAGTAATCGGTGGTGGTCCTGCTGGTTACGTATCTGCTATTAAGGCAGCTCAATTAGGTGGTAAGGTTGCTCTTGTTGAGAAATCTGAACTTGGTGGAACATGCTTGAACCGCGGATGTATCCCAACTAAGACTTACCTCCACAACGCTGAAATCATTGAAAATATTGGTCATGCGGCAAACCGTGGTATTATCATTGAAAATCCAAGTTTCTCAGTAGATATGGATAAGGTTCTTGAAACCAAGAACAAGGTCGTAAATACCTTGGTTGGTGGTGTTGCTGGACTTCTTCGTAGCTACGGAGTGGATGTTCATAAGGGTATCGGTACCATTACGAAAGATAAGAATGTCTTGGTAAATGGCTCAGAATTGCTTGAAACGAAGAAAATCATCCTTGCTGGTGGTTCTAAAGTCAGCAAGATTAACGTTCCAGGTATGGAATCTTCACTTGTGATGACTAGTGATGACATTCTTGAAATGAACGAAGTACCAGAAAGCCTTGTTATCATTGGTGGTGGGGTTGTCGGTATCGAACTTGGACAAGCCTTCATGACCTTCGGTTCAAAAGTTACTGTTATCGAAATGATGGACCGCATTGTTCCAGCTATGGATGTGGAAGTATCTAAGAACCTTCGCTTGATCCTTGAACGTAAGGGTATGACCATCTTGACGGATACGAAATTGCAAGAAATCATTGAAGAAGATGGCAAACTTCGCATCAAGGTTGAAGGAAAAGACGATATTATCGCCAACAAAGCTCTTCTATCAATCGGACGTGTTCCAGACCTTGAAGGTATCGGAGATGTTGAATTTGAATTGGATCGTGGACGGATCAAGGTCAATGAATACATGGAAACATCTGTTCCAGGTATCTATGCGCCAGGTGACATCAACGGTACTAAGATGTTGGCCCACGCTGCCTTCCGTATGGGTGAAGTTGCCGCTGAAAATGCCCTTAAGGGAAATCATGCTGTTGCCAAATTGAATTTGACACCTGCAGCTATCTACACCCTTCCAGAAGTTGCGGCTGTTGGTTTGACCGAAGAACAAGCTCGTGAGAAATACGATGTTCAAATCGGTAAGTTTAACTTTGCGGCTAATGGTCGTGCCATTGCATCAGATGCGGCTCAAGGATTCGTTAAAGTCATTGCAGACAAGAAATACGGTGAAGTTCTTGGAGTGCATATCATTGGTCCAGCTGCTGCTGAATTGATCAACGAAGCTTCTACTATCATTGAGATGGAAATCACTGTGGAAGAAATGCTCAAGACTATTCATGGTCACCCAACCTTCTCAGAAGTGATGTACGAAGCCTTTGCGGATGTACTCGGCTTGGCTGTTCACTCACCTAAGAAGAAATAATATTTGAAATGATAGAATGGCTGGACAGCAAATGCTGGACCAGTCTCTATCGTATATAAAGGAATCTTATGAAATACATTATTAATTATTCAAATGATACTGCTTTTAATATTGCTTTAGAAGAGTATGCTTTTAAGCATCTGTTAGATGAGGATCAAATCTTCCTTCTTTGGATTAACAAACCTTCGATTATCGTTGGTCGTCACCAAAATACCATCGAAGAAATCAACCGTGACTATGTTCGGGAGCATGGGATTGAAGTGGTTCGCCGGATCAGTGGTGGTGGGGCTGTTTATCATGATTTGAACAACCTCAACTACACCATCATTTCAAAAGAAGATGAAAACAAAGCCTTTGACTTCAAGAGTTTTTCTACTCCTGTGATCAACACCTTGGCTCAGCTTGGAGTGAAGGCTGAATTCACGGGTCGTAACGATTTGGAAATTGATGGTAAGAAATTCTGTGGAAATGCCCAAGCTTACATTAATGGTCGGATCATGCACCATGGTTGTCTTCTTTTTGATGTTGATTTGTCTGTCCTTGCCAACGCTCTCAAGGTATCAAAAGACAAGTTTGAGTCTAAAGGGGTTAAATCGGTTCGTGCTCGTGTCACTAATATCATCGATGAATTGCCAGAAAAAATCACGGTTGAAGAGTTCCGTGACTTGCTTTTGGACTACATGAAGAAAGAATACCCTGAGATGACAGAATATGTCTTCTCGGATGAAGAATTGGCTGAAATCAATCGTATCAAGGAAACCAAGTTCGGTACCTGGGATTGGAACTATGGAAAGTCTCCTGAATACAATGTCCGTCGTGGCACCAAATTCCCAAGCGGTAAGGTTGAAATCTTCGCTAACGTCATTGAATCAAAAATTCAAGATATCAAGATTTACGGTGACTTCTTTGGTATCGAAGATGTTGCAGCAGTAGAAGACGTTCTTCGTGGTGTCAAATACGAACGTGAAGACGTCCTCAAAGCCCTTCAAACCATTAACCTAGGTCGTTACTTCGCAGGTATCACTGCAGAAGAAATTGCTGAAGCAGTGGTGGAATAAAGTAAAAGATATCCATTTAACATGGATATCTTTTATCTTAAACTTGATATTTAAATACTATGAGAGTACAATATAGAGGAAATCTGAACACAAAAGGGGATTATATTCGATGATGAAAATTCCAGTTGAAAATCTTGGTCTATTTGAACAGTTAGATCGTATAGTAGTGGCTTTTTTTAGCAAACAACAATCTTCAAGTCCTTATGATTTGTATGTCAGTATTACACAAGAACATGTTGACCAGAAAAAACAGGAGCTAGAACCATTAGGCTATCAAGCTGTCCAACTACCATTAGGAATGGCTTTAGATAACGTCATCCAGCAACCTCATTATGAAAACTTAATCATTGGAGGTCTTGCTCCTGAGGAAATAATCGTTAGCAAAGAAGAATTAATGCATTTGAAAGATATCGTGGACAGCTTTTGTATTATGTACGCTGCAGCGAATAACAGATTGGAAAATAGTAAAGCTTATGAATTAATGAAAGATAAGACGGTTTATTTTATTGGTAAACTATTTACAGATTTTCCGAAGGCCGGTGATGAAATTGCTTATTTAGGGATTGATCGAATAGCGAGCGATGGTACGCCATATGAAGCTGTTAAATGCTTTTTAACAGAAGAGAGTGCAGAGAAGTACAATGGTGAAAAAAGACCGGTCACCCCTGCAAATCTGGCCTATCTAAAATCATTTTGGGGAAAACCAGTCATTATTGAGCCACACCGTAATTATTGGATCGAATTTTTATAGAAAGTATAAAAGAGCGGTAGACATTCAAAAAATCTATCGCTCTTTTTAAAACTAATATATTACATAATTTACGTTATGTAGTTTTATAAACTATCCAAGGCATTTTTTTGCTCATCATTAACGATATGCGTATATAAGTCTGTAACTTGGGTGCTAGCATGTCCCAGCTGGTGGCTGACCAAAACCTGTGATTTGGTAGCATCATAGAGACGAGTTGCTAATGTATGGCGAAGCTTGTGGGGTGTCACGCGGACTTTGAAGTCTTCTGAATACTTGGCGACCATCTTTTCAACGCTAGAAGCATCGATCCGGTTTGGAACACCTCGATACAAAGTTAAGAATAGAGCTGTATCAGTCTTTTCTGTCTTGTAACGTTTGTCTCGAATAGCGAGATATTGTTCTAGATAAGGCTTAGCAAAGGCAGCAACATTAACAGAGTCTCGTTTTCCACCTTTTCGAGTGACGTCAATGACCATCATCTTAAGATTGAGGTCACGAAGGTCCAAGTTGACTGCCTCAGATAAACGGACACCAGAGGCAAGAAGAAGTGCTATAATGGCTAAATCTCGCTCTTTATTCTTATTAAAGGAGGATAAGGCGCGATTAGAGAGTGTTTGAGGGTACTCCTGGTCGATATAGTTAAGAAAACCTTCTGTTTCATCCCCTAAAAAGAGTTTTTGCTTGATATTTTCAGCTCGAGCCGCCAGGGTTTCTTTCTTTTTCTTGGTAGCAACCTTCTTCATGACATTGCGGTAGAAATACGGTTCCCCTTGCTCGTTTTCAACTTCCTCAGTCAAATACTTATAGAGACTAGACAGTGCAGAAAGGGTGCGGTTAATGGTTGTTTGGGAAACTCCGTTTTTTGTCGTATTGGCATTGAGCAGAGGACGTTCACGTAAGTAAAGAATAAAGGATTCCATGTCTTTCTTGGTCATGTGCTCCAGAACGTCTAAAGGGATCTCGGCCATGGTGTCAGCATCCGATATACCAGATTCCAAAACCCAGGTGAAAAATCGATCGTATTCCTTTAAGTATTCGTACAAGGTCGTAAAACTGTAGGGAACGGCCAATTTTGATTGATAATATTCCAATACATACCAGGGCATGACTTGTTTGAGTTTATCAATCCGTTCTAATAAGATCTCGCGTTTCATATTTTTCTCCAAATCTTTCTATACTAGTAGTATAGCATAGCCAGATATATTTTTCAAGAAAATTATAGTTTTTCGGAAAGATGTTATAGGGTTTATATAGGACTGTTTTGTATCTCTTTCTATATATAATATAACCAAAAAAATTTTTTAAGCCAATTATACTCAATTATGTACTTTATTTAAGTGAACACTGGAAATTTTTAAAGCTGCTCATCATCTGTAAAATGTACTTTATTTGAGTGAAAACTAAAAATTTTTCAAATGTACATTTTGGCAATAAAAAACACTCCAATATCAATTTAATGATCTTTAGAGTTGTTTTTATCTTGTTTGATTTTAATATTTTCTATTACATCTTTAATCTAACAAAATGCTCCTGTTTTCTTCTCAAACCTTTGCAAATTGGGCAGCTTATGAATGAGCGCTTTTCATACTTAATTTTTTCATTAATTTTAAGTTTATACCGATGATTTGAGTTTTCTTTACATATCCACCATACAGTTTGACTACATTTTTCATTGATTTCAGTTGGATCTGCTAAAAGAATATTATTAAGATAGTCCCATTCGTTCATTAAATGTTTATGAGTTGTCTCTAGGTCGTTAAATCCTTTTAATACCTCATTGTTTTGACAATATGGACAAGATTCTTTCATCAGAATCTTTTTCTTAACAGTTTGTTGATATTCTCCTTTACAAACTGAGCATTTCCACCATGCTTTATAACCTGAATTACTCATTAGAGAACTAAAGTCCATATCATTTGAAGTTGACCATTCATTAATCAACCAAGGGTGTGTGGTTGCTAGATCGTTAAGCCCCTTTAACACCTTATGATTTGTGCAATAAGGGCATGGTTTTTTTATTATGACCTTACTTTGTACTTCTTGTTGATATTCTCCTTTACATACTGGACATTTCCACCATGCTCTATAATTTGAATTGCACATAACTGAGCATGATTCCCTATCATTTAAAGCTGACCATTCCTTAATCACCAATGGGTGTGTAGTCGCAAGATCGTTATATCCAACTGCTAATTCTCTCTTAGAACAATAAGGACAACAATTATCGTTTTCCTTTCTTTCAGAGATTCTTGCTTTAAAATTCCTATGGCATCTTCTGCACACCCATTCAACTGTATCACTTGAATTACAAAAGATTTTATTGATATCACCATTAAGATTTTCTAGCCATTCAGATCTCAAAAATGATTTTTGCCCTCCCAATGATTCACTAGGTTTTGGAATTTTTTCAGTACAGTAAGGACAAACTCTAATAAGTTCCTTACCTTGAATTATTGAGAATTTATCTATTATAACCTCTAGTTTTTCTTCAAATTCTAAATTACAACAACTACAAATCCATAAGAATTTATTATTTTTTGCTCCAGATATTGTCATTTGGGTTGGATCTTGTGAGTTGTTTTTACTCCAAAAATCAGAAAACTCAGGATAATCATCAAATAATGTATTAAACCCCTTTAGAGGTAGTTCATCATTACAGTATGGACACGTATTTTTTACCTCTCTCCTAATTGGGATAGAACAGAGATAATCCTGCTTACAAGAAGAACAATGCCACCAATATTTCTTCGTTTCGATGTGACTTAATGCCAAATGTACAGGTATACCGTTTTTAGAACTCCATTCCTCGCGTAATTTCGGTGAATCGTGTAGGATATCATTATTAAAAACTAATGTATCCCAATCACAATTATTGGGACACGTTTCAAAGTTACTATTTTCTATGTTAGTTCTAGAAATCATTTCAATAGGACTACATTGAAAATGAATTCCACAACAAGGGCAACTCCAATTAATAGCCTCAGTGGACTTAGACCAGTAATCAGAAAGTTTTGTGGAGTTTCCTTCATCCCAAAATTTTTCGAGATAGGAATGTGTTTCCTGCAAGGTATTAAAACCTTTTAACATTTGTTTGTTACTACAATATGGGCAACCTTCTTGGTGTCTTTTAACTACTGAACAGTCATATTTGCCACTGCATTTTGAACATTTCCAAGTTGCTACTATATTTGATAAACTATCAATCATATTCTTTTTAATATGCTTTGAAACTAATTCATCTACTAGATTGCTGTCTGTATAACCCAAGGGGGAATTTTTTGCCTGTATTGGCGTATCAAATGTTGCTTTACATTCTGTACAGTAATATCCATCTCTCTTAATTCTAGAAATTAACCTATCGAGGGACATCTTGAATGAGTGTCCGCATTTATCACATCTCCATTTTTTAGGAAGTGTTACATTTTCATCAAGTCGTAGTTTTTCAAATTCAACTTTATTTTCACCCCCTGCAAGATAAATCCTTCCGAGGTTTGGATATGCTTTAGTATAAGGGACAAAATGATTGTATTTATTACAATCTGTATGGACGATTGTATTTTTACTTTTTTTCATTAACCTAGAAGAGTCTGCGACATCTATCCAACTAGTGAAACATGTTGGACATTTAAAGTGAAACAACCTCTTTGAAGAAAAAGATAAATTCAAAATTTCTTCTCGGATAGTTTCAAAATTTTCGTGATGAAAATTGATGTATTTGATAAAATTAGGAAATCTTTTATAAATTGAATTCCTCTCTTTCACAAGGACATCACCTAGATCACACACAGGGCATATTCTTGACATATTTTTGAATTGCTTATAAGCTTTTGAAACACTTGCCCGCCATTCATAAGAACAAGATGGACATTTCCAATTGATAATATTCTTACTGGTAACAGTTAAAGTTTCAATGTTTAGTTTACTGTTTTTGTTGTAATCCCAATAATTTATTAAATCGGGAAGTTCAGTGATTAGTTCAGTCATAGAATTCTCCTAGTAATTCGTTTTACTATCGAGTAAGTTTTTAATATTCAATATCTTACTTTTAGAAGGTTTGTTCTCATTTTGTTCTGTTGTTTTGTTTTTGATAAATGAAATTTCAGAATCTGCAGTAATTACCTGTTCTTTTAAGTATTGTTCAGTAACTGTCTGATGGTCAAATTCCAATAATCCCTCTTCTTTTAGTAATTCATTAGCTATTTCAGGATATAAACTTGTTTTAAGAAGATTTCTTAATTTTTTATTTTCCTCTGCCAACTCTTTATTCTTTCTCGCTTGCTCATTAAATGCGTATTTGCCTTCTTTTAGCTGCGCTATTTCACTTTTTAATTCCTCCATTCTCTTTTTAAGACTTTCAACTTCATCCTTATAGGCTATTGCAGCATCAACAATTCTTTTATAATGGCCATTAAGCTCAACCAATGCTGATCTGATTGCTTTTGGGGTTCTATTGGTCATTAAGAAACGTTCCACATCTAGAGTTTTATACGTTATTACTGTTTGATAAGTATCGTCCTCAAAAAGTTCCAATTTATCATTAAGGGCTTGTCTAAATTGTCTAAATTCTTTATTTCTTCTAATTGTTGTATCTGCAACCTGCGGAAATCCGTTGTTTCTTAGGTAACTCCCAAATTGTGGGATTTTGAATGTTTTAGGATCATTTGAACATTGTTCTTGTAAATATTGCTCAAATAACAACACCAATTCTTCATCATCGATGTACTTCTTTCTCGCCATTTGGAAACTCCTGTAACACTAGTTGTTTTTCAGTTAGGTATTCTTGATAAGAATGAGTAATAGTTTTAAGTTTTAAAAGTGCCTCACCAATATCTTCCATATTTCCCTTACCTGCTCGTACTCGTTTAATAGCTTCATCTACAATCAAAGCCTCTTCGTTAATTGATTTCTTAAAGGTTTTATCCATAGAAAAATAATCTTTCCCATCTTTTCTATAAAAGGGACAGCTAGTGCAAGCGCCTAATTCTGCATGAGAACTGATAACTTTTAGACAATCTGAATAATCGCCTTTAGCAAAGCGTAGTGAATAACATCTGCCTTTATTATCTAGAGAAACGTAGTCTTTGTTAACAGTGTATTTGTTCTGAGTTTTGCTGATAGCATAAGATGTTTGGGAGTTCGTTAATTTGCGATAAAGCTGATAGCTTCTACATTCAATAAACTGACTTAGATTTGAAAAATAATGTGAGGATGTTGTGACACTATCATGTCCAGCTAAAAGCATTGCTGTTACAGGGCTGGCCCCTTCTGCTATCAGATTGATCATTGCAATGTGTCTCGTATCTCCAATATGAATGAAATTAATCTCATGGTCGTCTAATTTCTCTGGAAAATTGATATGATGGACAAAATACCCATACTGTTGAGATACAATCTCATTAAAGAAATATTTTAAAATTGTATTTAAGTTACGATATGTTAAAAAACGATTTTTAGCACCAGTAACACGTTTCCATTTTCGATAATGGGAGTCTGTCACAAATAGAGTATCCAGTTGAGTAGATGACAAATCTTTTGTTAGATCTAAGTAATTTAAAATCTCACTAGCAAGCTTAAATGGTACTTCGTAAGTGGTTAAATAATAATCATCCGAAATTTTATGTGATACACTCTTATCTTTCCCTTTTAAATTATTACGTCTAAGAGTTAAGTAATATTTTCCGTCTTTTTCAGTGAGGCAATTTCTCTGAGTGAGCAAAAATTCCCTTGCCCTCAGTGGTACTACTGCTGTTATTTGCCACCATAAGTAAAGAGGGTAATAAAACAGTCTCTCTTCATCTGATAAAGACTTAGCCCAGTAATCGCTTAAAATATCATTAAAAAGAAAATAGGACTGAAATTGGGCTAACTTTCGTTGTTTTTTTGTGTTCAGTTGATAACTGGCATTCAAAAGTTCATCCATCTGCTCTATCAATTGACTTAATTCCTTATTTTCTAAACATGGTAGTGTAGAAAGAAAATCAATACACGTTGCTGGATTATTAATCTTAATATTTTCCATATTGAAATCTATGTCCCAGCTTACTTCTTTGATCAAGCGTTTTATGTCTCTTAAAAATATTTGGAGTGAAATCAAAACATGATGCTCCATAGATAACACTATAAAACTTTTTAGATAAACAATAAATTCATCATATGATAATAGAAATGCTGGTTCATAAAACCTTTTATAGCGGAATTTATTCAAGTTAAAAAAGAAGCTAACATTAGAATACTCATCAGTTGTTGCCCATTTATCTTCTTCAAATTTTTCTGTTAGAATTATTCCTTTTTCAACATAATCTTTAAAACATTCTTTTGCAGTTTCGATCATAGCTTCATCAAACAAGATAACTTCATTTACCTTGCGGAAAAGTTTAGACTGACTATTCAATTGACTAACTCCTTGATAATATCTTCATAATCTGATAAAACATCTTCACCATATTGTTCTGATAAAGCTTGCAGCATTTCAGTAAGACATGGCTTAATCTGTTTTTCTAAAATTGCTCTAACTTTACCTCTCTCAAGGTCATTTTTTAGTTTAGAGTATTGCTTGTTAAGTCGATTAAACTCACCAATTAACAAAAGTAAAGTAGATTTTGTTTGTAATTCAAACTGACAGCCAACACAGTGTTGACGGTCATCATAGGGACATAGTTTCCCTAACGCAGATAAGAGACACATACTTTCTCCTTGTTTTGAAAAAGCTTCACCGTTGCCAATTCGATGACATACAGTTAATAATTGGTCGGCTCCAACATTATTTTCAATTAATGTTTTTAATGCTTGTTGGGAACGTAAATCTGCACGAATACTCAACTCTAGTGTCTTTTCAATTTCTGCTGGCGTTAAATCTAAACTCTTAATCATCTGGGTTTGTTGGTTTGGACTTAATTCTTTATATTTCCCTCTAGTTACAATGGTCAAAAGCATAGATGGAATCATGGATAATACACCTCGTTCAAATAATTCTTTTGCTACCATCTCAGGTTTTAATTGCCCAAGTTGGGCATCTTTTAGATAAGTCGTTGTAGTTTGCGCAAATTCATTAAAATCACCTTTATGACTACGTGCTAATGCAGCTAAAAAATATCCCTTTATGTTTAGTTCTGATTTTTCTTCCAGAATATCATCTGCTAACATCGCTACCGATTGGAGATAAGATTTATTTGCGGAGCGGCTACTAAAGTTGCGTTCTAAAAAGAGATTCCCGATTTCATCTCCCATGTAATTTGAGATTTGTTCATAGGTGCTGATTCTACGGATCAATGCACTTGAAGTTTTTGAACTGTATGGTGAACTAATTTGATAATGCGCTTCACAGATAGCTAACAACGTTCCAATCAATACTTGACAGCTTTCAGGAACTTGAAATTTTAATTGAGTAACGTTTGAAGCTCTACTGGTTTTATTAGGAGTGATATTTAAATAAGTTAATCTTGTGGTAATACTTAATAGTGTTCTTCTAGCCTCACTGCTACTCCAACTCCCACTAGCTACTGCTTCTAGCACTTCTTTAGGTTTCCTATTCAATTTAGGATGACCCAATCTCATTAAATCAGTGGTTCTAAGAGCGCAAATAAAATGCAAAGCAAGATATAGCCATGCATCCGCATAGTTTTTCGAATCTGCTGCTTTGGAGTACATATTGTTTCTTGTTATGTATTCTTCATTGAATAGATAATACATCAATTGCAGATACTCATCTAATTCATACGCCCCATTTGTACTCTCAATCGTGTAACGTTTTGTCATTTCAAAACTTACTCTGTAACGAGTGACCCCTTTATCAAGCAACCATTTAATAAACTGAATGAGATTATCACCTAGATATTTTGTGAGAACTTCTGTCGCTACTTCTACTAGTTTCTCCACTTCAGCATTGCTATATAGGAATAAATCTTTTGTTAAGTAATATGCTAGAAAATCAAGTAGATAAAAACGATTTGTTTTTGTTAGTTTTTGTTCTTTAGAAAACTGGATAAACAAGTCGCTTGTAGAAGGGAACTTTTTAGCAAAGATTGCTCCCATGCTCTCAACTCCTGGTGGTGTCATAAAATAGTCTTTAATGTGATTTTTAAGAACCTTTGCGTCTTCATCTGTGGTAGTATAATTTTCAAGATTTATTGAAACCCCAAACCAATCATTGTCTAGTAAAAATCCACTGACTTTCTCACGGTTCTTTAGTGTATCGACACCTAGCTCAATTAGAATTTTTTCAAGGTAACTTTTTAAATCTACTACCAACAGCTTCTCCTTCTAATGTTCTCCAAATAATTTTTCTGCTTGCCAATTCATATAATCAAAAACGCCATTGTTAACTTGACCATATTGTTTTGCAATTTCACCTTTATTTTGCAGGTAAACCCAAGCACTCTCAGGCGATTTATCACCTCTCGCAGACATGAGTTCGCTAATCTCAGAAACCCCAGATAAGACTAACTGTGTCGTGTACCAGTGTCTGAAAATATGTGGGGAAATATTATGTTCCTGTAAAAGTTGACCGAAGAAAACAACCTCTGCATCGTCAGCATTGAGATAAAGAGGAATCATCTCTTCACGAATGATTTTACGGAATCGTTGGTAGTACACGTCATAGGTTAACGCCTTGCCTTGTTTATTCAGATTGAGTGGCCCATAGTCCTTCTCATACTTCTTACCTTCCAGATAACTCATATAGTCATTGTAGGTGTCTAAAAAGACCTCTAAGAAGATATAAGGTACTGCTTGAAGTCTTTCCTTTTTAATCCGTCCAGTCGGCTTTAAATCGCTTCTTAAAGGTATTTCTTTTCGTAAGTCAATTTCAATCTTAAATACTTGACCATCACTTTGGTGGAATAAAATACCTGGTCCTAGAGGACTATCTTCACGTCTTACGTTACATACTTCTGATGGTCTTAAGCCTACAAAGGCTCCCAAAGCCACAACCATGAGTAAATCCTTATGATAGTGTGCAATGTGAGAAAACAACATCTCAAAAGCACTATTTGGCATATCACGAAAAATAGCTTTCTCAGTGTTGCTATCATCCACGTAGATTTCAAAATTTGGTTCTTTACGTTTTATAACCCGTCCTCTACTATTCGTAAAGGTTGTCGTAGAATATAATTCTTCTGCTTTTAACTTAGCCTTCTCCTTTCGCTCACTTAAATAAAGAGTCAAGAAGTCAAGAACTGCATTTACGCATTTTTCAACGGTACTTTTCTTTCTTTTTCCGTTATCCCCTGGTAACTGAGATAATCCATAAAGCGTAAAAAACTCTCTGACCATTTCAAATGTAAGTTGATCTACACTTTTAAGTCCAAGAGTACCAAATATAAAATTAAGAAACTTAACAACGTAAGAAAAGCGCTTATTCCCATCATCTGAGATCGACTTGATTCTTGAAGTAGATTTAACATAACGATGAAAATCAGTAAATTGTAAATTGCCGTCATCGTGCTTCAGAACGATAAATTGCTTTGTCACGATGTTGTTATCACCTAAAACCAGCGAATGTTTATAAACTACAAATTTCATTGCTTCTCCATTTGTTAAGTATATAATTAACTATTTGACATTATTATAACTTTTTGATAGAATATTTGTAAAGCGAAAACTTAACAAATAAGAAAAAATAAAAAAAGTTAATTAACAAAAGTAAAGGAAAATAAGTCATACATGTTTTCAGGTCAACGTTTAAAATCTCTTCGGAAAGAGAAAAAAATGAGCCAAGAAAAACTCGGCTCTCTGTTAAATATTTCTAAGGTTGCTGTCTCTAACTGGGAGAACGCAAAATCATTTCCTACTATGGATAATTTAAATGAACTTGCGAAAGTTCTTGAGGTTGAACCTCATTATTTCGAGGAGCATAGCGAAGTGATCAGCATCTATCGTCAATTAAATAAAGCTAACAAAAATAAAGTTGTCGTCTATTCCTCAGAATTACTTGAAGAACAAGAAAAATTCGATAACAAAGTTGTTGATCTATTCAGTTATAGAACCTATGAAGGCCTTTCTGCAGGGACGGGCTACTCCTACTTTGGTGATGGCGACTATACCCTTACTTATTCAACTGAGAATATTCCTCATGATTTTGCCTCATGGGTTGTAGGTGACTCAATGGAACCAGAACTTCCTGATGGTGATGTAGTATTGATTAAGCAATCAACAAATATCGAGGACGGACAAATTTATGCGATTGAGTTTAACAACCAAACTTATGTAAAAAAAGTATATCGCCACAAAACCTATCTTCGACTTGCTTCAATAAACGATAAGTATGATGATATATATGCTCCATACGAAGAAAACCCTCGTATTATTGGAAAGATTGTCGGTCACTTCACACCAATAAACAATTCATAAGCAAATAAGAAATTAATTATGTGAGTCTCAATGAAATCAAGAAATAATGAATCATCACTTCAAGAGCTTATTCACGAACTTTCAGTTTGGACACTTAAAAAATGATTCGAATTAGTGATGAATTAGGAAAACAATCTTAGAACAAACAATATAAAGACAATACTAAATAAAAAATACAATTCAAAAAGTTAAAAAGAATGCATAGAATATTCTTTTATATATGTTTTTGATTTTAAAGGATATTAAATTATGAGATATATAGGCGCAAAAAAACTATTGCTACCTGAAATTAAGAAAATGGTAGATAAGCATGTTAATGGCAATGAAGAAGTTTTCTTAGACTTGTTTTCAGGTACAAATGTAGTTGCTAATTATTTTAAAGAATTTTACACAGTTTATTCCAACGATTTATTGTATTTTAGTTATGCAAATGCTAAAGCTGTTATTGAAAACAATAACAAGCCTAATTTCCATTCACTTTCCAAAATTGGGATTAATGAACCGTTAAATTATTTACAAAAACTAGAAGGTGATATTGAAAAAGTAGGATATTACGAAAAAGCTTATTCTCCTACTGGCGGTGCTAACTATTTAACAGTTAATAATGCCAAAAAGATTGATGCAATACGTAGTAAAATTGAAGAATGGAAAGATCAACAGTTAGTCTCTGATCATGAATACTTTTATTTAATCTCTTCTTTAATCGAAGCTATCCCTTTTGTTAGCAACATAACTGGTACCTACGGGGCTTTTCTAAAACATTGGGATAAAAGAGCTTTAAATGATTTAGAATTGAAAGATTTCCATGTTTTTGATAATGGAAAATGTAATAAAGCATTTAATGAAGATGCCAATGAATTAGTCAAAAAGATTAACGCTGATATTGTCTACATTGATACACCTTATAATGCAAGGCAGTATGCTTCTAATTATCATTTATTGGAAAATATTGCTAGAAATGAAAAACCAGAACTAAAAGGTGTTACTAGAATCTTTGATTGGCAAAATTTAAAAAGTGACTACGCTACAAAATCTAAAGCTTTAAATGCAATGGATAGGTTGATTAAAGATATTAACTCAACACATATTGTTCTTAGTTACAATAATGAAGGAATTATTTCTGAAGAGGATTTGTATAACATTTTAAAACATCATTCATATAATGGTGAAGTCGATGTCAAACGCATTCCTTATCGGAAATACCAATCTAAGAAAGCTTCTAAAGTTAAAGAAGTATACGAACTTTTGTTTTACATTCAAAAAAAGCCGATTTCTACAAATGATAAAAAATCGGAAAACAATGTCAACACTACTAAAATTGATTCTAAAAAAAAATATATTAAGAGTCCGTTAAATTATATTGGTGGAAAATATAGACTCCTTTCTCAAATACTACCGCTCTTTCCTGAAAATATTGATACATTTGTCGATGTTTTTAGTGGAGGAGTAAATGTCGGAATTAACGTTAATGCAAAAAAATATATTTTTAACGATATGAATTCACGAATCATTGAAATGTTCAAATACTTTCAATCTCATTCTCCAGTAGATTTGGTTAAGGAAGTTGAGCAAAGAATTGAAAAATGGAATCTTAGTAAAACAAACGAACAAGCTTTTTTAAATTTTAGAAAATATTATAACGAAAATCCAAACCCTTTGGATTTGTATGTGTTATCTTCATACAGCTATAACTACCAATTCAGATTCAATAATTCCATGGAATTTAATAATCCATTTGGGAGAAATCGTAGTCATTTCAGTGAGAATATGAAAAATAACTTATTGAAATTTGTTGAAAAACTTCAATCTATTAATGCAGTCTTCAAAGACTCCTTATTTGAAGAACTTGACTTATCTAAACTAACTTCTAAAGATTTCGTCTATCTTGATCCCCCTTATTTGATCACCACTGGAAGTTACAATGATGGTAATCGAGGTTTTACAAATTGGGGCGAAAAACAAGAAAAAGAAATGTATATACTTATGAAAAAATTGAATAAGAAAGGTGTAAAATTTGCACTAAGTAATGTTCTCATTCATAAAGGTAAACAAAATGATTTATTAATACATTTCATTAAAGAAGAGAATTTATATGTACATAATTTAGATTACAGTTATAAAAATTCTTCATATAACACTACAAATCAAGCGAGTTCTGAAGTTTTAATTACAAATTACAAAAAATAGAGAGTTAATAATACTCTCTATTTTTCTTTTAAAAACTTTCTTAAATAGGATAAACTATTTCATCATTTTTGAATTCTGAATAAAAATCTGATTGTTTAATTTTTCCAGATTTTATATCTTCAGAAATATACAACAGGCTCTCGACATTTATAGCAGCGCCACGAGTTCCATTTGTTGCATTAGAAATGTACTCTATCTGATTTTTGAACGAACCTTTTAAAAATGATGTTACAAAAAGAAATGTATAGTTTGAAACGGAAGAATCAAAATTCTTCCACCACTCATTAGGATTTAATTGTGTTGTTCTTTGATTATTTTCATTTATATAACGAATCATCTGGTCTGAAGTCACTCTAGGAATGTTAAATCCATCTTTATATGATTTATTATCAATAATCGTACCGTTTGCACCAAATGAAATAAGAACATCAGGTTTATTGGACTCACCTAACCTTATACCATTAAATCCTAATTCTTTTGTGAATAATTCAGCAGTCTGAATCTCAAAGTCTCTAGCATCACTATTTTTCTTTGTTCGTTCAGTTTCGTCACTATATGCAAGAGAGATTAAAATTAAATATTTGTGGTCGATATTTTTTAATTTGACTCTGACCCTATCAACAATGTCATTTACCTCATCTTTGACACATGACGATCTTGGAGGCAGGTCTAATTTCTCAATCTTGTCTTCTAGTTTATATTTATCTTTATGATTGGTTATATTAATACCAATACTAACTAAGCCCTGAATGTTATCAATAATAGTATCTTCATCTATATCTAATTGATAGCCCTTTAAAGCTTCTTTTATTTGACCTAATGACTTAGGAGACGGCTCTAAAACTTTAATTATTGACGCGCGTAAATATCTTAAATAATCTGCTCCACTAGTTTTATTAGATGCAAGCATTTGAAATAAAACGTTTTTAGGAACTTTGGGGTTGCTTGAATTTCCTTTAGCTTTAATTAAAGCTTTCTCTCCTAGCCTTGTAATAGAAAAAGTTTGCAAATTAGCGGAATACTGCTTCTTTCGATAACTTCCAGTTACTTTTTTTCTAGAAGATTCAACCCATTTCATTTGAGAACACCAACTAGCTATTCCTCTAGCATATTTATCGGAGTCACCCTCTAAATCACTCCTTACTTTGCTTTTTTCACCAGGAAGAGCTTCACAATAGTCACAAAGATAAACTTCTTGAGGTATAGAGGTAAAACCTAATTCACCTTTAAAGCCTAATTGGCTTCCTAACTCAAATTTTGTTTGTTCATCTTTTTCCTTAAGTAATGACAAAATTCTACAAACTGGTGGATAAGATAATAAAGCAATAGATAAGGCATCGTATTCTTCTTTAGATCCATCGGTTGAAAGTGCTAATGTTTTTCCTAAATCTGAAATGTAGCATGATTCTGATTTTTCATCATACTCTAATAACCCGCAAGAAATAGCCCACCTTAGATATCCGTCAGCAGACCAATCATCAATAAATGGTTTTTTAAAAGTAGCTGATTTTCCTTTATCGTCTTTATAGGTTCGTTTCTGTTGTCCATCAATGATAGCCTGAATTATTCCAGTACATATAGAATCGCGACGTGTTCCTCCTTTAGCTACGCCTTTTCCTTTTAAAATTTTATTAGGAATAGCTATATTTTGAGAAGATAAATATCCTATAAAAATATTGTAGTCACCATCACTTATTAAACTATACTTCAATAAGAATGGCAGCTTCTCATTTCTGAGCCATTTATTCTCTTTGGAATCATATAAAAACACACTTACAACTTTTTTTAACTTGCTTAAATCTCCAGGATTTTGCACCCAGCCAAATGTTTTTTTATTATCCATAGTTCCTCCTCTTATAATTAACCTTTTACGTTAACATTAAGTATATCATGAAAAAATATTTTCTTCCTTGGTAACGGATAATACTCGCATAATCATATCATCATCCCAACTAGAAATATCAATGTTCACATTTTTATCTTTACACATTGCTTTAATCAATCTTAATAAGGTTTTATTACTATTGTCAGTAAAAAGATTGTCGTAACACTCAATCACTTTTTTATTATCTGAAAAAATAATAGGGATTTTCCCCAATGTTTTATTTAACTCAGTAGTATCCCCTTTATGGTCATCTTTCAACATAAATCTACAACTAAAAAATTCGATAACAAAATCCCTCTTCATTTTCTTAACCAAGGTTTTTCGTTGATAATACTCTGAAATAAAGACACCAATAATCCCTGATGTGATGACTGAGGTAATTATAGTATTGATAATATTCAATTTAAAACTTCCTTTCGCAACTTATTAATTACATTATATCATTAATTAATGATATCTTATTAAAGTGGATATTCAAATTTATGATAAAATAGTGTTATAAATATGAAATAGAGGTTAGTGCGATGAAAAATCCTTGGATTGGAGTAGTTTCAAGAGACTACAATGGTAACAAAATAATAGTTGCTGAAGATGACTGGGAATACATTAAACAGTTTATCGAAAGAAAATCTTATCCATCAAAAGGAGACCCTAAATACGCTTTAAAACTTGAAGTCTATCCTCAACACTTTGTTGGTGATATACAGCACTCTAGTGTGATTTTTCTAAGCTTGAATCCTGGATACGATCAATTTTATGAAAATGACTATAAATCAGTTCCAGAATACGCAAATAAAATAAAAAACAATCTTGAATTAAACTCAACGAATTTTCACGCTCTAGAATTTTCAACTATTAGTAAGTTAGGATATTGGGGAGAAAAGCTGCAAGATTGGATAATAGACAAAGATTTAAAAGATAAAAATGAAATTCTGACTTCATTAAAAACAATTACTAAAAATATTGCTCTTGCAGAGTTCTTTCCTTATCATTCTATCTCTTATGATGATCGTTGTGATAAGCTAGCAGGAAAAGACTATCTTCCGACTCAAAAATTTCTTTTTGACATTATTAAAAATCGCATCAAACAAAATGATGTAAAAATAATCTTAACTCGTTCTTTCAAAAGATGGTACGAAGCAATCCCTGAATTGAAAAATTACGAAAATTGTTTTGAAGTAAACAACCCTAATAAACCTTCTCTAAAACCAAAAAACATCTTAAAAGTAACAAGAGTATCAGTTGAATCAGAAATTAACACTTTATTAAATGAACTTAATAAAGAAGTTCAAACACAAGAACAGTAGCTATCAAAAAAATAGCTACTTTATTTTTTAAAATGTACAATTGAACCACCACTTCTTCTGCTGTTATTTGAGTAAAAAATGTACAAATCAATTTCATAGATTAGAGTATGTGATGTACTAGAAAACATACAAAATACCACTCCAGAATAATGTACAAAACAAAAATAAAGTACACTTTTTAAAGAATGTACTTTATGCTCCTAATTCAGTTGTATCAATGGTTTAGCTCTAATTTAGTCAATTGTACATAAACTTTTAGTTTTCTAGATCCATCCTAAACAGAATAAAATCAGCAAATCACAGGGATCTACTGATTATTTTATTCTCTAACTTATTTTTCTACATATCGAAATGGAATCTTGCTACCACAGAGCCAATTATAGACTCGATCATTGACTTGAACGTTCATAGCTTCATGAGCATATTCTGGCATGATTAAATGCTCTTTTGGACATTCTAATCGATTATAAATAGCAAACTGCGTTTCAGGATGACAGACATCATCATCTAGCCCGGTAATCATGTGAACTTGTCCTTTGATGCGATGGGCAAAATTTTTCACATCAATATAGGCCAAAGTCTGCATCAAACGATCTTCGGTTTCGTGGAATGGATCATGGAACTTGAAATAACGGAAAAGCTCGTCATAGGCCTCACTGGTATTTCCAATTTCTAATACTCGTCTGAAATCTGATAAGAATGGATAAATGGCTACTGTTCGTTGGAGTCGGGGATTCAATCCGGCAGCTACCAGGGCCAAGGCACCACCTTGAGAGGCTCCATAGCTGGCGAGTTTGCTGTTGTCAACTTGAGGAAAGCTAGCAACAATTTCTATTAACTGGTAAAGATCCAAGTAGACATCCTTATAAAATAGCTCATCTGGACCTTCCACAGCTCCGCGGATAATCTGTCCTTTAACCGTATTTCCAAGTGGTGACCGATCTCCGTCTGTTGAATAGCCTGATTGACCTCTTACGTCCATAGACACAACTCCATAGCCAGCTACTGTATAAGCTAGCATGTCTGTCCAATCCCAACAACGGCCCATATAACCATGAAAATGAAAAATAACTGGAATCTTTTGATCTGTTTTTGGGAAAATAACCCGCGCATAAACAAGACCATCTCGAGTCCTTTTAAAGGTTAATTCATAACAAACAACATTTGGAATGCTGAAAATTTGTTCTTCAAGCTTGTATTCAGGAAGTTCAGCAATCTTTGCTAGGGTTTGATCCCAAAAAGTATCAAAGTCTGCGGGAACTTCATCCCGTCCCCTGTAATCTTTCATTAATTCTAGTAATTTAGGATCTTTCATAAAATCCTCCTTGGGTATATGTAATCGCTATCAAAAATGTACCATATTTACTTAAGGATTGCAAGAGACAAATAAAAATTACATAACCGAAATTATGTAATTTACTTATAGATTTAAAAATAAACTTAATTGTTTCACTAGATCTGGATTAGTGGGTAAAGATGAATGATGAGCCTTGCGTCCTTTTAAATTTACTTCTGTATAGGCTTGTTTCTCAAAAATAGATTGTGCTGCTTGTGCACTAGAAAGAGGGACGATGCCGTCTGATTTCCCAGCAAAATTACCGACAAAATTAAGGACCTCTACTTCTTTTCCTAAGCGATGCCTCCATGTTTGAAGATCATCATACATCTCTTGATTGAATTGGTATGGACTTCCAATAATAACCAACTTGCTTACGATTACCTTCTTTTTCTCTAAAAAGCCACTTTCCAATAAACCAGTCAAAACTAGACCACCATTGGAGTGCCCGACTGCCTTGAAGTCTGTAAAATAATAGTGATCAAGAAGATAGGTCAGAGCGATCTTAAGGGATTCGATTTGCTGCTTGATATTGCTGTAACCGTCTCGATTGTTCTCAAATCCGATCACAATCATTGGATTCGGCACTTTTGTATTCAGTCTTCCCTCCATCTCTATAGACTCATCTTTATTTACTTTTATCTTTAAGAGACTCTGCTTTTTTCTAGAATAGCGATGGAGCATACGGATGGTTCCATTGAAACGCTGAATACTGGCTGAACTACCAGGTACAAAGATGATCGGTCTGATCGGTGGTTTCTTCGACCCTTTTGGGAATTCAAAGGGCTTGCTATGCGAAGAAAAGAGTCTTCCAAAGAAACGAATGACTTGTTGAAATAGTTTTTTTAACATGTTTCCTCTAGTACTATTTTCTAAAAGAACCCAGAACAGTGTGTTCCAGGCCCTTGCTAGAAATAATTATTTCCGTTTTTTCTTATTCTTGCGCATTTGTTTGGCCATCTTGTTCATCGCCCGCTTCATCATGAATTCACCGGCTTTTCCTTTGAGACCACCACCGAACATTTGGCTCATGTCAGGCATCCCAGCGCCTCCGCCAAGAGCTGACAAGTCAGGCATCCCGCCTTGTCCCATCATGCCTTCGAGGGCAGACATATCAGGCATGCCACCAGGCATATTCTTCGGCATATTATTTGGATTAAGCCCCATTTGTTTCATCATCTTGTTCATATCACCAGAGAGGACACCTTGCATCATCTGTTTAGCTTGGTTAAAGTCCTTGATGAATTTGTTGACTTCGACAAAGCTGTTTCCTGAACCAGCAG
This sequence comes from Streptococcus sp. HMSC061E03, assembly GCF_001813505.1. Classification (NCBI taxonomy): domain Bacteria; kingdom Bacillati; phylum Bacillota; class Bacilli; order Lactobacillales; family Streptococcaceae; genus Streptococcus; species Streptococcus sp. HMSC061E03. The sequence continues at coordinate 723,536 of NZ_KV812784.1, forward strand.
CAATCCGACGACGACGGCTAGGGTTCAAGAGATCTGGATTCTCCCGTTCAGCTGGGGTCATAGAAGATACAATCGCGCGTTTGCGAGCAATTTCTCGTTCATCGACCTTGAGGTTCTTCATGGCTGGGTTGTTGGCCATACCTGGAAGCATCTTGAGCAGATCTTCCATTGGTCCCATGTTTTGAACTTGATCTAACTGATCGATGAAGTCGTTGAAATCAAAGGTGTTTTCCCGCATCTTTTCAGCGAGTTCAAGGGAGCGTTTCTCATCGTATTCTTGAGAAGCCTTCTCGATCAGCGTCAGCATATCCCCCATACCGAGGATCCGACCAGACATGCGGTCAGGGTGGAAGGTTTCGATATCAGTGATTTTTTCACCAGTACCAGTGAATTTGATTGGCTTCCCAGTAATCTGACGAACAGAAAGGGCTGCACCACCACGGGTATCCCCATCAATCTTGGTCAAGATGACCCCGGTCACTTCGAGTTGTTCGTTAAACTCACGCGCCACATTAGCCGCTTCTTGACCGATCATGGCATCCACAACTAAGAGGATTTCATTCGGCTCAGCAAGGGCTTTGACATCACGCAACTCGCCCATGAGTTTCTCATCGATTTGCAGACGACCAGCCGTATCGATCAAGACATAGTCATTGTGATTGGCTCTTGCCTGCTCCAAACCTTGACGAACGATCTCTACTGCAGGCACTTCTGTACCAAGTGAGAAGACAGGGACATTGATTTGCTGACCAAGAGTCTTCAACTGGTCAATGGCTGCTGGACGATAGATATCGGCCGCAATCATCAAAGGACGTGCGTTTTCTTCCTTGACCAATTTGTTGGCCAATTTACCCGCAAAAGTTGTTTTACCAGCCCCTTGAAGACCGACCATCATGATAATGGTTGGAATCTTTGGAAATTTGATAATTTCTGCTGTTTCTGAACCCAAAATCGCTGTCAATTCTTCATCAACAATCTTCACGATTTGTTGGGCAGGGTTCAAGGTTTCGATGACTTCATGACCTACAGCCCGTTCGCGGACCCGTTTGATGAAGTCTTTTACAACAGGAAGGGCAACGTCGGCCTCTAAGAGGGCTAGACGAATCTCTTTGGTTGCCTCTTGGACATCCGCTTCAGAGATTTTCCCTTTCTTACGAAGATTTTTAAAGACGTTTTGTAAACGTTCGGTTAAACTTTCAAATGCCATTATTTTCTCCTATTTTTTCAATTCAGTGGAAATCGTCCGAAATGTTGCAAACATTCTAGTTCTTCGGGTGTGACTTCCTTCATGATTTCATTTGGATATCCCCAACAGCTAAAACCTATTTGCATAGCTTTGGAGATATCATTGGGCGAGATAATCTGTAGTCGAGTAGGAAATACTTCCTCTGCGACTAATAGTTTGCAAGGTATTCCTTGATAAATGACGAGACTGCCCATAATCACTCCCGATTGTCAATGCTTGATAAAATTTCAACCTGCTCTTGTAGAAAAGTATCTTCCGGATAGCGTTCTAAAATCTGATCAAAAATCTGGCTGCGTACAATGTAATCGGAATACATATGGAGTTTCATTTCGTAGTCTTCCAAAATCTTTTCTGTACGTTTAATATTGTCATAGACCGCTTGACGGCTCACTCCAAACTCTTCTGCAATCTCAGCCAAGCTGTAGTCATCTGCGTAGTAGAGCTCGATGTAGTTCATCTGCTTGTCCGTCAAGAGCGCTGCATAAAACTCAAAGAGCGCATTCATTCGGTTGGTTTTCTCAATTTCCATACCTTTCATTATATCAAAAAAGCCCGCTAAAGACTAGCGGGACTTGATGCTTTTTGAGCTTGAAATAAGAGGATTCACCATTAAAGTTTCAGTGCCAACATATTGACCGTCATCCCTGCTGCAGTTCCCATCAAGAAGATGGTATCTCCTTCCTTCACATAGCCATGATCCAGTGCATAGGCTAGGCCGAAAGGCACGGCTACCGAAACCATATTTCCATAATCACTGACAATATTGAGGTACTTGTCTTTGCCAACGCCCAATTTGTCCATGACAAGTGGTAAGGCACGGCTTGCTTGGTGAGGAATAATATAGTCTACAGCATCTTTAGAAATGCCTGATTTCTCTTGGAATTCTTGGAACATTTCTGGAATAACACGGGCAGAAAGCAAAAGAATCTTCTTCCCTTTCATATCAAACATGAAATCAGTCTTGGTTGCTTCAGAGTACAATTTCGGATGATAAGCTGTCAAACCACCACGAATTTCAGTATCATGGGCTCCCTCAGACCAGGTACGTTGCATACTGGCAATGATTCCTTTATCTTCCTTTGTTGCTTCAAAAATAAAGGCTGCAGCTCCATCACTAAACAACTCAAAGCTTTCTTTTTGTTTGGGATTAAGCCCTAGGCTTCCTACTTCACTAGATACAATCAGAACCCGACAGTATTCTCCACCTTCAATCAGATAAGAAACAGTGCTTAAAGCTGATACAAAACTGGTACAGGTGGTGTTGATATCCATAGCAGGAATCGTCAGTCCCTTGGCCACGCGCTCATGGATAAGAGCTGCTGTACAAGGAATGGGCTGAACACCAACTGCACTAGCCGAAACGAGGCAGTCGATGTCTGCCATTTCAAGCCCCGCATAGTTTAAAGCCGCTTCAATCGCACGCGCTGCTAGATCAATCTGTGTTTCTTCTCCTTCTTTCACGCGGTAACGAGTCTGGTCTTTGAAAGTTACGGTATGAGCTGGGAGCGCTGTTCCATAGCCTTTAATTTGCAAATGTCTTTTTACAGTATTCATAGGATTCTCCTTTTATTGAAGTCGTTGAACACGTTTTAATTTACGTGTTGGGTTCCATTTGTAATCGATAAATTGAATACTTGGTAGAATGAATTGTTTTTGCTGAGCTAAGAGTTCAAATTGAGCAAAAATCGCTTGCTCCATAGACTCTGTCCGGTGACTCAAGGCAATGGTAATGGATCCATCTGCCAACTGAGTTACTTGATAGTCCTGAATATTTTCGACAAAGAGAATGCACCGTCGAATAAAATCCGGATAGATCATCTGGCTACTGCCATCTTCTTTTTTGAAATAGAAGATATCGTCCGATCGTCCTTCGATCTTTGCGATTCGAGTAAAGACAGAACCACAAGGGCAAGGAGACTTTTCTTCCACCAAAATATCATTGAGGCGGTAGCGATAGATGGGTTGACTGGTTCGTTTGAAATCCGTAATAATCGGATAAAAGCGGCTATCATCTAGATACTCTTTTTCGACAGACAAAATATCTTCGTTGAGATGTAGATTGCCCTCTGAACAGGTACAAGCTATAAATCCCTCTGTCGCTTGGTAAACCTGATCAACATTGTCTAGTTGAAAGGCCTTGGCGATGGTCTGTGCATCTCGATCTTCTAGGATCTCTGCGACAGAAACAACCTTGACAGGTTGGATCGCAAGTTGCTGATTGCTGACATAGTTAGCCAACTCAATCAAGGTTGAAGCTGGTGCGACCACAATGGTTGGTTGATAGTCTTTGAGACGCTCTAAATGCTCCTTGCTATCCTTGAAAATATCAAAATATTCCAAGCGAATCAGGCCTGAATTAATGGTTTGATAGAGTTCATTGTCCGCTCGTAAGAAAAAGGCAATGCGATGACCAAACAGTTTTCCTTTCGGTAGCATCTTGGCTAGAATCGCTGCAGCCCACATACTTCTCTCTTTTTCTGTGGTGACAAAGACTCCTCGGTGGCCGGAAGTTCCAGAAGATAAGCCTACTGCTACTTCTCCATTCATATCAGTAAAATCTCGCGTCTGTTCTCCGCGAATCGCCATCTCTAAAGCCTGATCACGATCCACCCCTAGAGTATTGAGCTCATTGAAATGTGTCATCATGAAGGTTTTATCCATCGTTCCAAAGGATTCGGGAGAATGGGTTTGAAAATAGGGGGACTGAGAAGTGATAAAAGCATGGTAGCGTGCCAATTGCTTATCTTGGTATCGCTTCAAGGCCTCTTTTGAACGGAATCGGTGACACCATCTGGTTTCAATAAAGGTTTTCAGAAAGACTGTTTTTTTCATTTAAAATCCTTTCAATCCGATCTTGCGGGTCGTGGCTGACCACAACTTGAATGCCATCTTGCAAGAGTGTTTCCAGCAAATCAGCTCCTTTTAAATAAGCCTTCTTATCATCCTGAATCAAGGAAGGAATGAGACGCATTTGCCCTGTGTAAGGCAAGAGGTCTACTCCCCAAGAAAGATCTGCTCCAATAAAGAGTTTGAACTCATCCAGATAAAGACAACCTTGCCCTCTCGCATGCCCATCGATGGACGAAACAAGAATGCTCCCATCCTCAAATAGATCAGCAGTCGGGCGGTAAGAAAAGGCAGGATGTATTCGATCTGCTTTGAGACAAGTCACCCGATCTTTGAAATCAGCTGGCAAAAACTCTTTAAAAATCAGATCTTTAAACTTCGGTTTTTGGTACACCTCATAGACTTCCTGGGTAACAAAGAAATGAGCATTTGGAAAAAGTGCTGCTCCGCCGAGATGGTCAGGGTGCAGATGCGAAAGAATGACATAGGAAATGGCTGCTGGATTAATTCCACGCTCTCGCAATAAATAATCGATCTGGTCTTCTTTTTTCATCTGCATTGGGGTGGCTAGACGGTACCAGAAATACCGAGCTTTTTTCTTAATCTCGTAGTGATAGCCGGTATCGTACAAAATATAACCTTTTTCACGGTGCTGAATCAAAAAGACACCTGCTGGAAATTGCATTTTTTCATTCGGAATCCCTTTAAATAAGAGACCAGAATGACTGCTACAATAGCCTGCTGGAAAATAATCAATGCGCTTGATCATGTTGGACATAGTTGTCAATCCCTTCTTCAATGCTCATTTTTGGATAGTAGCCAAGTTCGGTTTGGGCCTTTTGGATATCAAGAGTTTGGCTATATCGAAGGAGATAATAGGTATAGCGAGTCAATGGGGGTTCGGCTTTCAGATGAAAGAATCGATATACTTCTTCCAGGCTATAAGCCGCACCTGCTACTAGACCTGCTGGAAGTTTCCGATAGCGAATCGGCTCTCCCAATCCCTTTAGTGTGGTTTCAATCAAATACTTAAAGGTCTTTGGTTCCCCATTTGTAATATTATATACTTGTCCGTGTGCGTCTTTGGCTTCCAGAGCCAAGCGAATGGCTAGGGCAACATTTTCCACACAGGTCATATCCATGAGCTGCTCTCCTCCTCGAATCAAAGGAATTCCAATTTTTCGACTGAGGCGTAAGACACGAGGCAAAATACTGGTATCCCCCACACCAAATAATCCTCTTGGACGCAAGATGATACTTGGCACATCTGGATAGTCAGAAAAAAGTTTTTCAGACGCCAATTTACTTCGGATGTAATTGTTCAGGCGATTTTCTGTTGGAGCATCACTTTCCTTGATGTTTAATTGATCTTTTCCAGCTGCGTAAATACTAGGAGAAGAAACGTAAACCAAGCGTTTTACCGCATATTCACGGCACAAGTCAAGGACATTTTGAGTGCCAACTACATTAGCCTGATAGAAGGCTTTCCAAGGTCCCCAGGCAGTGGATAAAGCTCCTGCATGAACTACAGCATCAACAGACTGAAAGGCTTGTCTTAATTCCTCAATAGTGCTCAAATCCCCTTTAATAAATTGAACGCGCTCACCTTCCAGAGCCTTCCCAATTTTTTCGTTTCGGCCAAAGGCTACAATGGTATAATCGTGAGCCAACAACTCATCGATCACATATTTTCCAAGGAAGCCAGTCGCACCTGTTACAAGAATTTTCATAGTTTCCCATCCGTTCCACGTCTTAATAATCGTTGAATTTCAAACTCCAAGGTATCCAACGGCTTGTAGGTTTTTGAAAGTTTGTTTAGTCTTTCTAACTTTTCCCAAGATTCTTTTTTTAATAGGGCATTGAAACCTGCTTGAATCTCTTCGGTGCGATTGCGATGAGCCTGAAAGGCAATTCCTGCTTCTACTCCTCGAATCGCATAGTCAAATTGGTCATAATCATGTGGCAAGATCAAGGCTGGTTTCTTAAATTCGATACACTGATAAAAGATTCCAGCTCCTCCATGGTGAATAACATAGTCCATCTGTGGAATGTATTCCTTGTAGGGCAGATAAGAGACGACCGTCACATTTGGTGCTACTTCTTCTTCAGAGAATTCCTTTGCCCCATCTCCTAGAGTGACAAAAAAGTGACATTCTGGATGCTCTTTGGCCAACTGCTTAGTTTGCTTTAGCAAGTTCTCTTTTGCCCAAGGCAACTGGGTTCCACAAGTCACGAGGACCTTCGTCTTGTCCTCGTAAGGACTGAGATCTACTGGATAATCTTCAGCTTTCTCAAGAGAGGTTCCTAAAGGGCCCATCCAAGCATATTGATGAGGGAAATGTGTCTTCAACTCTAGCTCCATCATACCAATTCCAAAGATGGCATAAGGAGAGTAGATGGTCTCCACTCCATTTTGATTGTACAACTTGAAATTGTAACGTTTTAAGCGTTTGCGTAAGAGGAAAGCCCCACAGTATTTTCCAATGCGCGTGAGTTTACGGCATAGTGCTTGGATCTTCTCTTCCTTCTTCGTACGCGCGACTCCCATCCCTCCGAAGAAGCAAGGAGGACCATAAGGAGTTTCGATTGCAAATTGGGTTGCCATGGTGGTAATCCAAGGAATTTCCAATTCTTCTGCCACAAAGCCTGCTGATAGAGTGATAAAGTCAGCAATGACAATATCTGGACGGTTGACACGCCACTCCTCTAGCAATTGATCCGATACATGATTAATCAAATCAAGACTCCTAGACAATTGCCGATAAGCTGAAAAGAGATTGTGTTTTTTATCGTTATTAGCCACACGTTCAAATTCTTCTACTTTGTCCTCTAGAATCGGAACGACCGTGAAGCCGAGACTTTCTGCGACGGCTTTTTTCTGAGGACCCGTGAAAACTCGGATTTCCATAGTTGGATCATCTAATAAGGGTTTAACGAGATTTAAAGTTGGGTACAGATGCCCACTCAAGGGAACAGCTACCACATCGATTTTAATTTTTTTCATTTTTTCCTGCCTTATATCTTTTTTTAGATCTAAAACTAGCTTCTATCTATTAATTCGTAAAAAAAAATAAAAAATTGAAGAAAAAATAAAATTTTTTTAAATCTTTTATTTTTGACCGTACTATCACTATTTAGAAAGAATGACTTCAACCTAAAAAAGCTCCCAAATGCCAAAGAGAGTGAGCCTCTCACACATTTGAAGAGTTTTCTATTTTTACGATTTGCGAGCTTAGTTATTTTCCAAATAAAATTCGAACCGCTCGCCGACATACTGACTTTTTACATACTCAAAAGCCGTCCCATCTTCAAAATAGGAAACCTGTGTCAGACCTAAAATAGCCTGCCCTTTTGAAATCTGTAAGTACTCCGCAATCTTATCCTTGGCCAATCGTGCATAGATGGTCTGATGCGACTTTCCAATCTTATAACCATGACGCTCCAAGGTTTGGAAGAAGTGGCTGGTAACCTCTTCGCGATTGAAATTCTTAATAAATTTCTCTGGAATAGAGGCCACTTCATAAACAACAGGGATTCCATCAGCATACCGGACCCGTTCCATCCGAATGATGGTCTCTGTCTTATCAATACCCAATTTATCCACTTCTTGGAGGCTAGGAATGGTTTTCCGGTAAGAAATCACTTGGCTAGAAGGTTCCTTGCCTTGCGATTTCATAATTTCTGTAAAACTGGTTGTGCCTCGCATTTTTTCTTGGACGCGCGTGCTGGTGATAAAGGTACCACTTCCTACCCGTCTTTCAAGCACTCCTTCTTCAACCAGAAGGGTAATAGCCTGCCTAAGCGTCATCCGACTCACTTGAAATTTCTCAGCTAGATCGCGTTCGCTGGGAAGACGCTCCCCGATTTTCCATATTTTTTGATCAATCTCAGACTTAATCTGATCATGAATTTGAATGTAAGCTGGAATCATAACCTTGCTCTTTCTCTGTGTTATCTTTATTGTAGCGTAAAATTCCTAATTCTTCAATTAGAGATTGGTAAAGACAAGGCTTTTGTGTTAGAATAGAGGAAAGTAAATTTCTTTAAGAAGGGGATAAGATGACAAACCTATCAACTGATTTGCATGATGTTGAAAAAATCATTGTGCTTGACTACGGTAGCCAATATAATCAGCTTATTTCACGGCGTATTCGTGAAATTGGTGTCTTCTCAGAGTTGAAGAGCCATAAGATTTCTGCTGATGAAGTTCGTGCAATCAATCCAGTTGGGATCGTTCTTTCAGGCGGACCAAACTCTGTATACGAGGAAGGTTCTTTTGATATCGATCCTGAAATTTTCGAACTCGGTATTCCAATCCTTGGAATCTGTTACGGAATGCAATTGTTGACCCATAAATTGGGCGGGAAGGTCGTTCCTGCAGGTGATGCTGGTAACCGCGAATATGGTCAATCTGAACTAACTTTGACAGAATCTTCAGCTCTTTTTGCTGGTACACCAGACAAACAATTGGTCTTGATGAGCCACGGAGATGCTGTTACAGAAATTCCGGCTGACTTTATCCGCACTGGTACTTCTGCTGACTGTCCATTTGCATCGATTGAAAATCCAGACAAGAAAATCTACGGAATCCAATTCCACCCTGAGGTTCGTCACTCTGTTCACGGTTATGACATCTTGCGTAACTTCGCCTTGAACATCTGTGGGGCTAAAGGTGACTGGACTATGGACAACTTCATTGACATGCAGATCAAAAAAATCCGTGAAACTGTCGGAGACAAACGTGTCCTTCTTGGTCTTTCAGGTGGTGTTGACTCTTCTGTTGTTGGGGTTCTCCTTCAAAAAGCCATCGGCGATCAATTGATCTGTATCTTTGTAGACCACGGTCTTCTTCGTAAAGGAGAAGCTGACCAAGTGATGGATATGCTTGGTGGCAAGTTTGGTTTGAACATTGTCAAAGCAGACGCTGCAAAACGTTTCCTTGATAAGTTAGCTGGTGTATCTGATCCTGAGAAAAAACGGAAGATCATCGGTAACGAGTTTGTTTATGTCTTTGATGACGAAGCAAGTAAACTCAAAGATGTGAAATTCCTAGCACAAGGAACTCTCTACACTGACGTGATCGAGTCTGGTACGGATACTGCTCAAACCATCAAGTCTCACCACAATGTGGGTGGCCTTCCAGAAGATATGCAGTTTGAACTGATCGAGCCACTGAACACTCTTTATAAAGATGAAGTTCGTGCGCTTGGTACTGAGCTTGGTATGCCAGACCACATCGTATGGCGCCAACCATTCCCAGGACCAGGTCTTGCCATCCGTGTTATGGGAGAAATCACTGAAGAAAAACTTGAAACCGTTCGTGAATCAGACGCTATCCTCCGTGAAGAAATCGCTAAGGCTGGACTTGACCGCGATATCTGGCAATACTTCACGGTTAACACAGGCGTTCGTTCCGTAGGTGTTATGGGTGACGGCCGTACCTATGACTACACAATCGCCATCCGTGCTATCACTTCTATCGATGGAATGACAGCAGACTTTGCGAAGATTCCATGGGAAGTCCTCCAAAAAATCTCAGTTCGTATCGTAAATGAAGTTGACCACGTTAACCGCATCGTCTACGATATCACAAGTAAACCACCTGCAACTGTAGAGTGGGAATGATTTATAAACATGATTTGAAGTGAAATGGTTGTTTTAACAGCACTTTAGGTTATTATAAAAGGTTAAAAATCAGTCAAAATTGATTGGTTCCCCACCAAAAGCCCCACCAGAATTTTTTTTGGTGAGGCTTTTTTATATTATGTGACTTTCAGTCCGTCTCGCTCCGTTAGGTGCGAGACGGACTAATAGTCACATAAATAAAAACGGGAGAACTGACGCATCAGTCCTCCTAGACATAAACAAGTACGCCCCATTTACAGAAGATATTAGATCATCATGCTACGCAACAAAATGTTGCCTGAAAATTCTTGAAATTTTATTTTATACGAGTATAATAATAACCAAATTAACATAAGGGAGACATACGCCTATGATTGGTGACTTTTTAAAACAGCGTAGATTATCAATGGGGTTTACTCAAGAATTTGTAGCAAATCAATTAAAACTAAGCCGACAGGCTATCTCAAACTGGGAAAATGGCTCTCGTGATATCAATGTTAAAGACTTAATAGCTTATGCAAAACTACTAGAAATATCCTTCGAAGATTTAGAAGTTAGTTTAAATCAACCAAGTTCTTTGACTAAAGAAAGCTTCTCTAAAACAGCAGATGACATTTTACCTAAGCACTTTAATATGAAATTGCAAAAGAAAAGTCAGGGTAAAAATTCTACCACTCTAAAAAATCACATCAAGATTGAAGGTGATAAAGTTATTGGTGTTCATATTCTATTGTCTAGCTTATTTCTGAATAAGCATAAATTAGTTATTAGAAATTGTCCCACTGCTTTTGACTTTTTAAATATTTTGTATGAACTAGGGAATAATCATTGGTCTGACTCATATACCTGTGAAGACACCATTGAAATCCAATCTACAAATACACCTAAAGACATCATCTCTCTTAATAAAATTAGTCGAGCCAGCATCGGTATTATCTCAGCTTTGACCTATCGCTATCATCGTCTGTTGTTCACATTCCCTGGAGGAGATGACTTTTGCTTTAGACCTATTGACTTACACCTTGACATTCTCTCCACCGTAGCGAACTACACCTATAACGAAGAGAATAAAATCTTTTATTCTGAGAAAAATGACTTACTAAATAAAAATATCACATTGAATTGTTACGCTGATGGGAGTAAAAGTGTTGGTGCTTTCTTCAATGCTATTAGTTTGGCATATGTTTATCCAAATGAAATTAGAATCAACGGACTTTCACCAGACCCTACTGTGTGCTACCTCATTACATTACTAGAATCAGCTACTAATCGAACTGTAGAATATTTAACATCTGATAAAATTTTAATCCCTAAAGTAGATTCTATTGATATAGTCAATACTGAAATAACCTTACCTCCTGATATGTCTATGCTTATATCCTATGTTTTACTATTCTGGGATGAGCTAGAAAATATCATTTTCGATAATATACTTATCAAAGATATTCCCCAAAGTTACATTGAACTTTTTACAAAATTAGGATTAAAAATTATTGAAGATAAACACACAATTCAATTCAAAAAAGTATTTCAAATAGAAACCGAGTATTTTGAATTTCTAAGATTAGGTGCTGCACCATTTATCACCACTGATTTAGGTCCCATTGTATCAGAATTTCTAGCATCTCATAATATATCTTCCATTCTATTTGATGAAGTTTTTATTCATAGAGCCAGTCATGTGGCTGAATTAGAGAAGCTAGGTATACGAATTAAAGTATTAGATAATGGTGCTTTAAAAACACTAGACAAATTATCACTCACGAATTATCAATCCAACACATACAATCTCAAAGATATACGCGCTGGAATGGCGATATTGATGGGAATAGTACAATTAAATATTGAATCCGCTGTGCTATTAAACTTTGACCAAGTTATGCGTGGCTTCGGTAATATTCAAACCATATTAAATATTCTAGGATATGATGGTGAACTATATGGATAGCTTACATTTTTACTCATCAAATGAATCTAAATATTTTCTAACTTATCGTCCTGAAAAAATATGCTTCTTAGGAGCATGTACAGCACGAAATTTATCACTCGGTATTGACTATTTTTCCAACAGTCAAATTAAAACTTTTTCTCCTTACGAGACCATTTTTAATGCTCCTTCCTTGCTAAAGGATTTAGAAGTTATTGCACTTGAATTGGATCATCATATTTTAATAGATTCCAAACAAAAGGTGTTCTATGATGAAATTCGTTTTTGGAATAAGTCGGAAAGTTACGAAGCTGTTCTACATCAAAATTTAAACATTGACAATTATGTCAAAACAGCACTAACTGAGTCAGATTTATTAATACTATCTCTAGGTTCTGTTGAAATGTGGTCTAAAGTCAACCATATTATGAATAGACTTCCAAAGAATCAATTTCTCAATCCTGAAATTAAGAATGTCTATCTATCGTCCGACGATATACTTAATTTTGCTAAACAAATTATGCGAGTTGTACAACTTATTAACCCTAAAATTAAGATTCAATTTTCAATTCCCTATGTACTTCTTAAAGCTTCTGAAAAGTTTCATAATCTGCATTTGGCTACGACTGAAAATTATCGTATTATCAAAGAAGCCATTATGGAATTAGGGGACGACTATTACTTTCCTGAATATGAACTATTCAAATACTATGTCGAAAAAAATAATCATCCTTTCCAAGAAGATGGAAGACATCCCTCTGTCAAGCTAATTGCAGATATATCTAAACACATTGTAAAAGAAATTAACAAGGATTATCTATTAGATATACCCAACAAACCATTTGCAATCAACAAAGTCGATAGCCGAGGTAAAATCAATGGCAAAGAATACTTATAGTGACGATTTACAACGTATCTTTAAAGCTCAGACTCTCCCATCATCGCCTTTGATAAGAGAAGAAAAGAACTTATTTACTTTTTCACCCATTCAAGATGAGCTAGAGTATTTTAAAGAAAAGAAAGATGGTTTATATGTAAAAGAACAAGTTTGTTTCCGAAATGTCTACCCTGCTAACTTAGTAAACCCTATCTCTACCCCATGCCAAACTTTAATTAGTTTATTTTCCTTCCATGAAGAGAAATATGGACAAATTATTGAAACCTTTATCACAAAATTTTTAAATAAATGGATTCCTTTCGATAACATTTATATTATATGTCCAAAAATGACTGATATCCTTGGTCAACTGTACAACGTTACTAATCACATTATCGAAATTGATAAAAATCGACTTCAGTGTCATGTTCCTTTATCAGGGAATCATTACTACATTAAAATTTGTAGTAATTACCACGATGGTTTGGTAACATTAGCAAATTTTGTTCTAATCAATTTTCAAGGAGGATTTCAGTCTCAATTAGACAGTGTCTTCTTTCCTTTACGATTAGATATGATTCGTGAACAGGCTAAGTCTATTTACGAGTCACAAACTTTTCTGGCTACCTACAATAGGTTATATAGACTTTCTAATAGCCATGAACTAGCACATTTTTTCATCAGTCAACTAGAAGCATTAAACTTTTTATTCCCAGAAATTGGAAAATTTGGCAATCATAGACACAGCTATGCCCTAAAAAAGGTAGCTAGGGAAATTTTTTTAGAGTGTGATATTCACAACATCTCAGTAGAACTTATTTTTAATGAGTTTCCATCGATTAAAATCGAATTACTAAAACAATACAAGGAATACTCTCGAAATATCAATAAAGCGTTAAAGAAAGTCAAAAAGAATAGGGATACAATGGGGGCAGACTATGCCTATCAAACATTAGGGATCCCTTATAAACTCTACAAAAGTCAGATTGATCCCACTTACAAACTACCTGAATTGCCGAGCAACTTTGCTTATTATAGAGATTCGCATAAAAACCTCTATCAAAATCCAATAGAAAGTTATAAATAATCATGGCAAAATTACTTATCTTACACCCCTATCGTGAAACTTACACCGATATTTACTCTTGTCTTTCCAAAAATCATCACTATACACTCCTGATTGATGATAGCAAAGTAGAATCATTTGAAACGAATAAACCAACCAATGTCACTCTAGTTACTACCCAACATTATCCTGAAAAGAGAAAAGAAACCTCACAAGGAATCCTACAACGATCTCATTTCGATGCGATTGTTGCTTTAGATGAGTTTGATATGGTATTGGCTGCAGAATTACGAGAACAATTTCATATTAAAGGACAATCAGTCAGTCAAGCTAAAACTTTCCGTGATAAGAGTAAAATGACACAGAAAGTTAATGAACTAGGTTTTAAAATCCCCCATTCCCGGAAAATCTCATCTTATGAGGAATTGAAAAACTTTTTCAAAGAACATGAAGATATTATTCTAAAACCTTTGGATGGAGCTGGTTCTGTTGATACTTTTCATTTAAAGAGAGAGACTGATTTGGTTTCCTTTCATTCTGATCATTTTTGGAAAGATAAGACTGTCCTTGTTCAAGAATACATCTATGCAGATGTCTATCACATAGATGGCTTTGTTTATCAGGGGAATATCATCTACTGTGAACCTTCCCAATATATCTACAATCCCTTGCTCATTAAAAAAGGTATCTCAGCTGCAGCGGTTTCCTTAGACCATACTTCAGAACAGTTCAATAAGCTTGTTGACTATGCTTCTACACTAAGCCATGGACTTTATCCCAATGGAACATTTCTTTTTCACTTAGAGGTGTTTTACGATGGACACGAAATCATTTTTTTGGAAATTGCTTCACGCATTGGTGGTGCACGGATTCGTCAAAATCTACAATATAAACTGACCTACAATCCTCTTGAGCTTCTCTTGACAGCCATCTGTAGTGACACCTTACCCATACTTCCAACCGTATTTCCAGTTACTGGCTGGCTCCTAACTGCCAAAATGGAAGGAGTCATCCAACAACTCCCAGAACTAACGGAAACGATAAAAGAACAGTATTCTATCTTTGACTATATTACTTACACGCAAATTGGTAAACAGTTGCATTCTGCTTTTCACAGTGCAGATGCTGTTGTCGGTTTTTCTTGTCATGGTTCAACATTCCGAGAAACAAAAAACAATCTCTTAGGAGCTGAGACTTGGGTGTTAGAAAACACGAGGTATAAAAAATGAAATATTTTATTTATCGCTTTTCTCCTGCAAGTATTGGTATTAAAGCAAACGAAAATTTAGGTATTATCTGTCCTAGCAGACAAGAAAAAAATTATCTTTCAGTTGGATTTTTAAAGAACCAAATTTTTTGTATAGATGATTTTAGTCAAATTAATCTACTCTTTTTTTTCAAAGATATACAGAACATAGAGGATATTTTCACACTAGATGAAGGACTCATGCATATTGTCGGTATCTTAAAATCGCTTTTTACCTCCGATGAAGAGGCTTGGAAAATCGCTTATACTTATAAAGACAAGAAAATCATGCGCACTCAGCTGAGTGAACAAATCAGTCAGCCTCAACTATTGAACCCAAATGATATTCTTCCTAATACCTTTCTGATTAAACCTAGATGTGAAGCTTCTGGCAAAGATATTCATATTATCTCTCAAATACCAGAGTATTATACAGCTGAGAATTTTCTTTTAGAAAGTCAGGAACAATTTGATACCATGTTTACTTGTGATGGTATAGCTATTAATGGAAAAATCCAATACTTTTTTACACATGAATATATAGGAAATATCCTAGATATTAAAACAACCTTCATCAATATCGTCCGTACAAACTCTCACTATAATAATCCCCTCTTCATTCAACGATTAAAAACTGAGACCCAAAAAGTATTGGACAGTTTAGGAACTGAGAAAATACATCCTTTCCATGCAGAGTTCTTTTATAACTCCACTACTGATGAGGTAAGCTTTTGTGAAATTGGAAAGCGGTTTGGTGGAGGAAATATTCCTTTGCTTATCAAATGTGCATTTCAAATTGATATCCTAGATACTTACTGGAACCTTATAAATAGTGTTTCTATACCAGCAGAGATTCCAACATCGCCCAGTAAAATTGCACTGACTTTAGCTATTTTTCAGAATGGCCATCATCAAGCTCCTCCAAAGCTCCCTATCCCTATCGAATTTTTTAGAGAATATCCTGAAAAGATAAACTGCCCTGCTCATTCACTAGATGATTTACGCTATCTCATCACTACTAGTGTAAAGAATGAGAAGGAATTTACACTCATAAACGAGCTACTTGAGGAATATAAGTATGAACAAAGAGAATAAAAATATCCTACTACTGATTATCAGGGGACAAACAACAAACTTGGGTAATATTATTTTTGATTATGCCAATAAATTATTAATCGCAAACCTTACCGTTCAATCCTCATTCTTTATGATGCTTTATCAGTCTAGCGAATCCATTGTTCGCTTACTATTTAATCTATTTGCAGGATATGTTGCTGATTTTAGCGATAGAAAACGCATGCTCATTCTAACAGATGTGATTGCTGCAATTGCAACTTTCTTACTATTTTTATTTTATAATCCGCAAAATATCTGGATATTGGTTGTTGTCAATATATTACTGGCTATTTTATTTAGTTTTAACGGCCCAGCTTATAAGGCTATTATAAAAGACCTTCTTTCCAGCGATGGAATCTTTACCTATAACTCTATTTCTAAAATAGTGGCTGAGATTGTTGGAGTTGGAGCACCGCTAGCTTCCGTCTTTGTTATCCATCAATTTGGATTTAGATATGGTATGCTGATTAACTCTTTCTCTTTTATTATTTCAGCTTTGTGTGAATATCGTTTTCACATTTTACATCACCATAATACTATCCAATCAAAATTTTTTACTGGATTAAAAGAAGGTTTTACCTACCTCTATGAAGACAAAACACTCCTAACCATTTTAATTTCTTCCGCTTTTCTAAACTTCTTAGATGCGATCTATTCCTTCTATCTTCCATTCACAGCAACGTTTTCTCAATTTCATCAAATTTTTGCCTATATTCTCGTTTCTCAATCTATCGGAAGTATCATAGGAGCTCTTATCATCAGTCTAAACAAGAAAAAAATTGAACCGAGATACTTTCTTCATTTCTTATTGCCAGGTGCAGTCTCCTTAATACTTATTAATCTTTTTCAGTCCTCGCAAATTATCTTATTGATTTTATTTTCTCTGTTCTCTACAACTGTTTCAATGTTCAATGTGAATTTAATGTCACATCTCCAAGTTTCTATAGATTCCAATTTCTTAGGACGCATTTTTAGCATCATATTCACTATTAGTGGTATCTTTGCTCCTTTCGGAACTATGTTTGCATCATGGATTGATTTTAAAAATTGGCAAATATTTCAATATATAGGTATTGTTCAACTGTTGATTTATATAATCAGTTTACTAGCACTTAATAAGAGTTACCAAAAAAGTTAAATCATCCAGCTACGCAGCACAAAATTAGGAAGATTATTCAATTCCAAATTGAAAATCTTTTTGAAATAAGCTATAATAAATTTAAGTAGTGATAGGAGATAGGATAGTGCCTACAATCAGTTTAACACGTGATATAAAGCTAACAAATGAAGATTCTTTAAAGATTTTCAACAATCAACCATCTGAAAAATTATAAGAATTATTGAAATCTATTTAATCATAAGATACTACCACTCTAACGGAAAATAAACTCATTTCAAAATATTTATAACTCATCGCTCTTATAATCATGACCACCCGTCTAACGGGTGGTTTGTCCCAGAGCTATAAGCCCAAATTACCAGCCAGCGCCTAAAGTCGCTGGCTTTCACGTTGTTCAAGCCTTATTGCTCTTGACTCGTCACTTGCCTCTCAAAGAGGCGGCTTTAGTATTACTTACCACTATCCCTAAAGGGATCCTCATATTCTTTTACACTTAATTTATCTAGTGCTATATCATGCTTTTCCTGTTCTTGAATATATTTCTTAATTGTGGCTTCATTAAGCCCTACTGTACTCACATAATAACCTTCCGCCCAGAAATGCCGATTCCCAAACTTGTACTTGAGGTTGGTATGCCTGTCCAACATCCTAAGTGTACTTTTACCTTTTAAATAACCCATGAAACTCGAAACACTTATCCTCGGTGGAATACTTCCTAACATTGGCTTGAACACCTTTATTGTATCGAGTTCGGAGTTTTTTTGGCATAACATTCGACGCGCACTCGCATAGCGAGTGATTTTTTTTGTCTCGCACCTAGCGGAGCGAGTCGGACTAATAGTCACATAATAAAACGCATAATTTCAAGTTTTTCAACACCTGAGACTATGCGTTTTTTAGTTCTAAAAAATTTTCGCCCACCTTGAACAACTAACAAAAGTTATAAGTAGACTATATTTTTAAACTCAAGATCTAACAACCATTTCGATTAGTTAAATCTTTCAATCTTTCTTCTCCAGTTTTAAGCATCTCTTTCTCTACCTGACTCCACTCCCCAAACAGTAACTCTTGAAGAACATCTGCTGCTGAAGTTGTATTTTCTCCTGAATCATATACACAACTTCTATCTCGTTGATAAATTTGAATTCTTTCAACGATAGCCAGTTCTTCCAATTGTCGTGTATTATCAACTAGATGATTTACAATGAAATCATGATGTTCTTTTGGAGTTGCGCGTGCTTGATTTGGATTGGTAGCGTACAGTTCTTCGTATCGGATAAGGGTGCTCAGATAGAACAATTCGGGCTTTGTCGCAATTATTGCTAATTGTACTTCATATCCCCTACTTTTCAAGAGTTGTGCTGTTTTCTTTGGAACGTCAATCGTTCGTAAAGTTCCCTCTATCAAAAGATTGTATCCCAAATGACTCAATTCTGTTACTAAAGACTCTACCATTTTACCTGCAAAATATTTGGTGTATTCTACACTATCTTTGCCATATTCTTGCTGAAGTTCTAAATAGTGTGGATGCTGAGAACGAAAACTATCGCCATCTGTGATAACAATATTTCCTTGAAATTCTTTCTGTTTAATACGATGAATTGTAGTCTTGCTAGCACCACTTTGCCCTCCAAGCAAAATCGCTATAGGGGTTGCTTACTGGACTTTTTTCCTCTTGTTAGAGAACGAAGATTCCGTGCTAAAGCGTGTTTGAATTCACTATCAGTATAATCTTGAATTTCCATTAGGCTACCATCCGTTTTTCAGATATCTCTAACATACGTTCAATTCCATCGAAATAGTCGCTATACCTCTCTATTTCATCAAAATTTTCTACTAAATAGATATTCGTATGAATCAAGTCAGATAGATCATCACTCATTAAAATCCAAGGATTAGATTCATCATCAATGCTAATCCCCTGACTATCTTGATAACGATAGAGTCGAGATAATAGATTAACACCTCTTTCTTTCACAATTTCAATTTTTAAAGTCAATTCATAATCTTCAACAGGATTTAGCATTTTATCTTCTCTACAATATCTACATAAGATACATTAAACTTTTGACAAATGATGTCTATATTAGCTCCGTAGAGACTGAATTAGTTCCATTTTCATAACGACTCAAGCTATTTCGAGAAATTCCTATAATTCGAGCAAATTCGGGTTGTGTTAAGTCATGAGTTTTACGTAAGGACTTTATGTTCTTTCCAATCATGGCAAACTCCTTTATTTTTAAACTTTCATTATAGCATAAAAAAGCAGAACGCACCAATTTTGGTGCGTTGTTTCTTGTTTTTCTAGCCTAAACTTTACTTCTAAAAAAGCCACCTTAAAGAGTAATTCCTTTTGCGGTGGCTTTTCAAAATACTATACATTAAAATACTCTTGTTTAATTTTTGTAAGCAGATTGTTAGCAACCGAAGTTACACCAACATGCATCAGTTCAGGATCAGAATAATCTAGTTTACGAGCATAGCCTTCTGCAACAATCTGAGCAATACGCTCATCCAATTTATAATTAGAGGCTTTTAATAGTGCTTGAAATAATTCTGAACTATATAGTTTAATATTATTTTCCAATGATACTACTGCCATTTTTGTAACTCCTCTCCTGTTTTTGATTGATAAACCTTCTCTATTTTCATTATATCACAAAAAGATTGGTTGTGGATGGATAATTGTTTAAAAGAATATGGTTTTCTAAATTCAGCAAGCATTTCTTCTTTTGTAATTTCATTCTGACGAAAACGAGCTAAAGCTTGGGTTGGATTGTCATCAGTCTGAACACCATAGATAAAATCAAAATGGTGTTGTAATGAATCTGGATTTTCCCGATTTTGAAAGACAAATTCCGCAAAATCTAAATCTGACTCTGACTTTTTATGTTTTGCAAAATAGTGACAATGATAGTCAGGGTTCTTAAAAATTTCTATAAAATTTGAAATACGAAATTCTACTATAATTCCTACTTCTTCTTCTGAGTCAAAAATATTATTATTAGAGGTGCTTCGATTTAATACTTCAACTTGCTTGTTAATAAATTTTCTAGCTTGTTCAAAGTCAGGCGTGATATAGAAACCAGGACCAAAATCTAGCTCACTCCCTAAGTTAAATTGAACATTGATACCTTTTTTTAAGGATTCTAAATGTCTCAATAATGTAGCATGAAACCACTGCGTCTGACCTAGTTGCTTTTCCTGCTTGGTAG
Source organism: Streptococcus sp. HMSC061E03 (assembly GCF_001813505.1). Taxonomy (NCBI): domain Bacteria; kingdom Bacillati; phylum Bacillota; class Bacilli; order Lactobacillales; family Streptococcaceae; genus Streptococcus; species Streptococcus sp. HMSC061E03. Next base: position 743,821 of record NZ_KV812784.1, read on the forward strand.
TCAACTCCAAAATATTTACTTCCTTCTCTAGTCTATACTAAAAGTATAACACAAGACTTTATTCAAGTAAAAGAAAATTTTATGAAACTATTCACTTTCTTCCATCTTTCCTAAACCTCTCTAAATTCTTCTCCAATTGTTCCTTATAAAGTTGATTCTTATCTTCCTTTAATGTGTCGTCCAAAGTTTCTTCTCTATAAGTTGATTCTGTTTTTATCTGTTCTGATCCTTGATCTGGAGTAAAAATGATATCTAGCAGTCGGTCTATTTTTTCAAGATCTTGGACAGACATATCAGATAGTCTATGAATCAGCTTTTTAAATACATCACTATTGTCGTGATTTTTCTTAAAAAATGTTGTAAACATCTATAACCTCTCAAAAAAAAGCAGCCTATCAGGACTGCTTAGTGTAATTCGGAAATCGCATCATAAATTGACTGCAATTTCTTATTGTCTTTATTCTTTGTGTCAATCAACGTATGTAGCTCTTCAATTTTCTTTTGACTGCTTTGAATATCGCTATTGTTATCCGCAATAAGTCTTTTAAGATGTTGCTGATAACTTGTAGTGATATCTGTCTCTTTTCCTGTTCTAACCTCTGTAACTTTGGGTTTAGAACTAGAATTTGATTTCGTCATAGGTGCTTGTTTGCGCTTTTGAAAAGCTGCTTCATAATTTACATTATTACCTCCTTGATGATTTCCAAATAAGGCCGCAATTTTATCTGGATCTTCTTGATTTTCTGATTTACTTTCTAATGGTTGATTAAAATTCCAATCTTTTGTCATTCACTCATTTCATCCTTTCTAAATTCAGAATGATCGAATTGTCTTTCTCTACCGAAGGCATGGTCAAGAGCTTCTTCAAAACTCATGTGACTAATGCTTTGACGCCTTTTGAACGTCGCAAACATCGCTGTCTCCAGTTGCTCTTTGTAAGCAGCGAGTTTTTCTGTCTCTCTTGCTACCTTGCTTTCTTGCCTAGTGACCTTTTCTTCTAAGCGTTCAATAATGGTTATATACGATCCTCCTTCATTCTAATATTAGCTAAAACATCTTGATTTTGTTATCACAATTCTAAACATTGAGAGGTTAGTCTTACTGATTGATTCCTCAATGTCTCTTTTGCATTCTCGATCATCAATTGTAAATCTGATTTCTTTTCTCTAAGGACATCATTCCAGTCTACTTTTTCTTTCCCAGATTCATTATCAGGGAAATCCAGGAAAACAGGAAATCCTGATTGATATAACTTATCAGAAAAATCTTTTCCTGCATCATCACAATCTACCGCAAGTGTCAATAAATTTGGATGATTATCAAAATAGCTGGTGGTATCACGAATTGTATTGATCAAAGGCAATAACTTTGAAGGTATTACTGTATCTAAAAATTCCAACTTCTGATTTTCTTCAGCTATCAGTCGTAAAGTTTGATAAGCAACAACAGACCTTTTTAATCCCTCCATAGATACCAAACGAACATCAGATAGATTTTGTTGATGAAGTTCGTAATAGCTCATCAAGTCGATGAACGATTCACAAAAGACCAGTCTATTTGGTTTACCAATGTCAAAGGATATTCCAACATGTCCATGGCTTCCTTTTAAAATCGTTTTTAACCTTTCTCTAGGAAGAGAGTGATTCTTATAAATCCCTTGTAAGCTTGCTGCCTGCAGTTTGTGACGATGATCAAAACTTTTAAAAACAATAACAGGTTCAACAGTTTCATTTGTTTTCCAACTGGCTTGTGCTATCAAACCTTGTTGAATCATCTTTTGTACGATTTCTTCTGAGATTCCTCTACATTCTGTTAAATAATATCTAGCCAGACTACAGCTAGAATCTTCTATTCTCTTTAAAGGAAAATAAAATGGTCTATCTCTATTTTCTTGAACAGCTTCTTTTTGAAAAGGTTCTTCAGAAAGAAAAGTTAGAGCTTCTTTAAAGGAAGTTCCCTTAACAAGTCGAACAAAATCAATGACATCACCTTGAATATCTCTTGAAAACCATTTAAAAGTATTGGTATTCGAAAAAATTCGGAATGAATCGTGTTCAGGATGTTCATAGACACTGCTCGAAACTTGTTTAAAGGAGATACCTAAACGATTGGCTACATCAAGAATTGAAATTTGCTTACATTCTTCTATTTCCATGCAATATCATCATTTTGTTGTAGTATTTGGCAGTGATGGAACAGATGAGGATTCTTCTAAAGTTTTGGGAGTGGCCTTATCCAAATCATCTAACCCAGATTTCCAAACATGCACTTGATTGACCAATAACTTACCTGGTAGTTTAGAATAGGATAACTTAACTGTTCTTGTTTCTGTCTGATTAGTCTTTAATTGGTTGGCATTCTTTAAATCAGATACATAGGTTACATTATAAGAGACCATGGCAATAGCTTGATTCGTAGTCTGATTGACAAGATATCTGCTTTTTCAAAATGATAATCCAAAATATAATCCTTATACACTTGGTTCATGGCATCATTTTGACTTGACAATTCTTGAAAATAAGCCGATTCAGTCATATAAGGTTGAATGCGTGTATTATTTTCTCCGAGCTTTTCTTTCGTATAGTACTGAGTCAAAAATTCTTTTACAGTATCCGATGACAAAATTCTGGCTTTATCTTCTGCTTGTTTGTCCTCTACAAGTTTAGCTGCAGTCAATTCGATTTCTTTGCGACTTTGTTTAGCAGTGGAATGTTGACCAACAGTATATCCCATCATGAGAATAAAGCTAGTTGCGGCTACTGCTCCAACACTAATTAAGGCTTTAGTTTTGACTTTATTTAACATCTTAGACCTTCTTTCTATAAAAACTAGGTCAAGCATACCAGATAAATCTTGAAAAAGTATCACAATAGAAAAAGGACTCTACATTGAAAAAAGATCCTTAATTTTTTATAATACTATCAAATAATTGTCTCAAATTCACCGAGCTTACCACGGGAAAAACGAGGCCTGAGTAAAACAAGCGCACGGTATTTATACCCCCAAAAAAACCGAAATGTGTTGAAAGCGTATGATCAGTTTTATCATGACTAGATAATAGATGATGAAAATCAGGAATAGCCAAAATCTTATTCTTATGAAAACTCTTTTGAACTTGTGAAAAACTTATGTTAGTCATGTTTTAGAACTCTTTTCACGACAACCAACTCCCTATCCTTGATTTCCCAAATCTGATCAAAGCGTGATAGCATCTTTTCTTGACGGTGAAGTGTAAGGACGACAGCACTTGATAAGCTAAGTACCTTGTCTAATTCCTTTTGAAATTGGCTGGCATCCAAAGCAGAAAAAGGCTCATCCATGATAATTAGCGGACTATGACGATTTTTCTCCCGATTGAGATACATGTGCTGTTGCTGACCACCTGACAGGGACTGGGGTGGTATCTTTTCAAACTTTTCATCCCTAAAATTAGCCTCAAAAGTCTTGAAAATAGTGACATTATTTTCATAAGATGAGATAAAGGTGTGCTCCTGTTGCAAAATCATACCAAATTTTCCCCAGAGTTGATGAACAGGGAGATGATCAAGTGAGATTTCACCTTGAAAATCTCGGTCAGTCCCGTTTAAAATATTGAGCAGACTACTCTTTCCAGAACCATTTTCGCCGATGAGGGCAATCTTGTCCCCCTTGCGAATTTCAACGTGGGGAATAGTCAAGCTAGACTCCCCCAGTCGCTTGGTGATATGGTTTAGCATCAGGGTCTCGAAAGACATCTGAGGTGCCTGAACAGCGGACGGACGGCTGACAATTGCTTGAAAACTTTGCACCACAGGTTTGACCGACTCCAGCATTTGCAAGTCGTATAGGATTTCCTGAATTGGCTCCGAAAAAGCAGTGATATAGCCAAAGCCATGTTTTCAGCTATCGAACAACTTTGTAGGCTATTTCCAAAAGAGGCTCTTAAAACCTTCACTTCAGACAGGGGAAAAGAGTTTGCCTGCTATCCTCTGGTGGAGAACTTAGGAATTTCCTTTTTCTTTGCGGACGCCTATTCATCCTGGCAGAGAGGAAGCAATGAAAACGCAAATGGCTTACCAAGAGAATATTTCCCAAAGAAAACAGATTTAGCCACTATCTCTGATGAGGCTTTGAACAAGGCCTTATATGATATCAATCACCGACCACGAAAATGTTTAGCTTACATAACTGCTTGTGAAGCTCTAGAGGATGAGTTCAAGTATATGTTGCACTTATTCTTGCAATTTATCATTTATAAAAATATGTACTTTTCATTTATTAATCTACTATATTTTATCACAAAAACACACTGAGATACTCATCCCAGTGTGTTTATTTCATTTTAGGATAACTTCATCAGTAAACTTAAAGATTGATCATTTGTGAGTTCTGAAAGTAATAAAATTAATCTTTCATATCCAAGTTCTTTCTTCTGCTTGATTAAAGAATTCATAATCGCCACCAAATCCTCTGGCGTAAAACTTCTTAAGTAAAGTGTAACGTAACTTCTTTTTTTATTAGAATACAAGCTAACATGAATTGCATTATGTTCTTTTTGTCTAATTTTCATTTCTCCTGCAGACTCCCTAATATAGAACTCATACACTGTCTTTTTAGGATAGCAATCAAATGTGTTTTCGAATTCTCGACGATTTTTATAGAGAATATGACTAATGATGGTATAATTTTTAAGAAACATAGTTGTTTCCTCCTTAAATGTTATTATAATTAGAGTATGCCATTTTTTTATAATAATAAAAATAAAAGTTTTAAAAAAGATAAATGTATTGTTTTGCTTATTGAATCTTTTGTAGACTTATTTCTTTCTCACATTCCCCATTTTTTTGTGCTTCTAATTATCTGTGTGTTTAGCGTTGACAGAAACGTATGTGTAAGTCACGCTAAACACTCAGTCCGAAATAAAACCGTATAACACAAAAAAGAAAAAATTTGTTTTTTAGAAGTATCAATTTATGGCATACTATAGATATCTAAAGATTGATTAAGTAGAGACGTAACTAAATAGCTACGTTTTTTTTAATATTTAAAAGGAGGTAGCTATCGTGGAAATAGCAGGTTTAAGCTGAGTTAAGAAAGAACCAATTTTTGTATTTCACTAACTAAAAAAATAAATGTATAGATAATAAAAGTAATGTCAATAGCAGTAAAAAAATTTTTTGATCATAACAAAGGAAAGTATAAAAGTATAAGAACGAAAGTAAATAATAAAAGTCTAAAAATAGAATACAAAAAACTAGCTTAACTCAGTTGCTAAATTCAAAGCATTTAAACCTGAAAAAGAGTAAAAAGAAAAAACAACAGATTTTTATCTGTAAGGTGGAACTCTACATTTTATTTGAATTGAGTCAACTTGTCATGTTGTAAAATGGCCTGGTTATCTTCTTAGCCATAAATTAAGAAGCGCCCTCAGCACAGGGAAGATACTACATCAGTGAATATAAGCTTAAGTCACTGCACTACTTCAACTTGAATTAAAAAAGACCTTAAGAATTTTCTTAAGACCTTCTTTAAAAGCACATTATCTATAATAGAAAGGAAAGAACTATGGCAAAGAAGAGACGTAGTCGTGCTGATCGACGAAAAGCCAAAGAGAAAGCTAAGAAACAACAGATGGGTTCTCTAACTACTTTCGAAGGCCGTAAACAATTCGTCCAATCAAAAGGACTAACTAATCTAGTCACGCGCTTTAAAAAAGGAAAGGGTATCAAGCGAAATGAATCCAAAAAAACGGGAGAGGACATTCATTTAATCCATACCGACCGAACTCTTCATAACTACGCTGGTTCCTGGAGCCGATTTGCTTCCTTTGTTGCTACAACAGCTACTGCCGAAGAGTTAGAAGCTCTTGATAAATCTAACGATAAAGAGGGATGGATTGACTTGGTAAATCAATATTTAGAACATTGTAAAAAATCAGGGCTTTCTGCTCCTACTCAGTCAACCTATAAAGCAGCATTGGCGAAAGTTTTAGGAATATCTTCTACTGCTTTTATTGCAACAGATATTCGATATCGAGCCAACAAAAAAAATAATCGCTTAAAATCTAATGACGATAGAATGTCTGAAGAAACGAATAATCGATGGTTTTCAATCGTATCTGCCACTGGACTACGAAAAAATGAGCTAAAAGCAATTACTGGTGACTCACTCTACCAACGTGAGGATGGCCGATATTATCTTAAAATCATTGGTAAAAAGCATAAAACAAAAGGAGCTAGAGATCGTTGGGTTCCGATTATCACACGAGACAAAGAAGAATTAGAGAGGCTTGTTGAGGAGTTTAAGCTAGCTGGTAAAAAGCGTGTGTTTCAAGTTCCATCTGCTTTAAAACCTCATAAATATCGTGCTGAATACGCAAAACGTCTTTATCTTCTTGTCGCGAGAGATCCCAAAGATATCAAAGATAAAAAAGAAAAAATTTTTCTAAGAGGAGAATTAAGGGGAGTCGTCCTGGATCGAAAGGCCAGCTTAATTGTATCGCGTGCTCTCGGACACAATCGACCAGAAGAATTTCAAAAATCGTATGCATATAAGTTAATCGCACAAGCAAACTAATAAACTTACTTTGTAATGTTTTAAGTGTATCAAATCTAAAATCATTTTTTTCACATCTTTATTCTTAATCTAAATGAAAAATAAAGTAGATAAGAACCTACTTCTTTCTTCAAACCATTATCACTACGCGTTTTTCAAACAATCAAACATTAAGTTCTTTTGTTTTAAAAAAATTTTTTTCATTTTTTCATTATTTTTTTTGAAAAAAAAAGGGTTTTTGAACAAGTTCCTGGCATACTAAAGAATAGGGGGTATAAAAAGAAAAAATTTTTAATCTTACCCCAAACAACATACTTTATCAAAATACTATGTGAAAGGAATTTAATCGAATGGCTAGAAGAAAATTAACACAGGAAGAAGAACAAAAACGTTTAGAAGTAAAAATTGAGAATGAAAAAAAGATACTAGAGGCTTTCTCATCAATGCCTTGTTTTGCTGGAATAGATAAATGTAAATTATCCCTACAGGATTTTTCTTTAGAGTGTAAAGAAATAAAGAATTTAAAATATGATAGTACTTGTAACTTAAAGACATCTATAGATGGAAAGTTGCTTAGTTTAGATATTAAATCAGAATTTTTCGGGAAAATCACTATTTCTTTTGATGAATCAAATTTTAAAACATCGTACTGTTACATTGAATTAATTCATGGGGGGTTAAATATCGAAACGGCTGGTATTGAGGGGATTAAAAGTAGATTAGCAAACGCAATCGATTTTATTAAAAATAATTACGGTATTTTGATTACTTACTCGACTGCCCTCTTTCTCGAAATGGAACTTGCTTATACAATTGCCTTTGATAAAACTCCAAACTTACAGCTCAGAAGTTTTCTACACAAATGTCTTTCATCAGGATACCCTCCAAATTTTGGAAATGAGAAAAGTAAAAAGAACAACTATGACTATCCAATTTTGAGTTGTAAGATTAGTAATGAAGAATTAACCGTTACTTACGATAAAATTGAAAAAGCAAAAAGAAAAGGACAAATCAGAAGAAATGGTTCAAAACTAGATAATATTAATGTCCAAAGATTTGAACTAGTATTAAAGAAAAATAAAATTAAAAAATTTTTGGGAACCAATTCTTTAGATTTACTGAATGATGCACAATTGATAGAATATTTGGAAACAAAACTTCATTCAACAATAAATGTGTACATAAAGTTAATTGAAGAATCAAGTGCAAAAACTAAAAAAGTGATTCAAGATGTTTATAACAAATACGGTCCTAAAAGTTATATTAAAGAACTTTTAAATCAAGTAAATAATCATTCTCTTAGATTTTTGTCTCCTTTGGTGTTAGACGAAGAAATTATAGCATTGTCGAATATTGCTCCTTTCAAAAATAAAGGTAGAACCAAAAGAACAATAATAGACTCCTTCCAAAATAGTGAAAAAAAATATTTTGAAAAAAACGAGACCGGATTAATGATTACTTGGCACGTTCGAGATATATTTAAACTATTTTATGAATCACTAGAAGTTGCTAAAGAAAAAGGTTTAGGATGTCATAAAGATGCTAAGTCGACTCATACATTTAAGCATGTTTTAAAAGATTATTCATTAGATTATAGAAATAAAATTTTAAATAAAACTATAAGATCTAATACTCGAAATCAAAAGAATAAAATTAGAAACCATGTTTTAAAAGAATTCCCTGATGTAGATTTAGATATTAATAAAAAATAAAGCAAATTAAATAATAATTTTTTTACATTTATGGCTGTAAACCTTGATACAACAACAAACATGTATTTATATGTACACAGTTTTCGTTTGATTATTTGAGAAAGGAAATAGATATGTGTGAATTTTTTAGAACAAAAAAGAGCTTGTTTCTAAACTTTGGCCGGTATCAGAAACAAACTCAAAAAATAACAGTAATAATATCTATTACCTTTTTCTATTATCGCAATAAAATTTAGAAAATTCAAGAGGATTATTAATTATGAAACAAACAATGAATAAAGAGGATTTGATTAATATGGGTTACAATCCCTATACTGCGGTTTCAATCATTAGACAAGCTAAGCAAATTATGGTACAAAAGGGGTATGCCTTTTATAATAATAGACGTTTAGGGCACGTCCCAATCAGTGCTGTTGAAGAAATTCTGGGTGTTTCACTTCACGAGGAGGGATAATGCCACAATATCAACAGAAAACAAAATTTCCTGGAGTATATTCTGATAAAGACGGAAAATATTTTCTTCAAACCGAATTTGGTCGAGATAGAGTTACTGGGAAACGTGTACGAAAGAAATCTAGGGTAGATCAGCATGGAAAACCATTTAAATCGGCCTCAGATGCTTATAAAGAATTAACTCGCCTGAAACATGAATATCATCAATCTCAAGGTTATTCTAACTACCGTATGAAATATCGGCAATTTATGGAAGACCATTATATTCCATACTATAGAACAACAGTTGAGCACAGTACATTTTCAGTGCGAGAGAAAAATCTTTTACAGCTTTGTGATCGTTTTGGTGACACCATGCTTCGTTCGATAACCCTTGAACAAGTTCAGATGTTTCGCACGTGGTTACTGACTAGTCAAGATGAGGATGGTGCCGGATATTCACAAGGATATGCTAGCCTCATCTTTGGCATGTTTAGGAAATCATTGGACTATGCTTTGCAAATGGGATATGTGGAAAAAAACATTTCTAAGCAATCTAATGCAATTCCTAAAGGAAAAAGTAATGTCCCATATTGGACTAAGAGCGAATTTGAAGCTGTTATTTCGAAAATTTACATTGAAGATGTATATGAACATTTAAACTTCGTGATGATTTGGGTATATTTCATGACTGGCGTACGTGTAAATGAAGGTTGTGCCCTTCAATGGAATGATGTTGACTTTGATAAGCAACGCCTACGAGTTCATCATATGCTTATTGTTAAAAACAAAAAAGAATGGACACGTAATTCCTATTCGAAAACTAAAGACGGAAGAAGGATGATTAGTTTAGATAAAGATACTATTGATGTGTTAAAAAAATGGCGTGAAGCTCAAAAAAAGATTGGACTAGGACACGAGAACGATTTTATCTTTTCATACGATGGCTTACCTATGTTGAAATCTACAATCTCAAGGATTATTAAAAGGTACGCCAAGATTGCTCACGTAAAGCCTATCCAAGCGAAAGGTCTCAGGCACAGCCATGCATCGCTGCTAATTAATGAATTAAATGCTGATGTACTTATTCTATCAAAACGTTTAGGACACTCTTCTCCTGAAATCACCTTGAAACACTACTCGCATCTATGGGATGGCGCTGATGAAGCTATCACTAATGAAATGGTCGGAATTATTAATGTTTCTTTCCCATCTTCTAGCTTAGTACATTTCAACGGGAATCAATCAATTTCAAAATAACATTCCCACCAAAAACCCCACCAAAAAACAATTAACACCTTAAAAAGCCTGTTCTATAAAGCTTTTTGAGGCGACTGCAACCATTGAGTGGGAGTAAAAAAAAGGTCCGGGGGACCTTTTTTTCACGAGCTTAAAATTAGTCAAGCGAGTTTAAAAGTCCGTGGGGGACCTTGATTCACAAGCCAATAATTAGCAAAGCGGGTTTTAAGGTCCAGTGGACCTTTTTTTGTGAGCTTAACATAAAATTTCTAATTAAGTATAAAAATAGGTAACCACACACAAAAAGCACTCTGACTTCTTGTCAGGAGTGCTTTCCTGCTATTTTTAGCCAACTAAACCACTAAAGAATTTGACAATGGCATTCCAGATGGCTCCGAAGAAGCCGGCAATGGCATTCCACGCATTTGTGAAGAAGTTCCCACTGTCTTTTAGAATCGCATTGGTATCAAAATTGAGATTGATATTGTTAAAGGTATCGCCTGCTTTATCTACGATACTATCTTTCAGATCCGACAAGGTTTTAGTAAAGCTTTTGCTACTGATGACACTACTCTTTGAGAGGTTGACTGCGAAATTCACGATCAAATTGATCTGGTTGCCTGTCACAGTTGTATCCAGCTTATAATTTTTCAGGGTTTCTTCGACGATCTTTCGAATATCATCCTTGCTTAAATCCTGATTGTTCTGTTTAGCATTGGCTACTGCTGTTTTAATGTCGGTCAATGCTACGTTTAACTTATCCGCATCGAAGTTTTTCTTACCAGCGTTTTCTTCATTGATCCCGGATAGAGTCTTTAACTCTTCTTGGGCCAGATCTTTGCTTTCTTGAGAAACTTTGGCACCATTTTTCTCAAGCGAGTAATAGATCCCGGCCAAGGCACTTTCACCAGTCACCTGTATAGGAGAAGCTACTGTAATTTGAGCATGCTCTAATCCAAGTGTAACGGCTGCATTACGATACATATCTGCAGTGACCTTGGTAATGTTTTGAGGTGTCACGATATTCACTTCTAGTGGCTTATTTTTGCCTAATTTTTGAATTTTAACAGAGGAATAAAGTTCCAAACTATCATCGTTGGCAACGTTCATAATCGAAGAATAAACCTCTGGTGTCATGGTCTTCCACTCTTCTTTATCTTTTGAACTATCGTAGTTCAAGAGACTCAAGGTTTGTTCGATTTGACTTTGGTCCAGCGAATAGCCCAAAACATAGTCTGGCTTGACATAGGTTTCATCAATAACTTTCTGCACATTGCTATCTGCAGAAACACGTGGGACAGCTGTAAACAAGGCTAAAGTCGTTGTTACAAATAATGCAATCTTCTTTATTTTCATCATTTTCTTCTTTCTAATTCAAATCAACTCCGGGCATCTCTTATTACCTTTCTCACCTCACTAGAGATGAAAAAAGAAGTAAATAAAGAGATTACCCACTTCGACTTTTATTATACAGTCGGTTTCTTAAAACTAGCTTACAGTTTTTTTAAGAATGCATGACATTTTTATTATCCCTCAAAATCGGAGGCAGAACTGATCAGCTTAAAAAAGAGCCAAGCGGCTCTTTGGAAAATGATTAAAACCATGAAAATAACTTCATAATCGTCATATTGGTTTCTACTAAACGGGAATAATAAATATTGCCCCCATTAATGTAGAGTTCCATCCCGTTTAAAAGAGAGATTGGGTGGAGGTAAAGATAAGTTTCACCGGTTACATTGCCAAGACTTGGTGCTACTACATCCCGTGAATAAGCACGGGCCAACTCTAGGGAATTTGTTCCACCGTGTTTTGCGACGTAATCAATGTAGTCTTTCCCAAAATTATAGGCTTGAACTGCAGTCCAGCTATCAACGCCTTTTTTCTTGGCTTCTTTTAACTCATCTGAAAGAGTCTGAATTCCTTGGCGAATACTGGCCTTATTATCACTAATAGTATTGGTCTCACCACTTGCACTCTCACTTGCCTGCATGACATCGTCCTCTCGACCTTTGGTCTCAGTATAGATCATAGCAAGAATGAGGTTTTCATTGGCCGTGGTGTCCTCTTCAGCAAGGACTTCTCTAACCAGGGAGCGATACTGCATGACTTGTTTAACGTCATGATGGATCTGAATTCCCTTGTAGATTCCAAATATTAGTAAGATGAATAAGAAGATCTTCACTATACGTTTAATCATTATTTACTCTGTATATCCTCAATATTTTTGATCAAAATAGAATAGGTTCCGTTCTCGTTTAGAATAAATTCAACAGATTCGGCATCCTCATAGACATTATTCGGAACGATCAGTTCAATTCCATTTGACAATGACAATTTCTGATTTTCGAACTTCTTCAACTGGCGACTTGCATCGATTTCTTCAAAAGTGACAGGCTCTGGTACAGCTTCTTTGACTTGGTCAATAAAACTGAGGCGAGCTGTCAGATTATCATCGAAGAGATCATTCGCTAATTTCTCAGGAGAGAGTTTATTTTCTTCCTCAATATGGTTAAAAATAGCTGATTTAACCTTTGATTGAAATTGAAAATCATCTGTGTTGAAGCTTTCCGCAATCTTCTGGGCTGTTTTTTCTAGTGCCTTGATCGATTTTTTAGGAGAGATCTTGGGTTGCGCCTGCAACAGATTCTCAGAAAAATAGTTCAAGAAAGTCCCGTTGTACTTGATCCGTTTTTCAATCAAGTGGTATTTGCGACTTTGAAGATTGATGACCAAGGCCTCATCAGCACCAGTCCCAAAACCAGGTAGATTATTTTGCGTCAGCTTAATCGGATTATCCACTTCACCACCAAGATGCGTCAGGGTTTCCCGTAAGGCGATCCGAAGAAAGGCAAAATGGTCCACCCCTTCTTTTGAGAATTGAATGAACACCAAATCGTTGGTCTTTTGATTCTCAGAGACGACAAATTCTTCCTTCCAGCGATTCGCTACTGCGACCGAAGTTTCAAGTAGGTCATCTGAGATCATCTCAAGAAAAGGATTGTCCTCTTCGAAAATACCGGTCCTTGCTTCATCAGAATAAACCCGTTCAATCTTCTTACGCAAGTATTCCTCGATTTTAGGCGTGATATTGAGAAATTTATCTGCCAAATAGAGATCGGTATCGTCTGGGCTAAATTGATGAATGATGGCTTTTTTTACGTAAATATCCATAAGATGGTTTAGTCCTCGTAAAGTGGAAAGGCGTCTGTCAAGGCTTTGACTTGGCTACGCACTTCGTCTAATACTTCTTGATTATCCGCATTCTTCAGCGCTTTGATCATGAGTTCAGCAACGGTGCGACTTTCTTTTTCACCAAAACCACGAGCGGTGATGGCTGCTGCACCTATCCGAATCCCACTGGTCTTAAATGGAGACAAGGTTTCATAAGGAATAGAGTTCTTGTTGAGAGTGATATTAACTTCATCCAACAAGTTTTGCGCCACTTTCCCATTTTCAACGACTTTAGTGACGTCGACAAGGAAAAGGTGGTTCTCTGTTCCGCCTGAAATAACGCGGAAATCAGGATCTTGCAAGAAGACATCAGCCATGGCCTGACTGTTCTTAATCACATTAGCTGCATACTCTTTAAAGGCAGGATCCAGCGCTTCTTTGAAAGCTACAGCTTTGGCAGCAATGACATGTTCCAACGGTCCTCCTTGAATACCAGGGAAAATAGCAGAGTTTATTTTCTTAGCTAATTCCTCGTCATTGGTCAAGATCAGACCTCCACGAGGTCCACGAAGGGTCTTGTGAGTGGTCGTAGTCGTGATATGGGCATAAGGAACTGGACTTGGATGAAGACCCGCTGCCACGAGACCAGCAATATGGGCCATGTCAACCATGAGCTTAGCTCCTACTGCATCTGCAATCTCACGGAATTTTGAGAAATCAATGATATGAGAGTAGGCTGAGGCACCAGCAACGATGAGTTTTGGCTTCACTTCTTGGGCTTGTTTTAAGATGGCGTCAAAATCCAAGAGCTCTGTTTCAGAATCTACACTATAGGACACAAAGTTATAGGTTTGACCAGAGAAGCTCACAGAAGCTCCGTGCGTCAAATGCCCACCGGCAGCTAGATCCATCCCCATGACAGTATCACCAGGCTCAATCAAGGCCATATAGGCAGCACAGTTTGCCTGACTTCCTGAATGCGGTTGAACATTCGCAAATTTAGCCCCAAAGATTTCTTTAGCCCGTTCGATCGCGAGACTTTCGACCACATCAACCACATCTGTCCCGCCATAGTAACGACGACCAGGATAGCCTTCGGCATATTTATTTGTCAGAATAGACCCTTGAGCAGCCATCACTGCCTTAGAGACAACATTTTCAGAAGCAATCAACTCAATATTGTTTTGTTGACGCTCTTCCTCTTTAGCGATCGCATTCCATAGGTCTGCATCATAAGCTTTGTAATCTTCTTTATCAAAAATCATCGGTCTACTCCTTTATAAAAAATTATTTATGTACATTATCACTGAGGAAGTTCATCTTCCTCAAAAGAAAGCTCTGGCACTTGTGCAAGCAAATCAGCTTTTGTAATCGAACCTTGCCGCAAAATCCTGGCCTTGGAACCAGAGATATCCAAAATAGTTGAATCTTGACCAGTCAAAAAGTCATCATCCTCTATACCAGGAACCACTTGATCAAATTCGCTTACAATAGCCTTATACTTTGTTCCACTTGCATGACCTGAAAGATTGGCCGAGGGACCAACCAAAGGACCGTATTTACGAATTAATTCCAATGTTTTTGGGTGAGCCGGAATACGGAAGCCAACTGTATCCAATCCTGAATGAATCCAGCCAGGTACCTTTTCATTTGCCTGAAGAATAATAGTCAGAGGCCCTGGTAAAAATGAATCAACCAGTTTTGTTAAATAACTAGGTTGATTTTTCGAATAAAGTCGAATTTCTTCTTCGCCGGCTACATTTAAATTCAGAGCCTTGTCTCTCGGTCTACGTTTTAATTCGTATATATAATCGACTGCCTCTTGATTCAAAGCTTTGGCGAAAATACCATAGACTGTCTCAGTTGGCAGAATAACTGCACGTCCTGCTTCTAATTCTTTCTCAATGTGATCCATTGTCTACTACTACCATTCTATCTTGTCCAAATTGGTCTTTCAGAACGCGAACTCGTTTGTTAGGAAACGCTTCTTGAAAGAGCTCTTTTACTTTGGCTCCTTGCTTATAGCCAATTTCTAGATAGATCTTTCCGTCTGGTGTTAAAACACTTGGTGCTTGCTGGGCAATCTTTTCGTAGATGGCATATCCATCACGATCCGCAAAAAGAGCTAAGTGGGGTTCAGAGGCTAAAACATTGGCTCCAACCTCTTCTACATCATCCCGAGAGATATAGGGAGGGTTGGATACAATCAGGTCATAAGGACCTTCTAGTTCGTCCAGTACATCTGACGACTTGAAGGCAAGGACTGCTTCTAGCTGCTTGGCATTTTTTTGAGCCAGGGCTAAAGCCTCTTCTGATACATCGCTAGCTTGAACCCGCCAGGCAGGTCTAGCAAGGGCTAAGCTAATAGCGATAGCACCACTTCCTGTACCAATATCCAGAACTCGTAAGGCTTTCTCATCGTTTTCTTCGAGAATTAGAGCCACCAACTCCTCTGTTTCTGGGCGTGGAATCAGCACGCGCTCATCCACTGTAAAAATATGGCCACAGAATTCTGCACTGCCAATAATATATTGGGCTGGGACGTGATATTTCAACTGCTCAAAGATGGATTCAAGCAAGGCCTGATCCTCTACTTTTACTTCTGTTTGCAAGGCAAGGACAAAGTCTGTAAAGGTCCAGTTTTTTAAAGCACGATACGCGAAGGAGAGGCTTTCTGGTTCCTCTCCAATGGCTATTAATTCTTCTTCATACTGGGCTAATAATGGTCCCAACAACATTATTTGTTCAACTCTTCTAGTTTTTGTGTTTGATCATACAAGACCAAAGCATCGACCACTTCATCTAATTTACCAGATAAGATGGTATCCAGTTTTTGAAGGGTCAAGCCAATCCGGTGATCGGTCACACGGTTTTGAGGGAAGTTGTAAGTCCGGATCCGCTCTGAACGGTCACCAGTACCGATGGTTGACTTCCGCTCAGCGTCTTGCTCGTCTTGGGCAATCTGAGCAAAGTGGTCAGCCACACGCGCACGGATAATTTTCATGGCTTTTTCACGGTTCTTCTGTTGCGTCCGTTCTTCTTGCATCTCTACCTTGATGTTGGTCGGCAAGTGGACGATACGAACAGCTGTTGCGACCTTGTTGACGTTCTGTCCACCCGCACCAGATGCGTGGTAAATGTCAATGCGAAGGTCTTTTGGATCAATATCGTACTCGACTTCTTCGATTTCTGGCATGACCAGAACTGTGGCAGTCGAAGTATGGACACGACCTTGGCTTTCTGTCACAGGAACCCGTTGCACCCGGTGGGCACCAGATTCATACTTGAGTTTTGAATAAACCGATTGACCAGAAACCATGGCTACGACTTCTTTGATCCCACCAACGCCATTGTAGGAAGCTTCCATAACTTCAAAGCGCCAACCTTGGTTTTCCGCGTATTTTTGGTACATCTGCAAGAGGTCACCAGCAAACAATTGGGCTTCGTCTCCTCCAGCTGCTCCACGGATTTCCAAGATAATGTTCTTGTCATCGTTTGGATCTTTTGGAAGAAGTAAGATCTTCAGTTTTTCTTCGTACTCTTCTTTTTCAGCCTTAGCATCTTTTAGCTCTTGCTTGGCCATTTCTTCCAAGTCCGCGTCTCCGCCTGCTTCCTTAATCATTTCCTCAGCGTCGACAATGTTTTGAAGGACTTGCTTGTACTCACGGTAGGCTGTCACCGTATCACGAGTGGAAGCCTCTTCTTTTGAAAGCTCCATAAAGCGTTTGGTATCAGAGACTACATCTGGGTCACTCAATAACTCTCCTAACTCTTCATAACGGTCTTCTACAGCTTGTAGTTGATCATAGATATTCATGTTCGCTCCTTAATTCTTGGTTGTTAGATCATAGATTGCTACAATTTCGTCT
The DNA here is from genome assembly GCF_001813505.1 of Streptococcus sp. HMSC061E03. Taxonomy (NCBI): domain Bacteria; kingdom Bacillati; phylum Bacillota; class Bacilli; order Lactobacillales; family Streptococcaceae; genus Streptococcus; species Streptococcus sp. HMSC061E03. The sequence continues at coordinate 760,778 of NZ_KV812784.1, forward strand.
TCTATGACTTCGCCAGTTTCTTTAAATCCATAATGGAGATAGCAAGATCTCGCTTGATTATTTTCCGGTTCATAAGATAACCAAAGACTTGTTGCCTTTCCAGCTGGCTCTGTTCGAACAAAGTCAATGACTGCATCCATAGTCGGTTTAAAATAGCCTAAACCTTGAAATCGTTTATCGATCATAAAACGAAATAACAAGTAATTTCCCTTGCTGATCCCAATTTTCTGGTCATAGGCAATCATAACAAAACCAACTAATACTTCCTTATCATAAACTGCTAAGGGAGCTATAAAATCACCATTTTTATCATATACATAGGCTTCAGCTAAACTAATGGAATTGGATGCAATAAAATTCCTTTGGTTTGGATGAACTTCTAGATTTAAAACGTCAAAATAATTCTCTATTGTAACATCTTTTAAACAAATAGACATTATTATCCTCTCTATAACGTTCTAGACGCTTTCAGTTGGAATGTCTGGATTAAAATAATGCTTGCGGCAAACGGAGATATAGGTCTCGTGTCCACCGATCTGGATCTGCTCTCCATCATAGACAGGTTTACCTGCTTGGGTACGCAAGACCATAGTCGCCTTGCGGGAACAATATTGGCAGATGGTTTTGATCTCCTCGATCTTGTCGGCTAACAAGAGGAGGTGTTTAGAACCTTCAAAGAGTTCATTTCGGAAATCATTTTTGAGGCCAAAAGCCATGACCGGCACATCTAGTTCATCCACGACTCTTGCCAGATCATAGACATGGTGTCGTTTCAAAAACTGAGCTTCATCGATCAAGACACAGTAGGGTTTGATTGCTTGGTTTTTAATAAAGCCAAAGATATCGGTATCGTCTTCGATCGCAACGGCTTCCCGTTTCATACCGATCCGGCTAGAAACCACTCCTACTCCATCTCTGGTGTCGATTGCCGAGGTCATGATGACGACGCTCTTGCCTTGCTCTTCATAATTATGGGCCACCTTCAAAATCTCAATGGTTTTCCCCGAGTTCATGGTCCCATATTTATAATATAATTGTGCCATTTTCCTTTTGTTCTCTCTAAAATGTGTTTCATTATCATTTTACCATAATTTTGCTAAGCTTTGTATCCCAAAATGTGATAAAATAGTCCTATAAAAAATTTAGGAGGTGGCCATATGCCATTTGTACGAATTGACCTATTTGAAGGACGCACCTTGGAACAAAAGAAAGCCTTGGCCAAGGAAGTAACTGAAGCTGTTGTCCGCAATACTGGCGCTCCTCAGTCAGCTGTTCACGTTATCATTAATGATATGCCTGAAGGAACCTACTTCCCTCAAGGTGAAATGCGCACCAAATAATGGTTCCACTAAAAAAGCCTTTCTTGCTTGTGATATCACATAGCAGGAAAGGTTTTTTCTTATTTTTCTTGGGCTTGACGTTCTGCTTTCCGTTCTTCGAATTCTTCGTCACTCATCAAGGTTCCGCCGACATTGGCTGATTTGGCAAAGGCTGTATAGCGACGCAACCAACCGCTGGAGATTTTTGATTTGAAAGGTTTCAAGTATTTGCGACGTTCTGCAAGAGTTGCATCATCGACAAGCAAATCAATAGTACGATTTGGAAGATCAATCACGATTTCGTCCCCATCTTCGATTAGGGCGATATTACCACCTTCTGCCGCTTCTGGAGAAACGTGACCAATCGCAATCCCACGAGTAGCTCCTGAGAAACGACCATCCGTAATCAGTGCCACATCCTTACCAAGACCGCGTCCGACAATCTTAGAAGTTGGCGCTAGCATCTCCGGCATACCAGGTCCACCCTGAGGACCCTCGTAACGAATGACAACGACATGTCCCTTCTTGACTGTTCCATTGTCAATCAACTCAAGGGCTTGATCTTGTGAATCACAACAAATAGCTTTACCACGGAAAGTGGTCACAGATGGATCAACCCCACCGACCTTGATTACAGCCCCATCCTGAGCGATATTTCCGTAAAGGATCGACAAACCACCTACAGATGAAATCGGATGCTCGATTGGATGGATAATTTCTTCATTTTTGATTTCAGCGCCAGCTACGTTTTCTTTCAAGGTTTTACCAGTAACTGTGATACGATCACCCTTAATGGCTCCTTTTTTGATCAACTGATTGATAATGGCTGGTACACCACCAGCTTCATGGACATCATGCATAGTGTAAACACTTGAAGGGGCAATTTTAGAAAGATAAGGTGTCTTCTTGGCAATCTCGTTGATATCTTTGAGATCATAATCAATCCCCGCTTCACGCGCAATAGCGAGCGTATGAAGCACCGTATTGGTAGAACCACCCATGGCCATATCGAGCGCAAAAGCATCATCGATGGCTTCTTTGGTCACGATATCCCGTGGACGGATACCCTTTTTAATATTCTCTACCAATTGTTTGGCTGCTTGACGAACCAATTCCCGGCGTTCATCTGAAACAGCTAGAATGGTACCATTTCCTGGAAGAGCAAGACCTAATACTTCCATCAAACAGTTCATGGAGTTGGCAGTAAACATACCAGAGCAAGAACCACAGGTTGGGCAGGCATTTTTTTCCAAGAAATCCAGCTCATCCATGCTCATATCACCAGCTTGATAAGTACCTACAGCTTCAAACAAACTTGAGAGCGTCGCCTGATGCCCTGTCATGTCAACGCCACCCTTCATGGGTCCACCAGAACAAAATACGGCTGGTACATTGGTCCGCATGGCTGCCAAAATCATTCCTGGTGTAATCTTATCACAGTTGGGAATATAGAAAACACCGTCAAACCAGTGGGCATTGATGACCGTTTCAGCAGCATCTGCGATCAACTCGCGAGATGGCAAACTATAACGCATCCCGATATGGCCCATAGCAATCCCGTCATCGACCCCGATGGTATTAAATTCAAAAGGAATCCCACCAGCCTCGCGGATAGCCTCCTTGGCAACATCTGCTAATTCACGCAGGTGAACATGGCCTGGAACGATATCAATATAGGAGTTACAAATGGCAATAAAGGGCTTTTGCATATCCTTTGCTGATTTTACTTGCCCAGTTGCATAGAGGAGACCACGCGCTGGTGCTCGGTCGATCCCCATTTTGATCATATCACTTCTCATCTTGTTCTCCTTCTAGTTCTTCATTTCTACCTCCTAATCTTACCACTTTGACATCAATTGTCAAGAACTTTCAGAAAATTTATAATATTCACGGTACACAAAAAGCCTGGTTTCCCAGACTTCATTTTAGTTTGTTTGTTTTTTTTCGATCTGCCATAGTCGCATCTGGTAACAAATACCACTCACAACAAGGCTAGAAATAAGACCGATCCAATAAGCATAGGGACCTAATTTAGTCACATGGTCAAGGAAAATCCCTAGTGGGATAGAGATACACCAATAACTAAAGACTCCTAATAAGAATGGAACGGTTGTATCCTTATAGCCCCGCAAAATCCCTTGTAGGGGTGCTGCAAAAGTATCAGCCACTTGGAAAAAGAGACTATAGGTCATGAAAATCGCTGTTTGCTGCACAAAGACTGGATCCTTGCCATATAGCCCTGCTAGTTGGAAGCGGAATGTATAGAGAAAGACCAGGGTGACAATGGCAAAGCCAAAGGCTGTCAGCCGGCCCAAACGGCAATATTGTTTGACCACTTCTGGTCTTCCTGCTCCCCGTTCGTAAGATACGATAATCGCCATGGTACTGGAGATACTAACAGGGAAAGCATACATCAGGGTCGAAAAATTCATAGCCGATTGGTGGCTAGCAATGGTCAGTGATGGGAATTTTGCCATTAACAAACCAACCAGCGAGAAGATAATGACTTCTGCAAAAACAATTCCACCGATTGGAAGCCCAAGTCGCAATACTTCTTTCATCCCTTTAAAATCATAAGGTTGGGGCTTCCACAATTGGAAAGGTGCTACCTTAGGGTGCTTGCACAAGATCAAAAACGCAATAACCAACAAGACCCAGTAGGCCAGAGAGGTTCCAAGACCTGCTCCTGCTCCCCCCATCTCGGGAAAACCAAATGCCCCATAGATCAGGATATAGTTAAAACAAGCATTGAGAGGCAAAAGCAAGAGCATCAAGTACATCGATAGACGCGTCATTCCCAAGGTATCGAGGAAGGTACGCACGATACTAAAGAGCAACAAAGGTAAGATTCCCAGAGAAAGAAAATATAAATAGTGAATGGCTATTTGGGCAACAACATTTTCTAAGCCGATCTGCTTGAGAATCATGGGTGCAATCCCCCAAACAAAGCCTATTAAGAGAATGGCCATACCAAATGACATATAGAGGAATTGGTAAAAGTCGCCAGCAATCCGTTCTTTATTTCCCTTGCCTAAATGATGCCCAACAATCGGCGTCAGCGCAGAGACAATCCCTGTCAGGAAAGTAAAAAATGGATTCCACAGACTCGTAGCTGTAGAAACACCAGCCAAATCAAGGGTCCGGTACTGACCAGTCATGGCTGTATCGACAAAGCTGGCTGAATAATTAGCTAATTGGTAGATTAAAATCGGCAAAAATAGACTCAAAAACAAGCGCAAGCGCTCTTTAAAGTGATAGGTTACATACATGATTCTAACTCTCTTCTCATCAAACTAGATTTTCTCCTCTTCCACTCTACTATATGTTTCTTTAAAAGTCAAAAAAACCGAAGATCCAAGGACCTCCGGTAAATTTGAGATAATTATTTGTTGCGGTTTAAAATAGCGTTGAGAACGATCGCCAAGACACTGGCAACGACAATTCCGTTAGCAAAGAACATTTGGAATCCTGTTGGAAGGCCATTGAAGAGGGTGCTGTTGTTCAAACCAACCCCTGCAGCAATCGATACAGCAGCGATCAAGAAATTGTGCTCATTGTGTTCAAAATCAACACGCGCAAGAATCTGCATCCCTTGAATCGATACAAAACCAAACATCACTAGCATCGCTCCCCCAAGAACTGGACTTGGAATGATTTGTGCCAGAGCTCCAAACTTAGGAAGGAGACCAAGAAGAACAAGGAAACCAGCCGCATAGTAGATTGGAAGACGAGTCTTGATACCAGACAATTTCACCAACCCAACGTTTTGTGAGAATCCGGTGTAAGGGAAGGTGTTGAAGATACCACCGAGGAGAACGGCCAACCCTTCAGCGCGATACCCATTGCGAAGGCGCGTGCTATTAATTGGATCTTTGGTAATATCAGAAAGAGCAAGATAGACACCTGTTGATTCAACCATAGAAACTGTCGCGATGATACACATCATGACGATTGAGGTAATTTCAAACTTAGGTGCTCCAAAGAAGAATGGTGTTGGAACGTGAACGACTGGTGCTTGCGCTACTGGAGTGAAGTCTACCAAGCCCATAGAAGCCGCAATGGCAGTACCTGCGATCAAACCAATCAAAATTGAAATGGATTTAATAAAGCCAGTCGTATAGATATTAACAACTAAAATGATGAGAATAGTCACCACAGCCAAAATCAAGCTTTGAACGGTTGGTTTTGGCGCATTATTTCCCATATTTCCAATCGCTACTGGAATCAAAGTCAAACCAATGGTGGTAATAACGGATCCCGTTACAATTGATGGGAAGAGATTGGCAATCTTAGAGAAGAAACCAGAGACAAGGATGACATAAATCCCTGAGACAATCAAGGCACCAAACATGGCACCACTACCATGGCTAGCCCCGATCATGCTGAGAGGAGCCACAGACTGGAAGGCAACCCCAAGGACTACCGGAAGACCGATCCCAAAGTATTTATTGAGCTGCACTTGAAGGAAAGTTGCGACCCCACACATGAAGATATCTGTAGAGATGAGATAGGTTAGTTGATGAGCGTTATAGCCCAAAGCTCCTGCGATCATAATCGGCACCAAAATAGATCCCGAATACATGGCCAAAAGGTGTTGCAAGCCTAGAATGGCCGCCTGTGAATGGCTTTCTTGTTTTTGCATTAGATGTCTGCCTCCTTGAATACAACCTGACCATTTTCAAAACGGTCCAAACGTGCGAGGGATACAACTGGATATCCCAACTCTTCTAACAATCCCCGTCCATCTTGGAAGGATTTTTCAATCACGATCCCAATCGCTTCGACTTGAGCCCCGGCTTGTTCGATGATTTGAATCAATCCTTTGGCTGCTTGACCATTTGCAAGGAAATCGTCAATGATCAAAACCTTATCTGATGGATCCAAGAATTTACCCGCAATTGAAACGGTGCTGGTCACTTGCTTGGTAAAGGAATAAACCTCAGCCGTCAAGATGCCCTCATTCATCGTGATGTTTTTCGCCTTCTTAGCAAAGATCATGGGAACATCCAAGGCTTCAGCTACATAAAGGGCAGGTGCAATCCCTGATGCTTCAATGGTTACGACTTTCGTCACACCAGCATCTTTGAACCGGTCAGCAAAAGTCTGACCAATTTCTTTCATCAATTTGAAATCCACTTGGTGGGTCAAAAAGGAATCCACCTTGAGGATATTCTCACCTAAAACATTGCCATCTTTTAAGATGCGCTCTTCAAGTAATTTCATACTTCCTCCTACTTTTTTAAAAAATCCTCTACTTCATTCACAAAACACAAAAAGGCCTGCTAAGCAAGCCTTGAAATCTCTCTAGAAAGAGAAATAGTCCCGACTTACTTATTGTTAGGTGTTCCGGCACCTTGTAGAAACATCACGCCCATTCGTGAAATAAATAAGTAATTCAATTAGTGTGCATCGCCATTCCAGATAGAATTCTTAACGATCACATAGTCAACATGTTTCAAATCTGCTAATTTCCGGCCTCCTGCATAAGAGATCGAACTTTGCAAATCTTGTTCCATTTCCGTTAAGGTATCTTGCAAATGACCCTTGGCAGGCAATAAAATCTTCTTACCTTCGACGTTCTTATATGCACCTTTTTGGTACTCTGAAGCAGATCCATAGTATTCTTTGAAAGACTCTCCATCAACCTCTACTGTTTTACCAGGACTTTCAATATGTCCTGCAAAGAGAGAACCGATCATGACCATAGAAGCCCCGAAACGAATCGATTTGGCAATATCACCATGGGTCCGAATACCACCATCCGCAATGATTGGCTTACGAGCTGCTTTTGAGCACCAGCGAAGAGCAGCCAATTGCCAACCACCTGTACCAAATCCAGTCTTCACTTTGGTGATACAAACCTTACCAGGACCGATTCCGACCTTAGTCGCATCAGCTCCCGCATTTTCCAATTCACGAACAGCTTCAGGTGTTCCGACATTTCCAGCAATGACAAAGGTATCTGGCAATTCTTTCTTGATGTGTTGAATCATCCGAATGACACTATCAGCATGACCGTGTGCGATATCAATAGTGATGTACTCAGGCGCATCTGCCTTTAATTGACTCACAAAGTCGTATTCGTATTCCTTAACACCAACCGAAATGGAAGCGATCAAACCTTGATCATGCATGCGTTTGACAAAAGGAATCCGACCCGCTTCATCAAAACGGTGCATGATGTAGAAGTAACCACCACGCGCCAACTGCTCTGCGACATTCTCATCTAAAATCGTCTGCATATTGGCAGGAACGACTGGAAGCTTGAAGGTATGCTTTCCAAATTGGACGGTTGTATCTGCTTCTGACCGGCTATTGATGATACATTTGTTGGGAATCAACTGAATATCTTCATAGTCGAAAATAGGAAATTCATTTAACATAGATTGAAAAATCTCTTTTCTAAAAACTGACCTACCTATGCGCAAGCGCATCGCTACGTCTCTTGACGTTTCCTTGATAGATTATACCAAAGATACGGACCTAATGCAATGGGAATGATTTTATAGGAAATAACGTTCGGAAATTACAAGAAAAAACCCGTTTCAAAAAGAGAAACAGGTTTTATTTATGAACATTTTGGAGCCAATTGTTCACTTCTCTAGCTACAATTTCAGGCGCCTCTGTATACAGTTCGTGCCCCAAACCTTCTAGCAAGACTTGCTTGATCTGGGGATCTAGTTGCTTCAGAGCATCTTTTCTCCATTCAGGTTCTTCTTGGTATCGAGGCCCGATAAAGAGGACAGGCAGGTCTGCCAGTGGAATCTGGTAAGTCTTGATCTGACGCCGTAGACGCAATAAAGCCATAACCTTTTCGAGATCCAGATTTAATTCATATTGTTCACTCACTGGATTCCAACGATAGCTAGCCTCTACTGCTTTTCGCGCTATAGGAGTAGGATCTGCTCCATCACCAAGTTCTGATAACACAGCCTCTTCTAAAGTCGCAAAAACTTGCTGCTGCATGAAGGATGATGTGTCATTTAGTTCTTCTTCAAGAGATAAGATCTTTTCCATATCCAGATAGCCACCATCCAGGAGAATCAAAGCCTGGATCTGAGGAAACTCAGTAGCCAGATAACGAGCCAAATCTCCACCCAAGGAATGCCCAAATAAGCAGATCTCTTCAGCCTGGCCAACCCGACCTTGGAACCAATCACGAAGATCGTTTTCTGTCTGAATCATTTCCCTATAGGGATCTAGAAAGGTCACAGGAAAGCCTAGCTCATCCATTAGTGGAGCCAGATGGTAGCTATTACCACCTAGGCCACCGATAAAATAATACTGCATGTGTTTTGTCCTTTCTTTTTCATTCTATTTCATTGGTTAGCGCTACTCTCTCGCGTCTCCTTTATGGAGTTCCGTATTATAAACAATTTCTGCACCAGGGCTTCCTTTATCATCCTTTACGACTCCTATTAACTGACCATCTTCTACTAATAATTCAATATTTTCATCTGTACTACTTGCCTCTGTGAGTATAGCTCTCTTAGGCAAATGCTCCTCATTTGAAACGTCTACAGGTTTGCCATTTGAGTCCAGTAACTCAATGACTTCATTGCCACCTCCATCAAAATCAAGAACAATGTCTGAAATCAATCCATAACTTAATGGAATAAATTTCTTTATTTTATCTCCCAGAGTAGCTTTATTTCCATACTTGTCATAGATCGTCGGACGCACATAGGCATTTGAGAATGTTGACCCTTCTTCAGTAACGTATATTGGGGAGAACTCAATCTTCTCAATCCCAGTATAGTGTTCTTTGATGTAGGTTCCGATTTGTTCTTCTAGCAAAAGAAAACCATGCTTATAGAGCTTTGTTGTTTTCGGTCCAAGATTCGGCTTCGTTAGTTTATTGTAGACAAAGTAACTACCGGATAGGATGAAAATTAAAATAGCAATGATCTTTACCCACTTTCTGCTCATCAGTCGCTCCTCCTTCTATCTACTTCAGTATAGCATATTTGGTTGGCTTTCCATCGCTATTCCTAACGAAACGGAATATAAAGATTTGAAATGTGGCGAAATTTTAAAGCATTTCACAGTCTCATGAAATACTTTTAAACTGTATTATTTTTATATGAATAGAAGACTAGTTCCTTCAGTTTTCTTGGTCTCTTCAATCCAATATTGCTCCTCTTTGGGGATCAAATGATCAAAACGTCCTGAAAAAAACTTCCATCCGTTTGGCACATATCTTTCGTAGTTTTTCATCCCCAGATGGTTTGAATAAAATTCTTCTTTATCAAAATCGATGAAAAGATCCGGAAGCAAGGCTTTTCCTTCCAGAATAATCTCTGAATTCAAGTTCTCCTCTTCCATTGAACGTTTGATCATTGAGATCAATTCTTCAACCGTCACCTTCAGCCAATCATCTTTATACATTTCTAAGTAGCTCTCAAGATTGCTTTTTGTAATCACATGAAGATTCTGCTGAATCTCAGGTAAATAGGAGAAATCAACATCCAGACCTGCTTCCTGGTATGCCTGAATATATTTATCGATATCCATTGTCCACATTTCGTTTGAACAAATATACCAGTTAAACTGATGATTTGCAATAACCCCAACAATATTTATTTCTGGTTTCTCTATCAATTGGTCTTTATTCACTAGTTTTTTCTCCCCTTCTCCTATCTACTTGTTCCGAACTGACAATAGGACTTACTTACCAAACATTATATATCTATGATACCGAATTATATTTTGACAAGCAAGTTAATGACCGAGTCGCTAACAAAAAAGCCAGCTAAAAGGGTTTAGCTGACTGATGTCATATCTAATAAATCTTTCTCTGCTCGATCATCTAGCAGAGAAAGCAAGTATCCCACATTCTCTTATATTCTATAAAACAAAAAAGCACTCTGCAAAAACAGAGTGCTATCGTCTTTAATACTTTATATTCCGTTCGACAAACTTGAAGTTGTTTACTTACAGTACTCCTCTATTTTGTAGCTATATTCTTTTAGAAGTCCCCGTGAATAAATTTTTTTATTTTTTGAATCTCTAACTTCATTCCAAAGGATAGCCGCAACTTTTAACTTGTTGGAGTAATGATTGCTAAATTCATCGGCACAAAAGTCTTTTAGAAATTGATTCCATTGGCAAGCTGAATTATCATACTTGGCGTAGTCTGACTCTCCATAGTATATTTTAATCATATCTTGGATTGTAAAATTTATGTTGTTGTCCCGTTTTACTTTTCTCCAAGCAGTTGCCATATCAGCATTAAACTTAAACGGATTAACACCTGTTACAGCTGAAAAATAATCACGAAATTTCTGATTAAAGGAAAACCCACATTCAAGTAATGATGTATTTAGGGTTATTATTTCGGTTTGATTTTTGTTTCTTTTCCTCAAAACTTTTTCTACTCTATTTCCCCTAAAATATTGTTCTATAATATGATTTAATTCTTTTTTTGTACATCTGTATTCTAATCCAAGGTACTTACAAATTTGTGAAAGCTCTTCTCGATACCAGTAGTATCTGTTAAATTCTTCAAATGATTTTATATCTCTAAAATCAGGTCTATGTTCTTCCAAATGCTCGCCTCTACAACTCCAAATTTATCTCATTATACCATAGATAATAAAAGTCATATCAATTTATACCCATGCCACATAAAGCTATAACAGAATATATTACAATCTTGTAATTACTGTATTTCTATTAAGCTTAACATTCTTATAAAATAAATAAGAAAAACAAACGATATAGTCCATCACTAGTAACAAGAAATACTAGAAGTTGAAAGATATAAAAACATTTAAATGGAAAGCATAGCAATAAACAAAACAGTCAGTAAAACGATGGTTTTGTTGTGTTGTTTCACTTGCTTTCTAATTTCCTCTTTTGACTTTATCCGCAGACGCCCTTTGTATTTTGATTTAGTCATGGAACTTCTAATAAGTTCGCTGACGTCCGTACTCACTTAAGGAA
>NZ_KV812784.1:772141-827725 GCF_001813505.1 Streptococcus sp. HMSC061E03
GCTGACGTCCGTACTCACTTAAGGAAAGTTTTTTATATGACTTTATCTTCAATCTGAGACCGTTAAAACCTCTTTGTTTGAATCTTTCTAACTGAATTGGACACAAAAAAATCCACTCACTCGGGGTGAAATGGATTGTTTCTTTATTAACGGTTCAACAAGAAATTGAACAATTTTTCGACAATTTTTACGACCAACCAGCATAAGAATCCGATATAGCTGAAATAGAAAATGAGTGACAAAATCGTAATAATCATGGTTTCCTCCTTCGTCGATTGCAAGTACTTGTCTTATTATACCTTTTTATGCAATCGAACTCAATAGAATTTTGAAAATTGTCTGATTATTCTTTTTCTTCTTTAGCTTCTTTGGTGTCTTGATCGGCTTCTTCACTGCCTTTATTGACAGCTGACTTAAATTCAGCAAACATTTTGCCGATAGACTGGCCCAACTCAGGCAGGCGTTTTGGTCCAAAAATCAAGAGGGCGCCCAGGATGATGATGATCAAACCTGGTGCTCCAATATCACGTAAAATTCCCATTAGTTTCTCCTTTTTCTTGAATAGATGACTTTACTGATGGCGACACTGACTTCAAACAAGAGGATCAAAGGGAGTGTCATAGCCAAGTCACTGATAAAGTCTGCAGGGGTTAGCACGACGGCTAAGACCAGCAGGACAAAGTAAGCGTATCGTCGGTAGGTTATTAAAAACTGTGGTGTCAAGAGCCCAATCGAGGTCAGAAAAGCGACCAAAACTGGTAACTCGAACAAGACCCCTAAAGGCAAGGTAGTGTGCCATAAGAAGGTTAAATAATTTTGTGCCGTTAATTGGGTATCAAACAGCCCTTCTCCCAAGCGCATCAAGACCTCTAAAATAGCTGGACTGACAAAGAAATAACCAAATGCAAGCCCCAGCACAAAGCAAATAAAGCTAGCTGGAATGTAGGCAAAGACTGCACGCGCCTCCTTCTCCTTCAAAGCCGGCCTTACAAATTGCCAAATCTGGTAGACAATAAAGGGCAAGGTCAGACTAAAGGCTGTGAGATTGGCCAGCGATACATAGATCCAGAGGATATCATTTGGCCCCAGTACCAGCAGTTTTTGATGGAGGCTAGCCGTCAAGGCTTGGTAGAGCTCTCCTCCAAATACAAAGGCTACGATGAAGACGATAATATAACATAAGACCACTGCGATCAATCGTTTTCGAAATTCGACCAAATGTTCAACAATAGTCATTTCATCTGCTTTACTCTTTGCCATGTTGTCTCACCGTAACGAGTGCGATCAAGGCCACAAAGATACCTTGAGGAAGAAGAACTTCCCAGCTTGGATAGATCCCCGCCCAATCGATGGTTGGAAGTCCATTGACCAAATGGCTAGGTAGGATATTGGTCAACTGCAGGGCGTGAATGCTGACACCGAGCATTTTGAAGGCCAAGGCGTAAATCAACCACGTCAGAATGAAAAAGATTCGATGAGGTTGGATAGCTTGACTGGCCTTGGTCATGGCCACTGCAATGATGATGAGAACGGCTATGGCAAACCCTATTCCCAGTAAGAAATTCGCGGTTGTAATCCGCGGAATGATCCCGACATAGAAGAGAATAGTCTCAGCCCCTTCACGAAAGACTGCTAAGAAACTGAGGGCAAACATCGAGACAAAGCTTCCTGTAGCCGTCACGGTCTTCATTTGACGGTCCATAAAGGCATTCCACTGTTTGACAGAGGACTTGCTGTGGAGCCAAATTCCGATGAGAATCATCATGACCACAGCGAAAATCCCAACGCCACCTTCAATGATTTCCCGGTTAGACCCCGAAGTGACGGCTGGAAAAGCTACTTGCAAAACAAGAGCGATCGCTGCACTGGCAAGAACACCAGCAATAGCTCCACCGTATACCCATTTGAGGCCTTTCCTCATCTTAGTGGCCTTAAGGGTCGTCACAAGCGCCATGACGATCAGAAGGGCTTCTACTCCTTCACGCAGAAGAATCAACATGGCATCAAAGGCGTTGTAAGAAGCTGTCGTATCGATCGCAGACAGATCCCTGATCAAGGCTTGTAATTTCTCTTGATAGGCCTTTTCTTTCCCCTTGACCATAATGACCGGCGATTCGCTCTCTACGCGCGTGTAAAGACTGGGATTGGTCGTGCTGACATCCCCCTCGATAGTTGGCCAGATAGTGATGAACTGCTTCATAGTCGCTGCAGCAGATTTATCGTCGCCGGATTGGAATTGGCTTTGCGCCTTCTCCAAAAGCTTGATCCCATCGTTCAACGTCAAATCCGTACTGGCACTGCTAATGGCTTCTCCTTTTACAAAGGCATCAATCCCATTTTTGAGGTCATCATAAGAGGACTGGATGTTGGTAAAATCAGTAGGCTCTGTTTCAATACTACTGCGCAAGAGCGAAATGGCCGTCTCGATTTTGCCATAATAAGCTGTGCTGTGATCTCTTACCACCGCTTCATTTCGCGTCCAGGTGTTATTGAGATCAGCATAGGTTTGACGGGTTTTATCCAGATCCTTAGCTGTAATGGCCTCTTGTAGGTTCTTAAAATAAGGTGCGAGCCGACTCACGAGTTTGTCTTTTTCCGCCTCTAAATCGACCGGATTTTGCTCTTTCTCAAAAGCGAGCAAGGCTGATGAGATCTTGGTAAGATCGTCTTTGGTTACCTCCCCTTTTATAGCCAGGGCTTGGCTAACTTTTTTTCCTGCCTTGGAATCATGGTGGTCTTTGGATTCAAAATCAGCCTGAATCTCAGCGATCAATTCCTTGGCCTTATCCTGGTCCTTATTTTCTACAGCGGTTGTTGCATCTGTGATCTTGATAAAGAGATCGCTATAAGATTCAGCAGCTACTGGATGAGTCCAGAACAAGGCAAGAAGGCCGAACAAGATCAAGAGTTTATTCAAAGAGTGCTTGACCAAGATACCCTCCTTTCTCAACGCCTGCAAAGCAAGCAAAGAGTCCACTTCCGATATGGGTGATGTACTCGTTCATTTTGTCCACTGCGCCTAAGTTGGTTTGGATTTTGACAAAGCTGTTCGGATCCTTTTGAAAGGCGATAAAGATCAAGCCAGCATCAAATTGCCCAGTCTGTTCATTGATGCCATCCGAATAAGAATAAGAACGCCGTAAAATCGGACGATCGACTTCTTTGGCCAAACGAACATGTGAATCTACTGGTAGCTTAGATAAATCTACTTCATCAAATTCGTTGGTTTTACCAAAGGGAGCACCGGACTCCTTGTAGCGACCAAAGGTATTTTCCTGCTCCTGCAAATTGGTTCGGTCCCAAGTTTCCAAGTGCATTTGCACTAGGCGAAGAGCCATATAGGAACCACCCTTCATCCAATCCTTGCTGTCAGTCCAGACGACCTTATCAAAGTCCTTCTCCGTCGTGACATTTGCTGTTCCATCCTTGAAACCAAAGAGGTTGCGGGGCGTTTCTTTTCGGTCACCAATGGCTGCAAAACCCGATTTGCTCCACTTCATGGTAATGGTATTGCGACCCTTGCGAATCAGATTTCGCACTGCATGAAAGGCTACTTGCTCATCATCTGCACAGGCCTGAATGACGATATCGCCACCTGTGTATTTGTCCTGCAACTGCTCCTTTGGAAATGGAGGCAAATCACGAAAGAGTTTGGGACGTTTGGCCTCCAAGCCCAGTTTCTTTAGAAAGGAAGCCGAAACCCCAAAAGTCAGGCTCAAACGATAGGGGTTGAGTCCCACTGTTTCACCTGTATCTGTTGGTGGCAAGAGGGCATTGGAACCATCTTTTTTGACCAATTCTCCTTCGACTAATTTACTACTGTAATCGGTCCAGTCTTTAAAGAGCTGGATGACTTCTTTTTTGTCCGTCGTGTGAAGATCTAACACAACCAAGTAGCAAGCCTTCTGCATGGCCGTTGTAATCCCTGCTTGGTGCTTGCCATAAAAGGAGATGTCTTCATCCCCATCATAAGCTTTTTTGCTGGAACTGTCTTGATTAGCGAAAAAAGCAGATGCACCAGAGAGACCCAGCGCTAGACCAGCCCCTCCAATACCTGCTTTTTTAAGAAATTCACGACGGTCCATTTTTTTATCTAAAAATTTTTCGTCAGCCATTTTTCTTATTTCCCATCTAAAATCACACCCATTTGAGACAAAGGTTCACCAAGTTTGGTCACAGCTTCTGCCAATTCCTTGGTATCTTCCTTGGATAAATCTGTGTAAGACTTATAGTTTGAATCATCTGTCATGTGTTTGTCCAATAAAGCATTAACATTCTTAAATTCTGATTCCAAGGTTTTAACCAATTTGGCATCTTTTTTCTCAATCAAGGGTTTAAAGAGAGAGAAGATCTTTTCAGCCCCTTCAATGTTGGCACGGAAGTCGTAAAGATCTGTATGAGAGAAGACTTCTTCTTCACCTGTAATCTTTTGCGTTGCCACTTCATTGAGCAAATCGACAGCTCCGGTCAACATGATATCCGGTGTGACTTCTACTGTAGCAATTTTAGCTTTCAACTCCTTGATATCGTTCACCAGTTGGTCAGCGTATTTGTCTGTTCCATCTGTGGTATTGTTTTCCCAAAGAATGCGCTCAATCCGGTGGAAACCTGACCAGCCATCTTCTGATTTATTTTCATCCACATAATCCACCAAGCGGTAGTCGATCTTGACATCCGATTCTCCGAAGGTTTCAGCAATTGGTTCGGAACGTTCATAGGCCATACGGATCAAGGGATATTGCTTTTTAGCTTCTTCCAAATTCCCGTCTTTTAACGTAGCTCGGAATCCTTCTGTATCCTTGAGCAATTGGTCAATTTGCATTTCAACAAAGTCTTTGTATTCAGCTGTCGCATTGTCCAAGGTCTTCTGGTCAGCCTTTGACAACTGCACCGTTGAGCTGGTTTGCGTCTTTTGACTTGACTGTTTGCTAGTAGAATTTGCACACCCTGCTAAAAGAGCAACACTCAATAAGAGTAGACTATATTTTTTCATGAAAGACTTCTCCTCATTTGTTCTTGCCTTTATTTTACCAGATATTTTCTCATTTTTCAATAATTGTCTGAAAATTTAATAATAGAAAAATTTTTCTGAGAATCTGTCTTTTACAAAAGAATATCTTTGACCCGTCCGATTTCGGATTCTTTAACCACTACAAAGATGCTATCACCTAGATACAAGCGGGTCGCACCATTGACCGTATAGCTCTTACCACTTCGCATTTGCGTGGTGATCAAGATATCTTGAGGGAGGTGCAGTTCATGGACTTGCTTTCCTGCGATCTTTTCTGATACAGGGATCTCAATTAAAGTCAACTCTCCTTCTTCTTGCGCCTTATCCGGCAACAATTGCTCGAGCATGGCTTCATAGACTGGCGCTCCATGGAAGAGATCCATAATCATATAAGCCAGCAAGGTCACCATGCCTAGGGGCATTAAACTACGAATATCACCTACCATCTCTGTTACCAAGATCATCGCTGTTAATGGCGCTTTTGAAATAGCCCCAAAATACCCACTCATTCCTAAAATGATGAAAAGAGGCAGCTGGTTTTGAGAGATAAAGCCAATGTTTTGGAGGAAGGTTCCAACGATGGCTCCTAAGAGAGATCCTAATGCTAGTATGGGCAGGAAAATGCCACCTGGCAAGCCACTACCATAGCTCAACATACTCCAGATGAAACGGATCAAAAAATAGAGAAGGATGGTCAGCACTGGATACGGTACTCGAGCCAAATCCAAGACCAATTGATTCCCACCACCAAGAATTTGGGGAAGAAAATAGCCGATTGGAAGAATCAAAACAAAGGCAAATAAAGAAGAATAATGAGAAGGAACATGGAAAATCTTCTCTAGCAAACGATAGAGTCGGCCGATATTGAGAACCACTATTTCGTAGACATAACCCGCTGCCCCTAAAAAGACTCCAAGAAAAAGATAAATCCAGTACTGAGACAGATGGAGAGGTGGAATATTTTGTGGCATATGAAGCACTGGTGTTTGACCAAAGACATTGAGTGAAATAAAATTAGCCGTCAAACTAGCAGCCAAGGTCGAAATCCAAAAGAAACGTGAAAAATGATGGTAGACCTCTTCAACCACAAATAAGAGTCCCGCTATAGGTGCATTAAAGGCAGCCGCAAGACCAGCAGCAGCTCCACTTGCAATCAAAGACCGCTCCTCAACTGGGCTAACCTTCAAATGATGGGCCACTCCTTTTCCACCCATTGCCCCTAATTGAATACTAGGACCTTCACGACCAAGCATCAAGCCACTTCCGATGGCCAAGACACCTAGAATATACTTCTTCCACAAGGTATCCCACCAACTGACCGCTAAGAGCCCCTTTAGCTCTGCTTCGACTTGCGGAATTCCTGATCCCTTGATATCCCGATTGGTGCGAATGAGGCGACCAGCAATCAGTACGATCACCCCATACCCCAACAGCATCGCCAGCAAATAAAATGGTTGACCAGACATCTCCTTGTAGACACCTTGAACAAAATGAAAAATATGTTCGATCAAAAAACGAAAACTCGAGACGATGCATCCCACAACAATCCCAACCAGAACACCTCTGACAATATGGGCTACAATCGAACTAGAGGCAAAATGAAATTCCTTTTTTAAGGCTTCTTCTTTAGCAGACATTCCCTAACTCCTTCAAACTCTTATCCTATTCATTATACCTTATTTCACCGCCTCTGAATACATGGAAAAGCAAAAAAACAAAACTAGCACCGCTAGCTTTGTTTTTCATTTATTCATTATTCAGCAGTTAAAGCTGCCATTGTAATGTAGTTGTAAGGTTTGTTGAAATGTGGCAAGAAGAACAAGTCTGTCAAAGCCAATTTATCAATCGTCACGTGTTCTTGAATCGCAAGTGAGAACATGTGGATGGCCATAGAGATGGAAATATCACGGGATACCATTTGAGCACCAAGAATTTTACGAGTGTCTTTATCATACACAATCTTAATAGCAACTTCATGGTTATCATGTTTAATAAATTCAGGTTTTTGAAGGTCGTTAAAACCAGTTTCTCCAGCATTGAAGCCAGCAGCTTTTGCTTTTTCAAGTGTCAAACCAGTTGAAACCATGTGAAGACCGTAAATCGAAATACCGTTAGAACCCTGAACACCGATTCCTTCCAATTCATGACCAGTCGCATTGTAGGCACCCACAATACCAGAACGAACTGCATTAGATGCAAGAGCGATATAGCTCATTTCATCACGGGCATTGTCATAAATTGTTGCACAGTCACCAACAGCATATACGCCTGGGATTGATGTTTCTTGTTTCTTGTCAACAAGGAAGGCACCGTTGCGGAAGAGTTCGATCTTACCATCAGCAAGAGCTGTATTTGGACGGAAACCAACAGCCAAGATAACCATATCTACATTGAAGGTTTCTTTATCAGTTACAAGGCGTTCTACCTTACCATCTCCTTCAACTGCTTGAACAGTTTGTCCAAGTGCCAAACGGATGTTGTGGTCTTCTAAGTTTTTCGCCATGATGTCTGTGAAGTCTTTGTCGTAGTAACCATTCAAGACAGTGTCCACGATATCCACCAAGACAACGTCTTTACCAAGACGTTGGAAGGCTTCAGCAAGTTCTACACCGATGTAACCACCACCAACTACGGCGATACGGTTCAAGTGTTTGCTGTTATCTTTCAATTTTTCGATGACTTCTTCAGCATTTTGGTACAATTTAACGAATTGAAGATTTTCAAGAGTTGCTTTGAATTCGCGGTTACCAGGAACGATTTCAACTCCTTTAATTGGAGGAATGATTGGCGTTGAACCCGTCGCAAAGATCAATTTATCATATGTTTCTTTGTGTTCTTTACCATCTACTTCTGCTGTTACGACTTTGTTATCATAATCAATCGAAAGGACAGGTGAATTCATGTAAACACGAGCACCTTTTTCTTCCAATTTTTCTTTATCTGAGTAGAAGAGACCTTCAGGACCATCGATTTGCTCACCGATCCAAAGTGCCATACCACATCCTAGGAAAGAAATGTTTGAGTTTTGGTCAAAAACTACAATTTGGTTTTCATTTCCAAAATTATCTAGCATTGTGTTGATACAAGCTGTTCCGGCATGGTTTGCCCCTACAACAACGATTTTACTCATAGAATAAATCCTACCTTTAATTTAATTTACCCCTTGAGTATATCATAAACTTGGTATCGTTTACAATGAATTTGCTCAGTATTTGTGATTTTTTTTTCAAATTTTTGAAACCAAATTTTCACATTCTTCAATAAATGTCAAATAATTTGCTTGAAAAAGGATTGTGAAAACGGTCTCTTTCTGGTATACTATAAGTAAGTGAAAATTGGAAAGGATAGATTTTTAGTGAACCTAAGCAGTCGATCCGAACGTCTGATGGGAACCACCATCACTGTTTCGATCTTTCACCCGCAAGCAGATAAAATTTTGGCACAATGCTTTGAACTTCTCCGCACCTATGAACATCGCTTTAGTGCAAATGATACTAGTTCCGAACTGATGGAGGTCAATCATCAAGCTGGTATTAGACCTGTTCAGGTCCATCCAGAACTTTTTGAACTGATTACATTAGGAACCTTGCATAGTCAAGCTCAGAACAGCCATTTAAACATCGCCATTGGTCCTCTTGTACAGACCTGGCGAATTGGATTTTCAGATGCTAGACGTCCCCAGCAAGGGGAAATTGATCAAGCTCTGGCCAAGATCGATCCTCACCAAATCCAGCTCGACCCAGAAAACCATACGGTCTTTCTGACACGTCCTGGAATGAAGATTGATTTGGGAGCCTTGGCTAAGGGCTATAGTGCGGACTGTATTGCAACCTTTTTAAAGAGTCAGGGAGTAACAGATGCCTTGATCGATCTTGGAGGAAATATCCTCACTGTCGGTCAACACCCTATCAAACAACAGCCTTGGCGGATTGGCATTCAAAATCCAGTCGAAAAAAGGGGTCAGCACCTACTGGTCCTCTCTGTCAAGGATAAATCTATTGTCACCTCTGGCATCTACGAGCGTCATTTAGAAGTGGACGGCCAGTCGTTTCACCACATTTTTGATAGCGCGACGGGCTATCCGGTCGAGACAGACTTAGCCAGTATCACCATCATATCTGATCGATCCGTAGACGGGGAGATATGGACTACCCGCTTGTTCGGGGAATCTCCTACTTCTATCCTCAACACTGTTGAATCACTTCCTGGTATAGATACCTTATTGGTTTTTCAATCAGGCAAGATCGCCTATACAAGTGGGCTTCAATCTTATTTATAATTCTCCTATCAGAAAGGAATATTCCATGATAAAACTTATTGCGATTGTGGGGACTAACTCCAAACGTTCTACAAACCGTCAACTGCTTCAATACATGCAAAAACATTTTGCTGATAAGGCTGAGATCGAATTGGTCGAAATTAAAGATATCCCTGTCTTTAACAAACCAGCCGACAAACAAGTGCCTGAAGCTGTCTTGGATATTGTTGCAAAAATTGAAGAAGCTGATGGGGTCATTATTGGAACTCCAGAATACGACCACTCTATTCCAGCAGTCTTGATGAGTGCACTCGCTTGGCTCTCATACGGAGTCTTCCCATTGTTAAACAAACCAGTTATGATTACTGGCGCTTCATACGGTACTTTAGGATCTTCACGTGCCCAACTGCAACTTCGCCAAATCTTAAACGCTCCAGAAATCAAAGCAACTGTTTTGCCAGATGAATTCTTGCTCTCTCACTCCTTGCAAGCCTTCGACAAAAATGGTGACCTGGTAGATTTAGAAGTCATTCAAAAATTGGATGCTATCTTCGATGACTTCCGTATTTTTGTAAAGATTACAGACAAATTACGTAATGCTCATGAGTTAATTCGCAAATCTGCTGAAAAATTTAACTGGGAAAACTTGTAGGATAGGAGACGATAAGAATGAAATTTGTTGGAATTTTAGGCTCAAACTATGATCAATCATATAACCGTAAACTCTTGGAATTCATGCAACGCCAATTTAAGCTCAAATTTGAATTGGAAATTCTTGAAATTGATGAAGTTCCAATGTTTAATCAAGATGAAAAATGGGACGAAAGTTTCCAATTGCGTCTTTTGTATAATAAAATCACTCGTGCAGATGGTGTGATTATTGCAACACCGGAACACAACCATACCATTTCAGCTGCTCTAAAATCAGTCCTGGAATGGCTCTCTTTTGAGGTGCACCCTTTTGAAAATAAACCAGTCATGGTCGTTGGAGCTTCCTACTATGATCAAGGAACTTCACGAGCTCAGGTTCACCTACGTAAGATCCTCGACGCTCCTGGTGTCAATGCCTATACCCTTCCAGGAAATGAATTCCTTCTTGGGAAAGCCAAAGAAGCTTTTGACGAAGATGGCAATATCAAAAATGAAGGGACTGTGAAATTCCTTGAAACTTGCTTGGATAACTTTATCAAATACGTAGAGGTTGTATCGAAATTGAAAAAACCAAAACCAATTGAACCAGAAGACTTGGATTGCAATCACCCAATCGCAACGACTGTAACTGAGGTTGATCCGGACGATCCAGAATGGGTTGAAAAAGTAGCTGAAATTACCGGTGCTGTATCTGGCGATACATATGTCAAACTAGATCATGGTATCCTAACGGTCAATCAAATCGACATGTTCTTAAAGGCCATGCCATTTGAGTTAACTTATGCGGATGACAACAACCAATTCCTCTACTACAACAATGCCCATCAAGATCCAGATAGTATGTTTGCCAAACGGGTACCACCTCAATCAGGTAGTCGGATGTCGACCGTTCATGGATCCCTTCCACCAGCACGTATGAAAAATGTAGAATGGGTGATTGGGACCCTCCGTAATGGTAACCAAGACTATGTCCGTACGATTGTTCCGGGGTCACCTGAAGGGGTTATCAACACCCACAACTACCAAGCTATGTACTATGAAGATGGTTCATACGCTGGTATCAATGAGATTGTCTTCAACTTCAAACCATGGTTGGACTGGTACCTGCAAACAACAGGACAACGTCTAGTTGGCGGAAGCGGTCCATTTGCTCCTGCTGGTGGACACGGTAGTGCAGATGCAACTTCTGGTGCTTCTGATGCTGGAGGACATGGTGACGGAGGGCACGGAGATGCCGATGCCACTTCTGGTGCAAGCAACTAAGAAACTAAAAAAAATGAAGCTTCGTGCTTCATTTTTTTATTGTAAGTCTTTGATGATCTTCTTAGCCTCTTCGTTTGAAATAGCCCCTAATTGGACATGTCCAATTTTCCCATGACTGTCTATAAAGACTTCTGTAGGAATGGAGCGAACCTGATAATCTGCAAATGCAGAACCATCTGGATTGTACAAGACCGGTACTGACTTGTAATCTTGTTGATCAAACCATTTGACGAATTCTTCTTCTGTTTTTTCACCTTGGAGTCCTGGTGCCATAATGGTCAGAATTTCAAAGTCTCTATCCGTATCCTTGACCAATTTCTCTAATTCGGGCATACTTTGCCGGCAAGGACCACACCAGGTTGCCCAAAATTTCAAATAAACCTTCTTCCCTTTGTAGTCTGAAAGTTTGACCGTATTCCCCTTCATATCCTTTAGTTCAAAGTTACTAGCGTCTTTTCCTACCAAAGGATTCTTATTCGTTGTTGTATTCATTGTTGTCTGATTGTCCATACTAGTCTCACTGGATTGATTCATGGAACAAGCTGACAGCAAAGCTAAAGAGAGAACTGAGAAACAAGCGTATTTAAAACCTTTCATCATGCATTAAACCTCCGATTATTTTTATGAAAAGATAGATGACAAACTGTTCAATTGTCCCAAGAGTAAGAGAATTCCCATCAGAATAATGATGGCTCCGCCGATTTTCTTCAGCAATAACAAATGGGGTTTGAGACGATTAAAGTAAGGTAGGACCAGACTAGATGCTAAGGCTAACAGTAAAAACGGAAGAGCCATTCCCAATGTATATACAAGGAGATAAATAGCTCCCATAAGAGCATCTTGCCCATCTGATGCTGCTAAAGCAAGGACTGATCCTAATACCGGACCAATACAAGGCGTCCAACCAAAACTAAAACCAAGACCAAGGAGAAAAGCTGAAAACAATTCATTCTTCTGTTTGTTGGCTCCAAAATCCATTGTTTTTTGCTTTTCAAGGAAATGAAAATGAAAGACTTCCATTTGATGAAGACCAAGGATAATGATGAGGGCTCCCATCAGATAACGGAACCAATTGGTGTACATGATCTTTCCAAGCAAGCCCGCTCCAAAACCAATGAGGAGGAAAATAACAGAAATACCGGCAATAAAACAAAGGGTTTTCAACAAGCCATGCCAGCGAATTTTTTTCCCGAACAATAGAATAGCCTTTTCCTGATCACTTCCTAGCAAGATTCCAATATATACCGGTAGCAAAGGAAAGACACAGGGAGAAAAGAAAGACAGAATACCCGCAAGAAAAACTGTCAATGAAAAAATGATTGGATTCATAGCTCACTCCGTATATTGATATGCTACATTCAGTATAACATTGACTGACAAAAAATAAAAATTTCTGCTACGTTTTTTTACTAAAGTTTGGATTTAGATACTAGTTTCAAAAGAAAAACCCTAAAGCATGAAACTTTAGAGTTTCTAATATAAGTTATTCTTCTGCCGTTTGTTTATTTGGTAATACGAGCGATAAAAGAATCCCGATGACTACTGGCACTAACCATGGAAGAGATTGAGCCGCAAATGGAAGCAAAGCAATCCCCTTTTCTACTAGTGAAATTTTAAAGGTACTTGCCAGAACACTTGCAACAGAGACCAAGCTGGCCAAGAAAATAGTCAATTGCATCCCTGGTTTTGAAAGAGCCACAAATTTATTCACTATCACAATCAATACAATGGTAATGGTGATTGGGTAAAGAATCATCAAGACTGGCAATGAGAAAGCAATAATGGCATTCAAGCCTAGGTTGGCAATCGCAAAACCAATCAAAGTGAAGACACTTGCATAGACCTTGTAAGAGACCTTAGGGAAGGTGCTATGGAAGAATTCACTGGTAGAGACGATTAAACCAACGGTTGTGGTAAAGCAAGTTACCGTCACCATTCCTGCTAGGAAAATCTGAGCAGTCGGACCAAAGATCGCTTTGGTCGCTTCTGATAATACATACACCCCTTTATTGCTATCAGATGCCATAACAGAAGCCGGAATTGGAAAATGATTCCCCAGATATCCTAAACCGATATACAGCACACTAAAACCAAGCGCTACGACAATCCCAACCAACCAAATGGTCTTGATGTATTCTTTCTTACTTGAAAATCCAAGTTGATTCAGGGTAGTCACTGCGATCACACTAAAGGCAACAGAAGCCAAGGCATCCAAGGTATTGTAGCCCTCTAAAAATCCTTGCCCAAAGGCAGAAGCCTGATACGCTTTGGTGGCCACCATTGAAGCGTGTCCACTGTATTTTAAAGCTCCAAGAACGACCAAAATCAAAATGAGAATAGCAAAGATTGGAGTCAATATACGACCGATCCGATCTAGAATCTTAGATGGATTCAAAGCAATCAGAAAGGCTAGCAAAAAGTAGACCAGGGTAAAAATGAAAAGTGCTAAACTGGCATTCATTCCACCTAATAAGGGGGCTATCCCCACTTCGAAAGATACCGTCGCCGTTCTTGGAATGGCAAAGAAAGGACCAATCGAAAGATAAAGCGCAACTAAGTATACAATCGCGAAAACAGGTGAAATCTTACGAGAAATCTCATCAATATATCCTTTGGGATTAAGTGTACCGATAATCAAGGTCACAATGGCAATTCCCACGCCTGAAAGGACAAACCCAGCAATAGCTGGCCAAAATTGATTACCCGATAAAGCACCAAGAGTCGGTGGGAAAATCAGGTTTCCAGCACCAAAAAAAATACCAAACAGTAATAAACCTGTCAGGGAACCTTTTCGTAACATACGATCTCCTTAAAAAAACGATAATCTTAACTTTATCAAATTCATTTGAAGAATGCAACTTATTTGCATGAACAATCCGCTATTTCTATCAGTCATTATGGTACAATGGATGTAAGATTTTACGAGGTGCAAAACATGTATCTATATCTATTCTGGTTATTTCCAGCTCTTATTTTTTTATTGTTCTTTATGAGTGATCGCAGAAGGCTTTTCAATGCTTATCTCTTTTCGATAAACTTGGGGCTTCTTCTACTGATTTCTGCATTTCTACTAGTCGTTCGAACTGAGCTATGGTTTAATCAACAAATTGCAATTATTGTCTTTGTTGTGATTTCCATCCTCGTTTTTCTCAGCATTATTTTCTCATCTATCTTTCTCCTTTTTAACGGCAGTCAAATGATGCTTTTTGAAGGAAAAAGACTGGCCAACCTCCTCTCGCTGCTCTATGGGCTGTTTATTATCGGAGCTTTGGCACTACATTTTCTACCCTATTTCCCAGGGAATGACATCCTCATTTATCTGACCGACTTCGCCCTGTTTTACATGACTTTTCTCTACCTCTCTTATGTATCCTATGGGACTTTTTGCAATCTCTTTCCAGTTCGCAAAGAGCCAGACGCCATCATCATCCTTGGCTCAGGTTTGATTGGAGAAAAGGTTCCCCCACTCTTGGCCCAGCGTCTTGATAAGGGAAAGGCCGTCTATGAGCAGTTCAAGAAACGACCAAAGTTGATTGTTTCTGGTGGTCAAGGGTCAGATGAGCTGATCGCTGAGGCGGAAGCTATGGCCAGATACTTGATGGAACATGGGGTGCCAGAAGACGCCATTCTCATCGAGAATCGCTCTCGTACTACTTTTGAAAACCTGACCTTTAGCAAGCGTATCCTTGAAGAAGAGGGGCTTGGCAAGAGAGTCCTTGTGGTGACCAATTCGTTTCACGCGCTCCGTGCAGGTGTCTTTATGAGACGATTGAAAATACCCGGTCGAAGTATCGGTTCAAGAACAGCTTTTTACTATCTCCCATCCGCTTGGATTCGAGAAACCGTTGGCTTGGTTTCACTCTATTGGAAATGGCATGTTGCCTTCCTAGCTCTTCTGTTTCTACCTTGGTTCTTTACACAAATCATGAAACTGATTGAGTTCTTAATGCTATATCTAAAATAAAAGAGGCTGGGACAAAAGTCCTAGCCTCTCTATTGTTTTTGGATTGTCAAGCAAGACGCAGTGGTTGAGTGGGCTCTAATACGCTGATTTCATCAGCTTATACAGGCCTACTCAACTGTGCGGAGGTGGAACGACGAAATCGAATTCTAACGAATGACCGATTTCTGTCCCACTCTCTTTCTTGTCTAGTGGTCACTAAATCGTCTATATTTAATGCGGAAATCGAAATAATTTTCTTCCTGCAGTTTACGGAAAATATCGCGATAAGCCTCTTCGTCAAAGTGATCACCCCGATAGAGAATTTCAAAGCTCAGTCCTTCGTATTCTAAAAAGGCATTGGCAGTTTTAAATCCATTTCGCTTATAGAAATCCATCCGAGACTGGCGTTGCTCTAGATTGTCACATTCTTCATCCAATCGTTCCACTTCAAGAATCATGGTTCTTTGGTAAAATTCTACCAATTTTTCAATGATTTCTTGACCATAACCGTGGCTACGTAGGTGGGGCATAATGGCAAAGAAGCTAACATAAAAAACTTTCTGATTATAGATAGAAAAAGCAAATCCTACAAATTCTTCTTCGTTATAAAAAGCAAAAAAATTAGCATCGTCATTGTCCGTGTAACGCAGGAATTCCGACAAAGGGACTCGCTCTTCTTCTGGGAATGCCTCGATATTCAGCCTCTCGACCTTGTCCAGATCTGGGAACGTTTCAGTGATTAATTGGCTGGTTAAGCTCATAAAAGCCTCCTTTTCTGCCCTGATTATACCAAAAAATGTAAGGGGATTCAACTACCGATGCTTGTCGCTGGTTACTGAAGTTGGTATAATGACACTATGAAAAGAATTCAACGTGTAGATCTCATAAATGGTCCTATTTTACCCGCTCTTTTGAGTTTTGCCTTTCCTATTCTTTTATCCAATATCTTCCAACAACTCTACAATACCTCAGATGTCATGATTGTAGGGCGTTTTTTAGGTCAAAAATCTTTGGCCGCGATTGGGGCAACCTCTGCTATTTTTGATTTGATTGTTGGATTTGCTGTCGGTGTTGGCAATGGGATGGGGATTATTATCGCGAGAAATTATGGGGCTAAAAACGAAGACCAATTACGAAAATCAGTCGCCGCAACTGCTATTATTGGTTGCATCCTCAGTCTCTTCGTGATCTTCATTGGCGCTGTCGGACTTTATCCCCTGCTCCAGTTTTTAGGGACCCCATCAGCCATTGTGTCTCAGTCTTATCTCTATATCGCTACCATTGTTAATGGTGTGGCTGTGACCTTTGCCTATAATCTTTGTGCCGGACTTCTTAGAGCGGTTGGCGATAGTCTAGCGGCACTCTACTTCCTGATTATCGCTGCCATTCTCAATATTCTTCTCGATCTTTATTTTATTACCCAACTTCATCTTGGAGTTCAATCTGCTGGGATTGCAACCATTATTGCTCAGGGTATTTCGGCCCTTCTTTGTCTTCTCTATATTCGTAAGAAGGTCCCTTTTCTGCTCCCGCATCGCAAGGATTTTGTTTGGGACAAGGAGCTTTATCAGGATCTGCTAAGTCAGGGCCTTGCCATGGGCCTCATGACTTCCATCGTTTCGATCGGAACGGTTATCCTCCAATCCGCTATTAATCAGCTTGGAACAACCATTATCAGTGCACAGGTCGCAGCCCGTCGCATCATGTCCTTTGCCGTTTTACCGATTACAGCTATCGCCTCAAGTATCACAACTTTTATCTCGCAGAATTTTGGCGCAGAGCAATTCCAGCGGATCAAAAAAGGCGTTACCATTGCCAACCTTCTTTCTTGGGTTTGGTCTGTCTTGGTTGCTGCTCTTCTATTCTTCACAAGTCCGTCTATAACCAGCTTTATTTCCGGCTCGACAAATCCTGATCTCATTGCAAATGCCAGTCTTTATCTCCAGATCAGCTCTTGCTTTTATCCTATTTTGGCGAGTCTCATCATCCTGAGAAATGCCCTACAGGGAATGGGTAAAAAATTAACCCCACTCATATCCAGTTTTATTGAATTGTTTGGAAAAATTTTCTTCGTTCTGTGGATTATTCCTCACACCGGCTACATGGGGGTCATTCTCTGCGAACCCCTTATCTGGATTCCCATGACCCTACAGCTCATCATAATCTATCGAAAAATCAGGTACCAACTCCTTACTGAATAATGATTGATTAACAAGACCAAAACAACTTCTGCTCATTTGAACAGAAGTTGTTTTTAGATATCTAGCTATTAGAACAAACCGATGGCTGTTCCATCAGCAGACACATCCATATTCAAAGCAGCTGGACGTTTTGGTAAACCAGGCATGGTCATGACATCCCCAGTCAAAGCGACAATAAAGCCTGCTCCCAATTTTGGAACCACTTCACGGATAGTGATTTCAAAGTTTTCAGGAGCTCCCAAGGCATTTGGATTATCAGAGAAGCTATATTGTGTTTTGGCCATACAGATTGGCAACTTATCCCAACCATTTTTCACGATTTGGGCAATTTGTGTCTTGGCTTTCTTCTCAAAATTCACCTTAGTACCGCGGTAAATTTCTGTAACAATCTTTTCAATTTTTTCTTCAACAGAAAGGTTGTTATCATACAAGCGTGTGTAGTTAGCTGGACTTGTTTCGATGGTCTGAACCAAGGTTTCAGCAAGGTCAACTCCACCGTCAGCACCATTCGCCCATACACTCGCAAGCTCAACTGGTACATCAATTTCAGCACACAATTCTTTCAAAGCAGCAATTTCTGCTTCTGTATCGGTGATAAATTCATTGATGGCAACCACTGCAGGAATGCCAAACTTACGGATATTTTCAACGTGGCGTTTCAAGTTGGCAAAACCAGCACGAACAGCCTCTACATTCTCTTCAGTCAAAGCATCCTTGGTCACTCCACCGTTCATCTTAAGGGCACGGAGTGTCGCTACGATTACGACTGCATCTGGTGATGTAGGTAAGTTTGGAGTTTTAATATCAAGGAATTTTTCAGCGCCAAGGTCAGCCCCAAAACCAGCTTCTGTAATCGTATAGTCTGCTAAATGAAGAGCTGTCGTCGTTGCTAATACAGAGTTACATCCATGGGCGATATTGGCAAATGGACCACCGTGAACAAAGGCAGGCGTTCCATAGATGGTTTGAACCAAGTTTGGCTTAATCGCATCTTTGAGAATCAAGGCAAGAGCCCCTTCCACTTCCAAATCACGGACATAAACTGGACTACGATCATAACGGTAACCAATAACGATGTTGGCCAAACGACGTTTCAAATCTTCAATATCTGTCGCCAAGCAAAGGATGGCCATGATCTCAGAAGCAACGGTAATATCAAAACCGTCTTCACGCGGAATCCCATTTAAAGGACCGCCAAGACCGACAGAAACATGACGAAGAGCGCGGTCATTCAAGTCCACTACCCGTTTCCAGATAATCCGACGTTGGTCAATACCTAGCTCATTTCCTTGGTGCAAATGATTATCAATCAATGCTGAGAGGGCATTATTAGCCGTTGTGATCGCATGCATATCCCCTGTGAAATGAAGGTTGATGTCTTCCATTGGTAGAACTTGGGCATAGCCACCACCAGCAGCACCACCTTTAATCCCCATAACTGGACCTAAAGAAGGTTCGCGAATGGCAATCATGGTTTTTTTACCGATTTTATTCAAAGCATCTGCTAGACCAATGGTGATGGTTGATTTCCCTTCTCCAGCTGGAGTTGGGTTGATCGCAGTGACTAAGATAAGTTTTCCTACTGGATTTTTCTCAACTTCACGAATCTTATCAAAGCTCAATTTTGCCTTGTATTTTCCATACAATTCAAGATCATCGTCAACCAAACCAATTTTCTTAACAACGTCCACAATCGGTTGGAGTTCAATGCTTTGAGCAATTTCGATATCTGTTTTCATAAGGGACTCCTTTATATTTGATAGATCTATTATACCTAAAATTCGCGAAAATAACATGGTTTTTCCACCTTTTGAATCGAACGTTCGTTTTTTATCTAAATTTTATGGCTATACATAGTTAATCCTAATAGCTTCAGAACTTTACTTACGTATCTTTTTTGTGTAAAATAAGCATATGCATATTTTAATTACATCAGGCGGGACGAGCGAAGCCATTGATAGTGTTCGTTCGATCACCAATCATTCCACCGGGAGCCTAGGGAAAATCCTTGCAGAAACGGCTCTTGCTAAGGGACATCAGGTGACCTTGATCACAACGCCTACCGCTCTTAAACCCGACCCTCACCCACAGCTTCGACTTCTATTGATCGACAATGTTGAGGAACTTCTCTCTCAAATGAAAAAGGAAGTTCCTCGTCACCAGGTATTAATCCATGCTATGGCAGTCTCAGACTATACGCCTGTTTACATGACAGGCCTTGATGAGGTTAAGAATGCTCAGGATCTTCATACCTTTATCCATCGCGAAAATCACGAAACCAAAATCTCTTCGAAAGAAGAATATCAGGTGCTCTTCTTAAAGAAAAATCCGAAGATTATCTCGCTCGTTAAAGAATGGAACCCTGCCATTCAACTGATCGGCTTTAAGCTTTTAGTCGACGTTTCTTCTGAAGAGTTGATCCAGGTAGCGCGTGAAAGCCTGGTTAAAAATCATGCCAGCATGATCGTTGCCAATGATCTGACCAAGATTCAGAACGGTCAGCATCAAGCCTATCTAGTAACAGATGATCACGTTCTAGAAGCTTCTACGAAAACAGAAATCGCAGAGGCTATCCTACGTTATATCAAATAAAAAGGTACATATGACACACATTACTTTAGCGGTTACCGGTAGTATTTCCGCCTATAAGGCTGCTGATATTACCAGCCAACTAACCAAATTGGGATTTGAAGTGAAGGTCCTCATGACTCCTTCAGCCCAAAAATTTATCACCCCTTTAACCTTGCAAGTTCTTTCAAAAAATCCAGTAGGCCTAGAGGTTATGGTGGAAGACGATCCACAGCGGATCGAGCACATCGACATTGGGAAAGAAACTGACCTCTTTCTTGTAGCGCCGGCCAGTGCCAACACCATTGCTAAATTGGCCATGGGGCTTGCAGATAATATGGTCACAAGCACAGCTCTAGCCTTGCCTCAAGGAACTAAAAAATTACTAGCCCCCGCTATGAATACGAAAATGCTGGAACACCCAGCAACTCAACGAAATCTAAAACTCTTACAAGACTATGGTTACCAGATTATCCAACCTCGTGAAGCTACTCTTGCTTGTGGGGACAAAGGTGCTGGAGCTTTAGCAACTGTAGAAACTATTGTAGAAACTGTTAAGGAGAATTGTTTATGAGAAAATCATCTTCTATTTCACGAATTGCCATCTTTTTTGCGGTGATGATCACCATTCACTTTGTGACATCCTTCATTCTGCAATTCGTTCCATCAGGCATTCAACCAACCTTGGTTCATATTCCTGTCGTGATCGCATCTATCATATACGGTCCTCGAACAGGTGCTATTTTGGGACTGCTCATGGGACTCTTTAGCCTCACCATGAATACCTTGGTTTTAACACCAGCCAGCTATCTCTTTAGTCCCTTTGTCCCTCACGGGAACCTCTATTCGCTTCTCATTGCCATAGTCCCTCGGATTCTCATCGGGGTAACCCCTTACTTCGTCTATCGTTGGATTCGCAATCGTACAGGACTTGTTATTGCTGGAATTGTCGGCTCCATGACCAATACTGTTTTCGTTTTAAGCGGAATTTACTTCTTCTTTGGTAACAGTTTTGGAGGGGGAATTCAAAATTTCCTTGGCTTGATTGTGTCTACTAACTCACTCATCGAAGTCATTGCGACAGTCCTCATTACTAGTGCAGTCGTTCCATCTCTTGAAAAATTAAAATAATCTTCCAAGCCAAGACAGATCTGTCTTGGTTTTTTTGATGGTTGAATTCCTCTATTTTTTTGAAAAGATTTACAATTATAGCTAGAATTTTCTGAAAAAATCTGCTATAATGAAAGCGATTAAATATAACACAAAAAGGAGACGCTTGCATGACCTATCAAGAAAACTACCAAAAATGGCTCGACTTTGCTGAATTACCAGCTTACCTTCGTGATGAGTTGGTCGCAATGGATGAAAAAACAAAAGAAGATGCTTTCTACACTAACCTTGAATTCGGTACAGCTGGTATGCGTGGATTAATCGGTGCTGGTACTAACCGTATTAATATCTATGTTGTTCGCCAAGCAACTGAAGGATTGGCCCAATTGATCGACTCAAAAGGGGAAGAAGCTAAAAAACGTGGAGTTGCCATTGCTTATGACAGCCGTCACTTCTCTCCTGAGTTCGCTTTTGAATCTGCTCAAGTTTTGGCTGCCCATGGTATCAAATCTTATGTATTTGAAAGCCTTCGTCCAACACCTGAATTGTCATTTGCTGTTCGTCACCTCCACACATTTGCTGGGATCATGGTAACAGCTAGCCACAACCCTGCTCCATTTAATGGATACAAGGTATACGGTGAAGACGGTGGACAAATGCCACCTGCAGATGCGGATGCATTGACAGATTACATCCGTGCGATCGAAAATCCATTCACTGTTCAATTGGCTGATCTTGAAGAAAGCAAAGCTAACGGCTTGATTGAAGTTATCGGTGAAAACGTCGATGCTGAATATTTGAAAGAAGTAAAAGGCGTTAACATCAACCAAGACTTGATCAATGAATACGGTCGCGACATGAAGATTGTCTACACTCCACTTCATGGTACTGGTGAAATGTTGGCTCGTCGTGCTCTTGCGCAAGCTGGATTTGAAGCAGTTCAAGTTGTTGAAGCTCAAGCTGTTCCAGATGCTGACTTCTCAACTGTTAAATCTCCAAACCCTGAAAACCAAGCTGCTTTTGCTCTTGCTGAAGAACTTGGCCGCGAAGTGGATGCTGACGTCTTGGTTGCAACGGACCCAGATGCTGACCGTCTTGGTGTTGAAATCCGCCAACCAGACGGTTCTTACCTCAACCTTTCTGGTAACCAAATCGGAGCGATCATTGCTAAATATATTCTTGAAGCTCACAAAACAGCTGGTACGCTTCCTGAAAATGCTGCCCTCTGTAAATCAATCGTATCAACTGAGTTGGTAACTAAGATTGCAGAAAGCTACGGCGCGACCATGTTTAACGTTTTGACTGGTTTCAAATTTATCGGTGAAAAAATTCATGAATTTGAAACACAACACAACCACACTTACATGCTTGGTTTCGAAGAAAGCTTCGGTTACCTCATCAAACCATTCGTACGTGACAAAGACGCTATCCAAGCTGTTCTTATCGTTGCTGAAATCGCAGCTTACTACCGCTCACGTGGTATGACTTTGGCAGATGGTATCGAAGAAATCTATAAACAATATGGTTACTTCGCAGAAAAGACTATCTCTGTTACCCTTTCAGGTGTGGATGGAGCTGCTGAAATTAAGAAAATCATGGATAAATTCCGTGGCAATGCTCCTAAACAATTCAATAACACAGACATTGCTAAGACAGAAGACTTCTTGGAACAAACTGCTACTACTGCTGACGGCGTTGAAAAATTAACAACTCCTCCAAGTAACGTATTGAAATACATCTTGGCTGACGATTCATGGTTTGCTGTTCGTCCTTCAGGTACCGAACCAAAAATCAAATTCTACATTGCTACAGTTGGTGAATCTGAAGCAGATGCCAAAGAAAAAATTGCAAATATCGAAGCAGAAATCAATGCTTTTGTAGGCTAAAACACGAGGCTGGGACAAAAGTCCTAGCCTCTCAATTGTTTTTGGATTGTCGAGCAAGACGCAGTGGTTGAGTGGGCTCTACTACGCTGATTTTATCAGCTTTTACAGGCCTACTCAACTGTGCGGAGGTGGAACGACGAAATCGAATTCTAACGAATGACCGATTTCTGTCCCACTCTCTCTTTTTTTCGTAGCAAATACCAGCGATTTTTTAGAAAATATGGCATACTAGATTTAGAAGAAAGCGAGGTAATCTCATGGAACAATTTTTAGAAGATATTAAAGATCTTGAAGTCACAACTGCCGCGCGTGCGCAAGAAGCGATCGACAAAAAAGAAACAGCGACATTCTTTATTGGACGCAAGACTTGCCCTTACTGCCGGAAGTTCGCTGCTAAATTAGCAACTGTCGTAACTGAAACAAAAGCTCATATCTATTTTATTAATAGTGAAGAACCAAGTCAGCTAGACGCATTGCAAGCCTTCCGCTCAACTTACGGTATTCCAACTGTCCCTGGATTTTTACATGTTGAATCCGGCGAAGTCACTGTTCGTTGCGACTCTTCCATGTCTGAAGAAGAAATCAAAGCCTTTGCTCATTTATAAGAAAAAATAGCTAGAGATGATTCTCTAGCTATTTTTCGTTTTCCGAAAAAGTCGTCCAAATCTTTTGCTGGGGTTTAGCAAAAGGATAGTCCGAAAATTCTTCTGGTGTTAACCAAACAGTCGATTCACTTGCTGGTTGCTCTCCTTCTTTTACTAGGCCGTAACGAAGTTGAACCTGCCACTTGCGATGCGAAAAGATATGCTGGACGATAGGATACGATCTGTCCTGCCATTCAATGGCCAAGTCATAGTCCTGTTCAAAAGAAAGAATTTCTGGGTTACTCTCTGCATCCCCCTTCCCATCCAATAGAGATAATTGACCTAGGTTCTCAGATAGGCTGTCCACTTCGATCAAGGGGAAATGCCAGAAGCCTGACAAGAGTCCTTCTCGCTCATTTTTCTCCAGCAAGTAGCGTCCTTGACTATCCTTGATAATAAAGGCTGTTAGATAGACAGGTACCGGTTTCTTTTTAGGAGCCTTAATGGGATAACGATCCATGGTCCCATGTTGGTAGGCCGCGCTAAATTCCTTAACAGGACTCTCTTCCGGCCGTGGATTGACTGGCGATTCAATATCGGACCCCAAATCCATCAAAGCCTGATTGAAATCACCCGGACGGGCCGGATCGATCAAGATTTCCATCATGGCTTGAAAAATCTTGCGATTAGTTGGAACTCCGATATCGTAGTCCACCTCAAACAAGCGGGCTAGAACACGCATGACATTGCCATCTACTGCTGGCTCTGGTAATCCAAAGGCAATACTAGCGATAGCACCAGCTGTATAAGGCCCAATTCCCTTGAGTTTAGATATTTCCTCATAGCTTGATGGAAACACTCCTCCGTGATTTTCCATTATCTGCTGGGCAGCTTTCTGCATATTGCGGACACGTGAGTAATACCCCAAGCCTTCCCAAGCTTTTAAGAGTTTTTCTTCAGGAGCTTGAGCCAAATCAGCGACCGTCGGAAACCAGTCTAAAAAACGCTCATAATAAGGAATCACCGTATCGACACGTGTCTGCTGGAGCATAATTTCTGAGATCCAAATTTTATAAGGATCCTGGGTCCTTCTCCAGGGAAGATCCCGTTTATGGGCATCATACCAGACTAATAACTTTTTTCGGAAGGAAGCAATTTTCTCCTCCTCCCACATGGTAATCCCGTAATCTTTTAAATCTAACATATTCCTAGTATACCATAGAATGAGTTAGAGTTTAGAAATTCTGATTTTATAAAGAAAAAGAGGCTGGGACAAAAGTCCTAGCCTATCAATTATTTTTGGATTGTCGAGCAAGACGCAGTTGTTGAGTGGGCTCTAATACGCTGATTTCATCAGCTTATACAGGCCTACTCAACTGTGCGTAGGTGGGACGACGAAATCGAATTCTAACGAATGACCGATTTCTGTCCCACTCTCTAAATGTATTTCTTATTGCTCCACAGCTTGAGCAGCTGTAATCAAGGTCAATTTGTAAACGTCATCTGCATTACATCCACGAGAAAGGTCGTTGACTGGTTTATTCAACCCTTGCAATACTGGACCTACCGCTGCAAAGCCTCCGAGACGTTCAGCCATCTTGTACCCAATGTTACCTGCTTCAATACCAGGGAAGATAAAGACATTGGCTTGACCTGCTACCTTGCTTCCAGGAGCCTTCAAGGCTGCAGTTGCAGGGACAAAGGCTGCGTCAAATTGCAATTCCCCGTCAATTTCAAGGTCTGGACGAAGTTCATGGGCAAGCTTAGTCGCTTCGACAACCTTATCAACACTTTCACCGAAACCAGATCCTTTTGTTGAATAGCTCAACATAGCAATTTTTGGATCAATACCAAACATCTTGGCTGTGATAGCTGAGTTGATGGCAATTTCGGCTAATCCTTCAGCATCTGGATTGATGTTGATGGCACAGTCCCCAAACAAGTAGCGTTCAGATCCACGAACCATAAGGAAAGCCCCTGAAGTACGTTTTACATTTGGACGAGTTTTGATAATTTGAAGAGCTGGACGAACAGTTGCGGCTGTTGAGTGAATCGCACCAGAAACCATCCCATCAACAATTCCCATGTGTACCAACATGACACCAAAATAGTTAACGTCGTCTTTCAAGACTTGACGCGCTTCTTCTTCTGTCATTTTGCCCTTACGACGTTCTACTAAGGAAGCTACCATTTCTTCAAAACCTGGATAAGAATGAGGATCGATGACTTCATATCCATCCAAAACCCCTTCGATTTCAAGATAAATCCGAATTTTATCCGGATTACCAAGCAAGACAGGGGTTACTTCTGTCTCGTTCACAATGCGTTTTGTCGCTTGGAGGATACGAGGCTCTTCACCTTCTGGTAATACAATACGCGCATTCTTACCAACGAGGTTGGCTTTGAGATTTTCAAAAACTTCCATGAGTTTTACTCCTTTTAATAATTAATAACTTGTTTGAAGCTGTGTTAATACAGCTTGGAAATCTGGAGGTAGTGGACTTTCTATGACCAACTCTTCCTCTAGAAATGGATGATAATAGGATAGACGATGACAATGAAGGGCTTGGCGCTCAATGCCGTCTTCTAAACTGCCGCCATAGAGATCATCTCCCAAGAGCGGAAAACCAATATGGGAAAAATGAACGCGGATCTGGTGGGTTCGACCTGTGTGTAACTGAATATCCACTAGGTGAATATCACCAAAAGATTGAACAACCTGGTAGCTAGTATGAGCATACTTGCCACCTTTAGCTACCTTGCGGGTGATAATTGAATCTTCATCACGCGCAATCGGAGCAATAATCTCTCCGACAGGGTCAAGCTTCCCAGATCCCTTGACCAAGGCATAATAGCGTTTTTGAATCGTTTTAGACTGCAATTGCTTATCTAATCGAGCATGAGCATAACCATGTTTGGCAAAGAGCATGACGCCACTAGTATCCTTATCCAAGCGAGTGACAATGTGAACCTGCTGGTTCTCGTAGCCCTGCTTCACATAGTAGCCTTTTACAAAATTTGCTAAGGTATTGGAATGAATCGCACTTGGAATAGAAGCAATCCCAAAGGGTTTGTTTAAGACCAAAAAATGATCATCTTCAAACAAAATATCCAAAGGCCGATCCATGGGTTTTAGGGTTTCAAACCCTTCTTCTGCCGGAATATCAATGACCAAGCGATCCCCAATATCCAACAAATAAATCGCATTCTCCGGACGTCCATTGACAAGGATCTGGCCACCACGAAACTTAATCTTTGCTAAGAGACCCTTAGAAACCTCATGCTTTTTCAGGAAGGTCTTGACCTTGACATGCTCATCGACAATGAATTCAAATCTCATTCTCTATCATCTCCGATAAAGGCATCCTTGACCCGATTCCAGAAACTGGTGTGACTGGAGCTTGCCACAAAATTAATCTTATGGTTGTCAATCTGATATTCTACTTTTGCAATATTGCGGTAAGAATAGGTTGAATTATCAACAGAGATAATGTGAAAGCCAGGTCTCGTCGGTGTAATCTCAATCTTATCCTTTTTAGGGACAATGACAGAAGAACCCAAGGTACGATAAACGCGGTTGTTGAGACTGGCGATCTCAGCAATCTGTAGCGCCTCAATAGTCGGGTGAAGGACTGCTCCTCCTAAGGATTTGTTGTAAGCCGTACTTCCTGTCGGAGTCGAAACGGTAATCCCGTCTCCTCTGAAGCGCTCAAAATCCACTCCATTAATCGTGAGATCGGCAACCATGGTCCGGTCGCTTCTCTTAATCGTTGCTTCGTTCAACGCTCTCATGGTACGGGTTTCCCCATTTTCGAAAGTAATCTTGACATTCAAAATAGGGTAAGAAACCTTAGCGCCTGTATCATATTTTAAATTCTCAATTAGCTTATCGATTTCACTGTCTAAGTAATCCGTATAGAATCCTAAGTGTCCGGTATGGACGCCAACAAATCGCACTCGATCCAACTGGTGTTCATACTTGTGAAAGGCCGATAGCAACATCCCATCGCCACCAATTGAAATCACAATATCCGGATGCTTCTCCGTCAAAATAAAATTATTTTTCCGAAGTTTGTAGCGCAATTGCTGAAAAACCTCTTCGCTTTGACGCTTGCGATTGCGAATAATGGATACTTTTTTACCTGTAGTCTTCATCTGTGTCATCACTATTTCCAACGCCATCATTTAACTTACGATGAAGTGGATCAAACAGGGCTTGAGCCTCCTGAATCGCATCCCGAATTGCCCCCATCTCTTCATCCAAGAGATAGGCCAGGTTTGCTGTCGTCTCTAAGCGTTTTTTGATCTCGTCTGGAAAGTCTCCTTTATATTTATAATTGAGCGAGTGTTCAATGGTTGCCCAAAAATTCATGGACAAGGTCCGAATTTGAATCTCTGCTAAGATCGTTTCATTTCCATCAATGGTATCGACCGGATACTCGACCACGACGTGGTAACTCCGGTAGCCACTTGATTTTTTGTGGCGGATGTAGTCTCGCTCTTGAACCACGCGCATATCCTGCCGTTGTCTCAGAACCTCTAGGATCTCATCCACATCGTCCACAAACTGGACCATGATGCGAAGGCCAGCAATATCTTGCATATCCTGAGCCAGATTTTCTTCAGAAATATTTCTTCGGATCATCTTTTCACGGATGCTCTCAATCGGCTTGACCCGACCTGTGACAAACTCAATTGGAGAATGCTTTTGCTGCTTACGATATTGCTTACGAATCCCACGCAGTTTGATTTTTAATTCCCCAACTGCTTGGATATATGGATCTAAGAAGTTTTCCCAATCAATTGCCATCCTACCACCTTGTAATCTGAACCATTTTTGTATACAATAAACACATCTCTTATTATATCATGAATCGCTTTCGAAAAAAAGCAAAGGACTACAAAATGAACCATTTAGAAATTGAATACAAAACCTTGCTAGACAAGGAGGAATACCAATCCCTCCTTCCACTTTTTGCTGATACAGAATTGGTTGTCCAAACCAATCACTATATCGATACCCCCGACCAGCTCATCCGTAAGGAAAAAATGGCCTTGCGGGTGCGTACTTTCACAGATCAAGCTGAGTTGACTCTCAAAGTCCCTGAAGCAGTTGGCCATTTTGAGTACAATCAAAACCTCAGCCCAGAAGAAACCGAGGCGATCCTTCAACACCAACAGTTTCCTGACGGAGAAATCAAAAACCTCTTAATCTCTAAAGAAATCTCTGTTGAGCAACTCGCTGTCTGGGGAAGCCTTACAACAGAACGATTCGAAAAAGAAACAGCTGCAGGATTGGTGGCACTAGACCACAGTCTCTATCTAGACACTGAAGATTATGAATTAGAAATCGAGGTCGAAACCGCTGAGCAGGAAGAAAATTTCCATCAGTTCATCAAAGAGCATGGAATCGTCTACAAAGCAGCAAAAAATAAAATCGCCAGATTGGCTGAAAGATTGTAAAATAGCTGAAATTATCGCAAATTTTTGCTAAAATAGTGCTAAGATCAAAAATCTAAATGAGGTTGGAATCACATGTCAGATAAAAAAAATATGAAGCTCTTCTCTCTCAATTCAAATCCAGAGATTGCGCAAAAAATCGCGGATCATGCTGGGGTTCCACTTGGGAAAATTTCATCCCGTCAATTCTCAGATGGTGAAATCCAAGTCAATATTGAGGAAAGTGTTCGTGGATATGATATTTATATCATTCAATCAACCAGTTTCCCTGTCAACAATCACTTGATGGAACTCTTAATTATGGTGGATGCTTGCCAACGGGCCAGCGCAAATACTGTCAATGTGGTCATGCCTTACTTCGGTTATGCTCGCCAAGACCGGACTGCTGCTCCTCGCGAACCAATTACTGCTAAGCTTGTCGCAAACATGTTGGTCAAAGCTGGGGTGGATCGCGTCGTCACACTGGATCTCCACGCTGTTCAGGTCCAAGGTTTCTTCGATATTGCCGTGGATAACCTCTTTACCATTCCACTCTTTGCAGAACACTACATTAATAAAGGTCTAACTGGTCCTGATGTTGTAGTCGTCAGTCCTAAAAACTCAGGTGTCAAACGGGCTCGTAGTTTAGCGGAATATCTTGATGCACCGATTGCCATCATTGATTACGAACAAGATGATGCAAACCGTGATTATGGCTATATTATCGGGGATGTCAAAGATAAGAAAGCAATCTTGATTGACGATATCCTCAATACCGGTAAGACATTCTCAGAAGCTGCGAAAATCGTCGAACGCGAAGGTGCTACTGAAATTTATGCTGTTTCAAGCCATGGTTTATTTGTAAAAGGCGCTGTTGAATTATTAGACCAAGCTCCGATCAAAGAAATCTTGGTAACCGATTCTGTTGCTCCAAATGGACCAACACCAAAAAATATTAACTATCTGACAGCTAGCGAACTGATCGCTGAAGCTATTGTTCGCATTCAAGAAAGAAAACCTGTTAGTCCTCTATTTGCCTACCACAAGAAATAAGGTCTTAATGTGATATATTTTGATAATGCCGCAACAACTCCCCTTCTACCTGAAGTCATTGATAAAATGTCTGCAACTATGAAGACCACTTTTGGAAATCCATCGAGCCTTCATGCTCATGGACGGATGGCTAGTAAACTCCTCCGAGAATCTCGCGAGCAGATTGCTCAGTCTCTCCATACTCTTCCAAATCGTATTTTCTTCACTTCAGGTGGATCAGAAAGTAATAATACCGTTATAAAAGGCTACTGCTTGAAACATCAAGCAGATGGCAAACACATCATTACGACCGCTTTGGAACACCATGCGGTTCTAGAACCCATCGAATATCTTGTAGAACGTTTCGGATTTGAAGTGACGATCGTCCAACCAAGAGATGGACGCATTCAGGCTCGTGATATCAAGGCGGCACTTAGACCGGATACCATTCTTGTCTCTACCATGTTTGCCAATAACGAGACAGGCGATCTTCTACCGATTAAAGAAATCGGAGAACTCTTAAAAGATCATCCAGCTGCCTTTCATGTTGATGCTGTACAAGCAATTGGAAAGGTCCCTGTCTATCCCGAAGAGTTGGGAATTGATTTTCTCAGTGCTTCTGCCCACAAATTCCACGGACCAAAGGGCGTCGGCTTCCTTTATGCGGCCACCCCAGATTTTGATAATCTCTTACATGGTGGGGATCAGGAAAATAAGATGAGAGCCAGCACGGAAAATCTTATTTCTATTGTCGGGATGGCAACCGCGCTTCAGCAAGCTACACTTCATCAAGAAGAAAATTTCCACCAGGTTCAAAAACTCGGCCAAGAGCTAGTCAATGGTTTAGCAGCCTACGACTACTACGTAAATGCGAATGAGGATCATCTTCCATTTGTTTGGAACCTTGGCTTTCCGGGTGTCCAAAATGACGTTTTACTGATGCGACTCGATCTTGCTGGAATTTCTGTCTCTACAGGTTCTGCTTGTACCGCTGGTACAGTTCAACCCAGCCATGTCCTTGAGGCGCTCTATGGAAAAGATAGCTCACGTCTAAAAGAATCCCTTCGAATTAGTTTTTCAGAACTCAATACCGTAGAGGAGGTTCAAGACTTCCTCTCAAAACTTAAAGAAATTTTATCATAGGAGAACAATATGGCTTTTGAAACAAGTGTTTCATTGAAAGACTGCAAATATACCTATAGTCTACACCCAAATGTAAAAAAATATACCTTACGTGATAATACATTTGCTGTTACAAAAGTTGGAAATTACGAGTTAAATCGTTTGCTCGAAGCCGTTCCAAATAGCGGCGAAGGCTTCTTACTTAAAATCATTTTCAATAAAGATTTGACAGGTTTTAAGATCAATATTACTGACAAGTCTGGACTTCGCCTGGTTAATATCTTTAAAAATCCAGAGAATGATATCATCCAACAAAAATTCTATTTCCTAATGGATAGTCTTGTCGAAAGAGAAATTTTCAACAAAACAGAGGTCTAATATGGTAACCTTAACTTATATCGACGCTTACCAAGTAGAACGAACGACTACTTATCCCGACCTTGCAGCCTGCATCCTAGCTTTTTCAGGCTGTGTAACCTTGCCTGACTCTTACTCAATCGTATCCATTGAATACAAGGGGGAAAAGCTCCCCTATACAGGGCGAGTCGATGGACTTTATGCTTTTTTGAAAAAGGTAGAACAAGCTGAAAACTAAGCTGATGCTGATGGAACTCTCCATCGCCATCAGCTTTTTCTTTAGACAAAAATATTTTTTAAAAACCGCTCTAGATAGTTGATTTTTTCACAATCTTCCTATACAATAAGAGGGAAAGGTTGTGATATTGTGAAACATGATAAAAATACTCCAATTCCACGCGCAACAGCAAAACGCTTATCGCTCTACTACCGAATTTTTAAACGCTTTAACTCTGAAAAAATAGAGCGCGCAAATTCCAAGCAAATTGCTGATGCAATTGGGATTGACTCTGCTACTGTTCGCCGAGATTTTTCTTATTTTGGTGAATTAGGAAGACGGGGATTTGGTTATGACGTAAATAAACTGATGAACTTCTTTGCCGATCTGTTAAATGACAATGCTATTACCAATGTCGCTATTGTGGGGATCGGAAATATGGGAAGTGCGCTTCTCAACTATCGCTTCCATGAACGCAATAAGATGAAAATTGTCATGGCGTTTGATCTAGACGATCATGAGCTGATCAATACCAAAAGTAAGGACGGAATTCCCATTTACGGTATTTCCA
This sequence comes from Streptococcus sp. HMSC061E03, assembly GCF_001813505.1. Taxonomy (NCBI): domain Bacteria; kingdom Bacillati; phylum Bacillota; class Bacilli; order Lactobacillales; family Streptococcaceae; genus Streptococcus; species Streptococcus sp. HMSC061E03. The sequence goes on from NZ_KV812784.1 coordinate 804,355, forward strand.
CCATCAAAGAAAAGCTCAAACAAGAAGGCATTCAAACAGCCATCCTAACTGTTCCAAGCGTCAAAGCTCAAGAAGTGGCTAGCCTTTTGGTAGACGCTGGTGTCAAGGGAATTCTCAGTTTCTCACCAGTGCATCTGACAGTCCCTAAAGATGTCGTCGTCCAATATGTCGATCTCACCAGTGAATTGCAAACACTCCTTTATTTCATGCGAAAAAACGAAGAATAAAGACTTATACATTAACAAGAAAAGAGGCTGGGACAAAAGTCCTAGCCTCTCTATTGTTTTTGGATTGTCGAGCAAGACGCAGTTGTTGAGTGGGCTCTAATACGCTGATTTCATCAGCTTATACAGGCCTACTCAACTGTGCGGAGGTGGAACGACGAAATCGAATTCTAACGAATGACCGATTTCTGTCCCACTCTCTTTTTTATGCCAAATAATCGGTTTCTTCACGGTAACTATAATAGTTTTCTTCAGATACAATCAAGTGATCCAATAGGGTTAAGCCCATCACTTCACAGGCCTCTAAAACTCGATGCGTTACTTCATCATCGTTTTTACTGGGAAATACGGCACCAGATGGATGATTGTGCGCCAAGATGATAGAGGTTGCCATGTGCTTTAGTGCATAATGCAGGATTTCACGTGGCTCCGCAATACTTCGATTCACGGTTCCAATAAAAATGGTCTGCTGATGAATAATTTCATTCTGCGTATTTAAATAGAGGGCAACCAGGTGCTCCTGTTTCTTATGGCCGATTTCCTGTTGAATTTTATGGGCCAATTTCTGACTGCTCATGATCTGTTCAGAACTCATCAATTCATCTTTATGAATCCTTCGTCCAAACTCAATCACAGCCTGAAGTTCGATGGCCTTCACCCGGCCAATACCTGAGATTTCCTGTAGCTCCTCTAGGGTTAATTGACTTAACTCCTTTAAACTATTAACCGAACTCAAAAGAACTTGTGCAATCTCATAAACGCTTTTTTTCTTATTGCCTGTCCGTAAGAGAATGGATAGCAATTCTTGATGACTCAGCTTATCTACCCCTTCAGAAACCAAACGTTCTCTAGGAAGCAAAGATGGTTCAATAAATGATATGTCGTACATAATTTCCTCCTCACTTATTAATTCGTAATAAATAGAGAAAACGACGACCTTGCATTATTTACAGGTGATTTCTTCCTTCAAATCATCTAAAACTAAGACTTCATCTTTATTAAAGCGGATCTGGTAACCTGTTTGAACTTGTTCAAGCTCTTTTAAAAACTGTTGAATTTCACAGCGAATCAAGTACTCCTGGCTCTGAGGAATGGCCTCTAAAGCTTGGTAGACCTGCTCTACTTCGTAGATTCCTTTCGTAATTAAACCATTTCGTGGAAAATCATTTACTAAGAGATTGTAGAAATGATGTAAGAGATGATAAATTCGCTCTTTTGTCACTATTCTACCTCCTTATCATACTCTTTCTCCTCTATTATATACTGATTTTCCCTTAATATTATGACAAGTTCCTTACATTATATTACCAATCTCTTACAATTTTACAAGAATTTCTCCTAGCTTCCTACATAGAAAAAGCCCAGACATTTCTGTCTCGGGCTTTATTTTCTTATAGTTGCATTTGATTATAAGACTTGCTGAATGAATCCAGGATGTCTTTTGGAGCCTTGTCATAGTCAACAGAGGTTTCCAAATTTCCTTTTACAATCGTACGGTAAGTCGCTGCAGCATCCTCACAGGTCACCAAGGTGATCTCATTAACGCCTTCACGATCTTGAATGACATCTACACGGTCTGGAGTCACTGTCTCAACAGACGAGATGACATAAGTATAGATTTTTTCTTTGTCCGTGATGTAGATCTTCATACCCGCCTTGGCTTTCTCTAATGGTGAGAATAACATGGCATTAGCTCCAGTTAGGCCAAATACGTGGTGACTAGCAAGAGAATAATTGCCTTGTCCCATGACTTGGTTTTCCTTCATGGTCCCTGCTCCGTAGTAGAGGGCTACATTTTCAAGCCCCTTAAAGATCGGAAGGTTCATGTTTAATTCAGGAATCGAAATTCCCCCAATTACTGGTAGTTTTTGAGCTTGCCATTGGGCATTGATGACGGCTTCCGTCGAAAGTGACTGGACATGTTGGAAATCAAAGCTCGTCTTCACTTCTTTATTCTTATCAATGGTTTTTTTATCGACCTTGCTAACCTGATATTGGTTGGTATGCCAAACCATAATCATGTTTCGGATCGGAGCATTGAAAATCAAGAGAAGCGAGAGAATAATCAAAAGTGTTGCAACGATGTTGATAAGAGTATTGCGTAAACTCTTTTTCTTTTTTCTTTTGCGTGACATGCTGTCCCCTTATCTATTCGTTTTCTTCCACTACTTCTTCATCTTTTTCATCGGGTTGGACTGTTGTAAAGGTCACAATTTTCGCATCCTGATCCAGTCTCATGACTTTCACACCCTGAGTTGAACGACCCGTTTGAGAGATATTCCCAACACTTGTGCGGATCATGACACCGGTATCGGTAATGATCATCAGATCTTCATCACCTTTAATGGTTAAAAGACCAGCCAATGGACCATTTTTCTCTGTAATATTGGCAGTTTTAATCCCTTTACCGCCACGGCCCTTAGTTGGGTACTCGCTAGCCATTGTGCGCTTACCATAGCCTTTTTCAGTAATAATCAATACTTCATCTTGATCGGTAACGACACTAGCTCCAACAACCTTGTCTCCTTCACGGAGATTCACACCACGTACACCAGTGGCAGAACGTCCCATATTGCGGACTACAGCCTCATTAAAGCGGACAGAATAACCGTACTTGGTACCGATAATAACATCAGCATTACCATCTGTAAGGAAAACATTGATCAATTCATCCTCATCACGCAGATTCAGAGCTTTGAGACCGTTCTGTCGAATATTTGAAAATTCAGCTACATTGGTCCTCTTGACCAATCCTTGTCGCGTCGTAAAGAAGAGATAAGCTTCGTCACTGCGGTCTTGCTCCACATTGATGATGGTCTGAATCGATTCACCTTCGTCTAATTTTAAGAGATTGACGATTGGCAATCCTTTGGCTGTCCGACCATATTCTGGAATCTCATAGCCTTTTAGACGGTAAACACGCCCCTTATTGGTAAAGAAGAGCAAATGATCATGAGTGCTCGTAGATACCAGTTCACGGACAAAATCATCATCTTTCACACCAGTTCCTTGAACCCCACGTCCACCACGTTTTTGCACAGTAAATTCTGCTTGGTCCAAACGTTTGATGTAGCCTTTGTTAGAAAGGGTGATCAAGACATCTGTTTCTTCAATCAAGTCCTCATCTTCAAGAGAAAGGACTTCACCAACCATCAACTCAGTCCGACGAGCATCTCCAAACTTGCGCTTGACTTCTTCCAATTCTTCCTTGATAATAGTAGCTACACGCTCTGGTTTCGCTAAAATATCAGCTAAATCAGCAATCAAGGCAACCAAATCATCGTATTCACTTTGGATCTTGTCTCGTTCCAAACCGGTCAAACGACGAAGACGCATGTCCAAAATGGCTTGACTTTGACGTTCAGAAAGCTTGAACTTCGCCATCAATTCAGCCTGTGCTTCAGCATCTGTCTGGCTATTGCGGATGATCCGGATCACTTCATCGATGTGATCCAAAGCAATGAGCAAACCTTCTAAAATATGGGCACGTGCTTCCGCTTTTTCTTTATCAAAGATGGTCCGGCGAGTCACCACTTCTTTCTGGTGCTCAATATAAGCCCCTAAAATTTGGCGAAGAGAAAGAATCTTTGGAACACCACTTTGGATCGCCAACATATTGAATCCAAAATTGGTTTGCATTTGCGTCATCTTAAAGAGGTTGTTCAAAATAACGTTAGCCGAAGCATCTCGGCGGACCTCAATGACAAAACGAACCCCTTCACGGTTTGATTCATCACGTACAGCTGTAATCCCTTCGATCCGTTTTTCTTGCACCAAGCGAACGATGTGCTCGTGAACCTTGGTTTTATTGACCATATAAGGGAACTCAGTGACAACAATCCGTTCACGGCCACTCTTGGTCACTTCAATCTCTGTACGAGAACGAAGAACGATCGAGCCTTTCCCTGTTTCATAGGCTTTGTGAATACCTGATTTCCCCATGACCAAAGCACCTGTCGGGAAATCTGGACCAGGAAGAACTTCCATAAGTTCACGGGTCGTCACCTCAGGATTATCCATCATCAGCTTCACTGCGTCAATGGTTTCTCCCAGATTGTGAGGAGGAATATTTGTAGCCATCCCAACAGCAATCCCAGTAGCACCATTGACGAGAAGGTTAGGGAAACGTGCAGGTAAGACCAAAGGTTCGCGCTCACTGGCATCATAGTTATCAACGAAATCAACTGTATTTTTATTGATATCCCGCAACATTTCAAGAGCAATCTTACTCATACGGGCTTCTGTATACCGTTGTGCAGCGGCACCATCACCGTCCATAGAACCAAAGTTCCCATGGCCGTCCACTAGCATATAGCGATAGCTCCACCATTGCGCCATCCGAACCATGGCTTCATAAATAGAGGAATCCCCGTGTGGGTGGTATTTACCCATAACATCCCCTGTGATACGGGCTGACTTCTTATGTGGTTTATCTGGCGTAACACCCAATTCATTCATACCATACAAAATACGACGGTGAACGGGTTTTAAACCATCCCGAACATCAGGTAGGGCACGAGCTACGATAACACTCATGGCATAATCGATAAAACTCGTCTTCATTTCTGATGTTAAATTCACATCAATTAGATTATTATCCTGCATTCAAAAAATGCCTCTCTTTACTTAATTCACCATACTATTATAACACATTTTAACCTATTTTTCTTCTTAGGAACACAAACGTAAAAACGTTTACATCAAGGATTCATACTGTTTCAGATGACAAAGACTTTCAAAAGTGGTAGAATGAAGTCGTATGAGAATCTATCTCAAAAAAAAATGAAGGAGACGTTTAGACTCATGGATTTGACTAAACAACACAAAAAAGTTATCCTTGTCGGTGACGGTGCCGTAGGTTCATCTTATGCATTTGCACTTGTCAACCAAGGAATTGCACAAGAGCTTGGAATTATCGAAATTCCTCAATTGCACGAAAAAGCTGTCGGAGATGCGCTTGACCTTAGCCACGCCCTTGCCTTCACTTCACCTAAGAAGATCTATGCGGCTGAGTACGCTGACTGTGCGGATGCTGACCTTGTTGTAATTACTGCAGGTGCTCCTCAAAAACCAGGTGAAACTCGCCTTGATCTTGTTGGTAAAAACCTTGCCATTAACAAATCAATCGTAACACAAGTTATTGAATCAGGATTTAACGGTATCTTCCTTGTAGCTGCTAACCCAGTTGACGTTTTGACATACTCTACATGGAAATTCTCAGGATTCCCTAAAGAACGCGTTATCGGTTCTGGTACTTCTCTTGACTCAGCTCGTTTCCGTCAAGCACTTGCTGAAAAATTGGACGTTGATGCTCGTTCAGTGCACGCCTACATCATGGGTGAACATGGAGACTCAGAATTCGCTGTATGGTCACACGCTAACATCGCTGGTGTAAACCTTGAAGAATTCCTTAAAGACACTCAAAACGTTCAAGAAACTGAATTGATCGAATTGTTCGAAGGTGTTCGTGATGCTGCTTACACCATCATCAATAAAAAAGGTGCTACATACTACGGTATCGCTGTTGCCCTTGCTCGTATCACTAAAGCAATCCTTGATGATGAAAATGCAGTACTTCCACTTTCTGTATTCCAAGAAGGTCAATATGGTGTTAGCAACGTCTTTATCGGTCAACCTGCCATCGTAGGTGCACACGGTATTGTACGTCCAGTGAACATCCCATTGAACGATGCAGAACAACAAAAAATGAAAGCTTCTGCTGATGAATTGCAAGCAATCATTGATGAAGCATGGAAAAACCCTGAATTCCAAGAAGCTTCTAAAAACTAAGAAAAAAACATCTCCTTATTAAAAGGGGATGTTTTTTAGCTGCTTTATTTGGATTTGTCAGCAAGGATTTCAAGCAAATAAGGCACAACGAGATTGCTCTCTATGTCTTTCAAAGAAGAAATCCATTTAAAGTCTGTATGCTCTTCTGGATCTAATATAAAATCACGCTCTTCCAAAATCTCGCCAGCATAAACTAGGCGTGTAAAGACAGTATCTTTGCTGGCATCAAATTGACTATCTTCGTGGACAATCTTATTAATCCGAAGCTTTTGATTAACCTCCTCAATAGCCTCACGTAGAGCAGCCTCTCTGGGCAATTCATTCTCTTCTACACTTCCACCTGGAATATCCCAATAAGATGGATAGACATTAGGGAGACCTCGCTTTATTTTCGAGCGTTTGATAAGCAGATACTTCCCGTCTTTCTCAATCAAGGTATGGGCGATTAATTTTACTGTCATTGCATGTTCCTCCAAGAAAGAGCAAAAAAGACTCCGAGGAGCCTCGTTATGAATTATCCACCCTGAGGGAATCGAACCCCCATCTCAAGAACCGGAATCTTACGTGATATCCATTACACTAAGGGTGGCAACTGTTATAGTATATCAAATTCTCGAGAATTTTACAAGTAAAAAAAGCTTACCGAGAGGTAAGCTTTTTGAATATTACAATTCGATATCGCCAAACAAGTCAGCCATTGAGAATCCAGTTTGAGTTTCTGGAAGATCAAAGTCGCGTTTTTCTTGTTTTGGACGACGTGGGCGAGATTGACGTTTTTCTTGTTTTTCGCCTTCTTCTTGAGCTGGACGTTCTTCAAGAGCTTTGATAGAAAGTGATACACGTTCATCTGCAGCATTTACTTCAAGAACTTTAACAGTTACTTCTTGTCCAACTTTAAGAACATCTTTTGGATTTTCAACACGTTTGTGTGAAATTTGTGAGATGTGTACAAGTCCGTCGATACCTGGCAATACTTCAACGAATGCACCGAAGTCAGTCAAACGTTTAACAATTCCTTCGATCACATCACCAGCAGCCAATTTTTGTTCTACGCCATCCCAAGGTCCAGGTGTTGTAGCTTTCAATGAAAGTGATACACGACCTTCTTCTTCGTTCAAGTCAAGAACTTTCACTTGGATTTCTTCACCAACAGTTACAACTGATTTAGGTGATACGTTGCGTTCGTGTGACAATTCTGTCAAGTGAACCAATCCATCAACACCACCAAGGTCGATGAAAGCACCGAAGCTTGTGATACGTGCAACTTTACCAGTTACGACATCACCAACGTTCAATTTACCAAATACTTCTGCGCGTGCTGCAGCTGATTCAGCTTCAACAACTTCACGACGTGAAAGGATAAAGCGGTTTTCTTTTGGATCTACTTCTTTGATTTTAGCATCAAATTCTTGACCTACGAAACGTTCAGTGTTACGTACAAAACGAGTATCAAGCATTGAAGCTGGAATAAATCCACGAAGTCCTTCAAATTCTACTGAAAGTCCGCCCTTAACAGCGCGAGTTCCTTTAACAGTAACAACTTCTTCTTCACGTCCGACCAATTTGTCCCATGCTTTGCGAGCTTCCAAACGTTTTTTAGATACAAGGTAAGTTACTGTATCAGTATCTTTACCAACTACTTGACGAAGAACAAGCAATTCAAGTGTTTCACCTGGTTTTACCAAGTCGTTGATGTCAGCATCACGATCGTTTGTCAATTCGCGAAGAGTCAAGACACCTTCGACACCAGTTCCAGCGATTGCAACGTTAGCTTGGTTCGCGTCAACTGTCAATACTTCAGCAGTAACAACGTCACCTGGTTCAACTTGGCTAACACTGTTTAGCAAATCTTCAAATTCATTCATCTAAAAAATCCTCCAACAATCAAGTTTTCTAAAACTTGACATACTTATAATTATTTTTCCTAAGCAAGCACTCGCAATGAGATCAACTACAATCTTTAACGACTCATCCTATAAAGAAATAAAATACCTGGATAGATATTTTATCACTTATCTGATATTACCTAAGAACTGGGGTAGCTGGATTCGAACCAACGCATGAGGGAGTCAAAGTCCCTTGCCTTACCGCTTGGCTATACCCCAAAAAGAGCGCTGACATCAGTCACTTTATCATCGTCACAATGAACGCTAATGGAGAGAGAGGGATTCGAACCCCCGAACCCGAAGGAGCGGATTTACAGTCCGCCGCGTTTAGCCTCTTCGCTATCTCTCCATATAAATCAACAGGATCTATTATACCATTGATTTATTATGATTGCAAGCCCTTATTTATTCAAATTATAATTTTCTATTAAAATTTCAACGGCTTTTTCAAGTTTTTTGTAAAGAGAATCCACATTGCCATTTTTGATAATGGCAAATTGCCCAGCCATGTCTGCAATTTCACCAATCGTTTTCTTTCCAATGGACAAAGTGAATCCATCAAAAGTGTCTTTTCCGACGGTTACTTTACTATCAACGATTTGAATCTCAATTTTCTTATCTTTTTTACTCATTTCAACCCTCTTTTCACTTTTTCTATTTTACAAAAATTCTCTTGATGACGCAAGAGAAAAGGGAGTGGGTCAGAAAGAATTTAGTTAGAAATTCCTTCTTTAGCCCACCCCCGCAAGAGTCATTCGTCACCCTTCTATTCCTAAAAACGAATGAAGAGAAACATTAGCTACTACGTCCTTCGTTAAGACTCGTTCTCATTGAAGCCTGGACACTTTTATCTCAGATGCTTTCGGTTTAATCGACTTTGAAAATCCATCCTTCTGGTGCTTCGACATCACCAAATTGGATACCGGTCAACTCGTCATAAAGCTTCCGTGTGACAGGACCTACTTCTGTTTCAGAATAGAAGACATGGAAGTCATCACCGTGTTGAACGCCTCCGATCGGAGAGATGACAGCTGCGGTACCACAAGCTCCTGCTTCTACAAAGCGATCCAAATCATTGATAAAGACATCCCCTTCAATTGGTGTCATACCAAGACGGTGTTCTGCCAAGTAAAGCAAAGAGTACTTGGTGATCGATGGCAAAATAGAAGGACTCAATGGCGTCACAAATTCGTTATTAGCAGTGATACCAAAGAAGTTTGCAGAACCAACTTCTTCAATCTTGGTGTGAGTCGCTGGATCGAGGTAAATCACGTCAGAGAAGTTACGATCATGCGCAATCTTACCTGGCAACATACTAGCTGCGTAGTTCCCACCAACTTTAGCAGCCCCTGTACCATGTGGTGCAGCACGGTCATACTCATCTTGAATCAAGAAGTTCGTTGGAACCAAACCACCTTTAAAGTAGTTACCGACAGGCATTGCAAAGATAGTAAAGATATACTCATCTGCTGGTTTTACGCCAATAATATCTCCAATACCGATCAAAAGAGGACGAAGGTAAAGGGTAGCTCCTGTACCATACGGTGGAACATACTCTTCATTGGCTTTTACCACTGCCTTACAAGCATCCACAAACATATCCGTTGGAACTTGAGGCATCAACAACCGATCTGCCGTGCGTTGCAAACGTTTAGCATTTTGATCTGGACGGAACAATTGGACGCTTCCATCTTTTGTACGGTAAGCTTTCAACCCTTCAAAGGCTTGCTGACCGTAATGCAAACTTGGAGAAGATTCGGACAAATGCAAGGTCGCATCTTCTGTCAATTCTCCTTTTTCCCAAGCTCCATTGCGATAATGTGCCAAATAACGATAGGGTAATTTCATATATGAAAAGCCAAGGTTTTCCCAATCAAGTGATACTGTCATGATAGTGCTCCTTTTAATTTTTTCTATTCCTTGTCGATCTGATGCAGGTCGATTCAGTTTCTCAATCTATGTACACTATTGTACACCATTTCATGAGAATTTCAAGCGAAATTTTCAATTTTCAGAAAATTTATTTTCAAAGAAAGTCAGTCCTAGAATGGACCGACGCTTTCTTTTATTTGATGGTAGCTGAAAAAACTTCTTGATCCGAAATGGTATCGTTGACAAAGGATCCATTGCTTGTTCTTTCAGAAATGCTTAATTGTGTTAAATCAATTTCTGTTACCTGACCTGTTGTAGAAATGATCTGAAGAATTTGATCTTGTTCTGCCACTTCTTCTTGGCTCGTAAAGAGATCAAAATCTCCCTGGTCAGTGAAGACTGGACCTGCCTTGAAGACACGATGTGGTTTATTTTTCAACTCACGCAAAACCTGTAGTCCCCGTTTAGCCCGACTGGTCACAGGAATATCGTCTTGTAACATCCGTTTGAGACTGCCTCGTTGAGTCAAAATGTACATGCTTGGAGTTGTCGACTTAAAGGCGGCAGCAACTTGATCTCCGTCTTTGAGGTTAATGGCTTTGACCCCTGCTGCTTTGGCTCCTACGACAGGGACCTCCTCAACATTGAAGCGCAACCCATACCCATTTTTAGTAATGATCATGATATCTTCAAGAACAACTGGCGCAACTGCTACGATACGGTCGTCTTGGTCTTTTAGCTTAGCATATTTAGTCGATTTAGAACGATAAGTCCGCCATGGGCTTAATTCCTTGCGTTCAAAGCGCTTGATTTGTCCTTGTTGAGTTGCTGCAAAGTAGGTTACTCCCTCAAACTGATCCACAATCTCCGCAAAGAGAATTTCTTCCTCTTGCTCGAAATTGGTCAAGGTCTGACTGAGGTGCTCTCCGATATCCTTCCACTTGGTATCTGTCAATTCATGAATTGGTCGATAAATGGCATTCCCCAAGTTGGTAAAGAGTAAGAGATGCTGAGTGGTCTTAGCAGGCTCTACGAAAATCAACTCGTCATCGTCTCGCTTACCGACTTCTTCCAATGTTGAGGCATTGAAAGAACGAGGCGAGGTCCGTTTGATATATCCAGCACGGGTTACGCTGACAAAGGTTTCCTCTTCAACAATGAGACTGGCTGTATCGATCTCGATCGTTTTAGCCGTGTCTTGCAATTCACTGCGACGCGGATTCCCAAAGAGCTTCTTGACTTCACGCAACTCCTTCTTCATGAGGTTGAACATGGTCCGTTCATCCCCAATGATGGCAGCCAAGGTCGCGATTTGCTCCTTGAGACTGGCATGCTCTTCTTCCAAGGTGACGATATCCGTATTGGTCAAACGATACAATTGCAAGGTCACAATAGCTTCTGCTTGTTCTTCCGTGAAATCGTAGCTGACCTTGAGGTTTTCCTTAGCATCTGCCTTATTATCAGAAGCACGGATCAAAGCGATAACTTCATCGAGGATGGAAATGACGCGGATCAAACCCTCTACGATGTGGAGCCGTCGTTCTGCCTTTTCCTTATCAAAGCGCGAGCGAGCGACAATGATATCCCGACGGTGAGCAATGTAGCTAGAGAGAATCGGTACAATCCCCACTTGACGTGGTGTGTAGTTATCAATCGCCACCATATTGAAGTTATAGTTGACCTGCAAGTCTGTATACTTGAACAAGTAGTTCAAGATCAAATCTGCATTGGCATCTTTTTTGAGCTCAATGGCAATACGAAGACCATCTCGGTCAGACTCATCCCGGACTTCTGCGATACCGGCAACCTTGTTGCTAACACGAACATCGTCAATCTTCTTGACCAAGACAGCTTTATTGATCTCATAAGGGATCTCGGTAACCACGATTTGCTGCTTACCGCCTTTTAGCTGCTCGATCTCAGTTTTAGAGCGGACAACCACCCGGCCCTTACCTGTTTCATAGGCTTTCTTGATCTCATCCCGGCCTTGGATAATGGCACCAGTCGGGAAATCAGGTCCAGGTAAAAACTCCATGAGTTTGTCTACCTTGGCAGATGGATGGTCGATCATATAGACCACGGCATCAATGACTTCAGCAAGGTTGTGTGGCGGAATATCTGTCGCGTAACCAGCTGAAATTCCTGTAGCTCCATTGACCAAGAGATTTGGAAAAGCGGCAGGTAAAACAGTTGGCTCTTTTTCTGTATCATCAAAGTTCCAGGCAAATGGCACTGTGTTCTTTTCGATATCTTGAAGAAGATAACCCGCAATTTCAGACAAACGTGCTTCAGTATAACGCATGGCTGCCGGTGGATCCCCATCCATGGAACCATTGTTCCCGTGCATTTCTACAAGGATCTCGCGGTTCTTCCAGTCCTGAGACATGCGGACCATGGCATCATAGATAGAAGAATCCCCATGAGGGTGGAAATTCCCCATGATATTTCCGACAGACTTGGCAGACTTGCGGTAGCCCTTGTCATGGGTATTGCCATCCTTATTCATAGAATAAAGAATCCGTCGTTGAACTGGTTTCAAGCCATCCCGAATATCAGGAAGAGCCCGTTCTTGAATAATGTATTTGGAGTAGCGACCAAAGCGCTCCCCCATGATGTCCTCTAAAGACATATTTTGAATATTACTCATATAGGGTACAACACCCGAAAGATGCAAAGGAAAATAGAAAATTTATCTATTTCACACAGCACTTAGGGCGTGTTCAACTCCTTTCAAAGAATGTTGAGTAGATTTTTTAGAAAAAGGAATTCAGTCACACCAAGTAACCAAAGGATCCTTTTTTTAGTTTAAAATAGATTCAATAATGATTAGAAAGTTTCTCTTTAGCATAAGAAATCATTTTCTCTGCAACTTCCATATCGTAAGTAACCCCCATCTTTTGAGCCAGAATTTGAGCTTCTCGATTGAATAGCCCCATGGTAGCAAATAAAGACTGAGTGATTTTATCGAAACTAGATAAATCAAGCAAAGCTGAGAACTCCTTCTCTTTCTCAGCTGGTAGATACTGGAAGAGGTACTTGTAGTTCTTTCCGATATCAATTGCTCCCCTATCGCTTGTCACCTGCCAAGCTAAGACCTTGAGGTATTCTTGCTGACAAATGCCATAGAGGTGGTCGGTCGCATAGATAAGCTGATTTCTTCGAATGGCCTTTACGACATATGCCGATACCCACCAAAATTCATTGCAGGCGGCTGCAAATCCCTCTTCAGTAGGCGGAGCGGTCCAATAGCGCTTCGGACTAGAAATGTAAGAGTCAAACAAACCTTTGTCATCTTTTATAACTTCAAAATTTGCTTCGCTGTCCACCCACTCTTGGATATACTCCTTGGGACAGAGGGTCAAATCGATACGATTGCCGTCTTCAAAGAGCATGAGATACAGACGACGATGTCCCAGTTGGTTGTGCTGTTCGATGAGTCGGTTTCCGTACTGATCCAACCAGGATAAATCTGAAATCAGGTCTTCTAGATCATCAACGATATAGACCACATCATAATCTTGAAACTCGTCTTTGGGTGCCCGAGGATTGGCTCGTGAACCGGATAAGGCCACTGCTTCCACTTGCAAGGACTCAGCTATCTGCAAAATCAGATTCATCAGTTCATTTTCAGTTCTCATGTCGATTCCTTACCATTTCTACATCCCAGCTTATTTACTTTATACTAGAAAGTGATTAAAATACTGTATTTTCTTCTAAGGTAAACTTAACGTTATCTTCAATCCATTGGCGACGTGGTGCAGCCTTATCGCCCATAAGGACGGAAACACGGCGTTCTGCACGCGCTAAATCATCAATGGTGACACGGATCAGGGTGCGGGTTTCTGGGTTCATGGTGGTTTCCCAAAGCTGGTCCGCATTCATCTCCCCCAACCCTTTGTAACGTTGGAGGGTTGCTCCACGACCAAAGGTCCGACGCAACTCTTCTAATTCGCTATCTGTCCATGCATAGGCTACTTCTTCTTTCTTGCCTTTGCCCTTAGACATCTTATAAAGAGGAGGAAGGGCAATGTAGACATGTCCTGCTTCTACCAAAGGGCGCATATAGCGATAGAAGAAAGTTAAGAGGAGGGTTTGAATGTGGGCCCCATCCGTATCCGCATCGGTCATGATGATGATCTTATCATAGTTAGCATCTTCCACTGAGAAATCTGCCCCAACACCAGCACCGATGGTGTAAATCATGGTGTTGATTTCCTCGTTCTTGAGGATATCACTCATATTGGCCTTCTCAGTATTAAGAACCTTCCCACGAAGTGGAAGAATCGCTTGGAACTTCCGGTCCCGTCCTTGTTTGGCAGAACCGCCGGCTGAGTCTCCTTCGACTAGATAGAGTTCGTTTTTCTTAGGATTTTTAGACTGGGCAGGTGTCAATTTACCAGACAAAAGTCCCTTGTCCTTTTTGCTCTTCTTGCCATTTCGACTTTCATCCCGCGCTTTTCGAGCGGCTTCACGCGCATCCCGGGCCTTTATAGCCTTACGAATCAGATTAGAAGCCAACTCCCCATTTTCCATGAGGAAGAAGGTCAATTTATCAGAAACAATGCTATCGACAACTGGACGAGCCAAGGGACTTCCTAATTTGTCTTTGGTTTGCCCTTCGAATTGCAAATGGGCTTCTGGAACCAAGATCGAAAGAACAGCAGACAAACCTTCGCGGTAGTCTGATCCCTCTAGGTTCTTGTCTTTTTCTTTGAGAAGACCCGTCTTTCTTGCATAGTCGTTCATGGCCTTGGTAATGGCTGTCTTAAGACCTGTCTCATGGGTTCCCCCATCTTTGGTACGGACATTATTAACGAAGGACAAGATATTATCTGAGTAACCATCATTGTATTGCATGGCCACTTCTACCTGAAAACCATCTGATTCGCCACTAAAGTAGAGAACAGGTGTCAAAGTTTCCTTATCTTCGTTCAAGTACTCTACAAAATCTTGGACACCATTTTCATAATGAAAGGCCACATGGTTGTCTTCTTCCTTGCGGAGGTCGGTCAGCGTCAGCGTCACGTCCTTAAGCAAGAAGGCTGATTCTTTGATCCGCTCAGCAATGGTATTAAATTTGAAATCCGTCGTTGAAAAGATGGTTGGATCTGGCATGAAGGTGACCTTGGTCCCTGTCTTAGACTTGGGAGCAGAGCCAATCTTTTCGAGGGTTGTAACTGGTTTTCCCCCATCTTCAAAACGTTGCTTGTAGACAGCTCCATCACGCGTAATTTCTACCTCTAGCCAGCTAGAAAGGGCATTGACGACAGAAGATCCCACTCCATGAAGACCTCCAGATGTCTTATAGCCTCCTTGGCCAAACTTCCCTCCGGCGTGGAGGACCGTAAAGATCACCTCAACGGTTGGTTTGCCCATAGCATGCATCCCGGTCGGCATTCCACGTCCCTGGTCTTCTACCGATAGAGAACCATCTTTATTAATCGTTACATCGATTTGTGATCCAAAGCCAGACAAGGCTTCATCGACCGCATTATCCACGATCTCCCAGACCATGTGATGTAAGCCATTTCCGTCGGTCGATCCGATATACATCCCTGGACGTTTACGGACCGCATCCAACCCTTCTAGTACCTGAATGGCATCGTCATTATAATTATTAATATTGATTTCCTTTTTTGCCACAAGGAACCTCCTGTTTGTTCATCTTTTCTATATTACAGTTTTTTAGGAAATTTTGCAAAATTTTTTCTCTTTATATGGTGATTTCTATATCTCAGTATAAAATACTGGCTGAGCACTTTCTTCAGATGTCACACTTGAACTCCAAAAATTGCTTTTTCTATTGATGGCTTTTTGTTATAATGAAAGTATGATAAAAGAAATAAGTGTTTTAATTTTAGCCTATCTATTAGGCTCCATTCCTTCAGGATTATGGATTGGGAAAATCTTTTTCCATATTAATATACGGGAACATGGCTCGGGCAATACAGGAACGACTAATACCTTTCGGATTTTAGGGAAGAAAGCTGGGATCATCGTCTTTGCGATTGATTTCTTAAAAGGGACTTTAGCAGTTCTCCTTCCGACTTTCTTTGGAATTCAAGGGATCTCACCGATGGTCTTTGGTCTCTTAGCTGTTTTAGGTCACACTTTTCCAATTTTTGCTGGATTCAAGGGGGGAAAAGCAGTGGCGACAAGTGCTGGTGTCTTACTCGGCTTCTCGCCTATCCTACTACTAATTTTAGCTGTGTATTTTGTAGCCAGCCTGTATTTAACCAGTATGATCTCGTTTTCGAGTGTTACCGTTGCGCTACTCGCCATTCTATCTGTCCTCCTTCTCCCTTTGACTGGATGGATCTTGCACGGTTATGATCCGCTTTTTACAGTCATTGTCTTGGCCTTAGCGACCTTGATCATTCTTCGCCACAAGGACAATATCCAACGGATCAAAGAGAAAAAAGAAAATCTTATCCCTTGGGGGAAAAACATCACCCACCAACAACCAAAAAACTAGAGCGCATACTCTAGTTTTTTTGATTGGATCCCCCTTATACTTTTGAACAGATCCTCATTATAAAGCATCGACTAGGTCCATCAGTATTTCCATTGGTGTTTTTTTCCTACGACCATTAACCGTTTCGATAAGATGATAAACTTTTAAACGATTGTCATTGCTAAAGACAAACTCAAAGCGGAACTCCCGTCCGTTGGGTGCCACTGTATCAAATTTCGTTTTATATTTATCATGAACGGGGCTAACTGGAAATTTATTGAAGAGTAATCGTCGTTTCTCCCCTGCTTCTTTCAAACAGTTTTCTAGCTCCTGACAATAGTTATAAAACAGCTGATAGAGGTCTTCTTCTGAAATTCTTCTTCTCCGAACTAATGATGTAAAATCCGAAAAATTTCTGCGCGGGATTTCAATGCTAAATGAGAATCCCTCTTGGTTGATTCTTTCTAAAAATGCATCTCTTGAAATCATAGAACTACTCTTTCTTTTATCAATTTGTAGTGAACCCTTATTGTTTCTATACACAGTCAATCCATTATGTAATCAAGCAGATCCATCAAGGTTAGTTTCTTGCGACCATTGACGGTCTCAAATAAATTATAAACTCTTAGTTCTTGGTTCTTTTTAAAAGCAAACTCAAAGCGGAACTCCCGACCATTGCATGCGACTACATAAAATCCGGTCTGATACTTCCTCTTATCCTCTACAGCTTGCATTTGCCGTTCTTCTACCTCTCTACAAAGCAAAAGAAAGATCTGATAGAGTTGCTCCTCAGAGAGCCTTTTTCTCCAAACCAATGACTTGAAGTTATTGTACTGCCACCATGGGATCTGGATGTTGAAAGAAAAACCTTCCTGATTGGCTTTATCGATAAACGCTTTTCTGGAGACCATACTAACTCCTCTTCTATTGGAACATCGTTTGCCTCTATTATACCATCTTTTATCCTTCCACAAAAAAAGCATCCCAAATGGAATGCTTTTTCTGTTTCTTAATAGTATTCCCCTTGGCGGTAGTTCCAAGAGTTGAAATGATCGGATAAGTGCATCATGATCTTATCAATATCCAATCCCTTACGGATCACGACTGGACAAGTGTTGACAGAACGGCTGCCTGTTCCTTGTTCTGGGATGAGTTTTCCTTCCGCGTCAACCATAGAGACCATCACACCTTGTTCATAGCGCGTTTCAATTGTTTTGTCTGGTTGGATAGAAGCTACATAATTGTCGGCTTCGATGACCAAGTCCACAGCACCTTCGATGCGCTCACCGATTCCTTCGACTTTCCCGCGGTTTCCCTTCCCTGAAGGGTTTGCGGATGAAGCATAGACCATCTTGCCTTCTTTTTCCCACATTTCTTTGGCGATTTGCTCACCAGCTTTACCAAATTTGATGACAAAGCATGAAGTTCCACGAACGTCTGTCATGAGTTCTTCACGTCCATCTCCGAAAGCTTGCAATTTTGCATAGGCATCTTCACGCCAAGGAAGGATACAACCAAGCAAGATATCTTCATCCCAATGTTTTTGGTAGAAGGCCTCGATTTCAGAATTCAATTGAGCAAGGGCACGCAGTTCATCCATGCTCCCGCAGAGAACCACACCTGGTTTGTTGCGGTTGCGTTCTTTGGCTTCGAACTTCCGTTCCAAGCCAGCCTTGTCACTGGTCATGATGATGTAGCCAACTTTGGTAGGGCAGACGATACAGCCACCCTCTCCTTTAAGAATACCAAATCCTTCTTGTGAAAGTTGTCCGTCCCATTGAATGTGTTTTGTCATAAGTCTCTTTCCTTTTCTATTCTTTTTAGTATTGTATCAAAAAATAGTCTCAAATTCAATATATTTTCAGAAAATTCTTAATTAAGTATACAATTTTATCATTGCCAGTAAGCTGGCCGGTTCTTCTCATAAGACGCGATCAAGTCTTCGTACTGAAGCGTAATCCCGATATCATCCAAGCCGTTGAGCAATTTGTGTTTCCAATCTTGATCGATCTCAAAGCGAAACTCTCCAACAGGCGAGATAATCTTCTGCTCTTCCAAATCTACTGTCACTGGATCTGTCGGCTTCAAACTTGCCAATTGTTGACGAACCTCTAAAGGCTGGACTATTGGTAGCATCCCATTATTAAGCTCATTATTGTAATGGATATCTCCAAAGGATCCAGCGATAACGACTTTAAAGCCATAGTCAGCTAAAGCCCAGGCTGCGTGCTCCCGAGAGGAACCAGCCCCAAAATTGTCACCAGTGATCAAAATGGTTGCCTTGCGGTATTCTGGCTTGTTAAAGATAAAATCTGGATCCTCGGTATACTGGTCATCCAAATAGCGCCAAGCATACATGAGGTATTTCCCAAATCCTTTTTTATCAATCAACTTTAAGAATTGCTTGGGGAGGATTTGGTCGGTATCAATATTATCGTTCATCAAAGGAACCGTAGTTCCTTTATAAATGGTAAATTTCTCCATGCTTCCTCCTTTTACTCAACTTCTGGCATTTGGCGCACGTCGACAAAGCGACCAGCTATTGCTGCTGCAGCGGCCATAGCGGGGCTACAGAGATGGGTCTTAGCCCCAAATCCTTGGCGGTCTTCAAAGTTCCGGTTGCTAGTTGACGCACAGTGGACCCCATCTGGAACCTTGTCTGGGTTCATTCCTAGACACATGGAGCATCCTGGATCACGCCATTCAAAGCCCGCATCCATGAAGATCTTATCTAAGCCTAATTTTTCGGCAGCTTGCTTAACCGGACGAGAGCCAGGTACCACAATAGCAGTTAAGTTTGGCGCAATTTTTTTGCCTTTCACAAACTTGGCTGCCAACTCCAAATCGCTGAGACGCGCATTGGTACAAGAACCGATAAAGATATAGCCTAATTCAATGTCTGCTGGTTTTTGGCCAGGTTCAAGATCCATATAATGATAAGCCCGTTCATCATTCATGTCCCGAATCTCTGGAAATGGAGTCTCAAAGTCCACTCCCATTGAAGGATTGGTCCCCCAAGTCACCATCGGAGCAAGATCAGATACATCCATACGGATGACCTTATCATAAACGGCATCGTCATCACTAACCAGAGTCTTCCAATCAGCTACTGCGGCCTCAAAATCATGTGGCACACATTCGCGTCCCCGGAGGTAGTCAAAGGTCGTCTCATCTGGATTCATGATCCCCATTTTGGACCCAAACTCGATCGACATGTTACAGATGGTCATGCGTTCTTCCATGGTCAAGCGATCAATTGCTTCTCCCCGATACTCTACGACATAGCCAACTCCACAAGCAACACCGTAGCGCGCTATCAAAGCTAGGATGTAATCCTTTGAATAGATCCCTTTTTGTGGGGTTCCGGTGAATTCAACCAACATTTTCTTTGGTTTGACTTGCCAGATGGTTTGGGTAGCAAAGACATGCTCCACTTCACTGGTTCCAATCCCAAAGGCGATGGCACCGAAGGCTCCGTGGGTGGCGGTATGGCTGTCTCCACAGACAATAAATTTTCCAGGCTGGGTCCGACCAGTTTCAGGGCCCACCATATGAACGATTCCTTGCTTAGCAGAACCATGGCCAGCATGATCAATACCAAAGTCCACTACATTCTCAGCTAATTTATCAATCTGGGCTTTTGAAATCACATCTCGAATATCAAAAATATTGACCGTTGGAACATTGTGATCAAAGGTTCCAAAGGTTAAATCGGGTCGTCGAACCTTGCGTCCTGCATCCCGTAATCCTTGAAAGGCTTGCGGACTCGTCACTTCGTGGATGTAGTGTTGATCCACATACATGAGTTGGGGTTGTCCTTCCACTCCTGTAATCACGTGGCGGTCCCAAAGATTATCAAAGATAGATTTTCCACTCATCGTCTTTCTCCATTTATCTTGTTGTTAGGAAATCCATTGAAGGATTAGAAAGAGGGCACCTGCTAAAAGAAGGCTACTGCCCCACCAGGTGGCTTGAAAATACCATTTCCGCACCTTGTGGTGAAAGAGATATCCACTTAGTAGAGCTCCGAATCCACCAAGCACCCAGCTCTCGAGTAACAGGACCTTTTCAGGAATCCGCCACCTGTTTTGGATAGCTTTTCGTTTATCTAAACCATAGGTCAGAAATACGATACTATTCCAAATTGCGATTAGCACTAAACAGCGATCTCTCCAAGTCATCTTAGAGATTCCCAATAATGGCTGCAGTCATCTCTGCAGTAGAAGCCTGACCACCTAGATCCCGTGTCAAGATTCCTTGATTCAAGGTTTGATTGACGGCTTCTTCGATCATTTCTGCACCTGCTGTTTCTCCAAAACTGTCTCGGAGCATCATGGCAACGGACAAGATCATGGAAATCGGATTGGCAATGCCTTGACCAGCAATGTCAGGTGCTGAACCATGAATCGGTTCGTACATACTTGGTCCTTGGTCGGAATGACTGGCAGATGGCATCACGCCTAGTGTTCCAGGAAGGACGCTGGATTCGTCAGATAAGATATCTCCGAATAGATTCTCTGTCACTACGACATCAAAGCGGGCTGGATTGGTAATCATGATCATGGCCGCACTATCGACAAGCTGGTGCTCCAAGGTCACATCTGGAAATTCTTTGGCAACTTCTTCTGCCACTTGGCGCCACAATTTAGAGGTTGCCAGAACATTTTGCTTATCGATACTGGTCACTTTCTTGCTACGTCCTTGCGCGATCTTGAAGGCTTGGCGAATAATCCGACGGATTTCTTCTGCACTGTAATCATTGATATCACGCGCTGTATCTTCTTTCAAGATATGCTCTCCAAAGTAAATCCCACCTGTCAATTCACGCACGACCACGAAGTCGACCCCCTCAATACGCTCTGGCTTCAAAGGAGACAAGTGTTTCAAGGCGTCGAAAACCCGTACAGGACGAATATTGGCAAAAAGGTTTAATTCCTTACGAATAGCGAGCAGGCCTTGTTCTGGACGAACAGGAGCATTGTCATACTCAGGACTCCCGATGGCTGCGAGAAGAATAGCATCCGCTCCTTTAGCTGCTTTTAGAGTATCTTGGGGAAGTGGGTGGCCAGAGGCATCAATTCCAGCACCCCCAAAAGGTTTGTCTTCTAGACTATAATCAAAGCCAATTTTGGGAGCGACGGCTGCGAGGACCTCTAGTCCAGCTGTCATGATCTCAGGGCCAATCCCATCTCCTGCAAGTGTTACAATTTTCTTTGTCATGTTCATTTCCTCTTAGGCTTGCGGAAGATCACGGTAGGAGACAGCTCGTCCCATCTCACCCGCATTCTCTTTTTGAACCAGCGTGTTGGCATTGATATAAGCGATGGCAGAGGCTTTTAATACATCGAAGTCCAAACCAGAGGCATTGAAGATCGTATCTGTATCAACATTTTCCACCGATACCAAGACACGGGCTTGGGCATCGATCCCATCTGTCACTGCATCGATATTGTATGAGGTCAAGCGAACGGTTTGGTTGAAGAATTTATCAATCGCATTAAAGATCGCTTCAACTGACCCTTGACCATTGGCAAGGAATTCAAGTACTTCCCCTTCTTCATTGCTGAGGCTAACCGCTGCTGTAATCGTTTCGTCTGCATTAGTGGTTAAGCGGAGATCGTTAAATTGGAATCCTTCTGGATTTTCCACTGCTGTACCGGCAACAAGGGCGCGGATATCGGCATCTGTGATCTCGTGTTTTTTGTCTGCCAGAGATTTAAACTTAGCAAACAATGGCTTGATGTCTTCTTCTGTAAATTCCAGTCCCAACTCATGCAGTTTTTCGACAAAGGCATGGCGACCAGACAATTTTCCAAGAGGGAGGCTATTGCTCTTAACACCCACCAACTCAGGTGTGATGATTTCATAGGTAAGAGGATTTTTAAGAACTCCGTCTTGGTGAATCCCAGACTCGTGTGAGAAGGCATTGCCACCAACAACCGCCTTGTTTTTAGGAATTGGAATACCAGAGTAACGAGAAACCAACTCAGAAGTGTTGATGGTTTCATTGAGGACAATCGGACTCTCCACTTGGAAATAGTCTTCGCGAATATTGAGAGCAACCGCTACTTCTTCAAGTGCCGCATTGCCGGCCCGCTCCCCGATTCCATTAATGGTTCCTTCGACACGACGGGCACCATTTTTAACAGCAGCGAGGCTATTAGCCACCGCCATTCCTAGGTCATCATGGCAATGAGGTGAATAGATAATCTCGCGATCTGTCTTGACATGGTCAATCAAGTATTTGAAAATGGCACCGTACTCCGCTGGTGTCGTGAAACCGACTGTATCAGGAATGTTGATATAGCTAGCACCAGCATCGACTGCAGTCTGTACGACTTGCAAGAGGAAATCCAATTCTGTCCGAGTCGCATCTTCTGGCGAGAATTCCACAATCTCAAATTTTGAGCGAGCGTAAGAAACGTGCTCTTTGATCGTTTCAAGGATTTCTTCCTTTGTCTTGTTGAGTTTAAACTCCCGGTGAATCGGACTGGTTGCGATAAAGACGTGAATTTGTGGATACTTAGCATCCTTCAAGGCTTCATAACAAGCATCAATATCTGATTTGACAGAACGGGCCAAACCTGTCACGGCTGTCTTGGTCAAGACCTTGGCAATCTCTTGAACAGCTGTGAAGGAATCAGGACTAGCTGCAGGAAAACCTGCTTCAATAGCAGAAATGCCCCACTTTTCCAATTGTTTAGCAATGGCAATCTTTTCTTTGATAGAGAAATTAACTCCTGGAGTCTGTTCGCCATCCCGAAGGCTGGTATCTAAAAATTCAACTTTACGCATAGGGTCTCCTCATTTCTATGTAGTGGATATAAAGAAAAACATCTCACTCGGTTAACCAAGCGAGATGTTTTTGCCCGCTTGGTAAGCCAAACAGGACTAATGCTTCTGCACTAGCCCTTATACCTCAACAACAAAGCAAATTGAATAAACTTAACTGTTTTCATGTTTGACTTTCTCCTTTGTTCAATGTCTTGTTTAGTATTTTAGCATAGGGAAAAAGCAATGTCAAGAATTTTCTACAATATTCTGAATTTTTTGAATAGAAACAAAATAGAGCTTTCAGTTCTAGTTAGATTGAAGATAAAGTCATCTTAGAATCTTTCCTTAGGTGAAGACGGACGTCAGCGAAC
>NZ_KV812784.1:827825-865990 GCF_001813505.1 Streptococcus sp. HMSC061E03
AGAAGTTCCATGACTAATTATTGAGCCTAAGGAAAGTTTTTAAGATGACTTTGAATTCAATTTGAATAACCTCTTCCATCCTACTTCTTCTGATACAAATCAAAAACGATCTTGTCATTATAGAGGTCAATGGTATTGGCCTTGACATATATTCCAAAGTCATTGTCAATTTCTGGCAATACAATGGTGATGGTAGACTGCTTGGGTGAGATCTGAACAAATTTTGGGATATTTTTATTTTTACTCAAGAGCTGCAAAACCATCCTTTGTGGAATTTGAAAGGTTCCGACTGAAAAATCCTTCACCGTCAAGAGAATGTTCCCATTTTCCAATTTGGATGGTTGAAAGTAAATATATAAGGGATAATCCTTCCCCAAGAGACTCAACTGCCCTTCTAATAGGATTTGCTGATTGTCCGCATAGACCTTGTAGTCGGACAGCTTATATTTTTTCAGTAGCGATTTGATGGTATCATTGAGTTGATCCCGAGTCGTTGTCATGGTTCCAACTTTGACATCTTTGGTGCCAACTGCTTGATGAAGCTGGCTAACATCTTCTCTTGGCGTCGCTAAGCGTCCTTGCACAACTATAGCGAAGGCTAAGAGAAGGCTGACCAAACCTAAAAATAACCATTTCCAAATATTGATTTTTTGAAGGAAGGGGACCTTCTCTTTGATGGGATTATTTTTGACTCCAAGTTTTTTTTGTGGCATTGATTTTCTCCAATATTGCTTGTTTCATCTTTTCATAGCCCGTATTGTTGGGGTGAAAGCTATCCTCTTCATACAGGGCATCATTGATAACAGTTGTCTTCCCGTCACTGATTTCTGATACGCCCATTTTGCCATCAATTCCTTTATAGAGCAAATCATTGATCGGAACGAAATAGACCTGATCAAATTGCGCGATGGTTTCTTCCGTCGTCTCATTCCAACGATCTACAGCCGTCTGGATACTGGTTAATTCAGGAAAATTCAGGTAAAGAGGATTGTAGATCCCCACTACATAAATAGGAAGATGGGGATTGTCCTTTCTGGCCTTTTTAATAATTTCTTTGAGGTTAGCTGTATAATACTTGAGCGGTTTTTGGATATCTGATAGAGAAAAATCACTCAGATGATCGACAACAACTTTGCGCAGATCATTTCCCCCAACTGTTAAGGTCATGACACGCGCCTTCTTGAGATCCTTCTGAAGGTCTGTTTGTTTCTTGAGTCGATCTAAGATCTGAGCACTTGTATTCCCAGCTACTCCATAGTTGACAGGCTGGTACTGGCCGTCATTTTCATTGGACAGGCTTTGGGCAAGGATGGGCACGAAGCCCCCTTGCTTGGTGCTATCCCCTACTCCTTCAGTCAGTGAATCCCCTAGAGCTACATAAGTATAGGTGATTTCTTTCGCAGCCGTTTTGGGCTTGGTCATACGAGGGGATGCAGTTGGTAGCAGAGCACGAAATAGAAAGACAAAGACAAGAAGGCTGGTTAAAAAGAAAACCAAGCCTTGCATCATTTTTTTAAGATTCATATGAATACGATCGCTTATCCTTGAAAAATCACTTGTCCATCACAGATTGTATAAGCAACTTTCCCTTTTAATGTTTCACCCACAAATGGTGAATTGCCAGCTTTTGAAGCGAAATGATCCGATACCAGACGATCTGCTTCTGGATCAAAGATGGTTAAATCAGCCGGTCCATCCACTGCGATATAGCCAGCATCAAAATCATAGAGACGTGCTGGATTATAGGACATCTTTTCAAGCAATTGCATCAGGCTTAAATGGCCAGCATGCACCAAGTAGGTCAAACCAAGAGAAAGCGAAGTTTCAAGCCCAGTCATGCCAGATGGTGCTTTGGTAATATCAGGAACATTCTTCTCATCTGCATGGTGAGGCGCGTGGTCAGTCGCAATCACGGAGATGACGCCTGACTTCAAGCCTTCAATCACTGCTAGACGGTCAGATTCCAAGCGAAGAGGTGGATTCATCTTAGCATTGCTTCCCTTAGTCAAGAGCAGACTTTCTGTTTTCGAAAAGTGTTGAGGTGCCACTTCTGCCGTCACATGAGCTCCTAATCCTTGGGCAAATTCCACCACCTTGACACTTTCTTCCTTGGAAAGGTGTTGGATATGGAGGTGAGCACCTGTCGCATGGGCAATCATGGCATCACGCGCAGCCATTGAATATTCGGCTACACCCGTCGCCCCACAGACATGGAAGTGTTCCTTAGCAATGTTCTCATTCAAACCAAGAATGCCATTCAACTCAGGGTCTTCTTCATGCAGACTAATAAAGGTTCCTAGACGCTTAGCCTCTTCCAAGGCTTGGCGGACAACCTTAGTGCTTTGAAGGGGAATCCCGTCATCTGAAAACCCTACTGCACCGGCCTTAAGCAATCCTTCAAAATCTGTCAGGTGTTGACCGTCAAAGTTCTTAGTCACCGTCGCAACCGTATGAATATGAAGATTTTCCTTGGCTGCAGAAGCTAAGACTTCCTCTAAGGTCGCAATATCTGAAATGGTCGGATTGGTATTGGCCATCATGACCACTCGAGTAAAACCACCAGCAGCTGCGGCTAAGGCACCCGTATGGATGTCTTCTTTATGAGTTTGACCAGGTTCACGGAAATGCACGTGTACATCGATCAAACCAGGTGCCACAACCAGACCAGTAGCATCAAGGACTTCTTGTCCATCCGTTGGGAGGTTCTCAGCGATCTCTACAATTTTCTTTCCTTCAATGCGAAGATCACAGACTTGATCCAAGCCAGTCTTGGGATCCATTACGCGACCATTTTTAATGACAACCATTGCATTCTCCTTTATTCATAAAAATCAACATGCGACTCTAACAAGCGGTCGCCGTCATAGCGAAACATTGCTGAAAAGAAGGGTTTATCCTCCAACAACCACTCGACAAAGGTGTGGTCCCCTTCCCAGGTTGGTTTTGAGAGGACTTGATCATAAGGCACCCACTCCAAGGTCCCTTCGTTACACTCGATTAGTTCTCCTTCAAAATCTGTTACCTTGAAGACATAGGTGTACCAGTCTAAATCTGGAGTGAACTCCGGAAAGGTAATGATCCCTTTTAAGACTGGCTTAGCTCTAAGGCCTGTCTCTTCAAAAATCTCACGCGCCGCACACTCCTGTGGGGTTTCCCCGCGTTCTAATTTTCCACCAACTCCGATCCATTTACCTTCATGGACATCATTGGGCTTTTTATTGCGATGCAACATGAGAAATTCTTTCCCATTGTCAATGTAACAAATCGTTGCTAATTGTGGCATTTCTTTCTCCTATCTTAACCAATCAATCGGCTCGCGTCCCGCCTCTTTCAAAAATTGATTGGTTTTTGAAAAGGGTTGGGAACCAAAGAATCCTCTGTAGGCCGATAAAGGACTTGGGTGAGCTGATTCAAGGACCAAATGTCGATCGTGGGTAATCAGTGGCTTTTTCTTACGGGCATAAGATCCCCAGAGGATAAAGACAACAGGCTCCTCCAACTCATTGACCACCTTGATCACAGCATCTGTGAAAGGCTCCCAAATTTGACTAGCATGACCATTAGCCTGACCAGCTGGAACCGTCAAGCAGGCATTGAGCAAGAGCACGCCTTGCTCTGCCCAAGAGGTCAGATCATGGGAACGCTTCTCTCCGATATCTGAGCGCAATTCTTTGAGAATATTTTGCAAAGAAGGCGGCGCTGGTACATGATCTGGAACAGAAAAACTTAAGCCCTGCGCTTGATCCGGTCCATGGTAGGGATCTTGGCCTAAGATCAAAACCTTGACCTGATCCATCTCTGTCGTCTGCAAGGCCTTAAAGACCTTGTCACGCGGTGGATAAACCACTCCTTTGCTATAGACTTCATTCATAAAGTCATTGATCTGGTGAAAATACCCTTCTGGAAGATGGGATTTGATGGCTTCATGCCAGGGTGAATGCTGCATGGAAACTCTCCGCTATCCAATAAATTCTTACCTTCCATTATACCACATTTGGCGCAGATCCACTGGATAAAAAAGAGGCTGGACATTTTTGTCCAACCTCAATTTCTGCCTGTCAAACAAGCGAGAGCTTTTATGTATTTTCTTTCTTGGTAAATCCTGCTAGACCGATCGAAGCGACTAGTAAAATTTGCGGTAAGAATTGGATGAGGTAGCGGGTCTTTCCACCTTCAAAGATGGTTAAGAAGAGCAAACCACCAAAGACCGCTAAGGAAAGGAAGTTAAAGTCATCTGTATCTCGACGTTTGAGATAAGCTCCAACCAAACCAGCCGATAGGACGATCCAAATCACCTGCTTCACAAATTCATAATACTTGTACTGCGGGCGATCAATGCTGAGGAAATAGGTCCGCATCCATTTTGCCAGACCATTATTTTTAGTCAGGGGTGCGTAGAGAGGATTGATAAAAGGCGTCTTCTCATACTCTACATCTCGGTAAAGCCAACCTAGGGTCCCTTCTGCTACCGTCAAGGATTGCTTGTAGTAGATATGCCCGATCAAACCGAACGGTCCGTACTCCTTGAGACGGCGCTTGATTTCTTTGATCACATTTTCTTTTTTAAAGAGGCCATTGTTGTAATCCGAGCGCTTATCCTCATCGATATAGGCCAACAAGCCTTCTTTCATATCTTCTTGGTTATGCCCCATATCTGTCAAGCCCAGATTGATAAACAAGAGCGGTCCTTTAGCCAGCCCTTCTTGTTTCAAGATCGGTACAACTCTTTGATGATTAACCGCCGTATTCAATCCTGTAAAGACAAAGCCCGTCATCATGACCGTCACCGTAGCAATCTTTCCAAAGGCCTTCCAATTTCCTCTGAAAAAGAGCACAGCCCAAAAGGCAATCATGACAATAATCGTCGTTGGACGGATCAACATGGATACGCCAGATAAGATCCCCAAGCCAACAATCTTCTTCCAGGAGACTGCTTGATCTTCCTTTAATAGATCCAAAGCCCACCATAACTGAAGAGCGATCAAAGGAAGTGGCGGAATATCCGTATACATGGAATAGAAATAAGGCGAGTAACAGATCAAGCTCACATAGAAGAGATAGACCAGATCAGCCGTTTTTTGATTGAAATGCTTCTGGGAAAGCTTGTACAAGAGGACTGCACCCAGATTGACATAGAGGATATTGAGAGCCTGCATGACCCACAGACCGCTAGAGCCAAATAAGACATAGAAAAACTTCTCGTAAAGAAAGAGCGGAATGTTATTGGGATTGCGACTGAGGTAGTTGGTGATGGAAGATTGCTTAAGAAGATCAAAAGCCCCTTTGAAAACAACCGCAGCATCCCGACGGATAAAGAGCTCCGCACAGACCATGACAATCACCTGAAAGACAACCGCTCCAAGCAAGAAGCCTTTTTTGTGCCGGGTCAACCAAGCAAAGGCACTCTTTAGCCCATCGCGTTTCAACCAGGCTAGCAGAAATAGCAATCCAGCACCTAAAATGGCTAGCCATGAAATCTCTCTCAGATAAATCACACTGATCAAGAACCAGTGGACCATCACTAGCAACATGACAACATGAAGCATCCCAAATAGAATACGTTTACTTTTCGATAACATAGGTCCATTATATCAAAAAAACAGCATTTCTGCTGTTTTGGGGTGGTACGAAAACATTTAGGTTGGCGAATGATCTAAATTATTTAGGAGCTTCCTTGAAATCAAACTCTATTTCCCGAGGCTCTGTGAATTCAAGACCTCTATAAAAGAGAACAACCAACAAATATAAAATCAATCCCAAAAACAAGCGCATTTGAACGAAATATGCTAGAAACAGGACTATAGCACTTAAACAAACGAGGGCAAACAATTGACGTTTTCTTATTTTTCGCATTCACCACACCTCGGTTCCATTTGCTGTTTTTTGAAGATACTCTGTAGGCTTTATCTGACCAACTAATGATAGTTCTGCTCCATTTTTCTTAACAAACTGCTTCAACTGCACATATCTGGCAATAGTGACCAACCATAAAGTGATCATAACTGCAAAGAGAAACAAAAGGACATTTATCGCTCCTTCTCTAACATTCAAATCAAGATTTGCTTTTCCAAAGAAAAGGTCCATGGGAAGGATCTTTCTAAATGTCCTTGCTAATAATAAACCTAGTGGAACACCAATCAAAGAAGAAATATTTGCTGGTGCTTTCTTTGAAAAAATTTGATCTTTAAACAAATGGTTGGTCTGGTACACTTTACGGTATCTGTCAAAAGGGATTTTACTATTGCGTTTGATAATAAATTCTTCCCCTTGATCTGTTACCAACAAAAAGTAGCCCCAGAGAGGCTTTTTCCCATTCAAACTGATATTAAAACATGTTCCTTTTGTGAGCATTGAAAATCCTCTCATTCAACCAAATATATATGAATGTGCTTTTTATTTAAGATGGGTCCGAACAATTCAACCTAACAAAGCTAGAATACATACTAGCCCAAGATAAAATCCAACTGTTAGAATCATTCCGATTTTATAGAAACCGACTAAGCCGGCATATCGTTCGACAAAACCGATCTGTGGGTCGACTGGATTATAAAAGACTGTCATGGGAGACCCGATTGGGAATATCATCCGCAAATCCAGATTTTTGCCGGCTCCAAGAACATAGGTTCTATCGAAAACATTGGCCTGCCTAGATTTGGAAGAAGTCTCCCTAAAATAAGCATAGGTGAATGTCTTTTGGTATCTTTCGCCCCCGACCTGATACTCCACCACAGGCAGAGAAATAAGCGGTTGATTTTTGGAATCAAAAGCAACTACTTCTCCCATAATTTTTGCGGTTGATTCTGTTTTCACTTTAATTTCACGACGATACAAGGTGTAAAAGATAAGCAACATGATCAAGAAAACAAGGGTCAGAATGCCCAAACTAAGCCAGAATGTTGTTACTGTCATTTGTTTTTTACCCTTTCACAAAAACTAGTTGATTTCAAACCACTTGAAAAGTCATCTTACTCTCCCCTTTTCAACCAATTCTGTTGCTGCGCTTTTTCTGCAAGATCTTTTGCTTTGTTTATATCTAGTGAGTTTGAATCTGATGGGGCATTGGATTCGATTTCTTCTTTCAATTCTTGTAAGGTTTGAACATCTTTCGGAGTTAAATTAGAGACTGTGCTAGATCCTTTTTCTGTTGAATTTTCTGGCACAGACTGGACCTCGCGATAGGTTTTGATCACTTCAGTTCCTGCGTCTGTTGTCGGAAGAGGACGATAGAACATGAAGAAACCAATAATGACAATCAGAAGAGCCGTAGCTGATACCAAAACCCCTTTCTGCAGATTCTCCACAGGAAGTTTAGTATCTTTAGTAGACAAGCTCTTCCATTCTGGATGTTCTTCCTCAGTTTCTTTTTTGGCATTGAAAGCAGGGGTAACCAAGACTTGGTTCATCAAAGTCAGTGCCCCCAAGGCCATCAATAAAAATGGGATATGACGTGATTTACTAATGACTACTAAAATTCCTCCCGCAATAGCCATCAAACTGATGACGATATTAACGGTAAACCAGACCCGAGCCTGTTTCTTCATTTGCAAATAATCTTCTTTTGACATCTTCTTCTCCCTTAAAAATAGTTTTTCTTTCATCCATAAGAACAATTACTACTATCATACCGGATTTTACTTTGAGATTCAAGTTAACCACCAACTAGTGAAAAGAGTATAAAAAAGAAGCGTTAGAAACGCTTCCGTCCTATTATTTATTTTGCCAAGTTTCTTGGTTTTCCTTGAAACGGTGCAACAACTCTAATCCTTCAGAAGTGATGTAACCTTGTTCCTCTGCCAAATGGATCAATTCTGTATAGTTAGACAAGGTTTCAAGTTGAACGCCAGCTTCCGCAAATTTCTTATCTGCTTTCTCCAATTGGTAGGTGAAGATAGCTACGACACCAAGAACGTCCGCCCCTTCACGCTTGGCAGCTGCGACAGCATCCAAGACAGATCCACCAGTAGAAATCAAATCTTCCACTACGACCATCTTTTGACCTTGTGGTACACGGCCTTCGATTTGGTTTCCAGCACCATGGTCTTTTGGTTTGCTACGAATGTAGGCAAATGGTAAATTCATCTTATCCGCAATAATGGCTCCGTGAGGAATCCCTGCAGTTGCTGTACCTGCAATCACTTCTACTTCAGGGAAAGCTTCCTTGATTTTATCTACAAATCCATTTTCGATCAAGGTACGAGTTTCAGGATAAGCGAGGGTTACACGGTTATCTGTATAAATAGGGGATTTGATCCCAGATGCCCAAGTAAAAGGTTCTTCTGGTTTCAAATAAACGGCTTCAATTTTCAAAAGATGGCTGGCAATATCTTTAGCTAATGACATAAGGACTCCTTTTTTACGATTTTAATCACATACGAATTAAATCATTTTTTGATTTAAACAACAACATTACAGGTTAGTGAATGCGTTAGGAAAGGCCCTATCGGGCTCCGATTATTCCGACGTTCACAGAAGAGAAACGATCATTTTCTCTTCTGTGATCTAGTGAATGCGTTAGGAAAGATCCAATCGGACTTTCCGTAGAACGTCTTGAAGCAAAGCTTCTTAGACGTTCTTAACTATTCCACTGTCTCTTAATTTCATGGTATGCGTCCCATGGGTTTTCTGCTTGGATGATTGGGCGTCCAACGACAATATAGTCAGAGCCAATTTTATGGGCTTCTTGTGGGGTCATAACCCGTTTTTGGTCACCGATTTCAGCTCCAGCAGGACGAATCCCTGGTGTGACACAGACAAAGTCTGATGAAGTGGCATCCTTGATCAAGGCTACTTCGTGGGCTGAACAGACAACGCCATCCAAGCCTGCTTCTTGGGCCTTGCGAGCATAATTGACTACTGATTCTTGGACCGTTGTTTGGATGTTTTGGCAATCGCGCATGTCTTCTTCACTGGTAGAAGTCAACTGGGTCACGGCTACCAACTTAGCCCCTTCACCAAGAGCTGCCTTGGCTTCGCGCATCATCTCTACACCACCGGCTGCGTGGACCGTCACCATATCTACTCCGAAGGTCCCCAACACGGACATGGCTGATTTGACTGTATTTGGGATATCATGCAATTTTAAATCAAGGAAAATACTGTGTCCAAGCCCTTTGAGGTAATGTACAATTTCAGGACCAACTGCATAGAAAAATTCCATTCCGATTTTTACAAATAATTTTTCGTCTTCTGGAAAATGCTCTAAAAAGTTTTTGACATCCTCGAAAGCTGGGAAGTCAAGGGCGATAATAGGACGTTCTTCACGCATGGATTACTCCTTTTTTGATTGATCATTTTATCTACAAAAAAACCTTGCCCGAGGCAAGGTTACACGAAAATTAGGTAGGAACAACTACCATGATTCACCGTCTAGACCTTAGGAGCCTCTCTGGACTGCTTTAAAGGTTTTTATTTATTGTAGTACGATATTTGGGAAAAGTCAAGGATTTACAGTAGATTTTCCCGTACATGTTTTCGGAAGTTCTCAAGGGTGTCAATACCATAGCGATCCATGACCTGTGGCAGATCTTCGATGATGGTTGGACAAGCATAAGGATCGGTAAAATTAGCGGTTCCAACTCCAATCGCAGAGGCACCAGCAATCATCATTTCAATGGCTGCTTCTGCTGAATCCACACCTCCCATTCCGATAATCGGAAGTTTAGTGGATTGGGCGACCTGGCGGATGAGTTTTAATGCAACTGGGAAAACGGCTGGACCAGACATGCCTCCGGTTCCATTGGCAATGATGGGCTTACCAGTCTTGAGGTCAAAGCGCATGCCGACCAAGGTATTGATCATGGTCAAACCAGTTGCACCTGCGTCTTCTGCTGCTTTTGCGACCTGCGTGATGTCTGCTACACTAGGCGTTAACTTGACATAGACAGGGACTGAGGATGCTTCTACCGCTACTTTCACAGCCGCATAGGCCAACTCAGGAACCTGCCCGATTAAAAGACCGTTGTTGCCATGGTCTACGTTTGGACAAGAGATATTGAGCTCAATGGCTTTGACATTTGGCGCTTGCGAGATCTTGCCAGATACCGTCGCATACTCTTCGTTGGAGAAGCCAGCTACATTGGCAATAATCGGTAAGTCGGGATAATGTTGGGCCAGCCAAGGAAGTTTTTCTGCCAGGACCACGTCTACCCCTGGATTTTGGAGCCCAATGGCATTGAGCATGCCGGCAGGCGTCTCGGCGACACGTGGCGTTGGATTACCAAAACGAGCCTCAGCAGTTGTCGCCTTGATCATGATGGATCCAAGCAGATCTAAGTCATAGTATTTGGCATATTCCTGACCGAAACCAAAACAGCCAGATGCCGGAATAATCGGGTTTTTCAAGTCTAAACCAGGTAAGGATACGGCTAGTCGATTTGCTGTCATAAGGTCCTCCTACATCACAATCGTACCGGTTTCAAAGACCGGTCCGTCTTCACACACGCGCTTATTAGCTGCTTGGCTTTCATTTTCCAGATGCACTACACAGGCATAGCAAGCCCCCATCCCACAAGCCATTCGTGATTCCATGGAAATGTAGGCGCGGGGATGGTCATGAAATTTGGTATTGACATATTTGAGCATGCCAGGTGCTCCACAAGAATAGATAGCGTCAAACTCCTGGTCCATCTGATCAATAACCGTAGAGACATAGCCCTTAGTGCCATAAGTCCCATCGTCTGTCGTTACAGTGACATGAGCCACCTGAGAAAGCTCTTCTTCCAAAATGACGGCGTCTTTGGTCGCAAAGCCGACAACCACTTCAACTTCTACCCCTTGCTCATGGAGTTGTTTGGCCACTTGGACCAAAGGAGGTACTCCAATCCCGCCACCGATAATCAAGGCACTCTCCCCTTGACCAAGACCTTTTAGGTCAAATCCATTTCCTTGAGGGCCCATGACACTGAGGAAGCTACCGACAGGCAGCTGAGAAAAGATGGCTGTCCCTCCCCCTTCTACCCGATAGATGAGGCGACAGGTCTGGCTGCCTGGATCTATCTCAGAGATAGAAATAGGACGACGGAGGAGCTTAGAGTCATCCGGTACACGGATATGGAGAAACTGCCCCGGCAACATCTGCTCCACCATTTCCCCCTTCAAGACCATTGAAAAAATCCGTGGCGCAATCTCTTCTTGAGCGATTAACTCCATGTCTTCCATCATGATTTTTCCAAACCGTTTTTTACAGCTATCACTGACCATTGGTTTCCTCTTCTTTCTTCCAGCAAAAAAGACCTCGCAAAAGCAAGGTCCTACAAATTATCAGCTAGACTCGGTCCGCTGATCTTTTTTCTGTCTTTCCTTGCAGGCCTCTCTGGACCCCTTAAAGGTTAAATTTGTCTCATTATATCGCGCTCCTTGACGCTTGTCAAGTAAAATCAGTAACTCAGGAAGCTTTACGGGGGTCAAAATCTTCTGGGATCGGTTTGATGTATTGCATGGCGATTCGGTTCTCAGGCTTGCGATCGACTAGATAAAGAACCAGTAAAAAGATCCATTCCAACATTAGGTAGTAAATCAGGTCCATAGCCCATTTTTTCTTGATATGTTTAGCAAAAGGATAGCCATAGCGGTCATAATTGCAACGTAAGAAGCGATGGAAACGTGGCGTCTTTTCTTCTAATACTTGCTCAAAAGCATTGGCAATACAGAGCTGGCGATTGACAACGACTGGATGACCGTGACGGACTCCCATCCGCTGGGGCTTGACCACCTTTTCATGACCACCAGCCGCAACCGTACAAAGATAATGCTCATCAATGATAAGATTCTGAGGAGGGATCTTTTGCGAGAAGGCCCAGTCTGCTGTATTGGTCCAGGCTTTGATCATGGAATCTGGTTGTTGCCCAAAGAGCATGAGAATGAGGACGACGAGAGCCAGCGTCGGAAGGGCAAGAAGAAACGCTAGCCAAGGCCAGTTACGTGACTTGTTTAAGAGCTGATGGAAAAACTGAAGCAGGCGATTCTCATAGCTGATCTCTGTTTGATCTTCTTGCCACTCCTTGATACGAACCCACAAGAGATTGATGGAATAGATCAGTAAGAAAAAGGTGTGAAAACTTGCTACCTGCAGCTGTTGATCAAAAACTAAGAGGAGGACCACTCCTCCTAGAATGCCACTAATACAGAAGATATTAGCCAATGGAGAGAGGGAATTCGCATCCCGATAGGAATAGATGATCAAGGCTAGCAAGGTGAGAGCAGCAAAGGTGAAGAAGGTTGGATAGGCGCCCGACCAGATCAGGGCGTGCTTCTGCGAATTAATCAGGCGTTCACTCCAATCGTAAAAGGTCATATCTTTCACGATGAAAATGAAAATCGCTTCGAGAAAGCAACCAAAGAGACCAAACCAAAGAACAATTGTAGGCTGTTGCTTTTTCTTTTTGCTAGGCTTAGGACTCGGTGATTCAGTTTTGAATGCGTCTTCTTCTATCAGCTCTTCTCCCTTCTCTGATCCACTCTCTTCAAACAGATCCGGATCTTTGAGAGCATCTTCCTCTGCTTCTTTGAACTGGATGCTGGACCACCGACCGATCCCATAGATGATGACAAAAATATTGGGTACAAAAAGGGCTAAGGTCACACCATAGGGCAAGACCTCCATCGTAAAGGATACTATAGCAAGAAAACTAAATTGAATGAATGGATCCTTAATTGCGTAGAGCGACTGACTAATAACCAAATAGATGTAAAAGGCCAATAGAATCAGAGCATTGGTCACAAAATTGATCTGCAACAGACCAGCTGTGAAATGGGTTTCCAATTCCTTATCCTTTTTCTTATACCAGGAAACGAGTTTTTTCATAAGATCTCCTCAATCAATTTTTTACCATTCTATCAATCAGATCTTACCTTCAGCAAGGCAAAACTGTATTTTTCCATCAAAATCAGTCCCCAGATGTAGATTTTGTTTCCAATCTTCTATTTTTTAACTATTTGATCTAGCCTACTTCCTATTACCTACCTCAGCCTGTCTTATTCTCATACAGTCCTTGAAAGACCACATTTTACGGGAAAAACGCGCTTTTTTATGTTAAAATAAAAGCATGAGAATACAACAATTACAATACATTATCAAAATCGTCGAAACCGGCTCTATGAATGAGGCCGCAAAACAACTCTTCATCACTCAACCTAGCCTTTCCAATGCTGTCAAGGACTTGGAAAATGAGATGGGAATTGAAATCTTTATCCGAAATCCCAAAGGGATCACTTTGACCCGCGATGGGATGGAGTTCCTCTCTTATGCCCGCCAGGTGGTGGAGCAGATTGACCTCTTGTCCGAGCGCTATAAAAATCCTGTGGGCTCTCGTGAGCTTTTCAGCGTCTCTTCACAGCACTACGCCTTCGTGGTTGAGGCCTTCGTTTCACTATTGAAGAAAAGCGACATGGAAAAATACGAGCTCTTCCTACGGGAGACGCGGACTTGGGAGATCATCGATGACGTCAAGAACTTCCGCAGCGAGGTTGGCGTACTCTTTTTGAATAGCTACAACCGCGATGTCCTCTCTAAGATGCTGGATGATAATCACCTGATTGCCACCCACCTCTTTACAGCGCAACCTCATATCTTTGTCAGTAAGACCAATCCTCTTGCCAAGAAGGAGATCGTTCACTTGTCTGATCTGGAAGATTTCCCATACCTTAGCTATGACCAAGGAACCCACAACTCCTTCTACTTCTCAGAAGAGATTCTCTCTCAAGAGCATCATAAGAAATCCATCGTCGTCAGTGACCGGGCGACCCTCTTTAATCTCTTGATTGGTCTAGATGGCTACACCATTGCGACCGGGATCCTCAACAGCAATCTCAACGGAAATAACATCGTCTCCATTCCCCTTGATATCGAAGACCCGATTGAGCTGGTCTACATCAAACATGAAAAAACAGCCCTCTCAAAAATGGGAGAAAAATTCATCGAGTACTTGCTTGAGGAAGTGAAGTTTGATAAGTAAAAAAATATCTGAGTGATCCATTTTCACTCAGATATTTTTTATGGTCATTTCTATATTTGGAAATCAAGATGGGACAATAAATTGTATCCACGAAATCATTCCAACATCCATAATTTCTGAAATTAGTTAACATTTTTACTAAGTATTTCAGTTGTGTATTCATTTTTATCTGTGTATGTTTTCGATTGTGATAAAACTCTAAAACCTTCACTATTTCGATTTTCATCTGGCAAAATATAGGTATCTGTAATTGTAGTTTTAAATGTATTTCCTGTCGGGCTAACTCCTAGTGGAAGATTGCTAAATCGATCTGAATAAAACAATTTATAAAAGCGAGAATTTTGTGAAACAGATAAATTATCATAACTAAAATCAAGACTTCTATCCCAATAATTCTTTTGAGTGGATGGGTTATAAGCATCAAAGAATTCTTGTTTTTCCTTGGATGAACTCGATTTTGTTTGTAAAAAGAACACAGGGCGGAAATAATCAAAATCAGGATCACCACCATACTGATAGTAAGTTTGGAGCTTGCCGTTCTTTGGATTTTTCACTTGGAATTGAATAACCGTACTTTCATCAGGAATTTGAAACAAGGTATCCCCTTGGTAAAGCATTAGAAGAGTAGAGAGTACATCATGATGCTTTTCGCCTAGTAGCTGTATTTTAGGGAAGCGATATGATAGTTTTTGATATAATTTTCTGTCCACATTCGTCTGACTAAATGCAGGACCAATTATACCTGTCACTAGGGGGATATCAGCCTTCGTCTTGTCGGTAAAGGTCACATGTAGTATTGGTGAATCATTATAGCCCTTTATATCCGTTCTAGTTGATTCTTGCCATTGCCCTTCCGTAGGTTTTTGTTCATTTCGATCGTGGATAATTTCAATATTAATATCCTTGATAATCTTTTTCTGTGGCTTAATTTTACTAACTTTATATTGATAGACTTTGTGATAAGTAAACTTTGAATCAAACCACTCAGGCTTGATATAATACCGAAGCCCCATGTAGACAATCGTCAAGACCGCTACCAAACTAAGTATCATATATCTCTTTTTAAGTTTTAACTTCTTCATCGTCACCTCTTTGGAAATTGATTTGATAACAATATAATTACTTTCCATTAAACCATAATCATACACTTTTTTCAAAATGTAAAGTAAATTTTGATATGAAATTTTTTAATCCAGAAATCAATAATTTTTTAGTTTGAAATAATAGCATTTTCTTGCAATTGAGTTCCAGGAAAACGATAGCTATTATGGATCACCTATGTTAAAATAAAGGCACTGCATTTAACTTGCTATCGTTATGGCGATGTTTTTAACAGATGCCTTTTTTAAACATCACACTATCATTGGAGGATGTATGAGTAAAAAACTTAAGAAAAGACTGATATGGATTCCCTCGATTCTAATTCCGATTTTGCTTCTTATTTTCTTTTTAAGTCCATCTATCAGCATTGAAACGGTCGGTAATGGTGTATTTGAAAAAGAGCAAAATACCTCAAATTTTCAAAAATCGAACAAGATGTATTTTGTAACTGTTTCAGAAAAAAATCTTGAGGATTACTCTACTGAAAAAATAAGTCTTGTGGATGATAAGAATCAAGAAATCACCATTCAGAAGAAAGATTGGGCTTCAGCAAGCAAGACGGTATTATGGTTCTACGGAAAACCTCATTCCAACTATAAGCTGACTTATCACATACAAAAGAAAAACGATACAGATCAAACTGTTCTTCGAAAGACTTTTTCCACCGCTGATAAACCGTCTAATCTAGAAGATGTAAACCAAATTGTTGAGAAGAAAGTAAAGGATGAATCCAATAAGAAAATAAAAGATAGTATTCTTAATAAGACAAAGGAAATGAGTAAATCTATAAATGTTTACTACACCCCTACTCAAACAGAATTAGAATCCATTCAACAGGCTTACACGGAAACTTTTATCACTGATTTATCTGGTTATAAAGTACACATGGATACTGCTACTTCTGATGGTTATTCTTTCACAGTTACTTCTAAATGGTCTGAACCTGACATAAATGATCTCAATCGAAGAATCGATGAGAGGGAAAATCAATTAAAGCAGGAAGTTGGTCACGACTATACCCAATTATACAAACGAATCATTGACGAACTACCGAATTTGATCAGACAAACACCTAAAACTACCACTATAAAAGAAAATAAAAGCATCTTTAAAGTTGGTAGAATTGATCCAAAAGCTATCGAGAAGAATTATCATTTTTCTGAACTCAATCTCCTAGACGATGACTTCGGGGATCCTATCTCAAACATCCTACTGTAAAAACAAGTCCAAATGAGAAGCATTTGGACTTGTTTTGATTTGGTTTTAAAACTTCAGTAATATATTCATCGTTATTCAATTGGGTATGTGTTCTAAATCAAACCACTCAGACTTTAGGGAATAAACAAACTGACTAAACAATTTCTTCATCTTCACCTCCTAAATATGAACTCTAGTAACAAGATTGAAAGCTCTTGTTTCTTACTTATATTTCTCTTCATCTTTTGCTCGATCATTAATTTCGTGGAACTCCAACAGTTTACCAAGGACTTCTTGTACGTATTCCTCTTTATTTTTCTCTGTATAGGTTTTTGTGGCTGTCCGTACTTTCATCCGATCATTTTGATCAGGTTTTATCAACTGCGTACGAGTGACGGTTGTTTTAAATTCAGAACCTGTGAGATCTATTTTCAGAGGAAGATTCGATAGAGCATCTGAATAGAACCATTTATAATAGTGAAATTGATACGGGTAGGTACTAGTCAACTCTTTAGGGAAGGGATCGACTCCCCTATCCCAGTAGCCCTTCCAACTGTTATGGTAATCATCATAAAACGATTGCATGTCTGCTTGGCTCACATCTTTTTTAGTTTTTACAAACACAGGAGAATTTGTTTTCTCTGGCAAATACCCATACTCAAAATAGGTTTGTAACTTTCCAGTTTTTGGATTCTTTAGGTCAAAACGCATAACAGCTTCTGTTTCAGGAGCTTGATAGAGGGTGTCCCCTACATACATCATTCCACTAAAATAAACGAAGGAATAATTTTGATTATACTCTGTACTGAATTTCGGGAATCTAGGGAGCATTTTCTCCTCTAATTTATTATTGTATTCCAAATCCCGACTAAATGTTGGACCTAAATGAAACGCCTTTTGTAGCGGGATTCTGATTTTTGAGCCATCTTCTAACAGGGCATGTAAAATGACATCTCCACCGTCATAAGGACCAATATCAGACCGAAGATCTTCCGACCAAGTCAATCCATCAGGAACAACAGCCTTATCGTCGTAGATAAACTCAAGATTAATTTCTTTTACTTTTGCTTTTTTGGGCTTGATCTTCTCTGATTTGTAGTTGTAAACCTTAATATACTGATCATTCTTATCAAACAAACCAGGATCAACAGATGTTTTCAAATAGTAATAAAGTCCAAAGAAGAATAGTCCTAAAGCTACTAAAACGAGCGGTAATATTCTTTTAAACTTCTTCATACACACCTCCTGAGAAAATCTAGCACATTTTAACATAAGGAACAAACTCGAACAATCTAATCTATTGACTTGATATAAATATGATCCATAAAAATGTTGAAGTGTTTCACTCTAGAATTGAAATAAACTAAACTCCAGCTTGTATTATTCTATTATGATTTTTGGTTTTTTTCTGTCAAGAATTTCATACGTGTATTCAGTTTGATCAGTGTATGTTTTCGATTTTGATGTAACTTTTTCACCCTCGCTACTCTGATCTTCATTTGGTAAAATATAGGTATCTGTAATCGTTGTTTTAAATGTATGTCCCGTAGGGCTAATTCCAACCGGCTGATTGCTTAATCGATCGGAATAAAATAAACGATAATAACGATACTCTTGCGAGATCGATAAATTAGCATGTCTAAAATCGAAATCTCTATCCCAATAATTTTTTTGACTAGATTGGTTATAAGCATTAAAAAATTCTGGCTTTTCATTAAATAAGTGTGCTTTATTTTGTAAAAAGAATACTGGTCGAAAATAATTAAATTTAGGTTCTGAACCATATTGATAGTAAGTTTGTAGCTTACCATTATTTGGATTTTTCACCTGAAATTGAATCACTGTTTGTTCCTCTGGAATTTGAAATAAGGTATCTCCCTGATAGAGCATTAGAACAGATTCTAAAGAATGATATTGAACAACATCAATCGGTTCTGCTAACGGGAAACGAGACGATAATTTTTTATATAATTCATCATCCAAATTTTTCCAACTAAATGCTGGACCAATTCGATCTGTTCGTAAAGGAATATCAGCCTTACTATTATCAGTAAAAGTCACATGTAATATTGGGTCAATACGATAACTATCTATATCTGTTCGTATGGTCTCTTTCCATTTTCCATCTGTAGGCTTTTGCTCTTTTATATCGTGTATAATTTCGATGTTAATATCTTTGATAATCTTTTTCTGTGGTTTTATTTTACTAACTTTGTATTGATATACCTTATGATAAGTATACTCTAAATCAAACCAATCTGGCTTGATATAATACCGAAGCCCGAAGTAGCCAATCAAAAAACTCACTAAAGCAAGAAAGATATATTTTTTCTTAATATTTAACTTCTTCATGCACACCTCCTAAGAAAATCTATTTCATTATATCATAATCAAATACATTCTTATAGCGCTAGTCAAAAGGGAGACATAAAAACACCTGAAACAAGTGGATTTCCACTTCTCTCAGGTGTTCTTTTATTGTCTTAATTGTGAAAATACTTGGCCAATTTTTCCTTCGATAACTAGATCTGCTTGCTTGTCTTGTGGGATACTGGTTTTATTGATGACAACCAGCTTCTTCCCTTGGAAATACTGGATCAAGCTAGCTGCTGGGTAGACCACAAGTGAGGTCCCACCGATAATCAGCAGATCAGCCTCTTGGATAGCTTGAGCAGCTTGGCTAAAGATGTCCATATCGAGAGGCTCCTCGTAGAGGGTCACATCAGGCTTGACCACCTCGCCACAGTCCAGACAGTGTGGAACCGGGCCTTCTAAAGCTAGAAAGGCCTCCAAATCATAAAATCGCTGGCAACCCTTACAGTAATTGCGGTCGGCACTGCCATGGAGCTTCAAAACTTTTTTAGAACCAGCCATTTCATGGAGACTATCAATATTTTGTGTCACCACCGCCTTGAGCTTACCAGTCTCTTCAAGCCGTGCCAGATACCGATGGGCTGCATTGGGCTTGGCATCTGGGTAGAGCAAGTACTTCTTATAAAAGTCGAAAAAGTCCTCTGGATAGCGCTCAAACATGGTATGGGAGACCAATTGCTCAGCTGTCAAATGCCGCCCTACCTGAACACTATAGACACCGTCTGAGCTTCGAAAATCTGGAATATTTGACTCCGTGGAAACTCCTGCCCCTCCGAAAAACACAATCCGTTGACTCTGATCAATCATCTCCTGTAGTTGAGCAATCTTATCCATCTACTTCTCCTTTAGTAGCTCTTCCATGACAGCATTGGCCTGATCAAAATAAAAGTTAGCTTGATCATAATGAATGCCTGTGTAGCTTGCAAGGTCAATCAAATTCTTCATAAAATCCTGAGAAGAGAAACCTGTCGTCCGATGGAGCTCTTCTTCATCAAAAGGCTTGATCAAGTGGGCCAGGGGATTGCGAACTGATTTTTCTAACTCCCGCAATTGTTGGGCCGCAACTTTGACGCTATCTGGCAAGTCCAACTGCACAATCAACTCCGTCAAACTGGATGAATTGACCACACTTTCGCTGTGGAATTGCTGCAGGATAGGGTTGTCAGACGCATGCAGGCTCTCAAATTTCCAACGGTCATAACTGGATTCTTTGGAGTTATGAATATAGTTGGTAATATCAGGAATTTTCAACTGAATCAATCGCATAAAGATCCGATAGATGGCTGGGCTGACGGCACGAACAAAGTCAATAATCTGCTCATTTCGCAACTTCGCCTCTAAGTCATAGAGGTAATTGGCCAACTGCTCATCTTCTGGATCTTCATGCCAAAAAAGCTGAAAACCAGTCGCTTCTAGCAACTCGGTTCTCAACTTTTGATTCATGACGGGTTGAATATTGAGCTCTCGACGCTCCGCCATTAACTGCAGTAAGCTCACCAACAAATCCGGTACATCTTCCTGCTGCTTGATAGAACGCAGAGCCCGGCTGTAGTGATAATTTTGGAGATCGTAGAGCCATTCATCATGAAAGAATTTTGCCATTAGTCTGCAATCAAGGTCTCAAGACCAACTTTCATCATGTCTGTGAAAGTATTTTGACGTTCTTCAGCAGTTGTGTCCTCATCTGGATTGACCAAACTATCTGAAATCGTCATGATAGCAAGGGCATCAACATGGTGTTGAGCAGCAAGATAGTAAAGAGCCGCTGCTTCCATTTCCACAGCTTTGACGCCCCATTTACCAAGCTCGATGTTTTTTTCACCATAGTTTGAATAGAAAACATCTGATGACAAGACATTGCCGACGTGAGTGGTCATACCAAGGTCTTTGGCAATGTGGTAAGCCTTGTCTAAAAGATCAAAGCTAGCAATTTGAGGGAAATCGTATTGAGGCCAGTCGTTGCGGATGATGTTTGAGTTGGTTGCAGCTGCTTGTGCCAAGACCAATTCACGAACATGCACATCCTCATTCAAAGAACCAGCCGTTCCCACACGGATCAATTTCTTCACGCCGTAGTCGACAATCAACTCACGCGCATAAATAGAGATCGATGGCATCCCCATCCCAGTTCCCATAACAGAAACACGGTGACCTTTGTAAGTCCCTGTGTAACCAAACATGTTACGGACTTCGTTGAAGCAAACAGCGTCTTCAAGGAAATTCTCAGCAATAAATTTCGCACGAAGAGGATCCCCAGGAAGAAGAATTTTATCAGCAATTTCACCCTGCTTAGCAGCAATATGGATAGACATAGTTTATGATACAAAGAGCGACCAGAAAGCGACTGAAAATTAGGAATCTGACGAGAAATCCTGATTTCTCAGTCAGATTATCTATTTTCCGAGCTTTCCGCTCGTGTTCAAATCAGAACACATGCTCTACCTTTCTTTTTTATTTTTTAGAATAGGCGTTAAAGAGGCAAAGTAAAAATAGGAAACTGACGACGCATCGCAGATGCTAGACAGTTTATCTTTTTTACACAGTTCTCCGCCCGTATTCAATTCAGCGAATACGGTAAACCCATCCTTTCTTTTTTTATTGAGTAATTAGGAGAGCTTTCCGCTCGTGTTCAAATTAGAACACACGCTCTACCTTTCTTTTATATTTAATTTGTTAATGAATCCAAAAATGCAAAGAGTTTGGCATTCATTTCTCGATAATCGTAAGCACGAATGGCTTCAGGTTTTTGAACAAAGGTCAGGTTTTGACTTTGTTCTTCCAAAACATTTTCACCGTCAGCAGTAATCAAGAGATCAACTGCTTCTGGATCAAATTCCAAGTGAGCTTGGAAGGCATAGTGTTTCGGACTAAAGCGAATCATCTGACGTGGACATCCTTGACTAGTCGCAAGAACAACAGCATCTTCTGTCAATCCGGGCATATCGCCATGCCAGTGGCC
The DNA here is from genome assembly GCF_001813505.1 of Streptococcus sp. HMSC061E03. Taxonomy (NCBI): domain Bacteria; kingdom Bacillati; phylum Bacillota; class Bacilli; order Lactobacillales; family Streptococcaceae; genus Streptococcus; species Streptococcus sp. HMSC061E03. The sequence goes on from NZ_KV812784.1 coordinate 849,408, forward strand.
AGTTTCAAGAGTTGCTCCAAACTCACCGACATGTGGATCTGTGAGTCCTTCAGGCGTCAAGGTCACTGGATAAACCCCAATCTCACGTTCTGGACTGTGCTCATACTTCGCTCCATAGGCGACAGACAGTAGCTGGGCACCAAGACAGACGCCAACAATATAACGATCAGCCTTGATGGCTTTTTGAATCAGCTCAATCTCTGCCTGAGGATCGTAGTATGGAAAAGCTTCCCGATTTTCATCCGGTGATTGAGGTCCTCCCATGACGATCAAAAAGTCAATCTCATCCACTGACTCTGGTAAGGTTTCATTCTCATAGACTTTAGTCGTGGTCACTTGATGGCCACGCTCCTGTGCCCATTTTAGATAAGCGCCCGGCACTTCAAAGGTTTCATGCAGTACAAAATGTACCTTCATCATTTCTTCTCCCATCTCTTTCGAATCACGTATGACAGACCAGCCGCAAGTACAAGCGGAATAGTCAAATTCCAAGTTTGGCCTGTAAATCCAAGGCTCAGGGCAATGGCTGTCAGAGGAGCTTCTAGGGTCGTCCCTAAAAAGACTGTCGCTCCTAGTAACATCCCTAGAGCAGGATCCAGATGAATCCCAAGGACTGTCAAAAGCAAGGTTACTAGGTAGCCAGAACCAATCCCAAGGGCAAATGATGGTGTCAAGGTACCCCCATAAGCACCATTGCGCAAGAGGAGATAAACCAGAAGCCCCTTCACTGCAAGACTCAGTGGAAGATAAGGAATCGGCTGACTAGACAAGAGGGCTTGCGCTAGTACCTGGCCATTTCCCATAAAGATAGGGAAAAAAGCTACTAGGCTCCCCAGCACTAGAAAGGCTAGAGGAAGAGCCCAAAGAATCGTCCAATCCTTCCGCCGTTTGTGACTAGCCCGCTTGGCGAGGAAAGCAAAGACCAGAGCCAAGGGAGTGACTAAGAAAGCAATCACAATAGCCTGTAAGAAGCCGCTAGCCGACCATGAAACTGCGGACAGGTGATAAACGGCTCCCTGACCAACGATGGGCTGAGCGACCCAGGTGGCCAGATAAGTACTGGTCAAAACCAGTAGAAGATTCTGCCAACTGTAGGTGAGTCCTAAGGTCTCAAAGACGAACAAGCTACTGGCAAAGGGGACCTGATAGACCGCAGCCAAACCAGCTCCGGCCCCACAGGCGATCAAGACTTTTCGCTCTTTGAGAGCAAGTGAGAACCCCTTCGCCAAACGACCAGCTAGAAGAGCCCCGACCTCTCGTGGGGCTCCTTCTTTTCCGACCGATGCGCCTGCTCCAACAATTGCCACCTGCATCCCTGCATGAAGGAGGTGGGGGAAGGGCGCTGGTTCCCTGTCTCCAGCTAAGTCCATTTGCTGACGAATAGACAGGATCTGATAACGCCTTTGCAGGACATACCAGAAGCCAGTTGCCAAGCACCCAGTCACACATAAGACCAAAAATCTACGGAGACCTCCAGCTTCTTGAAATTGCTGGAGCAAATCCGAACTAGCTTGGCCAAAGGCCAGCCCTTGCACCCCTTCTAGCAGATAATGGCAGGCAATTCCGACCAGACCTGTCCCGATCCCTAATGATAAGGTGGCTAGAAGCAACCTCAGTCCGTAGGGCAGCCTTTGGAGTCGTACTTTCATTGGATTAGAGTTCAGCAAGAATCGCTTTCAGCAATCCTTTGAAGTCGCCTTTGATGCGCTCTGTCACTTCTACTACTTCTTCGTGGTTGAGCTCTTCTTGGAAACCAGCCGCAAAGTTGGTAATACATGAAATACCAAGAACCTTCAAGCCAGAATGCGCTGCAATGATGACTTCAGGAACGGTTGACATTCCGACAGCATCTGCGCCAAGTGTCTTATACGCACGGATTTCAGCTGGAGTTTCATAAGTTGGACCAGTCACACCGATATAAACCCCATCATCCAATTTGATACCCAATTTGTCTGCTACTTGATGAGCTGTCTCACGGTATTCAGGTGTGTAAGCTTTAGACATATCTGGGAAACGTGGACCAAAGTCATCCAAGTTTTCACCGATCAATGGGTTTTGACCTGTCATATTGATGTGGTCAGTGATAGCCATCAAAGTACCAGGACCAAAGCCAATACCACCGGCAGCGTTGGTGACAAGAACCCCTTCACAACCCAATACTTTCATGACACGAACTGGGAAAGTCACCACTTCTAGTGGGTTTCCTTCGTAGAAGTGGAAACGACCTTGAAGGGCCAAGACTTTACGTCCAGCAAGATCACCGTAGACCAATTTACCAGCATGGCCGACAACCGTTGAACGACCCCAGTTTGGAATTTCAGAGTAGTCTACTACGACGGCATTTTCGATTTCTTCAGCCAGTTCTCCAAGACCTGATCCAAGGATCAAGCCAAACTCAGGTGCTTCCATTCCTTTGCCTTTCAAAAAAGCAGCTGTTTCATTGATTTTTGCTAATAATGTCATTGCATATCTCCTTTATGATTTCCTTAAAAATTGGCCAATTTTGTCAAATGTATTGGCATTGCGAATGGTCAACAGGCGGTAATCCGGCATCTTGAGGACTTGTCTGTGGTAAGCGGTCTTTGTGTAGGTCTCTTCTGAGTATTTGCCCCAGTAAATCCCTAGATTCCCACGATGGATGATTTCATCACCGAGCGAAAAAGAGGAGACCAGCTCCCAGATAGCATCCTGATTGAGGCCTTCTGTGTAAAAGAGAACATCCTTGCGGGCCAGATCCTCCTGCCACCAGGCTGGTAAAGCAGCGAGATCTTGCGCATAGTCCTCAGCTGAAAAGAGAGAAAAAGACTGGATAAAGGGATAGTGATCACAAAAGAAATGTCCCAGCAAATCCACCAATTCTGCTTTAGAACCAGCAGATTCAAAGAAGATATTGCCACTATTGATGTAGGTCTCTACCCCATCCAGCTCGATCGTTTGGAGCTCCTCTCGAAGCTCTGCCATCACGACCTTGTTTTTCCCGCCAACATTGATCCCTCTTACGAGGAGAGCGAAGCGTGTCATCTTAGTTCAATTTGTCTAAGAAGCTTTCACCGATCATGGCTTTTTCAACACCAAAGTTCTCTGCAATTGTCGCAGAGATATCAGAGAAATGTCCAACTGGAATCACACCATTGCCCTTGAAGGATGGGCTATAAGCCAAGAATGGAATGTATTCACGCGTATGGTCTGTACCAGCGTAAGTTGGGTCATTTCCGTGGTCTGCCGTGATCATCAAGAGGTCATCTTCACGCATCGCAGCGATGATTTCTGGCAAGCGTTCGTCAAACTCATGCAAGCAATCGCGATAACCATGAGCATTGCGACGGTGACCGTAAAGAGCATCAAAGTCTACCAAGTTGGTAAATGAGAAGCCTTCTTGGAACTCAGGAAGTCCCATGGTCTTAATCAAGGTATCCATACCGTGGCTATTTGATTTGTTGTGGCCCATATCGTGGTTGATACCAGCTCCGTTGAAGATATCGTTGATCTTACCAACTGCATAAGTATCGATACCCGCTTCGTTCAACTTGTCCAAAACAGTTGGCGCAAATGGTGAAACAGCCAAGTCACGACGGTTGGCTGTACGTGTAAAGTTTCCAGGTTCTCCAACATAAGGGCGGGCAATGATTCGACCAAGAAGAGCTGGACGTTCCAAAGTGATGGAACGAGCGTATTCACAGATACGGTAGAGTTCATCCAAAGGAATGATGTCTTCGTGAGCTGCAATTTGAAGGACAGGATCTGCTGATGTATAAATGATCAATTCACCAGTTTCCATTTGACGTGGTCCAAAGTCATCGATGACCGCTGTACCAGAATAAGGCTTGTTGGCTTCACGGATGACCTTACGTCCTGAGAATTCTTCAATTTTAGTCAAGATTTCTTCAGGGAAACCATTCCAGAAGGTATCAAAAGGTTCTGTAATGTTGAGCCCCATGATTTCCCAGTGACCAGTCATGGTGTCTTTCCCAAGAGAGACTTCTTGCAATTTTGTCGCATAGCCAGTTGGGTTGCTTTCAGCTGGCACAGTCTTCAATGGTACTTCACGAGGAATATTTCCAAGACCGATTTTCGCCATGTTTGGTACATTCAAGCCGACGGTTTTAGAGATGTGTCCCAAAGTATCAGATGCTCCATCTGGAACTCCTGCATTGACAAAGTTATTGGCATCTGGTGCAGCACCGATCCCAACTGAATCCAGCACAACTAAGTGCATGCGTTTAAATTTTGACATATACTGCCTCTTTCCTTTATTAAACTAGCTATATTATACCATATCCCTATAAGAAGAGAGCCGTTGTTTGATCCGAGGCTGGGACAAAAGTCTTAGCCTCTCAATTATTTTTGGATTGTCGAGCAAGACGCAGTTGTTGAGTGGGCTCTAATACGCTGATTTCATCAGCTTATACAGGCCTACTCAACTGTGCGGAGGTGGAACGACGAAATCGAATTCTAACGAATGACCGATTTCTGTCCCACTCTCTATTTTTCGATGATGACTGGGCCATCTGGTGTCCCTACAATCACTTTTGAAATCATGTTCAAGAATAAACCGTGCTCTACGACGCCTACGGTGTGATCCAGTTCATTTGCCAGAGCTTCTGTATCCTCTATCACCTTGAGGTCCAAGTCAATGATGAAGTTGCCTTGGTCAGTGACGAATCGTTGATCATCCGCGAGACGGAAAGCAGGAAGGTAACCTTTTTGCTCAAAGTGACGGAAGAGATTTTCAGCCCCGTATTGCACTACTTCCACTGGAAGCTTGAAAGCTCCAAGAGTTGCAACTTGTTTAGATTCATCCACGATCCAAATGCAGTCTTTAGAATTGGTTGCGACGATCTTTTCCATGAGGAGAGCACCACCGCCACCTTTGATCCCATTCAATTGAGGATCCACTTCATCTGCGCCATCCACTGTCACATCGACCACTTCGACATCGTCGATAGCCTTGAGCGGGATGCCTAAACTTTCAGCCTGATCATAGGTCACACTCGACGTTGTGACAGCTGTGATCTGCAAGCCTTCTTCTTTGATGCGACGACCCAATTCAGCCACAAAATAATAAGCAGTTGACCCTGTACCAAGACCGACAATCATGCCGTCTTTGACAAACTCAGCCGCTTTAATTCCTACCTGTTCTTTTAGGTTTACCATCATAGACCTCCTTTTATATTCTATTACAGTATAGCATATTCTGTAATAGATTTCACTAATTATTTGAAAACCTTTCCAAGTTTTAGTTCTAAAAGCAAAACCTTGCCCGTCCGCTGACTTTACGATAGAATAGAGATGAATCTACAGGAAAAGAGAAATGACATGATTACTAAAGAATTTGATACTATTGCTGCCATCTCGACCCCTCTTGGTGAGGGGGCTATCGGGATCGTCCGCTTGAGCGGGACAGACAGCTTTGCCATTGCACAAAAGATCTTCAAGGGGAAAGATTTAAGCAAGGTAGCGAGCCACACGCTCAACTACGGTCATATCGTGGATCCAGATAAGGACGAGATTCTCGACGAAGTCATGGTGGGGGCCATGCGCTCGCCGAAAACCTTCACCCGTGAGGACATCATCGAGATCAATACCCACGGCGGGATTGCCGTAACCAATGAAATACTACAATTGGTCATCCGCGAAGGAGCTCGATTAGCTGAACCTGGTGAATTTACCAAGCGGGCCTTTCTGAACGGTCGGGTCGATTTGACCCAAGCCGAAGCCGTCATGGACATTATCCGCGCTAAGACCGACAAGGCCATGAACATCGCCGTGAAGCAACTAGATGGTTCCCTGTCTGACCTCATTAACAACACGCGCCAAGAGATCCTCAATACCCTGGCCCAGGTCGAAGTCAATATCGACTATCCGGAGTACGATGATGTCGAAGAAGCAACCACTGAGATCATCCGTGAAAAGACCAGTGAATTTGAAGCCCTCTTGACCAATCTCCTCAAGACTGCCCGTCGCGGTAAGATCTTGCGTGAAGGGATCTCTACTGCTATCATCGGTCGTCCAAACGTCGGCAAGTCTAGCCTCCTCAATAATCTTCTTCGCGAGGAAAAAGCCATCGTGACCGATATCGAAGGAACCACCCGGGACGTCATCGAGGAATACGTCAACATCAATGGGGTTCCCCTCAAACTGGTCGATACGGCTGGGATTCGGGAGACTGAAGACATCGTCGAGCAAATCGGTGTCGAACGTTCGAAAAAAGCCCTCAAGGAAGCTGATCTGGTCCTCCTGGTCCTCAATGCTAGCGAACCCCTGACCGATCAAGATCGCCAGCTCCTTGAGATCTCTCAAGATAGCAACCGCATCATCCTCCTCAACAAGGTTGACCTTCCAGAGAAGATCGAAATCGACCAACTGCCGGAAGATCATATCAAGATTTCCGTTCTGAAAAATCAAAACATCGATCAAATCGAAGACCGGATCAACGCCCTCTTCTTCGAAAATGCTGGGCTGGTTGAGCAAGATGCGACTTATCTTTCTAACGCTCGTCACATCTCCCTCATCGAAAAAGCTGTTGAAAGCCTGCAAGCGGTCAACGAGGGCTTGGCTCTCGGTATGCCGGTCGACCTGCTTCAAGTCGACCTCACCCGCACCTGGGAAATCCTCGGAGAAATCACAGGGGATGCTGCTCCAGATGAGCTCATCACCCAACTCTTCAGCCAGTTCTGTCTTGGAAAATAACAAAAATGCGTATGTTTCCACACATACGCATTTTTTGTTTTATTTTGCTTGTTCTAATCGCTCGACGGTTTGATAAGCTTGGTAGATTAGGAAGAGCCCAGTAGCATTCAAGACTGGAATCGCAATCGGCAACTCGGTCACGATTTGTGAGAATGGTGAATTCCCTACAAAATGAAGTCCAAACCCAGCTACTAAGTATCCCCAGCCTGCTAGACGTAAATCCTTGCGTCCTCTGCTTGCTTGGACAATTAGGAAGAGCCCTAGCATGACAAGACCTGTGTAGACCCAGTGAGACATGGGTGCATTGGCCACACGGCCGAGAATCCCTGACACCGTGTAAGAGAAACCTTCCGGCAGGTCCTGACGAATATAGGCAAAGTCCTCGACGATCTGGAAACCAAGACCAGAGGCAATCGCCAAGAGGAAGATCGACTTGAGGCGACGAACACTGAACAAATAGAGGACAAAGAAGATAGGAATCAACTTAAAGGGTTCCTCAAAGAGTGGCGCAGCGATGGCACTCTCGTACTGGTTCCAAAAGTCGCTATTTGGAGCGATCGCTTGAATCATGTCATGGAAATAGGTATTGGCAAAGCTAGACAACCAACCGGCAACAAAGCCCCCACCTAATAAAGAAAAGAGAACCGGTACCCAAGATAACTTCCACTTCTTAGCAAAATGAAAGAGAGCCCAGACGGCAGGAATTGCATAGACCAAAAGGATCAAGGTTGAAAGTCCCACAATCCCGTACTGGCTACCAGACATCCAGCCTTCTGTCAGTGACTGGGTCTCATAAGCCAAGCCAATCGCTAGCAAGAGTAAATAGAGAAACAAAATCGATTTGCGTTTCATAAAAGACCTTTCTATGGTGAAATGAAAAAGGCTGGAAGCCCAGTCTTTTCCGAGTACTATCATTGTAACAGGATCAGCTTAAAAAAACAATAAATGTGGATTAGTGAGAAAAATATAAAACGTAGATGGCGACAAATGGTTGACTAAATTTAGTTACTTAATCACCAACGCTCCATTTTCCTCCGTCGCCAAGAGCTTCTCATCTTTATCATATATTTTAAGTTTTATACTGCTCGGTTTGTTTTGAGTTGCATTGTATTGCTTTACTATCTCTTCTTTTAAATCAAAAAGCGTCTTACAATAATCTTTTGGATTTATATTTGCTAAAGATAGCATATTTTCTGATACAGAGAAGACAAGGATCACATACTCTTCATTATAATACACTTTCGCCATCTCAATTTCGCCATTGATTTGATTTTGAAGCATATAAGCAAATACTACATTAGGTTTTTCATTTCCAACCAATGAGGTAGGGGCTTGATTCATCCCTTTGACCACTGATTCTTTACTTTCCTTTGTAGAATCTTTTACATTCTGTTCAGTAGACTGCTCTTTTTTGTCTTCATTCTTCACTTCTTTTTGCACGCACGATGACAGAAATAGCGAGAGAATGGTCATTGTAGCAAACATAGTTTTTTTCATAGATTTTCTCCTTTTATTTTTACAAGTAGAAAACGACCTGTAATTGACCAAAATTGCATAAGCTTCCTGTAAAAGATATTCCAAACCTTTAATCTTATAACCAAATAGGTCATTAGAACTTTAATAGTTTAAAAAATTATTATCTAATATTATTCTACCATAATCTCTCTTACTTCAGTACTGCAAGAATCTGACGAATCATGTCTGGATCCCCGTCTGGCAATGTCACCGTTTCAGCATGGTCCAAAATCCCTTGGGTAAATTGCGTCATAAACTCCTCACTATTGAGTTCATCCGCAGACTGTTGCCAGTGGCTCGGTACAGGATAGATCGTCACTGTCCCATCACCGTTGGATGCATAAGTCACATGACCTTCTGCAGAAATAGGAGTAAACAACTGACGCATATCTTTTGGATAATCAACGCCCAAGCCACCATTATAAATCTTGGTTCCAGCTGCACTATTTGAAATATTTAACTCGGAAGGAACGTTCTTAATCACATAAGCCCAGACACGCGCAGCTTCGACCTGAGCATCGGTGTAGCCTGGATAATCATTCTGATCAGCCTTCTTCGAAGATTTAACCTCGCTATCCGATCGAGTATTCCACTTCTTGGCCTTACTCGTCTTAGACTTACTACTGCTATCGTCTGTATCTACTTGCTCCCGATCTTTCGGTTGCTCTTTCTTGCGATAGTAGAAATTGTCATCATCGCCATAAGCCGGTGACTGACCAGCCCAGATCCGATCCTTGGACTTATCCGAAGCATCGTCTTTGCCCGCTTTCTGACCTTTTGGAAGAAACAAAAGACCGTAGCCTCCAACACCCGACTTGGCACTGACCGTCATCTCAGCGATCTGGTCCTTCTGCTTAAAGCTCGATGCATCAAGCTCAACATCCTCGCTGACCAAGCCCTTGTCATCAAAGACCAGCTCATTGCCACGACCATCGATCCAAGTTCCCTTGATACTCGAGTAGTCCTTAGCCTTGATGGCTTTCAAATCCATACCAGACTGTTTCTTTTCCGAAGTACTGGTCTGCTTGGTATCCGAACTCTTAGGCGACACCGTCCTCTGGGGACGACTACACGAAGCCAAGACCAAAGCAGAAAGCACAATTACCAAACCTTTTTTCATATCAATCTCCCTTCACATACCTATTATTTTAGAAAAATAAGAAAGGAGAGTCAAAGAAAAAGCGGAGGGGGAGAATCAATTAATGACCTAAAAGTCTGTAAAATTATGATTTGAATTTCTCAAGAAAAAGAAGCTCAATGTATTGAGCTCCTAGACCATCATTTTTTTGTTTTTCTTATTTTGGGACCGTTCGAAACAACAAAGCTCTATAACTAGAAACATTGATACTATCAACTCCACACATCCCACATAGACAGTTTCCCTTATGTTTTTTAATATTCTTCAAAACTAAATCTTATACAAATTATTTAATTTTTCTAACTCTAATATATTCATACATACTTCTACTCCAGTAACTACCCCCTTGCTATGAATAAATCCACATGAAAACACAATCCTCTCCTTACTCAAAATATTTGTCAATACTACTAATGCTTCTAAAACATAATCCTCTATTGTAATAAAACTATTATTTTCATCTTTCAAAAACTTTATAAATCCAATATCCTTACACCTATCACCAAAATAAAACCTAAGTGATTTTAAATAATAATCAAAAAACACATCACTCTCCATAGAAAATCCCTTCATTTTTAAAATATTCTATTATATCATACAAAAAATAAGTTTTGTGACCATTCGAAACAACACAGCAAGTTAAAATAAGACTTTGTCCGTATCCGACTTGAAAAAGTGTGCACCGATTCGGTGCTTTTTTTTGTCTTGTTTTATTTATCTCCAATCAGTCATTATATTAACTTTATTTTACTCCTTCCTTCTTCAAAAATCAATTCATTATATCTAGATATTCCATCAATTGTTAACTTTAAATTTACAAAAATTCGCATTCACGAGTTACTTTAGATGGTGGATAAACTCCTATTTATATAACATTTCCCATTTATTTTCTGTAGAGACTTTCCGCTGTGAAAAAAGTGCCCTAGGCTCAAGAATTAGTCACGGAACTTCTACGATTTCTAGTAACCCAAAAATGTTTTTTAGCTAATCATTGTCAATTATGTACTTTATTTAAGTGAAAACTAAAAATTTTTCAATTGTACATTCATACAAAAACACGGCTCATGAATCATGGCCGTGTTATATTTTACTTAAGCTAGTTAGCTAGTTCTCTTAGTTAATATTTACATACCTTTTATTTGCTTTAATTCCTTTATCTCTTTTAGAATACTAAAAATATAGAAACTAAATAGAACTATACCTAAAAAAGATAAAACAAAGAAACCAGACGTAAGTTTTTCGCCTCTAACAGCTAGTACTCCAAGGGAAAAAATACCGATAGCCATTATGGAAATTATGAGGATAAACCACAAGTAAATCATATAAAACTTATAAAGATAGCAAAAGGACTTATTTTTTTGTTTAGGCTTATCCTTCCATTCTAAATAAAAGAAATAAGGTATAAAAATAATTAAAATAAATAGAAATTCCATTTCTATCACAACCTCTCATCTTATTCCCCTTAATCAAATACATAATTTATAGCATATTAAAACTTTTTATTTAGGCAAACTAATAACAAAAACTAATTGTAAAATCATTCGTGAATCAATTCCTCAATTTCCTTTATCCCTTCAAACTCTCCAACACTTTCGAAAAGTTCTATAGCTCGTTTGAAATGTCTATTGGATAATTCCGTATCTTCCAAGGCTAAATAGATTTCACCTAACCCTCTATAACTACAAGCTTGAGAAATCACATCATCAGTTTCTAAAGATTGTTCCAGTGACAGATTCATGAATGTAAGAGCTTCATCAAGGTTGTTTAATTTCAATCTCAAATAGCCTTGTTCGTAGTTATTCACAGCTTTCTTTAGATTATCATTTGGAAAATGCTCTTCAACTATCTTCTCTTCGTCTTCAATGAGTTTTAAAGCCTTATGAAAATCACCCTGATCTCTGTAGATCATCGCTAATTGATGTAAACCAATGTGTTCATGTTCTTTATCTTCATTTTGTTGAGCTAATAAAATGTATTTCTCAAAGATATGGGTACATGAAGCATAGTCTTTTTCTGCTAACAATACATATCCCATCAGATTTAAAAGACTAAAATCTATACAGGTATCAATAAAAAAATCTTGTTCAACTAACTTTTTAGCTTCTAATATATTTCCTTCTAGGAACAAGTCCCAAGCTACATCGATTTTAGAGACCATCTATTTCCCCCTTCAACTATAAACAACCTTCATAAAATAAAATCACTCAACAAGAATATACTAAATCCTACCTTTACAGATTTAATCCACTAAACTAAAGTATAGCAAAAAGCCCAAATAACTACTATTTGGGAAAAATGTTACTTAGTTTCTTTTTAAACGAGCAATGAGTAACTTAATAAGATAAGCTAGAACTACAAGTGCTACTACGCGTGATAATAGATAGAAAATAGAATAAACAAAATAGATTTGCATATCTGACACCTCCTAAATAAAAGAGATTAACCATCTTGTCCTCAATATTATTGTACTCCCGTTTGAAAGCGGTGTCAAATGTTGTGATAAATAGTATAGACATCTGGAATAAATTTAAAGCCTATAAAAATCAAAATAAATCAATCTGTTTCATTTTGAAATCCTTTAACGATTGTAAAATATATCCTATTTTAGAAGAGGTTATCAATTTAGATAATGTCAAAGCAAGAGAGAAATATAATGAGTAAACATAAATACAATATTTTTTACATTTTTTAATATACTTTTATTAGTATAATTGATAAAATCTTAATTAACAAAAATTATGGCTTATCTAATATTCCAATTACCTTACAACGCAGGTTCATTGAATAGGATTAGATAATCGAAGCAATGTTGAAACGAATGGAGGGGGTTAATATTAAGAATTTAATAAGTGATCAAATGTCTAATAGACAAATTATCAAAGATTTTATTAGTAGTTTTATTAGTTCTTTAAGTGGAAAAGCTTTTAATTTTGCTTTAGGATTAATGTTACTGGACCAAACAAAATCGGCAATGAGTTTTGGAATCAATATGATCATCTATCCTTTAGTTAGTTTGATTTTCTTGGTTCCAATCGGTAATTTAGTAGACCGATACCGTCATAAAAAGATCTTAATTTATAATTTTATTTTTAGACTTATTATCTTTCTTCTGTTTTATGCATTTTATTTTTTAGCGAATTCATCTACTATCTTATATTTAGTAATTCCGTTTGTCATACTTCACTCTGTCACAGTTAACATCAATGATACTTGTTATTCAGCCTCTATCCACGAGTTAGTAAATGATAAAAAAATTCAACGATTAAGCTCTGTTACACAAACCGCCATTGCTATCGCAACCATGCTTTCCCCAGCTATTGGAGTCATTCTTTATAATTGGTTAGGCTTCTCAGGCTTTATTCTTATAGAAATCATTGCAAATATCCTTTCTTTAGGTGTCTTACTTACCATGAAATTCTTCTATGAACACGAAGAGCAAGAAGCTAAGATTAAACAGAATGAAAAGCATCAACACGGGGTCAAAGAAATTATCCGATTTTTAAAAGAAAATCAGATTGTCAAATATATTATTCTTGTTAGTGTTGTACTGAATTTTTTCTATACTTCCATTAGCATTGGAGTACCATTTGTAGTCAAAGAGCAACTCTTATTAGATAATGCAACAGTAGGTATCCTAGAAACTATGTCTGCAGTTGGAATGTTATTAGCCAGTGTGTCGATGTCACTATTGCCAGACAAAAAAGAAAATAATACACTTCTCTCTAATAGAATTCGCATTCCACTTTTTCTTCTAACCATCGCTATCATTGGTTTGGGTATTACATTTGCAACTACTAACACCCAAGTGATTATTTCTTCCGTTGGCGGTTTATTTATGGGAATTATAGCATTTACTCTTGTTATTCTAAATATTGTCGTCATGACCTATCTTCAAAGTAGTATTGAAACAAATTATTTAGGAAGAGTAATGAGTACTTTGTTCACACTAAATACGTCTATCATGCCGATAGGTACCATTGTATTTACTTATCTATTTCAAAAGGACATAAACGGAGGTCTGATATTCATATTTGGAGGTGTTTCTCTCCTGATCTATACCATGATAATGTTACCTCGAATATATAGAATACTGCAAAAAGAACACACTTATTGAAATTGAATCAAAAGCAGTACTAAAACGAAAAAGACAAGGATAAAACACCTTGTCTTTTTTTAAATACTAACAATGGGACTTTTTTCATAATTTAGCACCTTTTTAGTAACCTGTTCAAGATACGGATGTATAGTCCAGATAAAGACAATACAAATTAGATTACGTCTATCTATTTACTTACCTTTTATTTGCTTTAATTCCTTTATCTCTTTTAGAATACTAAAAATATATAAACTAAATAGAATTACACCTAAGGAAAGTCTCGAAAGAGGAATTTCTATTCAATTAGAAAATCCCTCTTCGTCATAAATTTATGTCCCCTGCCGGAATCGAACCAGCAACTACTCCTTAGGAGGGAGTTGTTATATCCATTGAACTAAGGGGACCTATAAAAAAAGAAGCGAGATCACTCCCGCCTCCTTGTTCGTCTTAACGACGGATTTCTTTAATACGAGCTGCTTTACCTTGCAACGCACGAAGGTAGTACAATTTCGCACGACGTACTTTACCGTAACGTACAACTTCAATCTTTTCTACACGTGGAGTGTGTACTGGGAATGTACGTTCAACACCGACACCGTTAGAGATTTTACGAACAGTGTACATTTCAGTGTGTCCTTGACCTTTACGAGCGATAACAACGCCTTCAAAGATCTGGATACGTTCACGAGATCCTTCGACAACTTTCGCGTGTACACGAACAGTGTCACCAGGACGGAATGCAGGGATATCAGTACGAAGTTGACCTTCAGTCAAGCTTTGGATTAATGGATTCATTTTATTCTCCTATCTTCGTCAATCTTGAGGGACCTCCCTCAGCGGATAAACTGTATTTTTGTGCTTCCATTACGCACAGAAACTATCATATCAGATAATTTCAGGTTTGTAAAGCTCTTTTCTCTACTTTTTCGCAACTTTTTGGCCGGAATAAATGCTCCACTCTTTTGGCAGGCAATAGGCGATGGCGCAAGCAATGACAAAGAATGGCAGATTGGCATAGCCAAAGACTTCTCCTCCGATCAAGATCGGTGCGAGCAAGGTCGTGGTCGCACTACCAAAGACACTGGCATAACCGATAGCAGCCACCACTAAGACGGGTAACCCCAGCAGAGGAGCGAGAAAGACTCCAAGCGTAGCTCCGATCGCAAAGAGCGGTGTCACTTCTCCCCCTTGGTATCCAGCTGAGATGGTCACCACGGTAAAGAGGAGCTTCAAGATCCAGTCATAACTATGGGCACTCCCCTGATGAAAAGCTACATCAATCAGATTGGTTCCAAGTCCACTATAAGTGCCGACCTTGGTCAGCTGGAGGGTCAAGAGGACCAAGCTGAGTCCAGCCCCTATAAGGGCTATCCGGGTATAAGGATTAGGCAAGACTTGAGCGACTGTTTTCTTCAACCAGGAAAGGCTAACTGCAAAGAGTTTCCCAGCAAGGCCAAAAGCCAGGCCAAGAAAGGCAACTTTGATCAAGGTCTCTGGTGTCCAGCTCAGTGTTTCTCTTAGTGGCACAGCAAATTTCTCTAAGCCAAGGGCATGAGAGGTAAAGCTAGCCACGATTGAGGCGATAAGGGCAGGATAGAGGGCCATCAACTGCAACTCCCCAACCGTCAGGACCTCAAGAGCAAAGAAGGTTGCTGCGAGCGGCGTCTGAAAGAGCCCCGCAAAACCGGCTGCCATCCCAGTCATGAGAAAGATACGCGAAGCATCTGGGATCTTGATATGACGGGCAAAACGGTGCGAAAGGGTCGCTCCGATCTGGACCGCTACACCTTCCCGACCGACCGAACCACCAAAGAGATGGCTCATCCAGGTCGTCAGCATGATCAAAGGCACCAAGACCAAGGGGATTTTCTCCTCACGCGCGTGTCCAACATCAAAGATGAGGCCCATCCCTTTTGAAGCCTTGCCACCAAAACGTTTATAAAGATAAACGATGACAAGACCCGCTAAGGCCAGGAAAAGAATCAAAGGCCAGTGTTGGCTTCGGAAATCCCCGATCATAAGCAATCCTTGACCAAAGATCATATCAATAGCACCAACCAAGAGACCGATCAACAAAGCCATCCCAGTTAGGACCACATACTGTTGTGCTTTTTGCTTGATCGATAGACTAGTCACGCGCCCTCACCTCCTCTTGGTAGTTTCTAGAACGCGCCATTAAATCTTGAAACTGGCCTTGAATAGTCGTGCGATACTGCTCATCCGTCACAAGAGAGCCGACTTTCTCTAGCACCTCTCTCTCCCTTCCTTGATCGAGCGCAGGTAGGCCCTGCTGCTCCTTATATTCTATAATCTGACCGACACAAACCATCCGTTTTTCCAGCAAGGCTACAAGCTCTTGATCGATCTGGTCAATGTCCTTACGAATCTGATCTAAATCCATGTGTCTCCTCTTTATTTTGGATATAAATCGAGGCTGTAATCCATCGATCAAGCCTCTTTGTCATTAATTTGCTTTGGCTACGAGTTCTTCCGCAAAGGCTTCTAATTTTTCAATGTCTTCGTCTTCTGCAGACAAATCAACTTTGACATTTTCAGAACCTTTTTCAGCACCAGTCGCAGCGAAGCAACGATCGAAATCATCAACTGCTTTACAGAATTCATCGTAGAAGGTATCACCTGATCCTACCACACCGTAAAGTTTGCCTTTGAGATCAAGGCCAGCCAAATCTTCGTAGAAATCTTGGATCTCATCTGGAAGTTCTCCATCGCCGTAGGTATAAGTCGCTACCACTGCGATATCCGCATCAAGGAAGTCCTCAGCATCCACAGTTGTACACTCATCCACATCTACTTCGACACCAAGATCACGGAATTTGTCCGCTACGATATCCGCAATTTCTTCAGTATTTCCAGTCATACTAGCAAAAACAATCTTCGCTACAGTCATAATTTCCTCCCAAAAGCTATTTCCCGTATTATACCACTTTTTCAAGCATTTTGCACGAAACCTTTCCCGATAAGGTGAAAGAAGGGACACGATTCAAGAAATTGGACCGATTCAACCTAATCACCCTCGTTCTCTTCTTGAATTGCTTTAATAGTTTCGATTTCTTCATCCAATCTCTTATCAAAATCAGACTTATTTTTGAACGGATACGAATAGGTGCGCCAAGTGTACCATTT
>NZ_KV812784.1:866090-883636 GCF_001813505.1 Streptococcus sp. HMSC061E03
TTTAGTCCTTCTTCACCCTTATAGTACCACTCGATTCTAGTAGGTAAAAACTCTTTGTTGTAGGTGATGCGGACTTTTGAAAACTGATTCTTTTTTCGATATTTATATTGCAACTCAAATTCTGGCGGGTATTTCTCTTTTAGAAATTTTTGATTTATTAAAGATTCTGGAGATCGTTCGATCTGAAAATGATGCTTTTCAATCTCTTCAGGCGTAACCTTTAAATTCAATAATATCGATGATATTCCACCATTTAGTGCACGTGCATAAAATCCTTTAGTCGTATAGACTCCACTTTTACCATATAATTTATTATTTTTAATCACAGTGCTAAAAGACACAAATAGGTTCTCTTTTTGTAAATCAAATCCTGCTCCTGCATCGTTACCTTGTTCCAAATCATCTTGATTTTGAATAAAAACAAATCTCTGCTTTTGTAAAATAGCATAAGCATCCTTCGGTTGTTTTTGAACATGGTTGACTATTCGGATACTTAAAACAGTTGCTATTATTATGACTACCACGATTAAGAGAAGATGATTCTTCGATAGAGCTTTTAACTTTAACGAATTATTTAATACTTTCATATCACTCTATAGACTAATCTTCCTCTTTTTCGCTTTCAATCTCTTTTATCAGATGGATTTGCTCATCTAATTTCTTATCGAAGTCAGATTTGTTTTTAAATGGGTATAAATAAGTGCGAATTGTATTCCAACTCATTTCTCCATTTTTTTCATAGTATCCTTCAAGCTTTGTTGGCAGAAATTCTTTATTATAAGTGACACGAACTTTACTCATCTTATCGTGTACATAATAATTTTCTATATATCCTTTCTTTAAATCAGAAAGATAATTTTGATTGATAAATATACTTGCTTTAAATTCCAACGTATACTGATGATCCAAAATATCCCTTTTTGTAATCGGAATATTCATAATTCCATATGTTACCATGTCCTCCAATTTACTTTTATACAGAACAGTTGGCGTGTATACGCTATTTACATAAATTTTCCCATTTTTTATAGCATTAGTATTACTATAAAATTCATGTAATTTCAAGTCAAAACTAACCTCATCTTCGGGATATCTACTATCCTGAACTGTAACAAATTGACGGGCTTGCATTCTTTCATAGCTCGTTTGTTTTATATCCATATCCGCCTTTGAAATCACGAAAAATCCTACAATACATATGAAAAGTATGCAAATCGATAAAATACTTACAACTCTTATTTTTTTCCACATTTACTATTTCACCTTTTTTGATCTTTAACCATCCTCTCCTTCCGCTTCGTGTTCCTTTTCAATATCTTTGATCCTCTTGATTTCTTCATCTAATTTTTTATTGAATTCAGATTCATTCTTATAGGGGTAGGAAAAACGGCTCCAAGTATACCACTTCAACCCATCTTTCCCTTTAAAATACCATTCAAGCTTGACTGGCAAGTAATCACGATTATAGGTGATCCGCACTTTGGTAAATTGGTCTTCTTTATCTAAAACTCTAGACTCAAATTCAGGTGTTATTTTTTCTTTCATTAGTGACTTAGTGATTAGAGATTTCGGATCTCGTTCAATGATAAAGTTTGACTTCTCGATCTCTTCTTTTGGAACCTTTAAATTCAGAATTGCGGAGGTAACTTCCTCATAGAGAATACCATTATAACTATCAGACGAAGAAACGGACGCATATTCTCCAAATTTTTTCCCATTTTTAATCGCTGCTTGAATAGAATTATAATAATTCTTATTTTTCAGATCAATTCCAATCTCAAAGTTATGATTATATTGATCTTTGTTTGTTGAATCATCAACTACAATAAACCTTTGATGCTCTAATATCGATTTTGAATCTTCTTGAGTCTTACCTCTTTGGACAACTATAATAATACTAGCTATAGTAAGCAATAGAAGAGTCAGCAATAAAATGGATTTTAGGCTAAATCGTCTCTTTTTAATTTCTTTCATCATATCTATCACATTCTAGCAAAATATACATCCAAAGTGAAGTGTTAAACTATTCAAAAAGCTGAGACATATGTAAGCTCAGCTTTATCTCAAAACTAGTTTAATCTCCCTCATTTTCCTCTTGAATTTCTTTAATATTTTCGATTTCTTCATCCAGCTTTTTATCAAAATCAGACTTATTTTTGAAAGGATACGAATAGGTGCGCCAAGTGTACCATTTTAGTCCTTCTTCACCCTTATAGTACCACTCAATTTTTGTTGGTAGAAATTCTTTGTTGTAGGTGATACGGACTTTGGAAAACTGACTATCCTTGATAGAATATCTACCTTCAAATTCAGGCGGTTGTTTTTCTTCTAATAATTTTTTATTGATCAATGAATCAGTTGAACGAGTGATTTGATAGTTGGAATCTTTTATATCTTTAATATTTATTTGGTGATTTAAAAGTGCTGAAGTGAGCTCAATATCCAAAGCTCTTTTATAATACTCCGCAGCACTATATTCCTGACTACCACCATACAATTTATTATTTTTTACTGCAGCTCCATGGTAATAAAAAAATTCTTTTTCTTTTAAATCAAAACCCGCACTGATTGATAATTTTTTATCATTATCTGAAATACTTTGAGTCTCAATATAACGTTTATTTATTAATATTGAATGAGTATCACTTATGCTCTTTGATGTACTCAGGGCTACGAGTATACTTATTATACCCGCGATCGCTAGGCTTAATGCCACTAGCATAACTTTTATATTTATTATACTCTTCCATTTTTTCTTTTTCTGACATTCCTTTTGTATTACGTTGCCATGCTTCATAGTCTTCATGTCCTCCTCCTTTTACAATATCCGCAAATTGACCTACATGAGCAGTTTTTTCATCTGTTTTACCCAAATCATTTTCGTAGCGAAATAGTCTTTTGGCTTCAGATCGAGTAGCTGGCTCAGGAGTACCATCCACATCAAGCATTCCATGTTTTCCTTGATAAATTCCCGAAACATCCGTATTATTACCTTTTGAAGGGCCGTAATTAAAGGACTCCGTATTGGCGATTTCTCTTAATTCTTCATTAGAATATTTTCCTGGATTGGAATCATAGCGACCATCTGCTAGTTTATGATTGTCATAGGCATCCCATTGACTCTCAAACTCGCCGGTGTCTATATTCACAATAAATTCCACCATCCGTGCATTGTTCAAATCTTTTCCTTTAGCTGAATTGCCCTGAGGGACTTGAACCTTCATATTATAGGGGCGTTTGAAGCCTTCTTTTGGATTAAAGCGATTATGGTAGTTAGAGCCGGTTGTGTAATCAAATTCAATATTATTTTCTTTGCCATATGCTAACAGTTTCTCATAATCAGTTGCTCCTTCGTAGTGATTACGAATATAGTAAATTGCTTGGCGATCCAAATAGTAGCGGAAGAAATGAACTTGCTGCCTAAGTAAATCTTTTTTGTAATTAAGATGTTTATCACCGAATGCTTTTACAACATCCCGTCTGAAATACATGTTGAAATCACCGTGTGGTGGTAGGTTCTCTGAAATCTTATGCGTTTTGCTTGTCAAATGCATAAACTGATTACCATCCGTTTCTGCACCCAATTGCTTAAGAACAAGTTTTACTTTCGCTTCTGAATCGAGTTTACTAGCAGCATACATCTCTGTATAAATATCGGATCCAATCTCCTTGGTTTCTGCATACAAAGCATCTCTCCTTGCATTTAACTCACTGCCTGTCTTGATATCAGCTGTTCTTTTTGAAACGCCTTTAACATAACCTTTGATGGCATCCTTATCCCAGCCATCTATTTTTTTAAGGTTCACTGATTGTTCACGTAATCCCGTAAGAAATTGGTTATATTCGAACGCTGTTACATCCTTTGGTTTCTTTGGCAAATATTCATTTTCAAACTCTTTATTCTTAATCGTTTCATTTACGAGATCTGACCAGGATAAATCCTTTGGAATAGAATACATTCCGGTATTTGGATTCCACGCTACGTTAATTTGATTGACAGCTGTTTGAATAGCTTGGGCTAAAACATCAATTTCCCAGAAGATACTTGGCGATGATGCATTAAACGCTCTGAGTTTATTTAATTTTTCTTGTAGTTTATTTTTAGTAGCTTTAAAAATACTTTCAAATACGTTTAAGCCTTGAATCCTCTGTAATCTCTGCAACCGTTGAAAATCTCCAGCACTAGTCGATTTACTAGCAGCAATTTCATTGATCTCTGCATGAAAGATAGCAATCATCCGATCACACTGTTCAATATCAGAAACCAACTTTTCTTCCTGTAAGTCCTCGTCAGCCACCTCCGAGCGATAGGATGCTGGAAGCTTCTTCACACTTTCTTGTGTAGCTTCTGCTAAAGCTACACCGGCCTCCTTCAATGGCTGGACAACACTTGTCACAAAGCTTCTAAAAGAGTCGTAAGCTTGGCCAGACAAGCGCGAGGCAGAATTTTCTATTTGAGTTAATGATGTTTCTAGTGATTCATAAGCTTTCAATTGTTGCTCAATCATCGTACCTGTGCTACTAGCTTGGCTATCCAAACTACCGCGATAAACTTCAATTCCCATCGTCACACTCCTTTTCAATCATTAATTTTTTCCGTTCATGATAGATATCATTTAAATCATCTTCGACTTTTCTTTTTTGAATAGCTAATTCATCCAGCTCTTCTAAATAACTATTTGAAATTTTTCGTGATTCATGAAGAAATCCCTCTTGAAGTTGGTCAAAAAAATTTCTAGAGGAAGGATAGGATTCA
Source organism: Streptococcus sp. HMSC061E03 (assembly GCF_001813505.1). Taxonomy (NCBI): domain Bacteria; kingdom Bacillati; phylum Bacillota; class Bacilli; order Lactobacillales; family Streptococcaceae; genus Streptococcus; species Streptococcus sp. HMSC061E03. Next base: position 870,847 of record NZ_KV812784.1, read on the forward strand.
AATGCATCCCATAAATAACGGTGCGCATCAGAGCTATAGCCCTCAAAGCGGTTCAACTCATCTTCCAGATTTCTTTTTTCTCTTACAATTTCTCTTTCTTTTTGGGAAAGTTGGTCTTCTTGTATTCTTAATTCCGATAGTTGTTGATCGTGATTCATCTTCCTACTATTTCAAGCTATTGAATGCTCGCAGCAGTCGCTTCATCCACTGCTGTAAATCCAATTGAAACACTTTGCAAGTTGGTCCCGATTGATTCAATCGCTGCTGCAATTTCTTCTGCTTTGGTTTTAGCAGTATCAATGGCTTGATGGGCCGCATCATTACCAGATAGTTTGGTTTGTTCATCTTTTGAAGCTGATGCAACTCCCGAAAGTGCATCTCCACTACTTTTTAAAGAAGCCGCTAACTCTTGCGCCGTATCAGCATTACTTTTAATTTCAATCATCCTAGTCCCTCCCATACTAAATCTATTTATCCATTCTACCAAAATATTGAACTAATGTAAAACCGCTTCCACAGCTCCTAATTAGTGATAAATGCTTGCTTGATGGGCCTTTCTTATGTTAAAATTGACAGAGAAAATGAGGTAATGTATGAACGTAATGAATGAAATTCTTGAAAAAATTCAAGCTTATGACACGATTATTATCCACCGTCATCAGAATCCGGATCCGGATGCGATTGGTAGCCAGGTGGGCTTGCGGGATCTCCTGCGTGCGCACTTCACTCAAAAGCGGGTTTTGGCAACTGGCTATGATGAACCGACCTTGACTTGGCTTGCTGAAATGGATGAAGTCAAGGATGAGGACTATGCTGGAGCTTTGGTGATTGTCTGTGATACGGCCAATACTCCCCGCATCGATGACAAGCGCTGTACAAAGGGTGATTTCCTGATCAAGATCGACCACCACCCAAATGACGATGCTTATGGCGATCTGCTCTGGGTCGATACTGAGTCTAGCTCTACCAGTGAGTTGATTGCACTTTTTGCTAAGGAATTGGATCTTGAACTTCCTGTAAGTGCTGCGCGTCTTCTCTATGCTGGGATTGTCGGCGATACGGGTCGCTTCCTTTATCCTACTACTTCGACTCGAACCTTTGAGATCGCTGCCTTTCTTCGAAGCATTCCCTTTGATTTTACAGCACTTGCTCGTCAGATGGATACGATCAATCTCAAAACTGCTAAGCTTCAAGGCTATGTTTATGACCATCTCGAGATCGATGAACATGGCGCTGCGCGTGTGACCTTGACACAAGAACTCTTAAAGAAATTCGATCTACGTGATTCAGAGACTGCTGCAATTGTCGGAGCCCCTGGGCGCATTGATACCGTGTCTGTTTGGGCTATCTTTGTCGAGCAGGCCGACGGTCACTTCCGTGTCCGGATGCGTAGCAAACGCAAAGTGATCAACGAAATTGCCAAACGTCATAATGGTGGTGGCCATCCACTAGCTAGTGGAGCCAACTCCTACTCTCTTGAGGAAAACGACCAAATCTACCAAGAGCTACAAGAAGTGGCACGCACAAACGAAGGCTGAGAACGGTTTCTCAGCCTTTTTATCTTGGTAATGGGGTTTTCATTTGCGGTAGCGATTCTTAGCTCTTTCTTGCCATGGGCAAACCTTAATGCTGGAAATTTTGGTTCATACACCTGGAATGGCCTTCGCGGAGATGGATGGTTTGTTATTATCTTCGCAGTCGTTGCGATTGTCCTTGCTTGCTTGAACGATGTAAAATCTTCACTACCAAAAGGTTTTGCAATTGGTGTTATCGTAGCAGGAGCTCTCTCAACTATCGTAACATTGATCGATGTCTTCGGTGTGAACAAGTACGCTGTTGACTTCAATGGTTATGGCGTTTCAATTGGCTTTGGTTTGATCCTTGCTTTGATCGCATCAATCGCTATTGTTGTAACTGGTCTCTTGGCGATGTCAGGTGGTAAAATCACAAAAGGAACATTCGAAGAACTTTCTGAATCTGGTAAAGGATTTGCCCAATCTGTTGGACGCGTGACAACTTCTACTGTAAAAACTGCTGTAAATGAAATCAAAAAAGAATCACACGAACACACTGAGGGACAAGCTGATCAACCAGTTGAAGCACCAAAAGATCCAAATCAATCTGAACAATAATAAGATTAGATTCACCTTGGCTTAGCCAGGGTGATTTTTTTGATCATAAATTTAAATAAAATTAGTGAAAATACTTGTCAAGATCTTGGAAATTTGGTAAACTAGCTTAGTAACAATCTATGGCTCGGAAAGAGACCATGGCAGAAAGGAAATATTGCAAAATGAAAAAAGATATCCATCCAGAATATCGCCCTGTTGTCTTCATGGACACTACTACTGGTTACAAGTTCCTCAGCGGTTCAACTAAGTACTCTAGCGAGACTGTTGAATTCGAAGGTGAAACTTACCCATTGATCCGTGTTGAAATTTCATCAGACTCACACCCATTCTACACAGGACGTCAAAAGTTCACTCAAGCAGATGGACGTGTGGATCGTTTCAACAAAAAATACGGTCTCAAATAAGAACCAACACAGAACCACTTCCCTTTCGGGAGTGGTTTTTTTGATCTCCGTTTCTTTTATTGTGAACGCACAAAATAAGAGGTTAGGATGTTGATCCCAACCTCTTTTTTCATCTTAATGGAATTGCATACCACCATCCACGATAATGGTTTGACCTGTGATGTAGTTTGAGTCAGGTCCAGCAAGGAAGCTGACAGCCGCTGCTACATCTTCTGGTTCAGAAAGACGTTTCAAAGTGATATCTTTAGCGAATGTTTGCATACCCCATTCGTCATCTTTACCTGCGTTCTTACCAACTTCATGGGCAATGTCAAACATCATTGGAGTCTTGACGATACCTGGTGCGTAGGCATTGACAGTGATGCCTGAATCAGCCAAGTCACGCGCCAAAGTCTGTGTGATACCACGAACTGCAAATTTAGTACCACCATAAACAGTCAAGTTTGGATTTCCGACAACACCTGCTTGTGAAGTTGCATTGATGATTTTTCCGCCATGGCCAAGCGCTTTGAATTGAGCTTGTGCAGCTTGAGCACCCCAAATCACGCCACCAACGTTAATAGCAAATGTACGTGTAAATTGTTCTTCTGTAATTGTATCAAGTGGTGTAGTTGGCGCAACACCTGCATTGTTTACGACAACATTCAAATCTCCAAAATGGTCAACAACCTTTTGGAAAGCTGCAGCCACTTCTTCTTTTTTAGATACATCAGCAACAACCGCAAAAGCATTTTCAGCCGATAACTCAGCAACTGCTTTTTCAGCTGTTTCAGCATTGTAGTCCAATACTCCAACCTTAAAGCCATCTTGCACCAAGCGTTTTGCGATTGCAAAACCGATTCCTTGACCAGCACCTGTGACAATAGCTACTTTAGACATATGATTCCTCCTTGGTATCAACGATACCAGCAAACGTTCCTATCAGAACAGCAAGGGTTGACAACTAGTTTTGATGGGGTCTATTATAAATTTCCGACAAAACTATGCTAACAGTATACTCCTTTGTGAAAAAAGTGTCAAACTCTGGCCTGTTATTTTTTAAAAAAAGTTTATTTATATGATATTTTTATTTAGTGATAAATGAACGAAAGCGTGAAATAGAGTAAAGCTTTTAGCCAAACAGATAACTGTTCTATTCTGTAAAAGCTACATAAAAAGCCTTCTTTCGAAGGCTTCTCTTAAACTATTCGTTTGATGGGTCCCTTTAGTCATCAGATTCCGCAAATACTTGAGTGGCTTTGACTGCTTTCTTCCACCCCTTGTACAGCTCTTCCTTTCGGGATTCATTCATCTTGGGTTCAAAGATTTGGGCTGCTCCATGAAGAGATTTTAATTCTTCCAAGTCCTTCCAATAGCCTACGGTCAGACCTGCTAGGAAGGCTGCTCCTAAAGCCGTTGTTTCCAGGTTTTTCGCGCGGGCAATCGCAATCCCAAGAATATCTGCCTGAAACTGCATTAAGTAATCATTTTTCGCTGCCCCTCCGTCTACTTTTAAGACAGGGATAGGAGTTTTTGCATCTACCTGCATGGTGTCGATGATATCGCGTACTTGATAGGCAATGGATTGAAGGGTTGCTTTGATAAAGTCTTCCTTGGTCGTTCCCCGGGTAAGTCCGAAGACAGAACCACGCGCCTCTTGATTCCAATATGGTGCTCCAAGACCCGTAAAGGCAGGGACCACATAGATTTCATCCTGGTTCTGGGACTTCAAAGCATAGGCCTCAGATTCAGGTGAATTGTCTATCATACGCAGGCCATCACGGAGCCATTGAATGGCACTTCCAGCGATAAAGATAGATCCTTCAAGGGCGTAGTAGACCTTGCCATTGATCCCATAACCAATCGTCGTCAGCAAGTTGTTTTCTGACAACTGCATCTCCTCACCCGTATTCATGATGATGAAAGATCCAGTTCCATAAGTATTTTTGACCATACCAGGTTCAAAGGCTAATTGACCAAAGAGAGCAGCCTGCTGGTCCCCCGCCATCCCTGCAATCGGCACTTGTCCACCGTAGAAATGGAAAGGAGCTGTCTTGCCATAGATTTCAGAGTTTGAACGCACTTCAGGAAGCATGTCTTTAGGAATGTTGAGGATTTCCAAAATCTCATCGTCCCATTTCAGTTCCTTGATATTGTAAAGCATGGTACGGGCAGCATTGGAATAGTCTGTCACGTGGGCAGCTCCATCCGTCAGCTTCCAGACCAGCCAAGTATCAATGGTTCCAAAGAGCAATTCGCCCTTCTCCGCACGCTCTTGCGCCCCTTCTACATGGTCCAAAATCCAACGAACTTTAGTCGCTGAAAAGTAGGCATCGATAACTAGACCTGTCTTTTGATGGAAGGTTTCTACATAGCCTTGGTTTTTAAGTTCCTCAGCCAGTGGAGCAGTTTGCCGTGATTGCCAGACAATGGCATTGTAAATAGGAAGCCCCGTGTTCTTATCCCAAACAACTGTCGTTTCTCGCTGATTGGTAATGCCGATTGCCTCTATTTGATTGGGCTTGATGCCACTTTCGATAAAAACCTCAGCAATCACCGACTGCACCGAGTTCCAAATTTCATTGGCATTGTGCTCCACCCAACCAGCCTGCGGAAAAATCTGAGTGAATTCCTTTTGACTAGAGCTAACTTGCTCGCCTTTTTTATTAAAAATGATAGCCCGCGAACTAGTGGTTCCCTGGTCAATCGCCATGATGAAAGTTTCTTGAGACATAAACTGCCCTCCTAAATTAGGTACTTAAAAATCTTGTTCTTTCATAAACTAGTATACTCTATTTCATCTAGAATTTGTATCCATTTTTTTAAGAAAATCCGGTCTAACATTTTCCTACTACTTCTAACTTTGTCAGACCAAGCAAAAAGAGCCCTGAGGCTCTTTTAACTAGTAGTTCAAATGCTTATCAAGATCTGCCTTGATCTAACCGATTTAAGAACTCCATGGTCGGACTGTCTTGGTAAAGCTCTTTGAGGGGAATCTTCTGATAGACCGCTATTTCATCCGCAGTCACACCGTAACGAATTAATAGATCATAAATACGATTTAAATCATGACGTAATTCATCCGTTATGAGGACATTATCGCTTGTTTCTTTTGTTTTCCAATAATAAGATGGCAGAACTTCCTTGGTTTCAATTAAAATAGTTTGCAACAAAGTCCCACCATGGCTGTCCTTCTGAGAGATATCGGCCCCAAGTTCCAACATTTTCTCAAAAACCTTGAAAGACTGGTCAGCCTTTTCCTTAGACGAATACATCTCATATTGACCATTCCAGCGTTTGATCATGCGCCGGCAGTCAAATACAGCTCGTCCACCCGCTGTTTGGAGGACTGGTTGACAAAATGGATTCAGCTCTGTCGGCTCTTCAATAAAGTTAAGATCTGCTCCTCTATCAAGAAGTAAGTCTGCAATATCTAAATGTCCCGATTTGATAGCGACTTGAAGGAGCGACTGTCCCTGATCTCTTTTAGGTTTGTCACCCGAAACAGCATTGACTTCTTCAGGCTTTTTATCCAATATCTGACGGACTCCCTCTATATCTCCTCTTCGCAACAACTGAAAGGTTTTTTGCATGGTTTTCCCCCTCTCTCATTATAGATAAGAATAACACTGTGTTGATACTTTGATCCTATCTCTAGGTTCTTCGTTAAACTGATTATAGCATTTTATGGAGTCTACATTGAAGTCCTAAAGGGTAAAGATGACAGACTCCCACCGAAAAAGTTACAATTCTATTTCTCTGATTTTCGTATAGCCACTAGCCAAGAGGCTACTAGGATTTCGAAAATAACTAGAAGGATAATCTGAGGAAGAGAACTTTGAACCAGCATAAGGACAGCCAGACTATCAATTAGCATATGAGCGAGGATACAAGGGACAGCTCCTTTCGAGTACTCCTTGAGCGCTCCAAATAGGAAGGTATTCCCTAAAATCATCAGGTAAAAGATGAGATAGTTGGACGAACCTGCTGTAATCCAAGGGAGTTGATAGATAGGAATATGCCAGAGGAACCAGACAATGGAAAGAACCATCATTTTAGGTATAAAGTGCTTACTAAAGGAAAGATGCTCTTGTAAAAACCAACGCCAACCGACTTCTTCCAGACCTCCATATAAAAAGGTCCAAGGAAAATAGAGGAAGAAGGCCAAGAGGGAGTTCCCAGTAAAGCGAACATTCATAAGCAAGATGGAAATCCCATAATAGATGACGGGGATGAAGAAAGCTAGGATCCAGGATAGGGAACTTTCTTTTTGAAGAAAAATCTTTTTGAAAAAATCACCCAAGGAGTTAACTTCCCTCAACACAAGAGAAAAGACAGCCGCAGTAATCATGGGAATCAAGTTCATTAGGATAAACAGTAGTGAGGCCCCCATACTACTCCTATCTGGGAAAAACCAAAGGATCACTTGGCCTACTAGAAAGGTAGCTAGGAGGGCAGTCAGTGCATACCAGATAGAGACTGATTGTTTTGAAATAGATTTGCTCATTTTTCCTCCTTTAGAGTTACAGACTTCTTTCTTGCAATCATGATTGCTAAACTAATAATAAAAAATTTACTGACTAGAGATAGCCATCCATCTTCATTCACTAGAATCTGAGACAAGGAATTAATACAGGCATGAGTCATGACACAGATCCATAAATTTTTCGTTTTATGATACAAGGCCGATAAGATAAAACAGTTAGTTAGCAGTCCAACTAGAAACGGAAACAACTGAATGACAGCTAAAGAACCATCAATGTAAAAGTAAAAAAGATGCCAGCTAGACCAAGCTAAAAAGGTGATCAAAGTAGCTAAAAGATAAGGTATTCTTTCTTCCAAAGTTGGTTGAAAGAAATAACGCCAGCCAATTTCTTCAACTCCACCAAAAAGAAGAGCCTTGAAAAAAAGCACTACTGGCAAGACCAACGATTGAGTGGTGATCTGACCACCAAAGATAAAAGGGAAAAAGTCGAACAGCAAGAAAATGAGCACTAAACAATAATTTGCTAAACTGTCTTTGACTTGAAAAAAATCTTTTAGAACTTGTTTGAAACTAGATTGATGGTAACTAATGCTTGCAAGACTGCCCCACAAAGCTGATGACAAGCCACCTACAATAATAGCGATGATCCCAAATGGTGATGTAAAATCAACCTTGACTCCTCCTGCTCTTAAAAAACAAACCAGAAGGCTGACTCCTAATACTTGACCAAAGGTCCCTAACAAATACATAGATAGGGCTTGCTTTCTATTCATTCGTGATTCCTTTTTCTTTCAATTAATTTCCAGTGCTATCTACCTTAAACCCATACTTACCTGCATTTCGTTTGAGCTTCTCCACTAGCTCTTCATTCCGCTTACTTTTTCCAAAAAAGAAGGGAACGGTCTTTCCATTTCTGAGTTCAATATAGAAAGCATAGCGAGCCCCGCCACCAGATCGTCCACGAAAAATTACATACGTGATTCGCTTGATCTCTTTCAGTGGGATCATTCGCCGACTGAAACACAGAGCGACATGGATATAGAAGATTCCACGGTTAATATGGAAGGGAGCAAAGAAGGGACCACCACTACGTTTCACGATTGCCCTTCTTCTCAGGTAAAGTAGAAGACTGAAAAAGAGCAAGAAAACGAGCACATATAGAATCGGAGCATACTCCATTATCTTTCTGTATTCTAACACGCTGTCTTTCATCCTCTACTTCATCTCAACCCATTTTTCATTATCCATGATAAAGGGCTTAGCTAGACCTTCGCCTGTATAGTCTTGGTACTTGGTCTCCAAGTATTTGTAGACATCTTCCTTAGTCGCAAACTTGATGGCTTGATAGGGCTCTTCAAATGTCAGCTTTTCGACAAAGAGATAGCCGTCCTTGGCAGGAACCAAGACACCGACGTGACCGACAAAAAGGGTATTGCCATCTAGGTTATCATGAACAATAACGGAAAGCATGCGCGCATTTTCATTGAACTTGAAGTGAGAAAAATACTCTTCCATCTTCTTGGCATGGACTTTGACATCCGTTGTCGCTTCTGTCGGAACTCGTGAATACAGTATGTTAAAGGCTTCCTTATCTGCATCATCGAAGATATTCCCTTTTTCAATGGCATCATTATCCACGAACAAGAGTTCACTATCCGCTTTCATCTTAGGAATCTCGATGCGGTTCTTCAGAAGAGTATAACTATTGATCCGGCAGTTGGTCCCGACGAAATCACCCTTTTTCTTGGTCCACAAGTCACTGATCTTCTCAACATTGTAGTCTGTTTTCTTGAAGGTGCTAAAGTCACCCGTCAAGCCGACCGAGCCGACAATGCTATCGTAGTCCGTTACTAGACCCAGAAATTTATCTACACTGTCCTGATCCAAATAAGCAGACAAGAGAGTCCGCACTTCTTCGACACTCGCCTTGCTGTTGAGGTTGCTGTAGCTTCCCTTGTAGCGCTCCTTATCTGAACTAGATTTCTGTACAGTGGAACTTGCCTGCTTTTCCTTGTATTGCTTTTGGTTGCTACTACAAGCCACTAAAGCAAAGATCGCCAAGGCACAGCTAGTAAGGAGCATGAATTTTTTAGATGGTTTCATAAACTGGTTCCTTCTCTATTGATTAAAATGTTTGTTCTATAAATTTTTCATATCGATAATCCTTTTCCTCTATTATAGTTTAAAACTAGCTTTGCTCCAACTATTTTTTACGAAATGAGAAAAGTTTATAAGTAACAAAAAAGAGCTGGCAGACTGTCCAGCTCTTTAATATGTTACAAAAATCAAAATTAAAATTATCGTTTAATCAGACCAATCTATTTTGGCATGTTCTATTGCGTACTCCGCTTCCTCTTGAGTAAACTTTCTTATTTCAACAAGTTTTTCTAATAATCTTTCTTTCGAATAGTTGCCACCGCTTCCAAAAGATTCCACTGCTTTAACAGCTTCCTCTTTCCAATCAAAATGACCTTGCTCCACAGCATAGTCAGCCTCTTCTTGAGTAAATAGATCAAATTTTATAAGTTGATCAACTAACTTTTCTTTTGAATAATGATACATTTGATATGATTTTGCTTTTAAAAGTGCTTGCTCTTTCCAGTCTATATTAAGCTTATCGATAGCATACAGGGAAGCATCTTCTGAATACCTGTCATTCTTAGTAAGATCATTTTTAATTTGCTGCATCGATAAAGGAGATTTCTTTAAAAATTCTTTAGCTGTTGCATATGCACTTGTATATTCTGCATCTAGTAAAGGTAAAGGATAAACTCTTTTCTTAAACATATTCATTAATGATTCTAAATCATCCTTATTTTTTTTGTCACTTGAAGAAGCGTATTCTTGTTTTGATGATTCAAAATCATCCTTATTTCCATCAGTTGAAGAAGAGTATTTTTGTACAGGTTTAGTCAGCTGTGATCCTGAACGTGAATTTATCCATTTATTATAACTTATTTGATACTCAATTGCCATCAAAGCTAACATTCCTACCATCAATCCAAACATCGTAAAAATAAATATAACAAATTTTTTCATAATGAATACCTTTGCTTGTTTTTCTCCAATGGAATCTTTCATCCTCTTGAACTACTTTCATTAGTATTATATCATGAAATATTCTTCTTTTTTATTAACTAATGTAAAAGTCTTCATACTAGTAAACAAAAAAGCGACTGCAATAGTTCAACTGCAATCACTCGTTCATTTGTGAGATAAAAAATAACAAAGTGTTATAAAAGATTATTTGATCTTGTGTTTGTTCATCTTTTCTTCAAAAATGCCAGTCATAATTTTGCGGAGCTCTTCCCCTTCTTTTTCAGGAAGGTCTCCTTGGCGTTTGGCCACGGCATAAAGTTCAGGGTATTGCTTGGCTACACGCTCAACTGTCTTGGTCGTCGCATGCCCTCTAACAAAGAAAGGAATGCGTTTGATCCATTCTTGCGGTACAAGAGCAAGCAACTTCTTACCCGCTTCCTTATCAGAAATCTCAGCTGTACTCAAACCTTGGTTGATTTGTTCCTGTTCTTTTTCTGTAAAGTTCTAAAAGTTAAAAATGTTTTTATTGACAAATTTGTTTGTAATGGAAGAATATTTAGATAAAAACATATCACTATTATATTTTAGTCATCCTATTATATTTTAGTCATCCCAATCTATTTTGGCATGTTCTATTGCGTACTCCGCTTCCTCTTGAGTAAATTTTCTATTTTCAACAAGTATTTCTAATATCTTTTCTTTCGAAATTTTGCTACCGTTTGCATAAGATTCCGCTTCTTTCACAGCGTTCTCCTTCCAATCGAAATGAACTTGTTCTGCAGCATAGTCAGCCTCTTTTTGAGTAAATAAATCATCATTTACAAGTTGCCAAACTAACATTTCTTTTGAAAAATGAAACATTTGAAGTGATTTTGCTTTTAAAACAGCTTGCTCTTTCCAGTCTATATTAAGTTTATTCATAGCGTACTGGCAAGCATCCTCTGAATACCACCTTGTTAGATCTTGTTCAATTTTCTGTTTCGATAAATGAGAATTTTCTGACAAAAAGAGAGCTTTTACATATGCATCTGTAGATTTATTTGAATTTTTATAATCATAATACTTCGTACTAGAACTTGAAGTCTTACTAGAACTTGAAGAAGAGTATTTTTTATAATCATAATAATTCGTACTAGAATTTGAAGAAGAGTATTCTTGTACAGGATAAGTTATCTTTGATCCTGAACGTGAATTTTTCCATTCATTATAACTTCTTTGATAACTATATACCATAATAGCTATCCATCCTACGAACAATCCAAACACCGAAAAAATAAATATCAAAAATCTTTTCATAGTGAATACCTTTACTTGTTTTCTCCAATGGAATACTTGATTCCTCTTGAACTACATTCATTAGTATTATACCATGAAATATTGTTCATTTTTATTTACTAGTGTAAAAGTCTTCATACTAGTGAATAAAAAAAGCGACTGCAATATTTCAACTGCAATCACTCGTTCAATTATGTGATAAAAAAATAACAAAGTATTATATAAGATTATTTAATCTTGTGTTTGTTCATCTTTTCTTCAAAGACTTCTGTCATGATGACACGCAATTCTTCCCGTTCTTTTTCAGGAAGGTCTCCTTGGCGCTTGGCCACGGCATAGAGTTCAGGATAGCGCATAGCTACACGCTCAACTGTCTTGGTCGTCGCATGCCCTCTAACAAAGAAAGGAATGCGTTTGATCCATTCTTGCGGTACAAGAGCAAGCAACTTCTTCGCTGCTTCTTTATCAGAAATCTCAGCTGTACTCAATCCCTGGTTGATTTGTTCTTGTTCTTTTTCTGTGAAATCTTTTAATTCCATAGTAAACTCCTATTTTGTTTATCTAAGGACACATTATACACCTATGTAGAGGAAAGTACAACTATAGGATTTTGGAAAATAGAGCAAGGGCAAGTCATCCCTCACTCTGTCTCTTAATCATTAAATCTCATGACGTATATTGATTTCCGATTTACTCTGGAACACTTTCCTTTTGTTTTAAGTAATCATCACTGCTCAAGTAGCAATTATAGATAAAAAAGCTTGTTTTGATCATCATTATGCCACTTTTATTAATATTCTATCCTAGGTACTTTAGATTCTTTAGCGTCTTTTAAGGTCTTCAGATCACCACTAGAACTATTGTTTAATTCGTCCAATCTATTTTTGCATGTTCTATTGCGTACTCGGCTTCCTCTTGAGTAAATTTGTCAACATTTATAAGCAACTCAAATACTCTTTCTTTTGTTAATTTAGCAACCTTTGAATAATCTTCAGCCTTTTTTACAGCCTCCTCTTTCCAATCAGAACTAATATTTTCCATAGCATAGTCAACTTCTTCTTGAGTAAATTTCTCCATATTGATAAGTTGCCAGACTAATTTTTCTTTTGAAAAAGGAGACCTTAAATATCCTTTTGCCTCTAAAAGCGCTTGCTCTTTCCAGTCAATATCAAGCTTGTCTACCACATACTGTGCATCATCCTCTGAAAGCTTATACCGTCGCATAAGACTCTCTTTGCAAGATTGCTTTGAATAAGTGAAATATTTTAACATAGACCTAGCTTCTTTTACATATGGAACCAAATTATCTGGTATATCTTCATCGAGTGTACTTGAAGAAGAATTTTGTTCATAATTTGTATTTGATTTTTTATAATCATACTCCGTACTAGAACTTGAAGAAGAGTATTTTTGTGCAGGAAAAGTTACTTTTGATCCTGAATATGAATTTTTCCATTCATTATAACTTCTTTGAT
>NZ_KV812784.1:883736-939739 GCF_001813505.1 Streptococcus sp. HMSC061E03
TCCATTCATTATAACTTCTTTGATAACTATATCCCATAAAAACTACCCATCCTACCATCAATCCCACCATCAATCCAAACATCGTAAAAATAAATATAAAAAATTTTTTCATCATGAATACCTTTAGTTTTTTTTGCCTAATTAATTTGGTTATTTGTTCCTATCGACAACCTAAAATTTCATCCTAGTCACCTTTTAGTTGTACTTGCGTATGGGCTAGCAGGTCACCTAGGTGCCTCTTATCATTCCGAAACATCGTCATTACCAGTAGCAAAACTGCAAGGAGAGTCGCCGAAATAGAGAGGCTAATGGATAACACATCAAACTCACTATAGAAGCCATGAATCGTGCCCATATGACCGAGTTGCCAAGGAAAAAATTTGATGACATTTCTAATCAAGCTTGCCTGCACTGTTTTTTTCTGGTAGACCAGTTCCAGTCCCACTTTTACCTTCCCAAAACTGCCATCATTTTTATAATCCAAGAATGTGAAAAGGAGCGTGATTGGCAAAACAGAGGTGAAAAATACAAGCCACTGTGACTGAATTTCTGTAAACTCTGGGACGCCATTAAAAAAGATAATGTAAATAAGCATCGAACCTAAAAACAGAAGTACTAAATAAGCTAGAATGAAAAGATAATCGAATAGAAATTCCATCATTCTTTTTTTAACCGAAATAGGATTGATTGTTAAGATCTTCATCACTGTCTTCCCCCTTCTCATCTCCTATTATAATATAAGGGTGCGAATAAAGATACTATTTATAAAAAGAAGCCCGCAATCTCTCGATTCCAGGCTTCTTTCTTACTGCTCTTCCCTATAAATAACAAATCCATTTGGTTGGATGGTTAATTGTTCACCAGAGACGCTCCCCAGACTGATCAGATCTGCTTGTCCTCTTTCTAGAACAATGTCTTTCTTGGAGTGGTTAAAGTAGGCTTTAAGGAGCTGTCCTTCATGCTGCCATTCTACTGCTACTACATCTGGCTCTATTTCTTTCAGACTCACTTTACCATGCTGGATAACGCCCGCTACTTCTTTTCTGAGCTGGATCAAGTCCTTCATAAAGTTCAGCATGTCATTGTCTTCTGACACGCGCTCCCAAGGCATGACACGGCGGCAATCTGGGTCTGGACCACCAATGAGGGCTAGCTCCGTTCCATAATAGATACATGGCGTTCCTCGTTGCAGATAGAGGAAGGCAAGAGCAGACTTGACGGACTGAAGATCGCCTTTGGCCGTCGTCAGGATACGCTCTGTATCATGGGAGTCCAAGAGGTTGAACATCACCTCAGAGATCTGCTGCCTGTAGTACATAGACTGGCTATTGATCTCCCAAATGAAGCGTTGCGTCTCCTTATGCCCCCGCAGGAAATAATCCTTGATACTCTCAGAAAGGGGATAGTTCATCACCGCATGGAACTCATCACCATTAAGCCAAGGTTGGGACGAATGCCAGATTTCCCCGAGGATATAGAGGTCTGGCTTCTTGGCCAAGACCGCCTTACGGAAATCTCGCCAGAATTGATGATCGATTTCATTAGCCACATCCAGCCGCCAAGCATCGATATCAAACTCTTCAATCCAGTATGTCGCAACCTTCAAGAGATAGGCCTTCACCTCAGGATTAGCCGTATTTAGCTTGGGCATATAGCCCGCAAAGGCAAAAGCATGGTAAGACAAGTCGCGACTATTCCACAGATTTTCTGAGGAGACAGGAAACTCCTTAATATGGAACCAGTCCTTGTAAATCGAATCCTCCCCGTATTTGACCACATCCTGCCATTGGGGTGAATCATAGCCAATATGGTTAAAGACGGCATCCAGCATAATCTTCATCCCACGCGCATGGGCCTCTTTCACTAGCTGGCGGAAGGTCTCCTTATCTCCAAAATGTCGATCAATTTCAAAATAATCAATGGTATCGTATTTGTGGTTGCTTGGAGATTCAAAAATCGGGCAAAGGTAGAGCCCTGTAATTCCTAACTCCTGCAAGTAGTCCAGATGATCGATGATCCCTTGCAAATCACCACCAAAGAAATCCAATACTTGAGGAGCAATAGAGGCATCCCAAGGACGAACACCTTCTGGTGAAATGGCTGGATTCCCATTGGCAAAGCGCTCAGGAAAAATCTGATACCAAACCGTCTGCGCCACCCAGTCCGGTACAGCACACCCATCAATCTCATGGATAAAAGGAAGCTTAAAACCGTTCATGACGAAGTCCAGGTTCTCCTTGTTGTAGGCTGCCACACCCCGGTCTCCGTACAAGATCTTCTCTCCCGCTGTGTCCTCTAATTCAAAGAGATACTGGATCCGGGCATGGCGGACAGATACCGACACTTGCCAATAATCAAAGAGGTCGTCGGTCGTCACCTTGTCCATTTCCTTGGTCGCCTCATATAGATCCTCTATAAAAATAAAAGGATCCCCATAGTGCAAGACAATCCGTTTGATATCTTCTTTCTTGGTGCGGATGCGAATGTTGAGCTGGCCATCCTTATAAAGATAGGCATACTCCGATTCAGGCCGGTGGTAAATCGCTGTTAATTCCATCTGTCTCGTCTCCTACTTTTCTCTCTGTTCATCATTTACCGTTTTATGCAAACGATTCCATAAACTATTTCTAGTATACTACTTTATAAAAACGTTTGCAAGATCTTGAGAGAATATTAGACCTCTAACTTTTTAAGATTGTAATGCCACACAAAAAGCCCACCATTTGGGGGCTTTCTCATCATCTAAATGACTGATACTTATTCCTTACTTGTATGCCGCTTTCCAAGACTTAGCGCTTGCTCTTCTGACATTTCAACTACTTTCGCAAAGTTGGTATTTCGTGGCATGCTATCTTTAGAATACCAATAAACATCCGCACTCCCATTTCTGGCCACATAAACAACTGGAGCTAGTTGAGGAGTTGGTGCTGCAGGCTCGACAGGTTGGACTGGCTGAACTGGCTCTACTGCTTGACTCGGTTGAGGGGCTTGACTTGGTTGCGTCTCTACAGAAGGGCTGGCTGGTTGTGGTTGGCTACTTGGTTCTGTCGGCACTAAAGATGGCTTGGCAGTCCCCTTCAGATAGTCAATGGTCGCATTCTTAGAGTAGTTGTCCAAGGTCACGGTGGTGATCCCATAAGCATCTACCGACTCTTTGGGACTACTTAGATGGATAGGTAAAAGGTTGCCATCTCGATCAATTCCCACATATTGCAAGGTCACCTGCCGAGGAATCAATTCATCCCCCGTGTAGACAGGCGTCACCTTATAATCTAGCCAATAATTGGGGTGGGTGGCCAGCCAACTATCGAGTCGTTTCTCGTAATAGAGCATGCCTTCCACATTACTATCCGCTGTCCCTTTATAATTCCCCGTATTGGTCCAGGCAGTTAAAGGAACCAGATTTTTCCCTTCATTAGTCAGTCCACTAAATTGATAGCCAATCAGATGTCCTCTATGGAACAGCCAGGCCTTCTTCCCTTTGTTTCCATAAGCAATCTTATAATTGTGCCAGCCAACCGGATTATAGTTGAGACGTGGTTCTCTTTTTTTCTTTGGCTCATCCTTGTCCTGCAACTGAATATGAGCTGAGGTCGCACGAACTAAATGATCAAAATCTCCCAGTACGAGCTGCTTACTGCCATTAAAAGGCAGTAGATGAAGACTCTGGTAATCGAGGCCCGTTTGCTCAGCTTGAGCCCCTTGAACAATGGCCAAGGACATAAAAACCGAGACAATCGCAACAATAACATTTTTCAAAAACCGTTTTGTAACCATGATTGAAACTCCCACATTTCTATCTAGTGATATTATAGCAGAAAAAACGGTTACAGACATAGAAGATAGATAATTTCTTCTCCTATTTCAATTATATGTTTTTAATGAGTTTATTCTCACTTTAATATTCTTTAGTATATAAAATACGGACTATTATTTAAATACATAAAATAATACACAGCTTTCCTAAATCAACTTATATTCATACCACTCTTCATCTACTTTCTGAAATCCCAAAGCCAAAAACATTCTTTGACTTTGAGTATTAAAAGGATAAATTTGAGCAGTTACCTTAACCATTTTTTTCTCTTTGGCCAACTGTATCATTTCAGAAATACATCGTCTTCCAATCTGTAAATTCTGATACTCTTTGCTGATCACTATAGAAAGTTCCGAGTTATCTTGAAGTGTCACATCTCCAACTAACACTCCCTCATATTGGATATAATAGCACGAACCATGTGAAGTTAGGTAATCATACATTTTATGAAGTTTTGTTACATCGTAAATCTGATCAGTATTATCCACTTGTTTGCAAACCTCACTATCCTGATACCAAAGAAGGGAGATGGCATCATTTCTATAATAAGGAATAAGAGTGATCCGATCATCTACTATTCTATTCATCATGACTTGTTCTTATTTCTATTTAGAGGGTTCTTCCGATACTTCAATATTCCCCATCAACCAATTGGACATCTTTTTGCCCTTGTCTTTATAAGGGTTAGGGGGAAACAAGGTAAATGGGGGAATGCTGGCATCTGGGAAGAATAGTTCTACACTTATCGTTCGCTCGCGATTATGATCGACGTAGGCTGTAAAATAGATATGGTAATGTCCGCTCACATCACCACCATTATCATACTCTCCTCTAGCAGTATTTGGTAAGAGCGTCACAGATTTTATGTCTTGCTTTTCCTGGGCTAAGTGTGCGATGATCTCACTCTTAATAGCAGCCTCATGATTTCTGACGAAATTCCCATCATCACTATATCCAGGATGCTCACTAAGAGAATAGAAAACAATAACCATCAGAAAAGGGAGAGAAATTAAAAAAATAATCAGCTTATTTGATTTTAACATGGGGGTCCTCATTCATTTTATCTTTTGACAACTCATCAATTTTAATCAAAGACAGCGTTTTATAGTACGCTGGGATTTGTGGCATTCTCATAAACACAAAACCAAACCACGATATAATACCATTCACAATCAATAATGCTCCTTCAGTTCCATTACTAGTTCCGATAAAAAAACTCAAACAAACAATATTAGCTATTACCGTGATATACCAATCGATCATTCGTTTCCCTTTTGGTTCAAAAACAAGACAGTATGATTTGCTATCTTTAGGAATTCTCGAGTCAAATGTCCGTTTGGCACGTTTTCCATACCAAACCGCCATTAGATAGGATAAAAGCATAGAGAAAGCAAATATACCTAATTTCAAAATAATTTGTTGACTGACTCCCCAGCTGATAAACGCCTTTTTCATGAACCTATAGGAAATACCGACCAGTGGTTGAACCATAATGGCTATTGTAGATGTTCCTAACCGAGTTTTAGATCTTATTTCAAAACTGTCATTGGAAGGAGATAACTCAACCATATTTGCAGTAACTTTCTTAGGAAGCCAACCCAAGAAATAGGATTTTCCTTTTATCGAAGTAGAATCTAAAATGAATTTTTTATTGTTATACTCAACGATTCTAAAAACTGCTATATTCGAATATTTAAATTTTAAATCCATATTTATCTTTCTAAGCTTATCAGAGTCAAATTACCCTTGAGTTAAAAGAATTTATTCGATTTCACGAATACCTTCAAATGTGATCATTCCAATTCTACGATGCATCTTATAATACTGCAGACATTTCAACTCGGCGGTTACTCTTTTCAATTTCGTTCATGGAAACCTCATTCTTTTTCAAAAATAACACTACTAATTTGCACAATCTTTTGATTAGATTTTAGTTGAATAGTTACTCTATATATAGTTGAGCTAGAATGATTTACTAATACTATACATGTTGTTTCCTCTGGTAAATCATATTTGCTTTTTAGATGTTTATAGAGGTCAGAGTTATTTTCTGGCTGATATACAATCTCACGAAGTTCTGTTTCTGCACTCTTAAAGGTCTCCTTTACATCTAAAGAAGTAAAGAAATCTCTTTGTACCACTAAATTAAGAATTTCTTCATCATATAAAGGAGTTACCTCCGACCCATAATTTAACTTCCCATTAGAATATGTAACCGGAACAGTTTTGTTATCCTCGCCAAGTGTTATTGTATAATCACCTTTAATATCAGATTGAGTGATATTTAAATCTACTTCGTATTTTTTTACTTCATCTTGATTTTTTATATAAACTCTACTAGTGTATGCCTTTAATCCTGTAAACTCCTTCTTATCTTGCTCCAAAAATTTAAACAAAGGTTCAAACGTTTTTTCAAATTCGTACTGTTCCTTTGTTCTGTTTTTGGGAATGGTTTCACCACCAAATCCATTAAGGAATGCTAAAGTATACAGAGCAATTCCTACAAACATTATCCATAAAAGCCATTTAAATTTTTTCATATTTCCTTATTACTCTCTTTTAAACACAAAGTCCTTCAATCTACTTATAAAAAATCTTGACCCAATCCTGCTTTGCACTGAGGATACGAGCAACATACACTGTATGCTTCTCCATATAATAAAATGCGAGATAGTTCTCTATTGGCATATAACGATAGGGTTTCCCATCATTCGTCATCTCACCATAGCCCCGGCTTGATACCAGAGGACAGGCTTCTGGAAACAGTTCTAGGGTCTCAAGAGCACTTAATAGCAAATCAACTTTGCCATCTGCAGCTTGCTGGCTATAAAAATTCACAAGAATATAGTCGTGAATGCCACGCAAGTCCTGCTTAGCCTGATCTGCAAGAAAGACCTGATAGCGTTTCAACTTAGTCAAGACCAAATTCCTTTCTCACATCGGCTACAGAAGTGACTTTCCCTTGAGCAATTTCCTGGTGCCCAACTAAAATCTCCTTCTTCAAATCCTCAAAGGCCACTTGATACTGCGTGTTCTGCAAATCACTTGAAACAAATTCTCTTGGATCCACAGTCCCGTTAGCAATTTTTCGAAGTGCTGCATTTAGGACATCTGACACAGAAATTTTTTGATCCGCAAGTACCTCTTTTGTTTTCTGGTAAAACATCTCATCTGCTCGAAAATTCACTGCTTTCGTGTTTGCCATTTCTACCTCTCCTTTGTACATACAATTTGTATATACATTCTACCATACATAAGAGAAGGGATTCAAGTGAAAAATGGATTCCTCTTTCACTAAATAAAAGTTGTAAGAGATAAGAAATTTGAGTGCGTAACTGGTGACAAATAGTTTTAAAACGGAAAAAGGTGATAGATTGTTCTGTCTATCACCTTGTGTTTGCTATTGATTATCTTGTACTTGTGCTTTGCTTTTCTAAATCATGACACATACAGATCCATAATATTCTAAAGGGTCGGAATTACGTCAATATTTAGGACTTATTATGTCACATGCTTCTTTTTTCTCTGAAGTCTCTTTCTTTTCTCGAAAATAAAAAAGTTTTTGTCAAGGAAATTTTTTAAAAATAATCTTGTTCATGACCTTACGTAACGATGTATAATAAGTATGAGGAGGTGGGTAATGATGGCTAAATATAGAGCAATTCCGGAAGGATTTATGACAGTTGGGCAACTTGCTAAGAAAATGGGGGTTACCGTCCGTACTTTACAATACTATGATAAAGAAGGGGTGCTTTCCCCATCGGCAGAAAGTGAGGGAGGTCGCAGGCTTTATACCGATAAAGATATAGTGCTACTCCATCAGATTCTATCTTTAAAATCACTAGGCTTTTCTCTCAAGGATATAAAGAGCCGTTTGATCTCATTGAAAACACCTGATGATGTTGCTAAGGCTCTTACAGAGCAAGCAGATATTCTTCGTAAAAATATAGAGCAACTTAAGGATTCTTTAGTCGCAATAGAGCAGTTAAAGGCAGAAGTTTTACAAATACAGACGGTCAATTTTAAGAAGTATGCAGACATCATCGTCAATCTACAGATGAAGAATGACTCCTACTCTCTCATTAAGCGCTTTGATGATGATACGCTCGACCAGATACGCAGTCGATTTGACAAGAAAAGCGGGCAAGATTTTATGGATAGGTTGAACCGCCTAAGTGATCAAATCGTGGAGCTTCAGAAAGAAAACGTACCAGCTGAAAGCGAACAATGCCAACAGGTTGTGCAAGAATACTGGAGCTTGATTATGGAGTTTACAAATGGTGATATGAGCATGCTTCCGAAGTTGATGGAGATAGGGAATATCGATACCGCCTCAAACGCTTGGGAAGAAAAGCAAAAAATCGTTAATGATTATTTAGGGCCTGCTTTACAAGTCTATTTTTCAAGGCTTGGAACAAATCCCTTTGAGGAGGTAGAACCATGAAAGACGCAATAGAGGTTTCTGGATTAAAGAAAAGTTATGGTAGCAATATGGTTCTTAGAGGTCTCGATTTTCAAATCAAACAAGGAGAAATCTTTGCTCTGCTCGGAGTGAACGGAGCTGGTAAAACAACCACGCTTGAATGTATCGAAGGTCTGAGAAAATATGATGAAGGCACTATAATTGTAAACGGGAAAACCGGAATTCAACTACAGTCCTCCTCTCTACCCATCCACATCAAACCGATGGAAGCCATAAAGCTCTTTGCAAAATGGAATCATACATACATTGATGATGCTATGCTAAAGGCCCTTGGCATAAAAGAAATGAAGGAGTCGCAATACATAGAATTATCCACCGGTCAAAAAAGAAGATTACATCTTGCTCTTGCACTTATCAGTAATCCGGATATTATTTTTCTCGATGAACCGACAGCGGGACTTGATGTTGAAGGAAGACTATCCCTCCATGAACAAATCCGAAAGCTCAAATCACAGGGCAAGACAATTGTTTTGGCAAGCCACGATATGGCCGAAGTTGAAACCTTATGTGACCGCATTGCTATTTTGAATAGTGGAAAGATTGTCTTTTGTGGTACTCCTTCAGAACTGACAGACAGGTTGGGAAGAAAATATTTCATCCATTTAAAGACCCAGGACGGAGAGAAATCTTTTGAAACAGATACGATCGAGGACACTTTGATTTCATTATTGGAAGAATGCAAACAGAAACATATCCAAATACTGGATATTAAGGTGGATCGTGGCACACTGGAGCAGCATTTCATCGAAATGGCAAGGAGGGGATCGGAATGAATGGTTTTTTATATAGCCTAGCATTACAGTGGAAATTGGACATACGAAGTAAGTCTCTCCTGGTTACTTACTATATTGTACCGCTTATTTTCTTTCTTCTCATGGGTGGTATTTTTACTTCCGTTATACCTAATATGGGTAGCACACTCATACAGTCAATGATTGTCATGAGTGTTTCCATGGGGGCCTTTCTCGGCTTACCGGCTTCCTTGATTGATACATACGGAAGCGACATAAAAAAGATTTATAAAGCAAATGGTGTGCCTATTCACTTAGGATTGGTGACCATGGTTCTCTCTGCCTTTGTTCATTTGATAATGACTTGCATAGTGATCCTACTACTTGCTCCTATTTTATTTAAAGCAAGTCTACCGAGTCAACTTCCCCTATTCTTTCTCGCGCTGGGCATCTACATTTTCGTATCGTTAAGTATCGGAAGTATACTGGGCCTTACTGTAAAAAATCAAGCAAAGCTTACCATGATAGCGCAACTTGTCTTTTTACCCTCAATTATGCTCTCAGGAATCATGTTTCCTAGCAACTTACTACCTGATTTTCTTCAAGCAATCGGGCGTCTTTTCCCAGCCTTTTGGGGATTCCGATTGATGGTCAATCATGGTTTTGGTCTTGAAAATCTTTGGTATCTGATTCTTGTATCCTGTATCTCAGTAATGACTTGTATCCTCCTCTTGAATCAGCAAAAATCTAACTAGGTGCCTGAATAAATCCATAGCAACATTAACTATTAAGCAAAAAGCGACGAGATTATTACTTATCTCGTCGCTTTAGTGTTTTTGGTTGTCTTTATCTAATCTCTGTTATGTTATTGAAACTTCTTGCTCCCATCGCCTAAGCACATCTTTTAAAGGCTCATCAAGATAGGTATAGGCCTTATCTTTAATCCAATCAGGTATGCCATAAGCTGCTTCTGCTATACTTCCTGTGATAGCAGCAAGAGTATCACTATCCCCACCAAGAGAGATGGCATTTCGAATTGCATCTTCAAAATCTGTACTTTCAAGAAAGGCAATGATAGCCTGAGGTACTGTATCCTGACAAGTTTCATTGAAACGATAGCTAGGACGAATTTCATTCAGAGATTGAGAAAGATTATAGCCATACTCCTTCTCTATTTTTTCCTTGATACGTTTCTTACACTCTATAGGGTTATCATTGATTGGTTGCCCGTAGTCACTACAGTAGCCCCCAAAGTAATACCGACACATAAAGATAGCATCAGACGTCGCCATAGCTCCTTTGACGCCTTCTGGATGATTATGAGTCACCTCTGCGGAAAGTCGAGCAAGAGCTCTGCTAGTTGGCCAGGTACCTGTTCGTGCACAATAGCAACAAGCCATGACCCAAGCACAGGGAGAAACACGCATGGCAGAGCCATTGCCAAAGCTATTATAAGGGGCGCGGTCATTGCTATGAATCCATGCGTCAAACCTAGCACCATAACCAGCATCAGGATACATCCTACCATACTTCTTCATGGCATCAATAAAGTCATCCTTCTGACCGCCATTCATGATGGCTTCAGCAACAGCACAGGTCATAACCGTATCATCAGTAAAAAAACAATCCTCACGAAATAATGGAAAGTCTTTCGTTTTAATATTGTCCCATTCGTAAACAGAACCAACAATGTCTCCAACTATTGCTCCTAGCATCAGATTCCTCCCTATTACATATCAGATTCATTAAACATTTCCAATGAATCGCTCTTTAAAAATGGCTCAACCAAATCAACCCACTCTTGAGGTAGATAAGCTGATAAATAGCCGTGGTTATAGCCTTTAGCTTCATACAGGATCGTATTGGGATGGAGCTGCTGAAATAATTTCGCTGATGCTTTCACACAGTTTAATTCTTTTTCACCGTAGATATACAGAACCTGCGCCTTGCTAGCAGAAATCGTATCCTTGAGCTTGTAACGCCCCATATAGGTTTTGTAAATAGTCACTAATGTTTTGATAGGCGTCCTTGGCAGATCCTCCAAATAATATGCTTTTATCTCCTCTGGATAGGCCAGTTTAGGATAGAGTTTGTTCATCATGCTTAATTGAAGTTTACAAGAGAATTTACTGAACATCAGTTTACCAAATAGTGATACTAGAAAGATGCTGAGTTTAGCTAACCCTGGTTGAGGAATACAGAGGCTTCCGTCTATGATGGCCTTCTCGGCAATTTCGCTGTCTAAGGACAAAAGCTCCATAGCAATTTGACCACCAAGTGAAACACCACCAATCGCAAACAACTTCCCGCCACAGTGTTCTTTGATATAGTCTAGGATCTCCAAAGCAGAATCTTCCGTAGAAACATAATCGAGTTGGTACTCTTCACCGTGACCATTCAAAGTAGGTAAAATAACACGGTATTCTTCTGATAAGATCCGTGCTTGGCGAAGATAATTCCACCAAGAACTGCCACCGCCATGTATCAGCAAGATAGGAGGCAAATTCTTATCACCAAATTCATGGAATTTCATATTTAAACTCCTTACTGTAAGACTTTCACTAGATACATCCCTCGTTTAACGTTATTGTACTGATATATTTAGACAGAGTTTTTATTATCTATCTCACAAAAAAGAATGAACCTGCCACTCCTTTCTGAAATCTATACCTCCACCTATTTCTCCAGTTTTATCACCTTATCATAGCGCTTCAAGTCCTCTTCACTATAGTGATGAATCACTTCTACAAGTGTTTGAGGGAGGGAGAAGAGAAGTTGACTGATTTTCTCTTGATTTTTAAAGTCCAGATTGGCTTTGACCTCATCAGCTAGGATAAATTGGCGATTGTGATAGAGAGCACGGGCAATTTCCAAGCGCTGCTTCTCACCGCCTGACAGAGTCTGGTTGCTAAGATTTTTGTTTTGAAGAGTTTTCAAACCAGTTTGCCGAAGGATTTCATCCATCCTTACAGTATCAAGTTCTTGTCCCAAAGCAATATTTTCCTCAAGGCTTAAACCATCAAAGATATGACTAGACTGGAGAATGTAGGCTCCTGCTTGATAGAGTTCATCCGAGGTTAGCTCTTGCCCATGGTAACGAATCTGACCATGACTAGGCTCAATTTCACCATAGATTAGGTTCAGTAAGGTTGTTTTTCCAGAACCACTTTCTCCGATAATGGCAATCTTTTCACCTTCCTCAATAGTAAGATCACAAGGGGCTAGGATTTTTTGACCATCACGCTCTACACTGACTTTCTCTAACTGGATAGGAAAGACGGAACCTTCGAGAACAGAAGGCATATCCAAGTCTACTCCCAACAATTTTTGATATTTATCACAGAGAGACTTGGCTGATTTTCTAGTATTGATAAAATAAGATAACTCCTGAAATTGATAGCCAATATTATACGATACGAGGTAAATTCCTACAAAGCTGGCTGCAGATAGGTAGTTATAATAGGTCATGAAACCACCAATGACAATGGGCGCAACAGAGCAAAAAGCATCAATTCCATTGATAAAGAGACTATTTATGGTCCGTTGCTTTTCATAGGCGATTTCTTCCTTTAGAGCCTTGTGCAAATCTTTAGAAAACAGTTTGTAAAACAAGCTTTGTCCCCGATAATACCGTATGGAACGAGCACCTGCGATCATATTGGTTGCTTGAGAGACATAGGCTTGATTAGCTAAGGACTTCTCCTTCGTAATTTTATCCAAACGTTTAGAGCCAATTCCACTACAAAGAACAGGTATCGAATAAAAAATGATAAAGAGCAAGCCAAGATAAAAATTAGTCCAAAGAGCATAACAGATAGAGACGGTTGTAAATCCCAAAGAAGAAATGATAATAACAGTCGGCTCAATAAAATTATCTTCTAGCTGTTTTACATCATTTTCCAAGTCTGACAAAACTTCTTCATCCGCTATCCGACGGCTATATAGAAAAGTCTGAAAGATAGCCTTCTTAATACCCGACTTGAAGTCTGTCAGCACTCGTGCATAGTAATAACGTTTCCCCGCCAAACCCAGCAAGAGAATCAAATTTCCAACAATCCCCCAAAACAAGACCTGCCATAGCAAATGCAACTGGTGATTGGTAAAACTAGAGACAATATACTGAATCAAAGCTGGTGTAATGATAGCCTCCAGCCAAGTAATCATAATCGCCACAAAATAGAAGAATAAGTGCTTCTTGGTTACATAAGATCTAAGCATAACGTATAAACCTCCTAAAGTTATTTACCAACTTAGATAGGCGTTTTTTATCTCTTTGCTGGGATACAAACACTTTAAAAATATTTCATTCAAAGATTTCTATGCTTTACCAGCAGAACTACAGATTCAACGTGGTGCTAGAAAGCATCTATATTATAGAACAAAAAGTGACTAGTTTAGCTTTGTTATTAGATTATTGAACGAATTCATCACTCTAAGAGAAGAGTTAAAAGCTGATTACGTCTACTCTAAAATATTATAACATAGAAAAATAAAAGGGTAAATGGAAATTAAACCCTAACAATTCCATCTATCAAACCAAGATACTAAACTTATACTCTTGCTCTAATATTTCCTATGTACACGAGAAAAGCCTTGACCTCAAGGCTTTTTACAATCCCTTTTATTACAAGTTTTTTACGCTTTTACCTACCGTTTCGTCGTACACTCCTTACTCTACGACAGCTATACCCCAGGGCACCTTCTCGCATGGGCGGACTCAAAAGGTTCAATGAACCTTTTGAGGATTAGCTACGTTTCACTAACAAACTCACACACTCTACGTGTGGTGCTAGTAAACTTCTATATTATAGAACGAAAATGATTAAGTTGTTGTTTAAAATTAAACTTTAGAATGAAACTATTTTATAGTTAGCATTTTTCAAACTTTATAGCTGATAATTGTCACTTAATAAATTTACTTGCTAACTTGTAAACTTTTTGAATCTCTTTACTCTTAACGTCCCAACTATCAAGTTCTTCTTTGATCAACTCTGGAAATTTTTTGCTAATATCCCTCAAAGCATTACCAACTGATTTTCTAACATATTCACTAGAATCTTCTTTTAATGTTGCGATTCGTTTAATAGCTTCATCTGGATTATCCTTGAAATATGGTCTACTCGTCCATATTCTCAAACCTTCTGTAACAGCTCTTCTAACATTTGGATTACTGTTTTGTAACCATTCGTCAATAACCGGAAGAGATTTTTCATAACCTGTTTGCTTACAAAATTCATCAAATGCTTTTGCTAATACTTCTTGAACTCTCCAATTGTCATCCTTTGAAACCTCATCCCTCAAAAAGATCAAAATTTCTTCACACGATAACAAATGGCCAAAGAGAAATACACTGTACATTCTAACTTGATATACATTGGATTTAAAAGCTAAAAATGCTAATTCTTTGGTATACGCATTATCGTTTGATTGATAGTCAGCAAGAGCTCTTTTCTCTTCTTCTTTAAATCCATTTTCTATTAAAGAAAATTCTTTTTCTAAATTTAAAATATATTCTTTCATGTAACTTGACCCCGAAACAACATTCCAAGTTTCAAGATAATTCTCGATAGGTATTAATAAAGAATTGAATTCGTTATAATATGAGCAAATAATCTTGACATTTTTTCAAATTGATATTTAAACCCTTTTATTATTCAGCCTTTTCTCAATCAAATACCAACTAGGAATGATTTGCTTCATATCATCATACCATTCTAAAATTTCCTTGGCTTGATTTTGCATTACTGCTATTTCTTCGATTCCGTAAGGAACAGACCATGGCAGAGCACCAACTATGTTATTTATAATATAGATAGCAAGAAGTTTCCAAAATAAATCTGGAACCTTATGATCAAAATATCCATCTATCATACCAGACGCAAAAGAGGGAGAGACTTGAGCAGACCACACAATACGATTGAATTCCTCCCAAGGATCTCCGATGTCAAGTCGATCAAAGTCAATGACATAAATTTCTCCATCTTCACCAATCATGAAATTCCCGATATGATAATCTCCATGTTGGAAAACCTGAGGTCTATCTTTTAACAACTCTCGATTTGCATTTAAAAACTCAATAAAGGTCTGACCATTTTCATATTGAACGGGACATTCTTTGTATTTGGAGATTTTGTCATCAATTTTTCGATTATAAAAGACCTCCCAATCTTCACGAACTTCTGTAATAGGGAGTGAATGAATTTTTTGGAGGATTCTTCCTGCTTCTACTCCGTAAATGTATTGTTGTTCTTTTGAAACAGTTAAAATGGTTTCTCTTGCATCTTTCCCATCTATCCATTCATGTAAAGAATGTACTTCGTCATCGCAGAGTTCTATGCTAATCGGTTTACACATAGGAACTCCAAGAGAAGCCACCTTCTCCATCATATCAAATTCAAATCTTTTAGAATCTAACTTCTCCTTATCAGAAACACGCAAGAAATATTTTTGCTGATTTTGATCTGTCACACAATATTTTTTATCATCTGACCAGCCTTTATTTATGCCTATCTTACTAATAAAATTCATCAAGCACTCTCCGATTCACCTTCCAACACTTCTTGCAGCTTTAACTAGTAACCCATCCAGTTCGTCTACACTTTAATTTCCTAGATCCA
This sequence comes from Streptococcus sp. HMSC061E03, assembly GCF_001813505.1. Lineage (NCBI taxonomy): Bacteria > Bacillati > Bacillota > Bacilli > Lactobacillales > Streptococcaceae > Streptococcus > Streptococcus sp. HMSC061E03. The sequence continues at coordinate 899,385 of NZ_KV812784.1, forward strand.
GATTTACATTATGAAAACTAGTCAATTTTCTCAATAATGTTTCCAAGTTTATCTAGTACAAGACAGGAATGATCATTTAATGGAATTATGGGAACATTAACGAGTTCTTCAGCTCTATCCTTATTAGCTTTATCATTTCAGGAATCATAATGGACACTAATTAAAAACTGACTAAAGAGTCCTAATCCATTTTTTATCTTTATCTGATGATCTGAATTATCATTAGGTGAAACATAGACTTTTTCTCCTAATAATAGGGCTCCTGCAGAAAATCCCATAACTTTCGCCCCTTTATTCAGCATATGATCGATATAATTTTTGAACTGCTGATTGACGTAAGTAGCTATATACTTTTCCGTATTTCCACCACCGATAATAATTAGATCAGCATCTAGATAGCTATCAAAAAAAATCTGCTCAGTGTCCAAGAGTAAGTGATCAGTGTTTAGATTAGGAAATTGACTTTGGAAAACTTCCGTGTACTTTTTCATATACGATTCCCAATTTTCTCGATAAACTGTAAAAATGACAATTCTTTCGATCTTCCTTGATGACACAATTTTATTAACAATCGTATGGTTCTTTATCGGCGGATTTCCACCCATCAAAAAAATTTGTTCGTCCAAACTTTCACACTTTCTAAAGATACATAAATTTTTACCACGTTCTGAAATTATAATTTCTTCTTAAAATAAATAAGTCTATTTGCCTCCTGAAATCCAATATTGAGATGAAATCTTATAGAATCCGTATTCGTTAAAGTACAGTCACTTGCAAATTCCTTACATCCTTTATTTTTTGCCCATTCCTCACATTTTGTACAGAGATTTTTAGCAATATCCTTTAAACGATATTCCTCGTCGACAATAATCCCTTCTAAGAATCCAACAGGACTATATTTACAACCTTCAACATAATCAAATCTGAGTGAACATAGTGCTAGACCTACAATTGTGTCACCTTCAACTTCAGTAAAGATTGCAGTATTTTTGCCATTCGTATATTTTTTTACTTCATCAATAGCTTCTTTTTCGGTCAATTGGGGCCATAATTGTTTCATTAGTTTAGCCATTTTTATAGAATCTTTTGTTATTCCATCCATATTGATGTTCCTCCGCAAATTACAAGCAAATGTTTCGAATCATGCTGTTACTTTGTTACTCATTGATTGATACCAATACTATCCCCTTCTACTTCGCTGATGCCTCAGCTCGTACAAGCAGTGATACTGCCTCAACATGGTGTGTCTGTGGGAGTTCAAAGCTCCAGTGGAGCTTTGAAGCATCTCGCCTTGAAATGTCAAAGCGAGATGTTTAACTGCGTTTTACCAATAAACTCACACACTCAACATGTGGTGCTAGCAAACTTCTATATTATAGAACGAAAGTATGTAAAAGTGATTTTGGAATAATACTATAGAACGGAACTATTAAAATTTATTTAGTAAGGAAATTCCCTAACTCACTGACCAATCCTTGCTTTATAGAACAGAAATCAATACTCTGAACTTTCGTCGCACGTAATGTAATTTTTTCTGCAGTAGTATAAAAATCTAATTCATCTTGAGTGAAGAAATCTACTGCATCATATCGACGTATAGGTATAAGTTTTTCATTATAATAAACCAGCATTTTAATCGGATTGACTCGCAATACCTCAGCCACCCCAGAATCCGCAGTTGCGAAATAATGGAGATAAATCACATCTGAGTTTTCAATACAATTGAATAAAGTACTTTGTTCCAATAGTCTTATATGAAAAATATCCCATGCTGTATTATGTATTTTATCAATTAAATTCTTAGCCCCTAGCTGCAACTTTTTAAATATTTCTTGAACAGCACTATCATTTTTCAAAAAAAGTATTAATAAAGTCATTTCCAATTCTAAAAATACGCATAAATCCTCAAAACAATAGCGTTTAAACTCAGCGACTTTAACTTTTGTAGAAAGATTTTTTGTATTTTTCAAAATGAATGCTTTCAATATATAGCAACACACTGCCTCATACTGTTGTATCACCTCATCATTGCTTAGGTAGTTTTCTGCATCTTCCCAGATTTCTTTCATCCAAATATATTTATCTGGTTTTAGAGTCTGAGGCACATTAGATTGAAAAACTTCAAAATCAGTGCTATCAAAATAAACATAACTTTCAATCATTTTGGCTAATAATTCACGATTTAGTGGGGTGGTATATCTTTCCATTAAAGCAGTTGAAATATTATTTGTTAGACGCAACGATTTAATATCGTGTAAAAACTTAATTAAATTCTCCTTATCAGGGACATTTCTCCCTCTATATAAATCATGTATGTAGGTAAAAATGTTTAAGTCATAATTGATAATTCTGGCAACGGGTAAGAAATTATCCTTAGCATTCACAGTATTTTTATCAATAACCCAAATTTTTTGATAATCTCCCAAACCAATCAGATTAAACTTTCCATAGCTAAATGATTTGCCTATGTTACCAAAATTTGACTTTTCTTCATCAAATAGAAAAACTCTACACTCATGAAGGTTCCATCTATTGAAAACTTCTATTTTCTGTATGGTCGTTTCACACTTAACTAGCTCCTGAATAAAAGGATATATTTCAAGCATAGGTGTTTAACCTCCCAAAATACTTAGTTGTCTTGTTCATAACGAATAACTTCTTCCCAATAATCATACTCATCACAAATATACAACATTGCATTAAATAACTTCAAAAACTCTTGTTCTTCGATTTCTTTCTCCCACCGACCATGACTAATCATATGACGATTTGGTTCATCAAGTGTAAATCTATTAGTATCTTTGAAGAAACTATAGAGCCAGTGCATCAGTCCTACATCGCTAAAAGACTTATCAATAAATATACTATCAATTTCTTTAATTGCTCGGTGACCTACTGGTATTTTTTTCTCTAATGAAGTCATTTCTGAAATTCTATTTAGTGCACCATCAATTGCCAAACTTCCCAGAGTGTATGCTGCATAAAAGTTTCGATTAAAGTAGCAATCAACCATTGATTTTACAAGAGGAGCTGAATAACACGGCGAATTTTGTAAGTCAATAATAAAATCCTCATTTTTTAGTTTATCCCTAAGCAGCTCTATCCATTCGTCCTCCAAGGTATTCCATTCCTCAGCAAGTAAACGTTGATAAACACTTCTATCACGAAAATAAATAACCCATCCATTTTCTGCCAGCAGTTGAACTCGAGAAATAATCTGCTCAATTTCTTCTTTTGTATAAATCGAAGGCAATGACTTTAAAAGATCACTAATGCCAATAAAAATCTTTGAATAATCATTTTGATAGCCCGCAATTAAATTTTTAGCAGACTCTGCAATATTTTGAATTGCTTGCAAGTGAGTGTTTGAAAACATCTTATTGTACGAAGCAATCAGTTCTGACATGGCATGGGCAGCACTTTTGTTCACTTGAATTGATGGATCCAAACTTGCTAAAGGAGTCGTCAAATTAGCAACATTCACTAATTTAGATATACTTAATGCATTTGAATCCGCAATAATTCCTGAAATATTGAAAGTATTTACTGCTGCTTGAAAGTTACAAAAGGACTCAGCCAAAGCAGAAATAGCTGCAGTATTTTGTTCCCACTTTATCTTCTCAGAGAGGTTTGTTGTGCTGTCTGAGGGAATTTTTATAGAGTCTATTTCAATTTTCTTCACTTCATTACTATCAGTCATCTTCCCCTCCCAAAACAGCTTATTTATATTGATTATTATACCACTAAAACCACAAAAAAGATCTCAACTATTCAATCACAGTCACTTACAACTCTACCTCAGTCTATCTAAAAATTGAAAACAATATTCTCTTTTTATGGGCTAGTTATAGTGTCCAATAACTAGCCCATAATCAATCTATTCAAAACCATTTTATAGTTAAAATTTTTAATCGTTAACTAAAATAATATTTAAAAAAGTTATTGATTCCTGTCACATTGTAATACTCACTATAAAAATTTCTAGATTTTCTGTAAGAATATAACCCACTATTCTACTTCGCTGATGCCTCAGCTCGCACAAGTAGTGCCACACACTCAACATGTGCCGATAGGTATTACCTATATTATAGGACAAAATAGATACTCAAGATTTGAAATTATATTATTCAACGAAAATATTATCAACATGATTCCATGCCAAATAGTTTATTTTTGTTTTCAAATCAATATTTGGGATGAGGACTATTCGATTCGAAAAAACTTCTTGATTATTTGACAATATTTGTTGTAACGTTGCTCTAGGGACTTGTTCTTCATTAGAGTATAGGAGATTAACCTGGTAATACAACTTTAATTTACCATCTTTATTCTTTTTACTTTTTAAAGTAGTTGCCATCAAGTTTTCGATTAATGAAAATGTATTTCCCTCATTACTATTTGGTTTCCAAACAGTTTTATTTGACCACTCTGATTGAGGAAATATATTTTCTTGATTACTAGAGTTAAAATTAAACTTAGGAATATTATAAATCAGTTGATGACCAAGAATGTGTCCAGTGTGAAAAATCGAATTTGGATACTTTGATTTTTTTAATTTTCGCTTCTGATTTTCACGTATAAGTGAAGATGAATTAATAAGTGCCCGACCTCCCATTGCACAATTATTTCTAAATGAAAAATTTTCTGCAAAATCATACTTGTCGTCAGAATCAGTTTGAAAAAAATCTTGGTCAAAATCTGAAGTAAATGATGATAGAAAAAATGCCCCATAATGAAAAGTTTTCGCTAAATCATCAAACCTCACAATATTAACTTTTTCTAATACACTTGTACCAACAAATAGTGATTCAATCATTTCTAAACTTGGATATTTAAAATCTGTCATTTATGAACCTCATTAGGTAGTTTTCAATCTTATTATACCACTAAAACAACAAAAAAACTGCAACCTTTCGGTCACAGTCTCTTATAAATCTACCTCAGGCCCTTCTAGGAAAGTGACTACAATTTGTCCAGCTTCTGAAATACTGATGTGGTCGAGAACTTGATTTATAATAACTCCATCAAATTTATCTAAATCTAGTATCTGATACATCTACTTTGCATAGTTCTTATGAAGAAGATTTTCTCCTCGCTCTAGCTTTTGCCATTTAGCTACCACACTATCTGTATGTTCTTGTAGCAGTCCAACTGCTTTCATAAAAGCTTTTTCAAGCATTTCTTCATCGATTTAATTGTTTAAACATCCAATTTGGCCTTTGATCCTATATCGATTATTACACTGCCAAACCTTCCGTTTACCACGACTTGTCGTCCAGTTCTTTCGACCAAACGCTGAACCACATTCGGAACAGTAAATCATGATAGTAGAAGAAGCATTTCAATAATTTATTCGTGGCCGTTAGCTATATTTCTTTCCCCTAAAACTCCTTTTCAATGAAAACAAACACGTACTCACAAGATAAATGAAAATAGGATTAGATAATTTCTAGCTATCATTTCTACTCACTCCAAAAATTCTCTCACTCTTATACTTCCCTAGCACATAATAAAAAGCCGTACAATCAAGGCTTTTCATTATTGCTCCGTTACAAGTTTTTTACGCTTTTCACTAACAAACTTACACACTCAACATGTGCTGAGAGCTTTCTTCTATACTAATAGACGAAAGGGTGTGAAAATGATTTTTAAATGATACTGTGGAACGGAACAGTAGCCCTAGTATTGACTACTGTCGTTTCTATTCATATTGGCTATTCTAGGACTGAGATGAAAAAATCTATAAATGCTCAGAATAAAATTGAACCCGCAAATCTCCCCAAAACAATGGTGAGTCATGTACTTGTATTATTCCGAAAAAATACACCTCTGGTGCAGTGAGACAAATTGGTGTATCTTATAGTGGCTTCGTAGATGAAAGCTATACTCTACTATCACTCTTTGATGATGTAGAACAAATTGAAAAAGATAATAGACTTCAGACAGCTATTGATGTTGTCAGAGAACAGTTTGGTTTTTTAGCCATACAAAAAGGAACCGTCCTAACTGAAGGTTCCAGAAATATTGAACGCAGTAAACTTATCGGTGGTCATTCCGCGGGTGGATTGGAGGGATTAAAATGAAACAAGAAAAAAATACAGTACAATTTTCAGAAATCCGTAGCAAAGGATGTAATGATATTGAAATGCTTGAAAGATTTTTACATGGAATCGTTGAAACAGCAACTTCAAAACTTCGTCAGAGAAAACTCAAAACAACTGAAATATCGATACGACTAGTACATGCTAAATCTGAAAACCGATTACCATTGGAATTTACATTTAGCATTAAGCCAACAAGCTCATCTGTGATAATCTATACTGAGGTAATCAATCGCTTTAAAGAATGTTACACAGGTGGGGGAATTCAAGGTTTTACGATTCAATTTGATAAAAATACCCTTGCCTCTGCATAGAAAGGATTTGATATGATTGACCGTTCATATTTACCATTTCAATCAGCAAGAGAGTACCAGGATACAAAGATGCAAAAATGGATGGGCTTTTTCCTATCTGAACATGCATCAGCACTCTCTGATGATACAAACAAAGTAACGTACATGTCTGACTTATCACTAGAGAAGAAATTATTACTCCTCAGTCAAGTATACGCCGGGCAGCTACGCACACGCATTCAAGTGATTGAAAAAAACAAGCGTGTTTCCTACACTGGAACAATACCAAGTCTGACCAAAGATTTCATTTTGATAAAAACTACAACAGGTCACATCAATTTGAAATTAAAAGACATTATTAGTATTGAACTTGTCGAGGAGGTGCTCTATGAATCAGCTTGAGTTTCAGCGTAATCACCTACAAATGGACTATTATAGCGAGAGCTACCAAGATTTTGAACGTGACTTCTACCGCTACTCTAACATGAATATTCCATTGACCTTCCTAACTGATGATATCCTAAAAACAATGGCGACTTCACGTAAGAATTACTTTGTCCTCAATAAGGAAAAGTCCAGAGATAACCGCGATCACTTCTTCATATTTGAAGTAAGTACCGTAGATGAGAATCCGCTAATCTATCATTATACATATAAGAAAACTACAATATATTTAGCAGAAAAATAGGAGCAGTTCAATTGACTGTTCCTATTTTTAATATTCATAAAATCTAAAGTCTTTATACTCTTTAACAATGGAGTCGCCAACCAGAACAGACTATACTGACCAGCGACTACCTTAAATTTAATGTTTCAGATTTATTTTCTTATCTCTAATTTCATAAACTACATCTGCTACATTTTCGAGTAATCGTTTATCGTGGGTGATAAACACGATAGTTCCGGTGTACTCCTTCATTAGTATTTCCAAAGCCTCTAAACTTGGTATGTCAAGGAAGTTACTGGGTTCATCCATTATTAGGATGTTATATCTACCCATGAGCATTTTAGCAAGCAACAATTTTATAATTTCTCCACCGCTTAAAACAGATAAACTTTTTCCAATATCGTTCTGTTTGAACCCCATAGATGCTAGCACTGAACGAATTTCTGATATATTGTAGTCACAATCCTTCTGCATAAACTCCATAACATTCTGATTACTGTTGTACTTGTAACCATTCTGTGCAAAGTAACCTATTTTTGCCTTAGGCGAAATAGAAATTCCTTCTTCATGGTTTAAGATCATTTGGATTAAAGTTGTTTTTCCGATTCCATTACCACCAGTTAACGCCACTTTTGCTCCTAACGGAATTTGAAAAGATGCATTTTCAAACAGAGCCTTATCCCCAAATACTTTATTAATTTCTGCACCGACTATAGGGTATGGATTATGGAGCTCCAATGCTTTACTTTGCCTGAAACGAATTCTGCGAATGCCTTCCGGAGCTTCTACTTTTCCTAAGGCCGCAATCCTGTGCTCTAGGGTTTTAGCAGCATTATACATCTTTTTTTCCTTACTTCCTATTGATTTTTGATGAGCTAAACGCCCTCCGTCTTCAGTACTTTTTTTCTTTGAAGAACCTTTTGCCTTCTGTTCTATTTTACGAGCCTGTTTTCGCTTTTCCTCCGCAGCCCTTTCCAATCGGGCACGTTCCGCAATAAATTGTTCGTATTCTGCAGCTTGGCTCTTACGTTCTTCCTCTTTCTGACGAAGATAATCAGAATAGTTTCCCCAATACTCAGTGATTTTGCCATCTTTCAGTTCCCATATTTTATCTACTATTTCATCAAGAAAATAGCGGTCATGGCTAATAACTAACAGTGCACCTGTAAAATATTTTAGCTGTCCTATTAGAAAATCAATTCCTTCACGGTCTAAATGGCTCGTAGGTTCATCCGCTAAAATACCATGAACCTGTGCCGATAAGGCCTGTGCTATTTTAAGCCTTGTTTCTTCACCACCGCTCATAGTCTGTATATTTAATTGCTCAACACCTAGCTTGCCTACAAGTGCAAAATCTTTTTCCTCCTGCAGAGTTACTTCGTCCAACTGGGGAATATAGGCAAGTTCACCCAGACGATTCATTTTACATCCTGGGGGAGTTAATTCTCCTAAAAGTACCCTGAGTAAAGTGCTTTTTCCAGCACCATTTGCTCCTACTAAACCAATACGGTCATAATCATATACTTCTAATTCATTTATATCTAAAACATCGCGTCCTTTGAATTCCACACGAATGTCTTTTGCTTTTAATATTAATTCCATAACATTTCCTCCTGTCTATAATCGCATGCTTTCATTTGCTTGTATGCAGGGAAAACCCTGCGATTTTAGCAGGAAGAGTTACATGAAAATAAGATACATAAATATTCCTCCAATATTGTTTATTTTAAATCTAATTTTCTAACCTCAGTTATCATTTGGCAAACTATAGCAATGCCAATAATTAAAATACCTGATAGTAAAAACCAATGATTTACACCGATTTTATCAGCAAAGAATCCAGAAAGAATTAACCCAATTGGCATAGCAAGTGACATGATACTTCCGATCAAAGAAAATACACGTCCTAAATATTCAGGCTTAATTTTCTCCTGAAAAAGAGCTGTTTGCACACCGCTATAAAATGGCACCGAAAGCCCCATTATTGCACAGCAAACTACGAATATTACAAATCCATTTGGAGGAAGTATTCCCGAAACGGCTAAACTGGTCCCCATTATAAAAAATGAACTTGTTATTAGTAATACATGCTTTTCGAAGCCCCCTAATCTTCCTAATAATAAGCCTCCTGCTAGCATCCCAAATGCAAAGGAAATTTCCGTAATAGAAATATGCACAGGCGTTCCATTAAAGTGTTCCATGCTTATTAAAGGAAATAGTGCATTGATTGGCATATAAACAAAAGTATATAGTGTTCCTAAGAGTAATAAGGCAAACAATCCTTTGTTTTGTCTCAGAACCACAACTCCTTCTTTCATCTCCCTTATGAAATTTGGTTCTAAACTTTGCACTTGATTACCCAGCTTAGGTATACGTACAATTGCTACCGTAATAGATGCAATCACAGCACCCAATACGTCGATGGCAATAATAGCATTTAAATCCCAAACGGAGTATAAGAGTGCTGCAACTGCCGGACTAACAATATAGCTTATAGACTGCAAAGACTGACTATAGCCTGCGCATTTCGTTAGCTGTTCTTCTGGTACTAAAAGTGGTGTAACCGCATTGAGTGCTGGGGTATGAAAAGCTGTTCCAATGCTACGGATAAACAATACTATCATAATCATCCAGACAGGTAGCTCCATACAGAATGCAACAATAGCAAGCACTGCACCAGCTGCTGCGATAATTAAATCGGCACCAATCATTATCTTCTTCCTATCATGACGATCCACTAGCACACCAATGGCAGGTCCCAAAATCGCATAGGGTAAAAAACCTACTAATGAAGCCATAGACAAGACCATCGCAGATCCTGTTTTTTCTGTAAGGTAAAAAATAATCGCCATTTGCAGGATGGCACTAGTGATTAATGATACTGCTTGCCCTGCCCATATTGCATAAAATTTTCGTTTCCAATTGTTGTATTTTTCCATTTATATTATCTCCTGCATATTATTTTGCTTGAATTTCTATTTTGAATAGCATTCTAGGCAATAAAAAATGCAGGCCAAACCCCACAATGTGGCTTTTGGTCTGCATACATACAATTTGGAAACATTCATATTAAAGACATAGTTAAATAAAGGTATAGTTAAATAACCAATATCCTCACCGTAACTAATGAATGCTCAATATCGTATAAATAAGCACAACAAAAAAGCCTATCATCGGGTATAGATTCTGCTTTTTTTATTGCCAGCTTATCTTAAACGCATTGAGGCTGTCATAGTTTCGGTTCCTCCTACATCTTTGTTTATATCAATTTATAGTATAACACAACAAGATGATATGTTCAATATAAAAGTTATGGAATGAGACTCATACTTCCAATTCGATGCCAGATTTAAAGGATATGACGAAGTTTTCTTCATAGACTGTAACGCTCTGGATTATCTTCCTTAGTAGCAAGCGATTAGCTTTCACAAAATCTTCTGTTTGTAGTTTTAAAAATTCATCAGGATTTTCTAACTCAACCTCAAAATATTTCATTTTACATTCCCTCATTTCATTTATTGATAAATTGAGTTTGCAAAAAAGAGTGGACAATTTTTGTCTACTCTTAACCTTTAAAATAGTTTTTTTTAATCGATTTGAAGTTGCCTAAATTATTACTTATTCGGTAAAATGAAGTATTGCTTTCAACAGATTTCCTTCAACTACACTTCACTTGATTCAAACAAGGTGGGTACATTTCTATTCCCACAAACTCCTTGTCAATGGAAACAAACACGTACCCACAGGGTAAATGGAAATAGAAACTGATAATTTCTAGCTATCACTTCTACTCATTCCAAAAATTTTCTCACTCTGATACTTCCCCACCATAAAGCAAAAAGCCTTGCAATCAAGGCTTTTCATTATCCCTTTCGTTCAAAGGTTCTAGGCTTTTACGAGCAAAGCAAAACACTCCACGTGATGCGTTTGTGGACTCAAAAGGTTCGGGGAACCTTTTGAGAATTATCTGCATTTTACCAACAAGCTTACACATTCGACATGGTGCGTCTGTGGAAATAAATCCACCGGCTGGACTTTCTTTAATTCGTAGCCCAACTCTTGATAGAGTTTGATATCACGCGCCATGGTGGCGACGTTACAGGAGATATAGGCGATGCGGTCAGCTCCTGTTTGAGCGCTTGCTTTGATAAAGCTTTCGGTCAAGCCCTTACGTGGTGGGTCAACTAGGATGGCGGTTGGTTTGATGCCATTCTTACTCCACTTAGTCATGGCATTTTCAGCCGTGTCACAGACATAGTGAGCATTGGTAATGCCATTTAAGCTAGCATTCTTCTGGCTATTCTCCACTGCTTCTGGGATGACCTCAACTCCATAGACTTCCTTGACATGCTTGGCAACTGACAAGCCAATGGTTCCAATTCCGGAGTAGGCATCAATCACGATATCCTCTGCTCTCAAGTCCGCAAAGTCAATAGCTGTCTGATAGAGCTTTTCTGCCATTTCGGTATTGACCTGGTAAAAGGCTGGGCCAGAGATTTGGAAGCTATTGCCCAACATTTGATCTGTAATATAGTCTTGACCATAAAGCGTACGCCATTCTTTTCCAAAAATGGCATTGGTATTCTGGTCATTGATATTTTGCATAACGGATTTGATGGCTGGGAATTGCTTGAGGAGTTGTTCAATCAACTGTTCAACTCTGAAAACTTTAGGACGAGTGGTGACTAAAATGACCATGATTTCTCCAGAATGATGTCCTCGGCGAACGACAAGGTTACGAATCAAGCCAGATTGTTCCTGCTCATCATAAGGCTTGAGGTCAAAACGACGAATCAAATCACGAAGAGCCAAGACCACTTGGTCAATGACTGGATCTTGGATATAAAAGTCTTCAATCGGCATCAAATCATGGGAGTTCTTCCGAAAGAAGCCTGTTTCGACCTGACCATTGACACGACGGACAGGGACTTGGGCCTTGTTGCGGTATTGGACAGGATGGTCCATTCCCAAGGTAAGGGGCACCTCGATATCAGTGATTCCCGCCATCTTGTAGAGGCTATCCTTGACCTGCTTGGCCTTGAATTTCAGTTGCTCCGGATAAGCTAGGTGTCCCAAGTCGGCGATTCCGCTTCGTAAATAGGCAAGATCAAGCTCTTCATTACGATGAGGGGATTTTTCTAAGTACTCCTCTACTTTTCCGTAGCCAATCCTTTTGTTGACTTTAAGCACGCGCATGCGGATCACTTCTCCTGGTAGGGCATTCTCCACAAAAAAGACCAGGCCATCTACCTTAGCCACCCCTGCTCCCTCATGGGTCAAATCGACAATCTCAACGTCTACAATTTCATTTTTCTTTAACATGGTGTTCTATCTTTCTACAAATTAAAAGGGATGGAGTTTTCAGACTCCTATCCCTTAATTATATCATCTTAAGCCCATTTGGGACAATTTCTTTTTATAAGCATCGAAATCGACCAGCAAGCCTTGACCACCATACATATCGTAGGCATCCACCCAATCACCATTTTCTGGAATGGTAATACGTTCAATCCCCTTGCTGGCACTTCCGACTAAGCCAATTCCGTTTGTCAACAGGAAGGAGAAGGGTACATTGGTTGAGGTCATAGCGAAGACCTTTCCTAGTGCTTCAGATCCAGTAAAGAGCTTGGTTGGATCCTTGATTTGGTGAACAATGGCAGACATAACTTCTTGTTGGCGTCTTGTCCGTCCAAAGTCACCCTCATCATCCTTACGGAAACGAGCATAGTTGAGGAGGGTCCGGCCATCCATCCGTTGTTTTCCGACCTTAATGGTCTGATTTGGAACGACGCCATCTTTCATGTTCAAATCGTCTGGCACTTCCACTTCACTGACCTTTTCGCCATCAATCGTTGAAAACTGCGCATTCATCTCGACCCCATTTGGGAAGAGGGTATCGATGGCCGTCGCAAAGGTTTGGAAATCAACCATGGCATAGTATTGGATATCAATATCAAAGTTATCCTTGAGCATCTGACGGACCAATTCCGCCCCTTGGTTGTTATTCTGCTCTCCAATAGTAAAGGCCGTATTCAACTTCTGGTCATAATAATCTGGATATTCTGGATCTGTTTGCTGGCTCACACCATCAATATGAACCAAGGTATCCCGCATAAAACTGACCAATTTCACCTTGCCGTCCTTGTTGTTGACATTGACCACCATGATGGAGTCTGTCCGTGTCTCATCTGACTTCTCACCGATCCGCCCATCTGTCCCCAAGATCAGGATATTGACCCCATCTCGCGACTTCTTGCCATTAAATTTCTCAACGACAGCCGGTTTGGCATCTGGACCTGTCGGCTTGCTGTTCAGGCCTTTCACAAACATGAAGACCATGCCACCGATAATGAGCAAGAAAAAGAGAGCAAGCCACTTGAGAATCCGTTTGACGCGGATCTTTTTCCGTGGTTTCTTAGGTATATCGCTCGTCGCAGCAACTGCTTTCTTCTTAGACTTTTTGCTACGTGATTGGTAAACAGGGAGATCCCCAATTGGTTCAGCAATCTCACCTTGCACTTCTTCTGTAGCGTCTACCTCAGGTTGAAGGGCTTCTGCTTCCTCATAAACTCCTTGGCTTTTTTTGAGCAAATAATTGTATTCTAGTTGTTCTCGTTCATTCAAATAATGAAAATTTGAGTATAAGTACTCTAATCGCTTTCGCTCATGGTGAGATAGAAAGTTGGATTCCTTACTCATCTTTTCTCCATTCCGTTATCTTTTAAGGTATAGACCTGATACTGACCCAAGACTTTTGTCTGAATGCCCAGACTGTCTAATTCTTGATAGGCAAACTGCACTAGATCAGGCGCTTCATTTAGGAGGTCAATAATGAAAAAGTATTCTCCTAAAGCTGTTTTTAAGGGACGACTTTCAATCTTGGTTAAATTGATCCCCCGCCACGCAAAGGTGGACAAGCCTTTATAGAGGGCTCCTGCCAAGTTACTTGGTAAGGTCAAGGCCAAGCTAACTTTTTGCAGTCCCGGACTTAAAGTTTCTGAGATCGCTGGCTCTTTGGCTCCTAAAATCCAAAAACGTGTATAATTGTCCTCGATTTCTTGGATGTCTTTGGCCTGGACTTCCAAGCCATACTCACTGGCTGCTGCCAGAGGGGCAATCGCTGCAATTTCCAAGTCTGGATGCTCTGCCACATAGCGAGCCGCATAGGCTGTTGAAGCCGTCATTTCCATAGCCGCATCTGGATAATGGGCCCTTAGAAAAGCCTTCCCTTGGGCCAAGGCCTGTGGATGCGAATAGACCGTTCGAATGGGGCGGTCTTTTTTAGCCACCAAGAGCTGTTGCTTGATGGGATAGACCACTTCTGCAACGGCCTGAATCGTCCCTTGATGAAAGAGGTAATCAATGGTCTCATGGACACTGCCTTCAATCGAGTTTTCAACTGGGACGACTGCAAAATCGATCTCTTGATTCTCATAAGCCTTGATGACATCTGTGATCGTCCGATAGGCGATGCGTTCAGAAGTTAGAAAGCTATGAGTGGCCACATCATGGGTAAAGGATCCCTTGGGACCAAGATAGCCTACAAGCATCGAATGATCTCCGCAATTTCTTCAGGTGTTTTGTCCTCAACATCCACAATATGGGTAGCAATATCCTCATACAAAGGCAAACGACCATCAAAAATCTTCTTAAATTCTTCTTTTGTGTTGTTTAAAAAGAGGGGACGTTGCATGGCTTTGTCATTTTGAATCCGTCTGTACAAGGTTTCAAAATCTACCCGCAGATAAATGTTGTGAGGATTTTTTTCCAAGAGTGCACGGTTATGAGGATTGACCACAATCCCACCTCCAGGGGAAATAATGGCTGCCTCATTTTCCAATAAACGCTCCAGCATTTCAGCCTCGCGACGACGAAAGGCAGCTTCTCCTTCCACTTCGAAATAGTCATTGATTGACATACCGATCTCTTCAATAATTAATTCATCCATATCATGGAACTTTGGATCAAGAATGCGACCAACAGTCGTTTTACCTGTTCCCATAAAACCAAGTAAAATTTTAGCCATGCAGTAAGGTCTCCAAATCTTCAAAAAAACTAGGGTAACTGGTGTTGATGGCCTCTGCCCGATCCAGCATCACATTTTCTTCACTCACCAATAAGGCAGCAATGGCAGCCATCATCCCAATCCGGTGATCTCCAAAGGTCTCTAAGTCTGCTCCATGTAGGGGAGTCGGTCCAGTGATGATCATGCCGTCTTCCGTTGGCAAGACATTGGCTCCCATAGCATTGAGGCTATCTGCCACGACCTGGATGCGGTCCGTTTCTTTCACACGAAGCTCCTCAGCATCCGCAATCACGGTCTGGCCATTTGCTTGTGTCGCTAGTAAAGCAATAATCGGCAATTCATCAATCAAGCGTGGAATCAACTCCCCATCAATCCGAATCCCTTTTAAGGAAGAAGTCCTGACAGTGAGACTCGCAGAGACCGCTTTTTCATCGCGATCGTCAATGGTGAGATCTCCCCCCATTTCTTGAATCACATCGAGAATCCCTGTCCTCGTTTGGTTGATGCCAACATTTTCAATCTTGATCACACTATCTGGCAGAATGAGGCCAGCCACTAGCCAAAAGGCTGCACTGGAAATATCTCCAGGAACGATGACTTCTTGACCTTGGAACACTTGTCCACCTTGGATGCGGATGGTTTTTCCGTCCACCTGGATCTCTCCACCGAATTGGCGAATCATATCCTCCGTATGGTCACGCGTCTTTTCCTTCTCGATAATCGTCGATTCACCTTCAGCCTGTAGAGCAGCAAAAATGAGAGCAGACTTGACTTGAGCCGATGCCACTGGCAAACGGTAATGAATCGGTTGGAGCTGACGGGTCCCTTTTTCATGTAAAGGTGGGCAATCGCGATCTCCCTGACCAGCAATCTCTACCCCCATCTGACGCAGTGGGATCGCCACACGATCCATGGGCCGTTTGGAAAGACTATCGTCTCCGACCATGGTCACTGCAAAATCCTGACCTGCTAGTACACCTGAGATCAAACGAATAGAAGTTCCTGAATTGCCCATATCAAGGGGAGATGTCGGGGCTTGAAGACCTTGAAAGCCTACTCCTTGAATCCGAATCACATCCCCATCATCCTGGATAGAGACTCCTAAATCTCGAAACACCTGGATGGTTGAAAGCACATCTTCGCCTCGCAAGATATCATAGACCTTGGTTTCGCCCTGTGCAAGACTTCCAAAAATAATGGAGCGATGACTAATCGATTTGTCACCAGGGACACGAATGGTGCCCTTTAGACCCTTGCTATTGGTTTTTAATTTCATTGCCTTCTCCAGATGCTTTTCCTCATATTCTATCATAATTAAGGTATGAATTCAATTTTTTGTCAAAAATTTGGAACAAATAACGAATGTTTCCAAGCTTTTTTTGAGCTTCTTTTGATCTAGTGGCGAACGAAAATACCAGAGTCGAAATTACAACTCTGGTAGTCTTTCTATTTGTATAAATCTTGAATTGGCTCAAAGATGATCTTTTCAAGATCTGCAAGATAAATAGACAATTGCTGTTGTTTAGTGAAAAATTCATTCACAATCGGACTCGCTTGGATTTTTTCCATATAGTCCTTCATTTCTTGTTGCACAGCTTCTGTTGGAAGTTGACCGGATTGCATCAAGCCTTGCAGTTGATTTTGAAAAGCGACGTATTCGTCAAACAGCGTTTTCGCTTCTGGATTCGCTTCGATCGCTTGTTTGCTTTCTACGACAGCCTTGTATTCAGGAAGATCTCGAAGGGTCCGAGAGAGTTCATTTGCGACATCATAAATATTTGCCATTTTCTAGGCTCCTTTACTGATAAGATACTTCTATTATACTGTTTTTCCTTCAATATTCCTAAAATGAAGCAGGCCTTTTGATGCAAATCCTTCTGTAGACCTAGCGAGCAAGGACGGTATAAGACGTCGCCTGGCTGATCAATGTTTGAGCCCGCTCTTGATCCTCTGCATTTTTAAAGGTCAGCTGCAAAATCCCGTGGATATCCTCCCGATTTTCTTCATTGATGTGAATATTGACTAAGGAAATCCCTTGTAGAAGTTGTAATATTTCGAGGATCACACCTTCCTTATCGGGGACATCGATAAAGAGATCATAGGCACTATCGCGTCCAGCACGCTGATGGATCTGCATTTCTTTTCGGTGCTTGCGCCCTTCTTGGAAAAAGGACCAAATAGCCTCCTCGTTATCTGCTTGGATGGTTTCAGCCACTTGGTCCAAACGCTCTTTGAAATCTGCAATCCGCTCTAATATCGCTTGAGGGTTGGACAAGAGAATAGAAGTCCACATGCCTGGCTCACTTTCCGCAATCCGTGTCATATCCCGAAAGCCACCAGCCGCAAAACGACGGGTCATTTCATGCTCTTCCCCATAAGCTACGGCCTGCTCGACCAGAGTCGAGGCTAAAATATGGGGAAAATGGCTGATCTGGGAGGTTACCCGATCATGTTCCTCGGCATCGATTTCAATAAAGCGGGATCCCAATCCACTCAGAAGCTCTTTCAACTCTTCCATGGCACCTCCTGTCGTCAAGCTGGAAGGAGTGAAAATATAATAGGCATTTTCAAATAAGGTTGCATCTGCTGCTGCAGCACCTGTCTTATGACTACCAGCCATGGGGTGTCCTCCCACAAAGCGAACAGCCTTGTCTGTAAATACCTTTTCAGCTTGTGCGACAATTTCTGCCTTGGTAGAGCCTGCATCTGTCACCAGTACCCGGTCTTTCAAATTCAGGCCAGCTAAGGTTTCTAAGTAAGACTTGGTTTGCTTGATGGGAAGGGCCAAAATAATGATATCCGCTAAAGGGGCAAAGGCTGCGAAATCATACGTCACCTGATCCACCATTCCTCTTTCAAGGGCGATGGTTCGAGAGGCTTCACTTCGATTGTAACCAAGAATGGTCACGTTTGGGTGGGCTCTCTTAATGCCTAGCGCGAGTGAAGCACCAATCAAGCCCAAGCCTGCAATATATACAACTTTCTTCTCCAAAGGAAAACTCTTTCTCTTAAAAATTCTTCGTAAAGTCCCGGTGCTTAGCAACAGCTTCTTTCAATTCTTCCAAGTTATCGGATGAGAATTTCTCAAGCACTTCTGTAGCAAGGACTGTTGCGACCACTGCTTCCATTACCACTCCTGCAGCGGGTAGAGCCGTTGGGTCGCTGCGCTCAACCGTTGCCTTATAGGGCTCATGGGTTTCAATATCCACACTCATCAAGGGTTTGTAGAGGGTTGGAATAGGCTTCATGACGCCACGAACCAGAATGGGCTCACCGTTGGTCATACCCCCTTCAAAACCACCAAGATTATTGGTGCGACGGGTATAGCCGGTGTCCTGAGACCAGATGATTTCATCCATGACTTGACTGCCTTTTAGGCGACCTGCGTCAAAACCAAGGCCAAACTCAACACCCTTAAAGGCATTGATAGAGACCACTCCTTGAGCGATTTTGGCATCCAATTTCTTGTCCCATTGCACATAAGATCCTAGTCCTACAGGCACACCACCAACCAAGGTTTCCACAATTCCCCCGATGGTATCGCCATCTTTTTTCACTTGGTCAATGTAGGCCTTAACGGCTTCTTCTTGTTCTGGCACAACGATCGAAACTTCCGACTGACCTGCCTTTTCCTTGATTTCTGAAACGGTTAGATTCTCGGGAATTGCAATCTCGATTCCCCCAAAATTAACAATGTGGCTGGCTACTTCAACGCCGATCTCTTCTAAAATCCGTTTAGCAACAGCACCAACGGCTACACGCATGGTTGTCTCACGGGCAGAAGAACGCTCTAAGGAATTACGAAGATCGTCAAAACGGTATTTCATCCCTCCGACTAGATCGGCATGACCAGGACGTGGCTTGGTGATCTTACGCAGATTTTTCTTTTTCTCTTCGACCGGTGCTACATTCATGATCTCCAGCCATTTTTGGTGATCCAGATTGGTCACATTCAGCGTAATCGGACCTCCCATGGTCAAGCCATGACGGACCCCTGATGTGATCTCGACACGGTCACTCTCGATTTTCATCCGAGCACCACGACCATAGCCACCTTGTCGACGTTTGAGCTCTTTATCAATATCCTCTTCAGATAAAGGAAGGCCTGCCGGAACGCCCTCGATGATGGCTGTTAATCGAGGCCCATGGGACTCTCCTGCTGTTAAATATCTCATACGACCTTATTCCTTTCTTTCTAAAAAGTCCTTCATTTCTTGAAGAGGGATTTGATGAATCGCTGCTTGCCCCAACTCTGGAACAATGACTAATTTCAAGTTCGTCCCACGCGCCTTTTTGTCATGGGTCAAGACTTGATAAAGGGCTTCTTTATCCCAGTTCTCATAGGTCACAGGAAGGCCAAATTTCCGGCACATTTCTTCGATTTTTTGAGTAATTCCCTTTGGCATCAAGCCCTTTTCTTCTGCAACTCGTGAGAGTTGCACCATGCCCATACTGACGGCTTCTCCATGCATGACCTGCCCATAACCAGCTGTCGCTTCAATGGCATGACCAATGGTATGACCAAAATTAAGATACAGTCGAATACCATTGTCCAGCTCATCTGCCACAACATGGTCTCGCTTCACCAGGCAAGAATGAGAAATGATGCTCTCTGCATGCTCTAAAATACTCTGGACAGAACCATCCATGGCTCCCAATTCTTCCCAAAGTTCAGTATCTTGGATGAGGCCGTACTTGATGACTTCGCCCATCCCCTCGATCAATTCACGTTGCCCCAAAGTGCTCAACACTTCAGGATCAATAAACACACCGTCTGGTTGAGCAAAGGTCCCTACCATGTTTTTGGCAAGCGCTGTGTTGACTCCAGTCTTTCCCCCGATAGAAGAATCCACCTGTGCGGTCAAGCTAGTCGGGATCTGAACAAAGGAAATTCCCCGCATATAGGTCGAGGCAGCAAAACCAGCCAAATCACCAACTACGCCACCCCCAAGAGCAACGATTCCATCACTGCGCGTCATGCCATGGGTAGCTAGAAAGTCATAGACTTTTGAAACAGTGGTTAGATTCTTACTGGCTTCCCCTTGAAGAAACTCAAAGCGCACCACTTGAAACCCAGCTTTCTCAAGGCTCTTCTCTACGATAGAGGCATATAGCTTAGCCACGCGGTTATCGGAAATGATGGCGACTTTTTTATCGCCCCAAAGAGTGCGCAACCAGTCTCCAACCTGGTTGAGACCACCTCTTTCAATCACAATATCATAGGAATGTCCTGGAATAGGTACCGATACGTTCATAGGAATCTCCTTCGCGTTTTTCTTTGATTCTATCTTATCATGAAATAGGGCACATGTCTCAATCAAAATGAAAAAGAGACTAGAGCAAGACTGTTTTTTAAAAATCAGGTCTTGTCTAATCTCATAAAGCTTTTTCAATAGGAAAAGGTAAACCCCTCTCTTAATCACATACAAATTGACGATATTCAGTTGTCAATGCTTCCCATACAGACTCTGTAGGAAATACTTTCCCAATCATTAATTCAAAGGCTGCTTCAGCTTGATAAAAGAGCATTCCCAGCCCATTTACCCTCTGGTTTCCTTGATTCACTGCTAATTGCAGAAAGGGGGTCACTGCCGGATAGTAGGCCATCTCTACGATTAAGGCCTGTGGGGGAAAGGTCAAGTAACTCGCTATCGGAAGAGAATGACCATCCATGCCTACACCAGTGGCATTTAAGATGAGATCGGCTTGATTAAAAGAGTTTTGAACTTCTTCATCTTTCTCAATCGCATACAATTCTATCAAGAAATCAAAGCCATCTTCAATCAACTGAACTATTGAACGATAATGAACTAATCTCTCCTCTCTCACAAAGACAAGGATACGTTTCACACCTAGATGAATGGCCTGTGCAATAATCGCTAAAGCTGCACCACCTGCGCCTAAGAGAACCATTGTTTTTCCCTCAATAGAGAAAGCAGGAGGTAAACTACGAAAGAAACCAATTCCATCCGTATTATAGCCTTTAAGCTTGCCATCACGGTGAACAATGGTATTGACAGAACCGATCTTTCGGGCCATCTCATCCACTTCATCTAAGTAAGGAAAGACCTTCTGCTTGTAGGGCATGGAGATATTGGCCCCAATCATATCCAACTTACGAATTTGGCTGATGGTGCTTTCTAAGTCTTCTTCAGCAATATCCCAAGCCAGGTAAGCAGCATTGGTCGCTGTTAATTCATAGGCTAGATTATGAATGAAAGGAGAGATACTATGACGAATGGGATGGGCAATGACCGCTGCCATCCGAGTATATCCGTCAATCTTCATTCAATAACTCCCGAATTCTTCTCATATTCTCAAGAGGAATTTGACCTGGGGCGCTTTCATCTCCGACTCTAGCATAAGACCAAGAAGAGCCTGTCAAATCAGCTGTCAAGCGCGAAATCTTCCCGACCTTGCCCATGGAAATGGTTACATATTCTTGCTCAGGATTCAGCGTCTTGAAACCACGCGTATAATTCATCAAGTCAAGAACATCTTGTTCATTGTGGGCCATAACGGATACCTTGACCAATTTTGGAGAAAAGCTGGTCAATTCCGATAAGATCTCCATCATATTTTCCGGTGTCTCTTGGAAATTGTGGTAGCTGAGAACAAGATTTGAAAATTCCAACATCTCTTCAAAGACTTCACGGTGACTATAAAACTCGAAATCGATATAATCTGGATGATAGATGGATTGAATATCTTTCAGGATTCCAACATATTCCTCGTTGGTCAGCTCCATCTCTCCACCTTCAGCTCGAGTCCGCAAGGTGAATAAAATTTCTCGTCCAGCAAATTTCTCAAAAACTGCAGGAGCGACGGTTAAGATCTCGCTTTTTTCTAAAAAGTCCGCACGCCACTCAATAACATCTGCATCCTCGTAACGCGAACTATCTAGTTGTTGCGCCTCTTCTAAGGAGCGAGGCATAATCGAAACAACTAACTTCATACATCCACCCTAATCGTAAATACTTTTAAGTAATTACTACTTTCTTCTTTCATGTTCCATCGAAAATCTCCCGGAAGGCCGTATTCCGCTACATAGCGATGCTTACGTCCTTGAAATCCCTTTTCGATTTGTTTTTTAAATTTATCTTTGGTCACATTTGCCGCATTGGTACTGAGAATCAAGGTGCCACCTGGATTTAAAATCTCAAGAGCCTCGCTGACCAATCGATGGTAATCTTTAGCGACTGAAAATGTCCGTTTTTTATTCCGCGCAAAGCTAGGCGGATCGAGCACTATCACATCATAGCTTAGGTCATGGCGTTTGGCATATTTGTAATAGTCAAAGACATCCATCACGACAAAACGATGAGCATCCAGCGCCAAGCCATTTGCCACAAAATGCGCTTCTGATAGTTCTCTACTTCTCTTAGCCAGATCGACCGATGTTGTCTCAACTGCTCCACCCATGGCCGCAGCCACAGAGAAGGCCGCCGTATAGGAGAACATATTAAGCAAGGACTTGCCAGCTGCTAAGCCCTCTACTAAGCTACCTCGAACTTCATGCTGATCCAAAAAGATTCCCGTCATCAAGCCATCATTGAGAAAGACTTGGTAAGAAACTCCATTTTCAAGAATCAAAAATTCTTGCGGAGCTTCTTCTCCAAAGACATGAGCCGATTCATAGTCCAAGCCTTTAAAGCGAATCTTTTCATAGCCACCTCGGACTTCTGAAAAAGCTTCTTGAAAGGCTGCTAGAATGGTTTCCTTGATCTGAAATACGAAGGGATTGTACCAAGAAAAGACAACAAACTCACCATACAAGTCAACCGTGAAGCCACCAAAACCATCTCCCTCTTGGTTAAAAAGACGAAAGGCTGTCGTCGTTTCATCCGCATAATAAGAACGACGGTATTGCTTGGCTTTGATGAAAAGCTTTTTAAAAAAGTCTTGATCAAAAGCGACCAACTCTTGTGAAACAAACCATCCAATCCCTTTATTTTGTTCAGATAAGTATCCGACTCCGAGGGATTGTCCATCTCCTGAAAGCAATTGGACCGCTTGATCCAAAGCAGGAAGTGAGTCAAAATCTTGCTTTTCAAGAAGAGATTGTCCTTGTTTGATTTTTGTTGCGACTTGGCGACTGACTGTGAGTTTTTTCATACCCTCTATTATAGCAAAAGTCTGCAGTTTTCACAAAGAGAGGCTTTATTTACTAGAACTTTTTTTGCTATTTTATTTCAGCTCTTATCCTTTAGCTTTTTCGATTTCATATAGCTGATCTTTCCTATTTCTTTCCTCTGCTTTACAGTCATTTTTTTCTTTCTCCATAAAATTGTGGTATACTTGTATATGAAAATTTTTAGGAAATAAGACAAGGAAGTAACATTTTGTGAAAAAAATTACGAATTCGATACTCAATTTCATGAGTACCAGACTAGGATTTGTCTTGACCCTTCTGTTGCTCTACTGGTTCAAAACCATGTGGGCCTATTCAGTTGATTTTAACTTAGACATTCAAGGACCCTATCAGATTTTTCTAGCAGTGATCAACCCATTGCCGATTAGTCTGCTCTTCATTGGTCTAGCACTCTATATCAAACGAACCAAGCTCTTTTATAGTTTGGCTTTTGGGATCTACCTTCTCTTATTTATTTGGTTGATTTCCAACTCCATCTATTATCGAGAGTTTACAGACTTCGTAACGGTCAATACCATGTTGGCTTCCAGCAAGGTTTCTGCCGGTCTCGGAGCTGCTGCTTTAGAATTGTTCCGCCCTTGGGATGTGATCTACATTCTAGATTTCCCTATTCTCGCTTTCTTCTTCTTTAAGAAATGGATTCGAATGGACAATCGTCCCTTCAATAAACGAGCTAGTTTTGCGGTTACCTCTTTATCGGCTATGCTCTTTTCGGCCAACCTTTTCCTCGCAGAAATTGACCGACCTGAGCTCTTGACTCGTGGGTTCTCAAACTACTATGTCGTTCGTGCCCTAGGCTTACCTGCCTTTCTTGGTTATAGCGCTAATCAGACCTATGCTGCCAACAAAGAACGTTCCAAAGCTTCCGAAGCAGATTTAAAACCGGTGGAAGAATATATCCAACAGCATTATGCCAAGCCTAATCCTGAGTACTTTGGAATGGCCAAAGGCCGTAACGTCATCTACATTCACTTGGAAAGTTTCCAACAATTCTTGATCGATTACAAGTTGAAAGTAGATGATAAAGAATATGAAGTAACACCTTTCTTAAATTCACTTTACCACTCGAAGGAAACCTTTGCCTTTTCAAATGTTTTTAACCAAGTCAAGGCAGGGAAAACGTCCGATGCTGAGACCATGATTGAAACAGGCCTCTTCGGACTCAACCAAGGTTCCTTTATGGTGAACTATGGTGGAACCAATACCCAACAGGCTGCACCATTTATTCTTTCAAAAAATGGTTACAACTCGAGCGCTGTTTTCCATGGGAATGCTGGAAGTTTCTGGAACCGAAATACTGCCTATAAACAATGGGGCTACAATTACTTCTTTGATGCCAGCTACTTCACCAAACAAAACAGCAGCAATTCCTTCCAGTATGGTCTTAATGACAAATACATGCTCAAGGATTCCATCAAATACCTAGAAAGATTGCAACAACCTTTCTATACCAAGTTCATTACGGTTTCCAACCACTATCCTTATACAACCAGCTTGTCAGGAGATGATCTTGGCTTCCCTCTAGCTAAGACTCAGGACGAAACCATCAATGGCTATTTTGCGACCGCTAACTACCTAGATTCTTCGATCAAGGCCTTCTTTGATTACCTGAAAGAATCTGGTCTTTACAAAAATTCCATCATCGTTCTCTATGGGGACCACTACGGAATTTCAAACTCCCGCAACCCAGATCTTGCTCCTCTACTTGGTAAGAACTCTGAAACGTGGTCAAGTTATGACAATGCCATGTTGCAACGCGTACCTTATATGGTAGTTATTCCAGGTATGGATAAGGGTGGCATCATTGATACCTACGGTGGCGAAATTGATATGCTCCCAACCTTGGAACATTTGCTAGGTATTGAATCCAATAAATTCCTCCAAGTTGGTCAAGATATGCTCTCTCCAGAACATGATCAAATCGTCGCCTTCCGCTCCGCTAACTACTTTGTAACTCCAGAGTATACGAGCTATAGTGGCCGGACCTATTACACTAAAACAGGTGAGGAAATCACCAACCCAGACGAAAAAACCAAGGAAGAACTGGATAAGATTAGGGAAGCTGCTAACCTGCAATTGAAGATTAGCGATAGCATCCAGACCGGTGATCTCCTTCGCTTCTTCAAGGGCAATGATCTTGGAAAAGTCAATCCAGAAGATTATTCCTACACCAATTCCTTCAAGGCATTGAAGAAGATTGAAAAGGAAAAAGGTGACAAATCAACCAGCCTTTATAACCAACGTGGCAACCAGTCTACCGTTGATCTCTTCAAGGCACCGACTTATAAAGAATTGCACCCAGAAGACGATAGTTCTTCCTCAACAGAGACCAGTAGCAGTTCTTCTAAATAAAAAGAATCCCTGAGTTTAAAAACTCAGGGATTTTATGATTTCTTTTAAAAAAACTTAGTCTAGGACTTCAAAAACAGAAGCTGT
Organism: Streptococcus sp. HMSC061E03; assembly: GCF_001813505.1. Lineage (NCBI taxonomy): Bacteria > Bacillati > Bacillota > Bacilli > Lactobacillales > Streptococcaceae > Streptococcus > Streptococcus sp. HMSC061E03. The sequence goes on from NZ_KV812784.1 coordinate 925,060, forward strand.
TAAATTCTCCACGTAGAATGGTCGTTTATGACGACTATTCCCAACCATCAATTTCAATTTATTTGAATTTTGGAGGTAATATGGAAGTCCGCTGGCGTTGAAGATGACCAAGTACTTCTTGTCTCCTGTTAATTCATAGATGACAAGGCCACTGGTATCAGTTGCAGATTGAATAAAGACTTGTTGGTAGATTTTATCATAGCTTTCAAGCCCTAAGACAGGAAGACTTGTCTTCAAGGCGATCAAGCTTCGGATATAGGCAATTGATTCCTTGTTCTGACTGACCAGATCCCAGTTGACCTGATTCACAAAATCTGGAGCATTGTAGGAATTCATGGCCCGTTCACGATCCAAAGGTGTGATTTCTCCATCAGGACCTGTCGCTACCAATTTGGTCCGCATAAACTCTTGACCCAATTGCATGAAGGCCATGCCCTGAAAGAGCAGATTCATGGCCGTAGCCAACTCTGAGCGCTTGACCAATCCTGCTACTTCTACATTCGGATGAAGGGTCTGAAGCAAGTCATAGAGATTATAATTATCATGAGCCTCCACATAATTCAAGACCTGATTGGGACTTAAATAATTGCCAAGCTCTGCACTACCTAGAACAGCACGGGCAACGATATTCTCCGTCGATTTTCGGCTGACAAAGCCACGTTTGATGGAACCATAAACCTCAGCCCCTTTAACGGCATCGCGCTCCGTATCATTAAAGAATCCAATTCTTGGCAATTGCGCTGCATTGTCCTTCTTAGCCTTGTCCTCTGGGGCGAGACCTGTTCCCATGTCCCAACCTTCTCCGTAAAGAAGAATCCGAGGATCCAGAGCGTCCATTGCCTCCCGAATAACATTCATCGTCCTTACATCGTGAATCCCCATCAAATCAAAGCGGAAGCCATCGATCTGGTACTCTTTGACCCAATGCGTGAGGGAATCAATCATGTACTTGCGGTACATTTCATGCTCACTAGCCGTTTCATTCCCAACACCTGTTCCATTTTGGAAGCGACCATCTGGCTCCATCCGGTAATAATAATCGGGCACTGTATTTTGGAAAGGACCATGTTCGGTCGAATAGATATGATTGTAGACCACATCCAAGACCACAGAAATTCCTGCCTCATGATAAGCCCGGATCATGGTTTTGAGCTCTTTCATGGTTTGTTTCGGATTGGATGGATCCGTTGAAAAGCTAGTTTCTGGTGCAGAATAATTCTGAACGTCGTAGCCCCAATTGTAGGTCACCTGGCCTTCATCGTCGTACTGTTTAAAGCGATCAGAAATCGGCTGCAGTTGCACGACATTGACCCCTAACTGACGGATATAATCAAAGGCAGTTGCATCGCCATGGCTATTGACGGTTCCTTCTTGGCAAGCCCCCAGATAGGTTCCACGCAGGACTTCGTCTACACCTGATGTCGGTGACTTGGTCAAATCCCGAAGGTGCATCTCATAAATCACTGCTTGACAAGGATTGTCCAAACGCCAAGGAGTCGCATCGGCTCCTTTTTTAGGACCCCAATCAAACTGACGATCTGCTCTTGAAAGAATGGCAGAGCGCATCCCGTCCGCTGTCGTTGCAATACTATAAGGATCGCGCGTTACTTGAGTATGGTGTTCAAAATGCACACGATATTGATAGGCCATGCCACTTAAATTTCCTAGAAAATCTAAAATCCAAACACCATGGGTATTTTCTGGGTGGTAGCTAGACTCTTGTTTGCCACGCGTCATCGGAATACTCTTCCAAACAGGTGCATCCAGCTCAGTTGATTGATAAAGCAACAATTCAACTTTCTTAGCCGTTGGTGCCCATAGTTTAAAGCAATGCTCCCCTTCTTCCTCCCGATGACCGAGCCAGCCTTGATACGCCCATTTAGCATCAAACTCTCTAGGGTGCATCGCCATATCATAGGCATGAGGCTGACGATGGCTGTATGCATGACTCGTCAAAGCAGCTTGCAAAGAATAATAGACTGTATCGTCTCCATCAAGAATCCACACTTCTCGAACATGCCCTTCTGGTAAAAGTTCGATTTCAAAGTCCCGGGTCTTAGTGAGCCAATCCCCTTCTTTAACCAGGACATGGCCCCGGTTCAAGGTATCCTCACTCTCGTATACCAGATTTCCCTCTACTCCAAAATAATCCAACTTGGAGAAAGAGACTGATTTTCCTTCTACTTGATCCTGCCACTGCCACATATCATAGGCAAAATAATTTCCTTTTTGCTTATGAAAATGAAGCTTTACATGGTATTGTCGCATAACATTTTCCTATTTCCAATTTAATACCGAAGGAACCATCCGCTTGTAAAACACGTACATGACTCCAACTATTGTTTTTACTCTTCAGATGGGTGAACCAAAGCATCGTTGTTGATTTCATCAATATTTGCAAAGAATTCCAAGTGATTATGGAAGACTTCCAATTCAACCGGCGTATCTCCCCCGTATTCCCCATCTAGATTGATGCGGAATGGTTGAGCATTTTTCCCTAGCATTTCGATCGTCAACTTCTTGGTCTTGAGATATTCTACATTTTCATCGTGCACATGCTTGCCTCCATTAATGGCCTGAATCATCAGGGACAACATGTTAAAGAGCTTAGCAGTTTTTACGATAATCAAGGTAAAGTTCCCATCATCAAGCTTAGCATCTGGCGCGACACTTTCAAAACCAGCAATCGAGTTGGTCAAGGCTACAAAAATCATAGACGCTGGCCCTTCAAAGACACCATTGTCGTGCTCAATCCGCACCTTTCGAGCCTTGTTTCGTGGCAACATTTTAGCAGCTTCTGCCACATAGGCAAAGTAACCCAAGCGAGATTTAACACTACTTGGAACACTGAAGGTCAATTCTGTCATGGTTCCTGCTGCAGCAATATTGATGAAATACTTACTACCATAGGCACGACCAATATCCATCTGAATGGTTTGATTCTTTTCGATAATGCGGGCAGCTGCCACAGGATCGCCCATCGGGATCTTCAAGGCACGCGCATAGTCATTGGTGGTACCGGTCGGGATAAAGGCCATCTGTGGACGATTTTCCAGACCTGCAACCCCATTGACCACTTCGTTAATCGTACCATCTCCACCAGCAGCAATGATTAAATCAAAGCCTGCTTTAGCGGCTCTTTCTGCTTCATTTTGGGCAGAAAATGGTTCTGGAGTCGTTTGATAAGCGCTGGTTTCATAGCCCACGTCTTCGAGTACGTCCAAGACTTCCGCAATATTTTTCTTGATAATTTCTTGCCCAGAGGTCGGATTATAAATTAAACGGGCTTTTTTGATTCGTTCTACCATAAAGATCCTCTATAAACTTTCAAGCCAGGCCTCATCTTCTACCTGGATTCCTAATTCTTGTGCTTTGGTTAACTTGCTACCAGCGTCACTACCAGCAACGACCAAATCTGTTTTTTTGGAAACCGATCCAGTCACCTTAGCGCCTAAACTTTCTAATTTTGCCTTAGCTTCTGAACGCGTGAGTCGCTCTAGCTTCCCAGTCAAAACGACTGTCATTCCTGATAGGGCCGCATCAGCAGCGACTTTCTCACCAAGATAAGCCATATTGACGCCAGCTTCTTTGAGCTCTTGCAATAGGCGCTTGGATCCTTCTTGTGCGAAATAACGCTTGAGGCTTTCAGCCACGACCATACCGAGACTGTCAATGCTGGCAATTCGTTCTGGATCAGCTGTAGCCAATTGATCGAGGTCATGGAATTCTTGGAGCAAGATTTGACTAACCTTGCTACCGACATGGCGGATCCCCAAACCAAAGAGTAACTTCTCAGCTGAATTCTCTTTTGAAGCTTGAATGGCTTCATGGAGTTTTTCAGCAGATTTTTCTTTAAAGCCTTCTAAGGTCAATAGATCCTTTACGCTTAGGCGATAGATCCCTGCCACATCCTCTACTAACTGAGCTGCAAAGAGTTTCTCTACAACAGCTGGACCCAAGCCTGTGATATTCATAGCATCCCGACTTGCAAAGTGGTTCAATCCTTCCTTGATCTGCGCTGGACAGAGTGGATTGATACAGCGAAGGGCCACCTCATCCTCGAAATGAAGCAACTCACTCTGACAGCTCGGACAATGAGTTGGAATAGCTAATGCTTGATCAGATACCCGTTTATCTTTGACGACACGCAAGACCGCAGGAATGATATCACCCGCCTTGTAGACGATGACGGTATCATCCTGATGAATATCTTTTTCAGCAATATAGTCCACATTGTGCAAGGTTGCCCGACTAACGGTAGTTCCTGCTAGCTGGACTGGAGTTAGATTGGCAGTTGGGGTCACAACTCCGGTTCGTCCAACCGTCCAATCCACCGATAAGATTTTCGCTTCTTTTTCTTCAGCTGGAAACTTATAGGCGACAGCCCATTTAGGGGCTTTTACGGTAAAGCCTAGTTCTTCTTGAACAGCTAGGTCATTGACCTTGATGACGATCCCATCGATATCGTAGGGAAGATCCTCTCGAAGTTGAGCTACTTTTTGGATAAAGTCCCAAATTTGCTCCATATCCTCAGCCAGCACTCGCTCTTGGTTCACGACAAAGCCCAAGCGGGCTAATTTCTCAAGCACGCCTTCCTGACTGCTTTGGTCCGTCGGGCTCACTTCTTGATACAAGAAGGTTGCGAGATTTCGCTTGGCCACGATTTTCGTATCCAATTGGCGAAGCGTTCCTGCAGCAGCATTTCGTGGATTAGCAAACTCCGGCTCGCCGTTTTCTTGACGGATCTGATTGACCCGATCAAAGGAAGCCCGTGGCATATAGCACTCACCTCGAACAGTAATGTTCACTGGTTCTGGTAACACCAAAGGAATGTCCTTGACCCGCTTGAGGTTCTCTGTAATATCCTCACCGACAGAACCATCTCCACGTGTTGCCCCCGTTACAAGGACACCATTTTCATAGGTGAGGGAAATGGACAAGCCATCGATTTTCAGCTCACATACATAGCTGATAGAAGGAAATTCCTTACGGACACGCTGATCAAAGGCTTCTAATTCTTCACGCGAAAAAGCATCCTGCAAACTATAAAGGGGATACTGGTGCTGGTATTTGGTAAAGCCTTTTAAAACCACCCCACCTACACGGTGAGTTGGACTCTCTGGTAAGATCTCATCAGGATGAGCGGTTTCTAGTTCCACCAACTCCCGATATAATTGATCATATTCACTATCTGAAACAGATGGAGCGTCTTTTGTGTAATACTCGTAAGCATATCGATTGAGTAATTCCACTAATTCTTTCATTCTGGTTTTCATGTTCTTATTTTATCATAAAATCTTAATTTAGCCTTGAATTTACTGCATTCTTAGCATGAAAAAAAGGAGCCAAAGCTCCCTTTTCTTATTTTGTAAAATCGATCCGTTTAGAAAGTTGATTGATCACAATCGCTCCAAAAATTAAGGATGCGAATTCACCCAATCCCATGGTCAACCAGTTATAGAAGAATGGTTGGCCTTGAAGGTAGTAAAGTTCCAAAGCGATCGTAAACATGGAGATGGAAAAGAAAATCGCAAACAAGAAATGGTCCAAGCGAATAAGACCGTCAAACAAGAACTTGTTTTTGAATCGACCAAATAGAATGAGTCCAAGTCCTAAGAAGACAAAGGTTGAACCTCCACCGACAAAGACATCGATCCATCCAAAACTAAATAAGTTAGCAATCATACAACCAAGCGTCACCGCAATCAAGTACTTCTTATTGTAAAAAGCTAAGAAATTCATCATTTCCGAAACACGGAATTGATAGCCATAGTAGGCCATAGCGTTGAGAGGTGGGGTAATGGTCAATACGATATAAATCGCAGCAACAATGGCAATTTGTGCCATATCACGAGCAGTTAACTGTTTCATTTATTCTCCTTTAGCGGTTTTCCCGCGTGTAATATGCTTGGCGAAAGGATCTTAAGCACCAAGGGTTGAAGGTTTGATTTCTTCAACCTTTCAAGTATAGCATATTTTGAGGTTTTATGGTAGACTGAATTTATGAAAACACTAATTAAAAAATTTTTTGATAATGAGATTTTATCCTATCTCTTTTTTGGAGTTGCCACAACCATTGTTTCCGTCGGAACCCGCCTCTTCATCTATCAAGTGTCTCGTGATGAACGATTAGCGACCGCAATTGGAAACATTGCCGGGATCCTCTTTGCCTTTGCAACCAATGATACCATTGTCTTTAAACAAGAAAGAAAGGGCTGGTTTCAGCGCTTGATCCGATTTGCGATTGCGCGCTCTGGGACCTTTATTCTAGATATGGCCTTGACCGAAATCTTTGTCAAGCAGTTCCCAGGAATTATCGGGCAATTCGTCCACAATAACAAGAGCCAAATCAATCTGATTGAAACCCTCTTTGCACAAGTGGCCATTGTGGTCCTCAATTACGTCTTTAGTAAACTCTTTGTCTTTAAAAACAAAAATAAGGCTTGAAACGATTGTTTCAAGCTTTATTCTTTTAAACTTCTATACTTGCATGCTCTGCACTTAATTGATAGATGGTGCCTTCAACCCCAAAATAATCCTTGGCTAGATCTTTCAATTCCTGCATAGCTGTTTGGGCTCGTTTGGCCTGTTCCTCATTGATGGCTTCAATGACTAAAATAGCGTCCTTGGTATCTTCTGTTAACATAGTTCTTTGTGCCTCACGCCAATTCAAGCAACGGCAAACAGCTCCTTCTTGGTCGTAGTAGATAATCTCCCCTTCCAAAGCTGGAGCATCTTCTTCAGCACCTAATGGAAAGAAAGGTTCGCCTCCTTTCGCTTGTCCTAGAGAAAGTCCACCCACCAATTTATCCATATCTTCTCCCCCACAAGGAAGGGCATAAGACATAGAAACACTATTGTAAAGATCCACCAAAGGATTAATCGGATAGAATTCACGTCCCTGGTGAATCCGTTTTAAGAGTGCCTCGATTGAAGATCGGGCTCCTTTTTTTGTTTTAAACTTGCTAAAAGCTTGGCGCCACTCTTGAACGAACTCACTCTGGGTATAGTTTTCTTCATCAATAAATTCCCATGCTCTCTTGGTACCCTTGTCCAACAATTCTTTGAAATAAGGATCCTTGGCTTCATCTACTGTATTATCAATACCATACAAGGACATCACTGTAATTCTAGCTGTTGGAAATAAATCCCAAAATGCTTGATCGACTGTCACTTTCATTGCTTTACCTCACTATAATTTCTTTTTTGACCTTTTTTGACTAGCTCCCAATCCAAGGTGATATTCTCTCGAACTCGTATGAGATACTCCTCTAACTGTGCGACTTCTTCTTTGGAAAATCCTTTTAAGGCAGTTGTCTCAGAGTAAAGATGCTCCCCTAAAATGAAGGGGTAAATCTGCTTACCTTTTTCAGTTAATTCCCATTCCTTGATTTTAAGGTTTTCACCCCTTGGACGCTGCTGAATCAGTCCTCGTTCTTCTAGTTTTTTTACAGACCTTGCAACGGTGGATCGATCGACTTTCAAGACTTCAGAGAGTTCTTCCTGAATCATTCCAGGTTGCTCGGCAATTCGCACCAAGTAGAGGTATTGACCACGCGCCAGATCCAAATCTCGAAATTCAATATTTGCTATAGAATCCAGTGCTCTCGCAATGATGCCAATCTCACGCAAAATACTCATCTTACTCCTCCTTTCCTATTGACAATAGCATAACACATTTTTGTTGCAAATGCAATAAAAATAGATAAGAAAAAAGAGGCTGGGACAAAAGTCCTAGCCTCTCTATTGTTTTTGGATTGTCGAGCAAGACGCAGTTGTTGAGTGGGCTCTAATACGCTGATTTCATCAGCTTATACAGGCCTACTCAACTGTGCGGAGGTGGAACGACGAAATCGAATTCTAACGAATGACCGATTTCTGTCCCACTCTCTCTTATTCCGTTTTTTCTTTTTTTATCAAGCGTAAGCGACGCTTTAATTTTTGTGAAACTTCTCTATGCCGAAAGTCCACTTCTTCTGATTTTAACTTAGAGACAATTTCTCCACTGCGCGTTTGGAACTTTGCTTCTCTAGCAAATTGGATACTGGCGTTTAAAATACAACCAATAATCATGATTTTTGCCACCAAGATGAACCAGAACATGATGACCGCTAGGACGACCGAACCGAAGAAACGAGCATCTAAGAAATGACTCACATAACGATCCACATATTTCCAAAAGATATTCAAGATCGCATACAGGACAGCAACAACAAAGGTCGCCCCTGGCAATACATATCTAAATTTCGGAATTTTGACATTTGGAAGGGTGTAATAGAGCAAGACCAGACTAACAAAAAGCAAGAGATAGATGGTCGGCTCTGTCAAATTCAGTAAGCGCACATAAATCGTCCGATCAAATGAAAAGGTCCGATAGAGATAGCGAACGATCATTTTCCCAAACATGGAAAGGATCAGCGAGAGTCCAAACAAACCCTGCAAGGCAAAACTGATCAGAAAGCTAAAGAGTCGCCCCCAGATAATACCACGCTCCTTTTCCACCCCATAACTCTTGTTATAGGCTTTTTGGAGGTAGGCAATGCTCTGAGAGAAGATCCACAAAGCAGAAATAATCGAGAAACTCAGTAAGCCTGTCGAAGGTTTGGTCAACACACTCGAAATCATCTGTGCCACTATTCGATATAAGGAGGCTGGCAAAACTTTCTGTAAGCTTAAAAGAATCTGAGTGGGACGAATATGAAAGTAGGGTAAAATATTGGCTGCAATCAGCATCAATGGAAAAATGGAGATCAGCAAATAATAAGCCACCGCAATGCTGGTGATATCAGACTCTGCGCTCTGATAAAACCGCACGAAGCCCTTTATAAATGGCTGTCCCAATACTTTTTGTAGGACCTTTTTCATTCGTCACCTCCCCATTTTACTAAAAAAGAGCAAAGAGCGAAACCAGACACTTGCCTTCAGCTCCATTCTTTCCTCTCTAGTTTTAGTATGTTCCTTCTTCACCTTGACTAGTCAAGATCACTGGACCATCTTTTGTAATCACAAATTGATGCTCGTATTGACAAGAAAGGCCACCGTCGAGGGTCTTATGGGCCCAACCAGTTTCCATATCTGTATCAATCTCCCAAGTACCGGTATTAATCATTGGCTCAATCGTCAAGACCATCCCTTCACGTAAGCGAAGACCGCGTCCAGCACGACCATAATGCGGGACCATTGGTTCTTCATGCATGGTAGGCCCGACACCGTGTCCGACCAAATCACGCACCACGCCATAGCCTTTGCTTTCCGCATACTCTTGAATTGCTGCACCAATATCTCCCAAGCGATTGCCAACGACTGCTTTCTCAATTCCTTTATAGAGACATTCTTTGGTCACGTCCATCAAATCTTTGACTTCTTGCGAAACATTTCCCACCGTATAAGCCCAGCAAGAGTCCGCCAAGCCACCACTATAAGACTCCGTGTATTTCTTCACTTGGGCTACATTATCAAAATCTAATTTCGATACATCCAAAACAGATTTATCCAGTGGTTCAGACAAGACCATGTCTACCTTGAGGAGATCACCATCTTTGAGAATGACATGACGTGGAAAAGCATGGGCTACTTCGTCATTCAAACCACAGCAAGTCGCATAAGGATAGTCCATGAGACTACCTTCTACACCGATTTGAAGCGGCAAGACATTGGCTTCTTTACAGCGACGACGGACATATTCTTCTACTTCCCAAAGGTCAAGCCCTGGCTTGATCAAGTCACGCAATCCAATATGGATGCTGGCAAGGAAATCTCCCGCACGATCCATGGCTTCAATTTCACGTTGTGATTTTAATGTAATCATTGTCTCCTCATTTCTTTTTGTTTAATTAATCTTAATCGTAATGGTTGCTTTCGCGACTAGCTGCAGATCTAAATACAAGCTAAAATCAACCAAGGCTGAACGTCTGGTTCTTCGAACAAGTTGGGGTTCAATGCGGATCACATCATCCACCTGTACAGCCTGTAAAAAATTGATGATCAACTGTTCGACAATCAAGCTACGCCCACTGTGTTGCATCATTTTGCGAATAACCTTCATCAGCACTTCGATCATGACCCCATTGGCCAAAACACCGCTTTTCTCCAGCATACTTGGCTCCACTGTGAATTGGTAATGGTCGTTCTCTGTTTGAATCTTTTGACCAATTTGCTCACTAAAGGTTGGTAAGCTCGAAAACTGCACCTTGCTAATCCGATCCATGACATCCCGACGCGTAATAACACCCAGCAAGGTCTGGTTATTACGAACAACAGGAATCATTTCATAATCTTCAGCGATCATCCGTTGGCTAATCGTCGCAATGCTGGTGGACAAATTAGTGGTAAAAATGGTCCGTGACATCACCTTATCAAGGGTCGTCTGAGGCGCCTTATCTCCAGCATCTCTCATGGTTACGACGCCAACTACCATCTGGTGCTGATTGACAACCGGAAAACGACTAAAGCGATTCTTTCGAACCAAATCTAAATAATCCCGGACCGTATCCGTCTCAGAAAGGTAGCCGTACTCATGGAAGGGCCGATAGACCTGCTCGACTGTCAAGATATCCGTCTTGATCTGCATATTAGACAAGGCCTTATTGATCATAGTCGCAACGGTATAGGTATCGTGTGAAGTTCGGATGACTGGGATTTTTACCTGATTAGCCAGATCAATCACATCCTCACTGACCTCAAAGCCACCTGTCACTAAGACCGCATTGTCATGCTTAAGAGCCAATCGTTGGATGCTAGTGCGGTCACCCACGATCAAAAGTCCCCCTTCAGACACATAGTCTAGGACGTGCTTTTCCGTCATAGCACCGATGTAAAATTTATTAAATTCTTTTTCGAGACCTTCCTCACCTGCTAATATTTCAGAGCCAGTGATTTCTAAAATTTCCCGATAGGTCAAGTGCTCTAGTACAGCTTTTTTCGATTTGACACGGATAGTCCCGCTTCTAGGACGCGTTTCTACAATTCCTTGATTTTCAGCTTCTTTAATGGCCCGATAAGCCGTCCCATCACTGACATTCAAAAAGTTGGAAATACTGCGGACACTGACCCGTTTTCCAATCGGCAATTTTTCGAGATAGTCTAAAATCTCTTGGTGTTTACTCATAGAAGTCCCCTCTACCTAGGCGGAAATCATAATAATCGCGCATTTTACGCGTATAGCGGTCACTCCCTTTGAATTGACGAAAAAGACGAAAACCAGCCTTTAAAGCGACCTTTTGACTCCCTGCATTTTCAACATGGGTGACAATCTTAAGCTCCTTCAGTTGAAATTTCTCAAATGATAGATAAACCAACTCTTTGACCGCTTCTGTCATCAGACCCTTTCCCCAAAAATCTTTGCGTAAAAAGTAGCCTAACTCAGCCTCACCCTTAATCTCATCCAACTTTTCAAACTTAATGGAGCCGATCATCTGATTGGTTTCCTTATCACAGATCGCCCAAACCCCCAAAGGATTTTTCATGAAATAGTTGGCTAGTACATATTGAGTTTCAGCAAGATCGGCTTGTGAAGGAAAGATAAATTGTAAATTTTCAGGATTCGAAGCAATCTTATAAAAATCTTCCGCATCCTCAAAGAGAAAAGGTCGTAAATACAACCTTTGTGTTTCAATTAGTGAATAGGCAGCTAAGTGCGTCCAAATATTCATTTCAAACTCCATTGTTCGTGTATCCAGCCGCCACTATCAGATCCCAAGTTCTGTCACTATTCCTCTACCAACTGGATATCTGCTCCAAGTTGGGTCAATTTATGAATAATATCTGAATACCCGCGAAGGATGTATTCCACATTTGTAATTTCTGTTGTTCCAGAAGCCATGAGACCGGCGATCACTAAAGCCGCACCAGCTCGAAGATCCGTCGCTTTCACACTGGATCCTGTCAATTGATTTGGCCCTTCATAAATAATGTGGTCGTTCAAGGTCGAAATGTTGGCCCCCATTTTAGCCAATTCTGGTACATGGTTGACCCGCTTTTCATAAATTGTATCAACAATGCGTCCACGTCCTGCAGCCGTTAAGAGCAAAGGTGTGATCGGTTGTTGCAAATCAGTCGCAAAACCAGGATAAGGAGACGTTTTGATCTGGATGGCCTTCAAGCCCGTCTGCTTTTCTACAAAGATACTATCTTCAGAAATGGTCATGCGCACACCCATTTCCTCTAACTTAGCAATATAGCTCTCTAAATGCTCATACAGGACATTATTGATCTGGATACCTTCTCCAATAGCAGCTGCAAGGGCAATATAGGTTCCAGCTTCGATGCGATCTGGAATCACCTGATGTCTCGTTCCATGCAATTGTGGAACACCATCAATGATAATAATGTCTGTTCCTGCTCCACGAATATGGGCTCCCATGTTGTTGAGCAAGGTCACCACATCGATAATCTCAGGTTCCCGCGCAGCATTTTCGATCACCGTCCGGCCTTCAGCCTTGACTGCTGCCAAAATCGTATTGATCGTTGCACCGACACTAACAGTATCCATGTAGATGTTTGCTCCTTGAAGAGGCTTGCCATCAGTCGCAAGTTTCATACTAGAGCCATCCATGGTCATAGCGGCTCCCATCGCTTCAAAGGCCTTCAAATGCAAATCAATCGGACGTGGGCCAAGATCACACCCACCAGGAAGCCCAACAGTTGCTTGACCATAGCGTCCTAATAAGCTGCCATAGAAATAATAGGAAGCTCGCAGACTGTTGATTTTTCCAAATGGCATGGGCATATTCTTCACCCCACGTGGATCAATGATCAAACTGTCTTCTTTGCGCTCGATCTTAGCCCCCATGATGGTCATGATTTCAATCAGACTCGCCACGTCGGAGATATCCGGTACCCCATCAAGGGTCACGATATCATCCGCCAGAATGGTCGCCGGAATCAAGGCTACTACACTATTTTTTGCACCACTAATGGTCACCTCTCCTTTTAGAGGGCGACCACCATTTATTACAATTTTTTTCATCTTAATAATTTATTAGCTCTTTCAAGTCTTTTTCCTTTTACTATCGTTTTTTGAAACGGAAATAAAAGGGACAACGTATTCAAAATACTGCATCTATTATACCACAGATCGACCTATTTTTCCATCTGTAGGAATTTTCAAAACGAAAAAAAGCTAGGATCAACTTGACCCTAACTTTTCCATTTCAACGAATTATTTTACAGCTTCTTTCAAGGCTTCTACCTTGTCCAAACGTTCCCATGGAAGGTCGATATCTGTCCGTCCCATATGGCCATAAGCTGCTGTTTGACGGTAGATTGGACGTTTCAAATCCAACATTTGAATAATCCCTGCAGGACGAAGATCAAAGATCTCACGTGCTGCTTTTTCAAGCTTACTTTCAGCGACTGTTCCAGTACCAAAGGTATCAATACGAACAGAGACAGGTTGAGCAACCCCAATGGCATAAGCCAATTGCACTTCTGCTTTCTTAGCAAGACCTGCTGCCACGATATTCTTGGCAATGTAGCGAGCTGCATAAGAAGCGGAACGGTCCACCTTAGTTGCGTCCTTACCAGAAAAGGCACCACCACCGTGACGTGAATAACCACCATAGGTATCAACAATGATCTTGCGACCTGTCAAACCTGAGTCCCCTTGAGGCCCACCGATAACGAAGCGACCAGTTGGGTTGATGAAGAATTTAGTCTCCTCATCTAGGTAAGAAGCTGGAATCACTTCTTTGATGACCTTGTTAATCACATCTTCGTGGATTTGTTCATTGCTGACATCTGGATCGTGTTGAGTTGAAATAACCACTGTATCCACGCGCACTGGGCGGTCGTTTTCATCGTACTCAACAGTAACTTGTGACTTGGCATCTGGACGAAGATAGCTGATTTCCCCAGACTTACGAAGCTCTGCCAAACGACGAACCAACTTGTGGCTGAGTGAAATTGGCAATGGCATGAGTTCTTCTGTTTCATCCACCGCAAAACCAAACATGAGACCTTGGTCTCCAGCTCCAATCAAATCAAGTGGATCTTGATCTGCATTTCCACGAACTTCCAAGGCTTCATTAACCCCTTGGGCAATATCAGGAGATTGTTCCACCAAAGATGGGTGTACTCCTACAGTCTCAGCAGAGAATCCATATTCCGTATTGGTATACCCAATCTCTGCAATTGTATCACGCACCACACGGTTAATATCCACATAAGCAGTCGTTGAAATCTCACCGAAAACATGGACTGAACCAGTATAAACAGCTGTTTCGGCAGCCACGTGAGCTTCTGGATCTTGCTCTAAAATAGCATCTAAAATAGCATCTGAAATTTGGTCTGCAATCTTATCTGGATGCCCCTCAGATACTGATTCAGACGTGAAAAGTTTACGTTCTGACATAAAAATGTCCCCCCTTAAAAAATATTGTTATAGAGTTACAAAGTACTGATAGAAGATTTCTACCACCTTATCGGGACCATATAACACTTCATTATAACACATTACATATGATATGGAAAATGGTTTTTCAAAAAGCCCATTAAATCAGCTTTTTCGGTCTATGCACTACCCAGTTAAACTGACTTATACAGTCCTTAAAGTTCCTAAAAAGTTCACAAAAAAATACCCCTTAGGGTATCAATCATTTACGAGTTCAGCAGCAATATCTAGCACCCTCACACGGTGCTTTTTTATCTTCAAAAATGGTAGGCGTCCGCGTACCAATGGGTA
>NZ_KV812784.1:939839-977407 GCF_001813505.1 Streptococcus sp. HMSC061E03
GGTAGGCGTCCGCGTACCAATGGGTACTCGAAAACCTACCACCTACTTAAATGATAACAGTTCTTTAAAAATTTTCAACCCTATCTACTTTAATCAGTCTCCATTTTTAAATAATATACCTCCAATAAATACCAGGACTCCTAAAACCAAGGATAAAATATTTGGACCTGTCCAATAAGGATCTAGCGTACCTATGATGGAAACAATAAATAAGACGGCTGATGTATTTAAGAGACCCACATTTCCATTCCTCATAGCTATGAAAAGGATGAAAGTCGCAATCATAAAACAAATATAATGGATGGCACCAATATATAAGATCAGTAGATACATAGGGTTTCCTAAAAATAAAGGAAAAATCATAATACCAAGGTGGCATACTGCTATTATAAGGGCGCTCCATAACCAAGACGAATGAAGAATGATCCTCTTTGGCGAATTTTCTTTATCATTGTTTGATTGTATATCAGCATTCAACTGATCGTTTACATCTATGTCTCCTTCTACTTGAGAGTCCGCCATCTCTGGTTTAGTGTCAATAGATGATAGATCTTGTACTTTCACCTTGGACTCCCAGCTAACTGCAACTTTCTCAAGTAAACTAAAAACACGACAAGCAATATAAATCGATAAGAGAAGATAAAAGAGACCGTAAAAGCTTATACGAGAGATGAAAGAGTATACTGCACCTATCACAACAAAAGAAGATAAAATGAGCAAGAGAGAAAATACTTTCTGAAGTTTCTCACTTGTACTTGTGATCATAACATTAATCAGAAGTAAAAACATTAACTCCATTACACTGTATCGAAGTGTAAAAGCGTAAATATCACTCGTTCTATCCATACCAATCAATATAAATAGTGGAGAAATATTTGTAGAGGCAACAAATAGTACTAAATAAGCTATCGATGATTTCCAAGCATCTTTACTTTTCCAATTGTTTAAAAGCTCCCTCATTTCTACATTCTTTATAAGCAAGCAAATCCATATTAAACAAATGATATTTAGCACAAAGGAAATGTTCATTAGATTTGTTGGGGAGAAAGGTGGTAAAAAAAACATCAGTAGTTGGGTAATTGAGAGGAGAAGAGCAGCTATCAATCCTTCAACATTTAAACGCTGATTCATGATTCTCCAAATTACCCAGCAAATAATCATTCCATTCCATATAGAAAAAATACTAGAGACAGTGAACAGTGGTGTATTTCCATTTAAATTTTGGGAACTATAGTTCACTACTATACTACTACCATAAGAAACAAGATAAAGAATTGCTTCAAGAATTAGCAGTATACCATACCATTTTTTTCTAGACATAGATTCTCCTCCACTTTCTAAGAAAAGTATTTAACGATCATTTTTTTAAATTATAACACAATTTGTAACCGTTTTCTTAGTGCGTTATCAGTACTAAATAAATAAAAAAGATGGGATTGAACACCCTACCCCCTATCATCAGTCTTCATTTTTAAACAATACAGTTCCAATAAAAACCAGTATAGCTATCACAAGAGGAGGAAAGAAAAAGCTAGACCAATCTGGAGTACGAGCTGTAATCATTGAGACAAAATAAATACCTACAGACGTGTAAAGAGTTGTTACATTGCCCATCTTTTTCCCATTCCACAAGAGAATGGTTGCAATGATGAAACAAATGAGATGAAACCCAAGGAAAAACAAGAGGGCAGGTGCCCATCCTGCTAATACGGCTACTTCGAGGAGAAATAATCCTCAGTATATAATCGTGAAAGCAAGTGCAATAGATAGCGTTAACTAACTTCCAACTCTCTTTTCTGAACCAATCTCACCAACAGGCGAAAGAGCTTCCTCCGGAATCTTTGCCTCTTTTTCTTTATCTACTTCAAGATTTTTCTGTTGATCTGTCATAACTTTCTCCTAACATTTTTAGTTATTCTTTCAAATAATAGCGCTTAAAAATAGAGCGGAAGAACTGATTTAACTATCTCTTTGATCGACCCGAATACTTTTTATTGAGTAGAGTTGACCATACCCATTTTTTAATTAAGAGCTTTTCTCTTCTTCAACTAAGAGTGTTCCAATTAAAACCAGAATACCTAGCAGTAACGGAGCGATTCGAAAAATTTCCCAATCTAGTTCAAAACCCAAGATGATAGACAGCAGATAGAGTCCAATACTCGCATAGAGGAGGCTTTTATTCCCCTTCTTCATCCCTAGTCCAAGTAAAATGGTTCCAATAGCAACACCTAAGAAGTTTGGTGTTAGAAAAATCAACAACATGAAAAATCCCAAAATATTAAAGAAAAAGACAAACAATACAAGATAGATAATGGATAAGTAAAATGTCACTGAAAGAAGAATAGAATGTAAGCTATTTTCTTTTGGAGGATTCTGAACAGATACAGAATTGGGATAATCTTCACTGATCTTACTATGTTCTTTATTTTCCTCAAGATGTTTCTCTTGGTTTGTCATCACTTTCTCCTACCTTTCTTATATTTTTATGTTTTTCCGTTAACACCATTATACTTGATTCCATTATTCTTTTCATGATAGCCATCTATTCAATGCTATCTCTTAAACATTAATTTGAACAGGTTTTCAATTAGATTGCTAACATATCATGAAATAGACTGGAAGCTTCCCTAAATAAAATCAGCCTCAGCAATAGCTCGTTTCACTTCTTCAATTGGTAAATTGACCAGTTCTACTTCTTTTTCACGGTAAAGATACTCGGCATATTCATCGATGCGGTATTGATGGATATAAACGACCCGCTTGCAACCAACTTGAAGCAATTGCTTGGTACAATTGAGACAAGGAAAATGTGTCACATAAGCTGTAAAGCCTTTTGGAATTCCACGTTCAGCTCCTTGCAAAATAGCATTGACTTCCGCATGAATCGTCCGGACACAGTGTCCCTCGACCATGAGGCATCCATTCTCTAGACAATGATCTGTCCCAGAAACGGATCCATTATACCCGGTTGCAATGACCTTATTATCCTTTACCAGTACAGCCCCAACCTTAGCTCGATTACAGGTCGCTCGATTCGAAATCAGTAAGGCCTGTGCTGCAAAATACTCATCCCATGCTAGTCGATTGTGTGTCACCTTTGTATCCTCCATCTCTCCTCATATCGGTTACGATTATTTTCATTATAGCATGAAATCAGCAAGAAAAAAAGGGAGTGGGAAAGAACTCTGACTAGTAAAAAAGAGTTCGTTTTCCCACCCCCGCACAGCTTCAACAGTCTGGGAGACTGTTGAAGGTTGCAGATAAAGGAAACATAGTTTCCGTCAACATAGGTCAACTTTAGAGCTTAAAAAGCGAATAAAGATACCAATCAACCACTGCGTCATACAGTTATTTCTATCATACATCAAAGGCTGGACAACTTTTGCCCAGCCTATTATAAATATTATTTACCAAGTTTTGCTTTCGCTGCATCTGCAAGAGCTGTGAAAGCTGCTGCATCGTTAACAGCCAAGTCAGCAAGCATTTTACGGTTAACTTCGATCTCAGCCAATTTCAAACCATGCATCAATTGTGAGTATGAAAGTCCGTTCATACGAGCTGCCGCATTGATACGTGTGATCCACAATTTACGGAAGTCACGTTTCTTTTGACGACGGTCACGGTATGCATAGTAGTAAGAGTTCATTACTTGTTCTTTTGCAGTACGGAACAAGATATGTTTAGCTCCATAGTAACCTTTAGCTAATTTAAGAATACGTTTACGACGTTTGCGTGATACAACGCCACCTTTAACACGTGCCATTTATATTTCCTCCAATATTTCCTAGAATTCTTTACTTACGAATACGCGATTATTTCAAGCGAGTAAGCATTGCTTTGATACGTTTGAAATCTCCTGCATGCACCATAGATGCTTTACGAAGATGACGACGTTGTTTCTTAGTTTTTCCGTGGAAACGGTGAGAAGTGTAAGCACGGAAACGTTTAAGTCCACCAGAACCTGTACGTTTGAAACGTTTAGCTGATGCGCGGTGTGTTTTTTGTTTTGGCATGATATTTTCTCCTTTTTTTAACTTTCTGACAGATTATTTCTTGTCAGTTGCTGGCGCCAATTGCATGAACATTTGACGTCCATCCATCTTAGCTCGTTGTTCGATGATCGCCACATCTTGTGTCGCTTCAGCGAAGTCGGCTAAAACTTTAGCACCAATCTCTTTGTGGGTAATCATACGACCCTTAAAGCGAATGGATACCTTCACTTTATTTCCTTTTTCAAGGAATTTGCGAGCATTGCGAAGTTTTGTATCGAAATCACCCTTGTCAATCACTGGGCTCAAACGAACTTCTTTCACGGTCACAACGCTTTGTTTTTTGCGTTGTTCTTTTTGCTTCTTCTGGTACTCAAATTTGAACTTACCGTAGTCCATAATTTTCGCAACAGGAGGTTTAGCTTGAGGTTGAATGAGAACCAAGTCAACATTAGCGTCGTCCGCAAGTGCTTGCGCTTCGCTAAGTGGTTTGATACCCAATTGCTCACCTTCAAGACCGATTAAGCGAACTTCACGTACACGAATTTCATCATTGATGAATAAGTCTTGCTTTGCTATGGTTTTCACCTCTTTTTTATTATTCGAGAAAAACAAAGAACGGACCTGTGCAAAACAGGCCCGAACTACATGATGTATTTCATTACTGAAACTTGATCCGTAGGGGCCAGGCAACTTGCGTCACAAGGCGAGAAGTTCTCACTTCTGCTTTTCTCAACTTTTATATGATATCAAGTTTTTTATTCTTTGTCAAGAAGTTTTTTTGCTTTTTCTTCAATAAATGCAACAACGTCTGCAATTCCAACACCCGTTGTGTCAAAATGAATGGCATCAGCTGCAGGTTTCAAAGGAGAAACGGCACGGTGGCTGTCCTTATAGTCCCGCTCAGCGATTTCTTTTTTCAACAATTCAAGATCCGCTGTGATGCCCTTTTCAACATTTTCCTTATAACGACGTTCTGCCCGCTCCTCAACAGAAGCGACCAAAAAGATCTTCAACTCTGCATGTGGAAGGACGACTGTCCCAATATCACGTCCATCCATAACGATGCCCCCCTCTGCTGCAATTTCTTGCTGTAGAGCGACAAGTTTTTCACGGACTGGCGCAAGTGCTGCAACCCATGAAACATTGTTGGTCACTTTGTTATCGCGAATTGGGTGGGTAATATCCACGTCTGCTACAAAGACAAGCTGCTCTCCCTCTTCCGATCGACCGAAACTAATTGGATACTGATCTAAAAGGGCTAAGAGGTCATCAACCTGTTCAGCTGTCAGATTATTTTGCAAAGCTAGATATGTCGCTGCACGATACATAGCCCCCGTATCTAGATACGTATAGCCTAGATCCTTGGCAATGATCTTTGCAACTGTGGACTTTCCACTAGAAGCCGGTCCATCAATGGCAATTTGAATTTGTTTCATGTTGTCTTCAACTCCTACTGAATCTTAACGACATCACCAGGATTCGCATACCATGATCCTGTAGACATGTGAGATGGATTTAACTGTTCCAATTGGGCAATGGAAATACCAGCACGCGCAGCAATCGCTGCTTCCCCTTCACCTGCTTGAACAGTGATCGTACCTTCTTCCGAGTTCTCATCTTTTGAACTATCGTCTTTAGCCGCTTGGTCAGTTTGTGCTGCAGGGGCTGATGATTTCTGTTCAACCTTAGTCTCTCCATTGTAGAAACCAGACATTTGTTTTGATTTATTGCTGCCACCTGTTGAAAGGAAGATCAACAAGCAGACCATCGCCACTACTACTACAAAGAAAATAATGGCTAAAATCGTCAATAGACGATCTGCCTTGATTCCGTTTAACTTACTCGTTCTTTTCAATGTTTCTTCTCCATCATCGTAAATATCTTCTTCCCATGGTTCTTTTGCCATGACTTCCTCCTTGTTTTTTCTCGTAAAAATCATTACAATAGAAGTATGAAAGTTACGTTAATTCCAGATCGTTGCATCGCTTGCGGTCTCTGTCAGACCTATTCTGAATTATTTGATTACCATGACAATGGCATCGTTAAATTTGCTGCTGAAGAGGACGACCTCCTTGAAAAGGAAGTCCCTGTCACAAACGATGTTCTCGAGGCTATTAAAGAATGCCCCACTCGTGCTCTCTTAAAAGATTAAGAGGGCTTTTTATTTGTTTGCATAATACATCTCGTAGTAATCCACATGGATGAAATT
This sequence comes from Streptococcus sp. HMSC061E03, assembly GCF_001813505.1. Classification (NCBI taxonomy): domain Bacteria; kingdom Bacillati; phylum Bacillota; class Bacilli; order Lactobacillales; family Streptococcaceae; genus Streptococcus; species Streptococcus sp. HMSC061E03. The sequence goes on from NZ_KV812784.1 coordinate 946,041, forward strand.
GTCCGTCAGGATTACTTCTCCCTTAAAATAAGGATTTAAGGCAAGTGCATTGATAAAGTATTTTTTCGGCCATTTACGCATACAGAATGTTCGACTGCGCGATCCATCATTAAATATGAGCTTGATCGATTTCTTATTTACTTCGACCTTTTCGATCGAGTCAATCTTCACCTTGATTGGAGTAAAAGGATTGGCTGTAATAATCCGCAAGATCCCATCCTCATAGATCGTGAAGTAACGATGGACCCCAATCGCGAGCAAGACCATAAATAAAAAGAACGAAAACAAAACTAGCGTTGGCACACTAGAGCTCTCATACATCAAGGCCAGTCCAATAAAGACCGGAATCACTGCAATGGACCAATAAGTCACAAGAATAGATAAGTCCGGTTGCCAATGATAATGGACCTTTCCAAATATCTTAATCATGAGCGTACCCCCATCTAATAGTTTAGCATAAAAAACAAAAAAAAGGGAGCCAGACAGCCAAAATCACAAAGATTTTTACCTGCTAGCACTCCTTTTAATTGGATTTGTTGGTTGGGACTTTAAAGAAGTCTTTAGAAAGGTAACCTTTCCCACTAATCAAGTCGTATTCAACCATTTTCAAATCCTCTGCAATTTCTTGTGCTTCTCCTTCCAAGGCCTTTTTATCGACACTTGCTTTTTTCAGTACTTCTGTCAACAAAGCATAGTAAGGCGAAACTTTTGAATTGGTCTGTTCAAAGACCATAGCAGAGAAATCACTTGAATTGACCAAAGGATAGTTCAATTTCGGTGCATCAAAATTACTCCAAATGAAGTAATCTGTCTGATACTGACTCTCCGGATTATTCTTAAAGGCCGACTCAGGATAGAGACCTGGTAAGTGATCCCCATAAAATACCACTGTAATCTTCTTATCTATTTTAGAAAGACTTTCCAGGAAGGATTGGGTGGCGGTGTCAGTTTGTGAAAGCAAGCGACTATAGAAAGTCAGTTTTGAATTTTCTTCATCACTAAAACCTTTACCTTTGGCATCCAAGGTTTCTGGGTTTGCTTCTAACCATGGGGTATGATTTTGCATGGTCATCACAGAAAAGAATTGTCCGGTTTTGTCGTTTAAATTGTCTAGCACAATATTATAGGTGGATTCATCACTCGGACTAATTCCTTCTTTTCTAACAGTTATCCCCTTAGTATTAATCGTGATAAAGTCGCTAAAATTCAGCCTTGAATATACAATGTCCCTAGAATAATTTGCTCCACCAGCTAAATGAATAGCTATTTTATTTTTGCTAGAATAAGTATTACTTATAGAAGGAACATCATGAATTTTAGGGAATACCTCTGTATACAATACCGAAACAGTTGGTGATATATTATAGAATGGCAAACTTGTTAAAGTTTGAAACTCCATATTTGCTGTTCCACCACCATAGCCATCTGAATGCATTTGACCACTCGTGTGGGTTTTCATAATGTTTTCAATATTTGGAATCGGGTTTTCCGTGAGCTCAACACCTTCAACCTTTCTAGGATCAGAAAAACTTTCGCTCAGAATATAGATAACCGTTTGATCGTTTAAGTAGTTACTTCTCTCCTTATTGATCTCATTCGACAAGTTGGTATATTTTTGAGCTATTTTCTCAAGACGTTCTTTGGAATAACCATCCGGTTTTGGAACAACCTCCGTCGTCAATTGATTCATCCAAACATAAGACAATCCTTTATAACGAGCATTGGTCGTATTCCCTAGCCAATTAATATCCTGGTAATTGTTCAGGGTACTTATAATTGGTACATTAGCCTTGATCTTCCCGTTTTCTTTATCACTGAATATCCCATTGACACTCTTAAAACATAAGAGCATCACTGCAATAGCTCCGATTTGTATTTTCCATGAAGAAATAATTCTTCCTTTAAAGAGGTACTTTTTCCCGACAATCAGTAGACAAACCAGAAAGACCACCAATAAAAAGATGTAAAATATTTGCCCTTTGTCCATAAAGCTCAAAAGCGTCATTGGTTTGGTCAACCAAGTTAAATCACTTGGTAAAACTGGCTCATTCCTCATGCCAAACTTGATGGAATTTGCAACTACAAAAGCAATGGAAACAATGGAAATGAGACAGGTAGCAATCCAATATTGATTGATACAAATGTAAACAAAGATAAGTATCGCTGTCAGAATGAGAATTTGAAATAAGATGGCATCTGGAATCGTGTAATGAACGCCTAAGAAGGGTTCTGTTCGACCTAAACTGAATTGGATAAAATAATTCAATACAATTGCAATAGTGGTACTAGAGAAGAACACTAAAGAGAAACTCGGTTTGTTCTTGACGAAATCTCGCTGCCCTTTTGTATACAAGAATCCAAGCAAGGAAATCAACGGAAATAGAAAGTATAAGAATTCATTTGTTAACCAAAATTGCTGAGCTGAGTATTTGCCAATTTCAAAGGCCTTATACAAAAAATTATCTGTCCTATAAATCAGGGTCGAAAAATTTTTGTCTGTTACGATAAAGGTGATCAAGAGTTGCGACAAGACCAGATACTGATAGTTCTCGCCAATCTCTTCTCCTCCTTTTTTCCGACTTGGTAGCTTATCATAATGCTGTCGCAATAGAACCAAACCACCTGTAGAAGCAAACAGAAGGAAAATGACAAGGAAGGAATCCGTTCTAAAGAATGGATTCTGATCAAAATTCCAAACCTTGTATTTTGGATTATTCAAATAAATCGTGATTTCTGTCAAATAAGAAAGGGTATTGTAAACCAAATAACTGACAATCAGTTTAAGAGGAAACCATTTTTTAAAATTGAACTGGGATAATATTGGAATTAATAGCAAGAAACTAATTCCAAATAGAATTCCTAAAAAATTAACATATTGTAGAACAGTTCCTGTTGCTTTGTTATGAACTGCAAGATTATTCTGAGCTAGGTAAAAATTAAAAAAAGAAAATAGAACGAAAGTAACCCCATAATACCACTGAGTTCTTGAGACTTTCGATAATGCTGAGAGGATAAATTCTTTAAAATTAAACTCTTTTTTCCGTTTCATTATTTCACTTTCTTTATCATTCTTTTTAGTATATATTTCACAGCTCTTGCAGGACCGATTACGATATACTTCAAGGCTCCTTTGATCCCCCCAATTTGATTAAAGTCCACAAAGGTATGCGGTTGGAGATCTTCACGATTGTTCAATTGCTTATTATCAATAAATGGTGTCAGGACATGAGGATTTTGAGAGATCCTAAAGTCATATTTTTGATCCCAAGCAATGTAGATCAACAAACGTTCGATCGCATGCAATATCGAATTTTGAGGTAGAGGTTCAGCTGGAACATCTGCTGCTGTCAAATTCAAATCAAAGAGTGGTTTCAAAGCATCATATTTAAACCAAACAAAGGTCCCATAACTCATGACAAAGGTATTGAGATTTTTGAAGTCAATCGTCTTGGTCGCTCCCATCCGTTCCCAGAGCTTGTTCATCTCTGGCGAAATGAGGGCTTCATTCCAGGCAACCACTATTCGATTGTAACGGAAGAAAGTTGGAATATCTGCGATGGTGATTCCGACTTTTGGATTGGCCTCCATGTTGGCAAGGATTTGATCCGCTGGCTTGACCAGCATCTCAATCAATTCTTTCCGCCAAGATTCACCTGCCCAAAAATCTGCTTCTTTTGATTTCTTGGTATGGAAATGACCGACATAATCATAGTGGGAGAGTTGCTCTTTTAAGAGTAGCATTGGCAACACATCCCGACCAATGTTTCCAGTCATCACAACCGTGGCATCTTGTGCTCGATGAGAAAGAATTTTCTCAACAGCCTGCTTCTTCTCTTCTGCATCTGTCGTGATCCATAAGTCATAAGCGAAATGAAAGGCTTGAAAAGCATCTAGAAATTCTTCCAAGAGGTCCACATAAAAGACATGAAGATGAACCCCAACTTTTTTACCAAACTCTCCAGCTAATTCCTGATTTTTCAAGTACTTACGAGACAAGAGATAAGGAAAGTCCGGACGATCAATCATAGACATGTGGTTAAGAATCAAATCCAATGGATAGTCCGATACACGCTCCAATTCATCAAAAATATAAGGCATGATTCCTTCATTGTTTGCAATGGTTTTGACTTTGATGAAAGGAACCTTATGATTGAGAATCGCTGTAGGGTTGTAGTATGAAAAGTCCGGATAGAGCATCCCTGTTGTGTCTTCATGGATGGTATCAAAAACAGTTTTATAGCGAAAACCAGCATCCAAAAAGTTCGTTGTGACCTTGGTCTCGTAGTTATCAATCACATCTTGAACATCTGTGAAGTCCTGAACACCCTGCCAAAATTCATGAAAGGCGCTCGATGTTAGCACCTTTTTTTTAAAGCTAAGATAATAACTTTGAATATGCTCGTTAAAATCCTTGTCTTTCCGGTAATTGGTCATTCCCCAGAAATCCACTTCATCATCATTTTCAAACTGCTGGTAGATTGGTTTTAGATCCCAAAGAGGTCCAAAGCAGGTATCATTCATGAGGGTAACAGAATCAAAGTGAGCCAGTTGATCAAAGCCGACTGTCTTCATTCCATCCCGCCAAGCCGCAAAGTCAAAACCACTATTTTGACGTTCGAGAATATCGTCCACCAACTGTTGCGAAGACAAATGGGCCTTCACATCTTCTGGTAGCTGACTATTGGAGATAAAGACCACCCGTGAATACAAGGGACGAATTTTTTCTAATTGGTAAAGTACATGTCCACTGATAAAGTTAAATTTATTAAAGTGGCCATATAAAAGTAAACGTTGCATATTATTTCCTTATTCTTAAGAATTTCAAGATCTTTGTTGGAATGGTCCAACGGCGAGAATGGATGACGGAATTGTATTCATGAGATAATTTTTCATTTTTTTGAATCAATTCTTGTACGTTTTGAGATAATTCATCCAGTTTATTTATTGAAATTTCTAAATCTTTTTGAAGATGATTGATTAAGTTTCCCATTTCAAAAATCCGCCATTCTTGCTTTGCATCATGTTCGGCTTGTATTTTTGCAATGTCTAAAATATCCTGTTCAGGGTACTTATTTAGATACTCTAATTGTGTTTTTAATAAACCATCAATCCTATATTTCATTTTGACAGGATCTACTGGTCTTGAATCTGAATTACTTGACATTCTATACGCAACAGTTGCATCTTCAATAAATGTAAGTTCTGTCAGATGAAAGAATTCCAACTGCATTGGGAAACCATCATCTACAGAATCCGGTGCTATCATGTGATTTACTTTTTGCATTAATTCAGTTTCAATCATCCACGACGAAGGTAATGTCATACCTTTCGTGGCTAACATTTTACTATATGTATTTGCATATGCAATAGGACCATTTTTAAAAACATTTTCGTGGATAATCTTATTGTCTTCATCCACAATATTAAATTCTGTATTACACCACTTAGAGTTTTCATTTGATTCTAATAAATCAAATTGTTTTTGTAATTTTTTTGAATCAATCCAAAAATCGTCTGCGTCACATCTTGCAATATACTTCGCTGTTACCTGATCACAAATATCAATCCAAGTTCTAGTTAATCCTTTGTTCCGATCATTAAATACAAGAGAAATTTTATCTGGGTATCGATCCCTATAATCTAATAATATCTCTCTTGAATTATCTGTTGAGCAATCATCAACAACTAGAATATCATATGGAAAATCTGTTTCTTGGCACAAAAAACTATCTAGAGCCATTGAAATATATTGACTATAATTGTAACTCGTACAAACTATTGTTACCACTGAATCCTTCATAATAATCACCTATTCGATAATATCCCACTTCCCATTTCTCTGAATTAACCCAGAAGAAGAGTCCATAGCTGAAAAATCATCATTTGCTATATCCGTTCGATTCATTACAATTAGAGGTGCGTTAGCTTCTGTTGCAAAAGCTAACATTTCACGTGATTCTCCCAAAATAGTGACCTGTAATTTTAATTTTAAATTATTGATTGCATTTAAACTACATTTATATCGAAAAATCTTGTGTCCCTTTGATGTTGTTGGAAAATCATAAGTGTTGTCATTATAAATCCAAATATTTCTATCAATATCTGTCATAGAGAAAACTAAGTAAGTAACTATATCTTCTTCTAAATCATAAGAAACTTCAAATTCTACCATATCGTTCTGATGGATAACTTGATCCGAAATCATTTTGACTTTTAGATTTTTTACTACACTAATATGATTCTTACGATCGTCAGTTTTCTCAGGATGTTTACTTGTAGTCGCATTATCAACACTATACTGATTTGCTACATCTTCTGGGGCTCCCAATGCCTTCACCAAACCATTTTCAATCAAAACAGCCTTGTTACAATATTTCTTAACGGCTCCCATATCATGGGTAACTAGTATAGTGGTTTTCCCTGATTTCTTGCGTTCTTGGAAGTAATCGTTACACTTGCGCTGGAAGGCCTCATCTCCTACTGCTAGGACCTCGTCCAAAATCAAGATATCGCCTTGGGCCTTAATCGCAACCGAAAAGGCTAGACGAACCTGCATCCCCGATGAGTAGTTCTTGAGCTTTTGGTTCATGAATTCATGCAACTCGGCAAAGTCTACGATGTCATCATACATGGCATCAATTTCAGCTGTTGAGAAGCCCAGCATGGCCCCGTTCATGTAGACATTTTCACGACCTGTCAGTTCTGGGTTAAAGCCCACTCCAAGCTCAATAAAGGACACCAGTTTCCCATCAATAGTGACGGTACCTTTTTCCGGCACATAGATTTCAGAAATAATTTTTAAAAGGGTCGATTTCCCAGAACCATTTCTTCCGAGGATCCCGAAAAAGTCTCCTTTTTCTACTTCAAAAGAAATATCCTTTAGGACGTGTTGTTCTTTATAGCCTTTAATGCCTTTAAAGCGATTGACCAGGGCAGTTCGAAGACTATTGGTTGCTTCTGTTGGCAACTTAAAGTACTTGCTGACATGATCTACTTTTACTGCAATTTGTTTATCTGTCATTAGAGAATCTCCGCAAATTTCTTAGCATGTTTGTTAAAGTAAGCAAAGCCAGCGACAAAAATAAGAATTGGCAAGACATAAGGAATCAGAACCAAGAACTTATTTTCCACCAAAAGCCAGACAGGGGTATTGGCCTTATCGATCAAGAAGTAACGCATGTCTTGAATCATTTGAGCCAAAGGATTCATCATGACCAACTTAGCAGCCCATGGATTGCGGTCTGCGATAAAGGTAATCGGATAGATAATTGGCGTCGCATACAAGCCTGCTTGCAAGAGTACTTCCCAGACTTGTCCAAGATCGCGGAAACGAACAAAAAATGTCGCTAAGATCAATGCACATCCTGTCGCCATCAAGAACAACTCAAAGAATAGCGGAATCACCATCAAAGCTGTCCAAGAGAATGTCACCCCATTAAAGAATGAAAAAATCAAAACCACAACCAGGTTAATGACAAAGTTGATTGCTGCTCCTGAAATCGCAGACAAGACAATGATGTGTTTGGAGAAGTTCAATTTTCGCAACAAGTCGCCTCGACTAACAATCGACACCATCCCCATAGATGTTGCTTCTGAGAAGAAGCCCCAGATTACATTGGCCAACAAGAGGGCAACTGGGAAATGGGGCACATCCCCACCTAAGCGTAAGAAGCGGATGAAGACGACGTACATGATCGTAAAGGTCATCAAGGGCTTTAAAATGGACCAAAGATAGCCAATAGCTGAACCCTGATAGCGTAATTTAAAGTCTGTTTTGATTAATTCTCGTAATAAAATTCGATTTTTCTGACTAAAAACGTCAAACATTATTTTTTACCTCGATATGCAAACTTTGTCAGAATCAAGCTGGTAAACACAAAGGTGTGAAAAGCCCGGTTCTTCCGGTAACCGTACTGACGAATCCGTCTCAAACGTTCTTTTAGTGGAACATCCATAATGGTGACAAAGTTTTCAATGATTTCTTTAGTTTGGAGACTGACAGGTAGATCCAATAGATTTTTTGCTTGTTCTTGACTGGACTCAATGAGATTCCAGTACTTAGCAAAAAGAACATGAGGGCGAACCCAGTTTTTGACCCGTTTTCTAAGGGTACGAGCCCCCAGAACGTTGCTACTGTGCTGACGGTACAATTCTGTTGGCTGATCGATATAGATGAGCTTTCCAAAGGAAGTTGCCAACAAGGCCAAATACCAATCATGCATGAGAAGCGCATGTTTTTCTTGACCCGTCCATAAGTCAGCCAGCGCGTGGTTAATCATGGCCACTCCACCAGTTACCGTATTTTCCGTCAACTCTTGAATCAATTCTGTATTGGCATGATCAGACTGGGTGCGAATCATACTCTCATGCTGCACATTCAAGTTTTCATCGACCACTTTTAAATCTGTGTAGACCAGCAAAGGCACTTCTTGAGGATGCTTCTCGGCTTCTGCTACCTGAAGTGCAATCTTATCTGGTAACCAGACATCATCTTGATCACTGAAACAATAAAGATCAGCTTTTTCATATTTCAAAAGCGCATGGAAGCTCTTGATAACACCGAGATTTTCGATAGCTCCTTGATTGATAAAGCGAATGCGCTTATCCTGGGCCATCAACTCTTGAATGATCTCCACCGTACCATCTGTCGAACCATCATCTCGGATCAAGAGTTGCCAATCTTGATAAGTCTGGTCTTGGATACTTTTGACCTGCTCTTTTAGATACTGTTCACCATTATAGGTGGACAACAAGATATTTACTTTCATGATAAGAATAATTCCTCGTACTCACCTACAATTTTTTCCCAGGTAAAGTTTTGTTTCATATTGGCCTTGGCACGTTGACCCCATTCAGATACATCTTCTAAAGAATCTACCTGGTCAATCAAATGCGCTAAATTCCCAGTTTCTTTAGTCCAATATTGAGCCGAATCCTTAGCGACCGTTTGGTTAAAGGAGACACCTAAAACTAAATTCAGATCCGTCTGGGCAAGAGCCTCTAGGAGACCAGGATTGGTTCCGCCCACTTCATGACCATGGATATAGGCAAAGGCTTCTTTACGGATATATTTCAATAGGTCTTGATCATAGACCGTTCCTACAAACTTGACGCGTGGATCCTGATCAAATCCAGTCCGAGCTCGGAGCTCCTCAAAATAAGGATTGCCTTCCTGGTTACAAATGATCACCAAATCCCGCTTTGTGGAAGAGGCCATAAATTCACGAATGGCGGTCTCGTAATTATTTTCTGGGACAAAACGACCCAAGATCAAGTAATAGTTCTTCTCCTGTGTCTGCCACTTGTGATAGAATTCTCGGGCCTTATTATCCTGACTATTTAGGCTAGTCGGAGATAAGTCCGTTCCGTAGGCAATATAGGTCGTCTTGGACCAAGGATAGGCTTCCTTGATATAAGACTCAATACCTGGGTTGTCAGAAATCACCAAGTCAGCATGGCGCGTCATGATCTTTTCAGAATACTTGAGATAGGCTTGGATCGGCTTGGCCCACTTGGCCCGCTTCCACTCCAGTCCATCTGGGTTGATATAAAATCGTCCGCCTATCTTATGGATCTTGCGCGCAAAGGGCGCCACAAAGGCTCCGATTGTATTGCCCAATACGTAAAAAATCGACTGTTCAATTCCTTGTTTCTTAATAAGCTTCAAGGCGTAGTTGATGGCCATCATATCATAGGCGATGACACGCGCAGGCCCAAGCTTAGGGGCTTTAATGGTAAAACAATCCACACCCTTGTAGTCAAAATGTTGATAAGCTTGATCATTAGAAAGGCAGGCAACATGGTACTGGATATCTGGAGACACTTGATGCGAAACCAATTGGTCCACAAAAGTCTCAAAACCGCCATATTGAGCCGGAAGCCCACGACTTCCGATAATAAAAACATGTTGCATAGAGTTCCCTTTCAAATCATTCACAGTCTATTCAATTATACCATTTTCTAGGCTTTTTGCCTAATGCAAACAGAAAAGCGACCCTTGAGGGCCGCTTCTATTTGTTCTTATTTCACTTCTTGTTTGTAAAATTCTTTCAAAGCATCTTTCCAAGTTGGAATAACGAATCCTGTAGCCTTAGCCTTAGCCAAACTCATTGTTGAGTTAAGCGGGCGTTTCGCTTTAGCTGGGAATTGGCTGGAATCCACTGGCTTCACTTCAACATCCGTATCTTTGAGGATTTCAACTGCAAAGTCATACCAAGTTGTATCTTCTGCTGCATCATTTGACAAGTGGTAATAACCATACTCCTTACGGTTTTCAGCCAAATAAGTCATAAACTCTGCAAGAGTACGGGTCCAGGTTGGACGACCATGTTGGTCGTTGACGACTGTAAGTGTTTTGTGAGTCTTCGCAAGATTTTGCATGGTGAAGACAAAGTTCTTACCGTAGTTTCCAAAGACCCAAGCTGTACGGATAATATAGAAGTTAGACACATGCTTCTCAACCAATTCTTCCCCCATACGTTTGGTACGACCGTACTCTGTTTGAGGATCTGGTTGATCGTCTACTTCCCATTCTTGTCCCACTGGTTTTTTCCCATCAAAAACGTAGTCCGTTGAGATATAGACTAGGGTTGCGCCGTGCTTTTCAGACGCTTTTGCTACATTTTCCGTACCAGTCACGTTGATGGCATAGTCCAACTCTTTTCCTTCATCTTCTGCCGCATCCACAGCTGTGTAAGCAGCACAGTGATATACCAAGGTTGGTTTTACTTCCTCAAATACCTCGTCTACTTTCTCTGCATTTGTGATGTCCATTTCAGCTACATCAACAGCTACATATTCTTCATTTCGTTCATCTAACAAATGGCGAAGCTCCGTTCCAAGCTGCCCATTTGCTCCTGTAATTAAAATCATGTTACGTTCCTTTCGAATGCTTTTTCCTTATCATTATAGCAAAAAAAGCAGAAGTTTTCTGCTTTTAAACAACACACCTTTTCCTAGTTAACAGTGGTATGATATCACTTAACAAATTGCAAGAAATAATAAAAAGACTTATCATTACAGGAAGATGTGTCCTTGCTCCTGAAGCATAGATCGTTGGAGAAAATGAAACTAACATTCTTCCAACCATTCCAATAGTTAATAAATAAACATACCATATCCTCTTTTCTTTATCTACAACAAAATATAACGAAAGAAGAATAAAAATAAATATTAGTAAGTAGATAAATACTGCACTATAATTCTCAATATTATTAACAAACACCCCTGTCTTATTTGCATTCTTACTAATCAAAAATATTTTATAAAGGGATAAATTAAATTTTAACTTACTTGCAATCAAAAGTAAAATAACAAATATGCTCAATATAAACGATAATACTCTTTTAGTTAATAATGAAATAATCAAAATTAAGACTAAGAAAAATAAAATAAATAAATAAATATGGTTTTGATATTGTTAATAAATTCTCGCCTGTTTCTAGAATACCCAATGAAATTTTTTGAATTATATTTAAATTTTTAAAATTTGGAAACCAATTTTGAGTCTCTTGCATTATTCGAATAGAATTGCCAGGGCTTAATTTAACAGATAAAATAGCCAAAATGCTAAAACTTAAATAAACTATATCAAACTTTTTTAAAGATTTATTTTTTAAATCTCTGACACATTCGAATAAAAGCCACAAAAAAGAATAAACAGCTAATTGCTCTTGCATAATTGAAAAGACAAAAAATATCATACTCAAAACTTTGACCAAAATGTATTTTGAGGTTCTATAATATAAAGAAAAAATTAGCAGAGAAGCCGGAAAAATATAATTCGTATAGGTAGGAATAGCACCTGCGCTAACAAATAGTGTCCTAGGAAAAAACAAAAATAGCAACACACCTGGTAACAAAGGAAAGTTAGGACAAAGTTTTCGACTACATATCAATAAAAAAAGTGTTGCCAAAAATGCTGAAAATATAAATATTAATTCATGTAAAGAAAAATACATGGTAGCAGATTCAATTAGCAATCTACTACTCCAAGTCATATATCGAAAGATTGCGAAATATAGATAATTAAAATTTATTTGTTGAGCATGAACGATAAACCCCGTCTGATCTCCAACAGGATACACACTATTTGCCTGGTAGAATCTGTAAGCAAATAGAGCTGAAACAAAAACCAAAAATAAACCAAAATATACTTTTTTAATCTTTAATAGTCTTTTCATCACTTTTCTCTTTTATCAAATAAACTGGACGCTTCTTGGTTTCCATGAAAATTTTGCCAATATATTTACCCAAAATCCCAATAGTTAGCAATTGGAAGCCCCCAAGGAAAAGAATCACTGTCATAAGAGATGGCCAACCAGAAGTCGGATCTCCAAAGACTAGTGTACGGATCACAATTAGAACCACCATGATAAAGGCCAAGATCCAAGATAGAAGACCACCAATAAAGGCAATATTTAGTGGGGCATCTGAGAAGTTAACGATCCCTTCAATCGAGTATTTGAAGAGAGACCAAAAATTCCAAGACGTCTCTCCTGCCACGCGCTCTACATTTTTATATTCGAGGTATTCTGTCTCAAATCCTACCCAAGCAAAAATCCCTTTTGAAAAACGATTGTACTCGGATAACTCCATAATGGCATCGACCATTGGGCGACGCATCAAACGGAAATCACGCGCTCCATCGACCATTTCCACTTGGCTAATATGATTGATCAATTTATAAAACATCCGTGCAAAGAAAGAGCGAATCGGTGGTTCCCCATCACGGGTTACGCGTCTCGTTCCGACACAGTCTAAATCCGGATCTTCCTCCAACTTCTGCTTCATTTCGATCAATAGTTCTGGAGGATCCTGTAGATCCACGTCCATGACTGTTACATAATTACCTGTGGCATGTTGGAGGCCAGCATAAAGAGCTGCTTCCTTCCCAAAGTTCCGTGAAAAGGAAAGATAGTGCACATTCGAATCTGTAACATGTAGCTTACGTAGAACAGATAGCGTCCTGTCTGACGAACCATCATTTATAAAAATATATTCAAACTTTTCTCCCATCTCCATCCGAACGCGTTCCATCTCTCGATAAAACAATGGAATCGATTCTTCTTCGTTAAAACATGGGACTACAACTGATATGGTCATCTCTTACTCCTTGAATTATTCACTTTCTATTGTAACAAAAAACTAGGGTTTCCCCTAGTATATCACTTAATTGAATTGTAAAACAACAATTTAATAATATTGACTAATGGTTGTAATAATTGAGACAAGAATAAACAAAGAAGCAATGTAAGTATAGTTATATTCTACTTTGTTCTTATCATATTCAATAGATTCTGTTCTATTCTGATTCCAAAACAGTCTTCTTGAAAAATCCGTTATACAACCAAGGAGAACAAAAATCCCCGCAAAATATCTCCCCTGAATTCCTTTAATTGAAATATCAGCAACCTCACCCCACATTAGATAGGCTGTCATTAGAATTCCAAAAACAATCCCCATCGAGACGAGAACTACCCCAAACTTCGCAAAAGTTTTAAGCGGTTTCCCATTTGGAAGTATAAATAGTGTAACTGAAATGAAAATTAAATAAAACCACATAAAAGCTTTCGCATCATAAGTCAACCAACCAAAAGTAAATAATGATTGTAATTTAAATGGAATAAAATTCACAACCTCTTTAATCATCATTCTCGTGAAGTCAGAAAAATGATGCAAGGTAAATATAATCTTTTTCATTGGATTAACTGCTGGATTTGGATGCGCAACTGTTGCATTTATGCCACTTGTTACTTTCAACCAAATCACACTCGTTAGAGCGACCATAAGAATGGATCCGGCAATTAGCAGATATTGTTTTTTATTAAGTTTTTCTTTTGGCAAAAAGACCAACAAACAAATAAGTAACACATATGGCAATTTTGAAAAAGCTATTAAAATACAAAGGATACTGTAGAAAAATATATCCCTATTACTGACTTTATCTTTTTCAAAATAGGAAAGGAATAAACCGATAACTAAAAAGATAAGACCATTAGCAAATGCATCCTGATTGAATGATGCAGCAATATAAATATTAATAGGAATAATCGCTAGTAGGGAAAAAATCAACTGCTTATCACCAGCTTTTTTTATAGCAAGACGAACAAGCAAGGCGAAAACTAGTAAATTGAAAAACCTACCTAAAAAAATTGAACCCAATACACTTAAATGTAAAAGACGAGCAATAATAATTCCTAATGTTTGAGGTATGTAACTGATAAACGAATAGCCATTTGTATTACCTAAATTAGAATACACTACCTGTTTATCAGATAATTGTTTCTTCTCCAAATCAGTTTGTATTAAAGGCTTTTTAAATTCTTCTTCAACATTTGATATATCTGAAGAAACTTTCATTTCTTCTACTGAAGAAGGTAAATATAAATGTCCATCACTAATATATAGAGCTCTAGAATAATGAAAATTTTCATCTGGTGTATCCATATTTGGAGTATATATACAAAATATTAGTCCAGTAAATAAAATTACTGAGAATATTTTATTGTATATCTTTAAATTTATTAGCGATAAAAATGTGAAGATACCTCCAATGATAACAAACGTTTTGATTGGTGCATTATTGAAAGGCCCATCGAAATAAAAATACGTTCCAAATATCACAAACCAAATAAGTAAAATATAAAATTTCTTTTGCCAAATATTATGAAAGAAATCTGAAGCATTTTGTGAAATATAATTTATCATTTAATACCTTTCTTCTCCTCTAACTTCTTAAACAAATCATACCACTTTTGAATTACAATATCCTCTGCATAATTTTCTATAACATAGTCGCGTCCTCTTCTTCCGATATCCGTTAGTTTATTCGTATTAGATAGAAAATAACGCATTTTTTTCACCAACTCCTCAATACTTGGATCAAGGAGCATTTCAGGTGTTTCAGTTTGAAGTTCAGCAACTCCTTGCGAACAATTATAAGTTAATACTGGCGTTCCGGTTATCATAGATTCTACAACTGACATTGGAAAAGCCTCTGATTTGGAAGTTAATAAGGTAAACAATGACTCTTGATAAACTTCTTTAACTTGGTTCGTTTTCCCTTTTAAGATTATACGTTTTGTCATTCCTAATTGGTCGATTAGAGATTGGAGAAATTCCCTCAAATTACCAGATCCGTATATATTAAAAATCAAATCTGGAAAATCATCTGCTACCTGTGCGAAAGCTCGAATTTGATGATCAATTTGCTTAACCGCATCAAGTCTACCTACAAAAGAAATAACTGTAGATTTTTCTTGACGTAACTCTTCTGATTCTTCTGATACTTCTATATATCTAGGTAAGGGATTTGGAATCGCAACAAATTTTTTTAATGGAATATTGTAATGATTGCTAATCACTTCTGAATAAGAATTCGATAAAAACATCATGCAATCCAATTTCGGATATTTATTTTTAATAATATACGGATAAACTTTGTAGATACCCTTACATTCCAATACAAAATCAGCGGAAGAATGCATCTGACCAATGAAAAAGGCAGTATTAGAAAATTCCTTCAAGCTTTTTTCCATCAATAGATAGACAATTGGATTTGCTAAGATAACTATTGTTTCTTTTGATTGTGACAAAATATCCGTTAATTTTTTTTCTAATTTTTTTGAAAAAAACTTTTCTTTTAAGAACAACCAAGGCTTTTCAAAAAAAATATCCTCCTGGTATAGAAGAATTTCATGATAATTCTTTTGTACCCTCTCATACTTTTCTTTTGATTGAACAGCACACCCAACAACTGTCACCCTATTTCCATCTTCAGCAAAACGTGTAGCCAACTGATCAACTACACGCTGAACGCCACCGATTCCTCCTAAATGGTGAGTGACGAAAACTATATCTCTTTTCATTTTTCTTTCTTTCTGTATTTTATAATACTAAAAATTGTAAAACATCCAATTGCATAAACCATCATTGCTATACAAAAACTAATAGAAGCTCCCATAATCTGATACTTATTAACCAGCTCAGTTGTTATCATTTTAGTAACGATAAACATTAGGATATAAACTGATAATAAATAATAGTGTTTTCTCATGATAATTAAGATATTTTCAAGAATGATCGAAAATGAATATAAAACACCAGAAAGAACTAAAATAGTCAATTCAACCTTATATTTCAATAGATCTAAACCAAATATCAAACTCAACACATTGACACCTATTAAATAAGCTAAAATATCAAGAAATACTCCTATTATGAATGTAAAAAGTATGATTTTAATAAATAGTTTGTAAAATATCTGAAACTGTTTTTTCTGCCACAGTTCAGCCATTTGCGTTATGAGTGGTCTAACTACCAAAATCAATAGACTCATAAAAAACACTGGCATAAACAGTATATTGTAGTCCCTTTGAGCACCAGTCCCGACTATTCCTTTAGCATATGCACCAGAAATCGCTAACTTTGCCTCATTAAAAACAAGTGTCAATAAAAAACCATAAATAAATAAAGAAAAACAAACTTTAATAATTTTTATAGATTCATCAAAAATATTTTTTGAAAAAATATGACTCAAACTCAACCTATCAAACAATTTGAAATGGGCATAATCATAAACAAATACAAAAAACAGATTGATGAAAGCTAGGACCATCAGAGTCAAAACTATAGAATGAGACAATAAGAGCCCAAATAAAAGAATGAGGACGCTTAAAATATATCTATAGACCATAGCTTTTCCAGCAATATCTAAACGACCATGTTGTTGAAAATAACCTTGAAATAGATCCGAAAAAGCATCCGCTACACGGTACACAATAATCCAAGAAATGATCATCACAGAGCTTTTAGTGAAATCATAGTTTATTGACCACAGATAGGGAAATAAGCTAATCAACATTAAGATAACCGTTAGTAATCTTGTGAAAAAATAAGCTGAAAAGGGATGAGCTGAGTTAACATCTGTTGCTTGGTAGTTACGAACTTGAAATTGCCCAATAATGATCCATAAATTACCAATTGAGGTAGCTAGACTAAATTGGTCTGCCACCTCACTGGTTTGCATTCTAGATACAATTAACAAATATAATACCGAGACTGCTGCTGCCGCAAAATTTCCTAGCAGGTTCCATATGTAAATACTTTTTTGAGAAGGAGTATTATTCATCTTTCTCCTCATTTTTGTTTAAAGCGATAACTTGGACAAGATTTTTAAACTTGGTATCTAACTTTGACAACCGTACAGTTAATTGGAACTGATTCATTAATAACAAGAAAATAATAAAAAGAAAAATAAAATTAACAGCAGATGCAATTCCTAAGGATGCTGCGATAAACTCTGCTAACTTTGGAAAAATACTAAAAACTAATAAAATTAATGAAAAGAAGATCCAAAACAAGGCATCATTAATCTGTACACGAGATTTTCTGATGTTCTGGAGAATAAACCCACATGTTCCCAATGAAACAACAACTAATACAACTTGAAACCAGATTGACATTCTATTTTCCTCTCTCTCTAAAATTCTGAATGAATAGAATAGATACGAACATATGAATCATGTACTTAATAGAGCGTGAAAAAGTTAAATAACTTTCTCCCGCTTGTCTCTCTTCCATTCGAACTTGAACTTCTGAAATTGGAACACCATTTCTTAATAGATAAGAAACAGTATCTGGTTCAGGACCATAGTTGATATTTTTTGCAAAAACTTGTATTAAATCTTTTGAAAACATTCTCATTCCAGATGTCGGATCATTAATCGTTTTTCCAGTGGTCAATTTAATAGCAAAACTTATAAGGGTATTCCCTAACATACGAAACGAATTTGGTCTTTTCTCTGTTACAAAGCGAGAACCTATGACCATTTTATTTCCTTTATCAATTCCATCTTCTAAAGCAGCAATATACTCTGGAAGATGCTGACCATCTGCATCAAATTGCACCGCTTTTTCATAACCGTATTGGTAAGCATACAATAATCCAGTTTGAAATGCTCCAGCTAGTCCAAGATTGACTGGTAAATCAATAATATTATAGCCATTGTTATGACAAATTTCTGAGGTTTGATCTCTTGAACCGTCATTGATAATTACATAATCATACTGGGAATAATTTTGAATAATATTATTTACAACTGACTGAATCGAACCTTCCTCATTATATGCAGGTATAATAATTAATAAATCTGAGGATTTCAATATCCTTCTTCCTCCATTAAAATTCTTTTTTATCCATTATACAATAACCAAAATATTTTATCCACTAATCTCAGAACTTTATACCAACAATAACAATTGTTGTAAGCATAAAAAAGCTCGATATTAGTTATAAATATCAAGCAATTCTTTAAACTTAGTTATTATTCAAATCCATTTGGATGTTTGCTTTGCCATCTCCATGCATCTTGACACATGCGATGAATATCATATTGAGCTTCCCAACCTAACTCCTCACTTGCTTTTGATGGATCTGCATAACAGGTTGCAATATCTCCAGCACGTCTCTCAACAATCTTATAAGGAATTGTTTTTCCTACCACATCTTCCATATTTTGAATGATTTCAAGAACAGAGTATCCTCTACCAGTACCCAAGTTATATATATTTAACCCTGAATCTTTTTCAAGTTTCCTTAATGCCGCCACATGCCCTTTTGCTAAATCAACCACATGGATATAATCGCGGACTCCAGTTCCATCTGGAGTTGGATAATCATTACCAAACACATTAACATATTCTAGCTTTCCAACTGCTACCTGTGTTACATATGGTAAAAGATTATTTGGGATTCCATTTGGATTTTCACCAATATTCCCACTTTCATGAGCACCAATTGGGTTGAAATAGCGTAACAGCACGATATTCCAGGAAGAATCTGACTTGTATATATCTTGAAGCATCTCTTCAATCATCAACTTTGTTCTCCCATATGGATTGGTTACTGATAGCGGAAAATCCTCTAAGATAGGGACAGTATGTGGATCACCATAGACAGTCGCTGACGAGCTAAAAATAATGTTCTTACATTGGACTTCCTCCATAACTCGAAGCAAAGTCAATGTTCCAGTTATATTGTTTTCGTAATATGTAAGCGGAATTTGAACTGATTCCCCAACGGCTTTTAATGCGGCAAAATGAATCACCCCTGTAGGTTGTTCTTTTACGAATACTTCCAATAACTTCTCTTTGTCTCGAACATCTATGTCGTATAATGCAATAGATTTACCAATAATCTTTTCAACTTCTTGGATACTTTTTTTACTACTATTTACAAAGTTATCTACCACAACTATTTCATGACCGGCTTTAGTCAATTCAATTAGTGTATGGGAACCAATAAATCCAGCTCCACCTGTTACTAAAATCTTTTGTTTCATTATTTTTTCCTCATTTAAATAAATTACCTTAATTATCCCATATTTTAGTAATAATTTCAAAACTTGCCCTACATTTTTCACCCCGCCCCTCCCCCTTTTCATGGTATAATAGAGTGAATCGATGACGGAAGGACACCTTATGTTAAAGCTGGGAATTATTGGTACGAGTTGGATTTCAGATGAATTTATTACAGCTGCTCATCAGACAGGCCACTATCACTTGCATGCTGTGTATTCGAGAAAGATGAAGACAGCTCAAGAGTTTTGTGAGCCTTATGGGGCGATCTCTTGCTACACGGATTTCATCGACTTCTTAGACAGTGAGCTGGATGTGGTCTACATAGCCAGCCCCAATTCTCTTCATTTCGCTCAGGCCAAGCTTGCTATTCTGGCCAAGAAGCATGTCATCATTGAAAAACCCGCTGTGACCAATCCTTCTGAATGGAGGGAACTGGTCAAGCTCGCTAATGAGCACCAGGTTTATCTTTTTGAAGCTGCCAGAAATTACCAAGAAGCAGCCTTTCAAGTGGTTAAAGACTTCCTCTCTAATCAGGAAATACTGGGTGCCAACTTCACCTTTGCCAAATATTCTTCCAAGTTACCTGCCCTTCTTGCAGGTGAGATGCCCAATATTTTCTCAGATGTCTATGCAGGTGGAGCTTTGATGGATCTGGGTGTCTACTGCCTCTACTTGGCGATTGGCTTCTTTGGAGAACCGATCTCCAGTCACTATTGCGCTCAGCAATTACCCAATTCGGTTGATCTCTATGGTCAAGGTGTCTTGATTTATCCAGAGTTTCAGGTTGCCATTCAGGCAGGGAAAAATATCACCAGCCATCTACCTGCTGAAATCTACACCAAGACTGGAACACTAACTCTCAATGCTGTAGCAGCCATCAACCAGGCTCGCTTCGTCAGCTATTCTGGGGAGGTTATCGACCTTCCGATCCAGCCCTGCCCACACCAAATGCAAGAAGAGGAGGAAGCCTTTGCCCTTGCCATCACTCATCAAAAGCCAGCTGCTTATCTTGAATGGTTACAAACAGCTGAGCAGGTCCATAAAACCCTCTACCAGATGCGTCAAAGCGCTGGAATACAATTTAAGGATGAAAAAGAATGAAAGAAAAATTTCCACAAAGCTGGAAAGACCAGTTAGAAACACTCGGATTTGATACATTCACTGAAATTCAGGAACAGATCTTCTCCCCTATCTATGAAGGAGAAAATGTCCTCGGGATCAGTCCTACCGGTACTGGTAAGACACTCGCCTACCTCTTTCCGAGCTTGCTCAAACTCAAACCGAAGAAGGCCCAACAACTCTTGATTCTAGCTCCTAATACAGAGTTAGCAGGACAAATTTTTGATGTCACCAAGCAATGGGCAGAGCCTCTTGGGCTCCAGACCCAACTCTTCCTGTCAGGATCCAGTCAAAAACGACAAATCGAACGCCTCAAAAAAGGACCCGAAATCCTGGTTGGGACGCCTGGCCGGATCTTTGAACTGATCAAACTGAAAAAGATCAAGATGATGAATGTGGAAGCCATCATTTTAGATGAATTTGACCAATTACTGAGTGATTCTCAGTACCACTTCGTCGACAAGATCAGCCACTATGCTCCCCGCGACCACCAACATATCTACATGAGCGCTACAGCCAAGGTCGATCTAGATCAGCTAGAGGAAAATACTCTTCGCATTACGGTTGATGGAGTTTCTTTGGACAATATTCAACATTTTTATATGCAAGTGGATCGGCGTGACAAGGTCGAATTGCTCCGCAAACTCGCCTACGTCGAAGATTTTCGTGGTCTGGCTTTTTTCAACAGCCTATCTGATCTAGGTAGTGCGGAAGAAAAACTACAATACCGGGGTGTTGAGGCCGTGTCACTCGCCAGCGATGTCAATGTCAAATACCGCAAGGTCATTTTGGAACGCTTCAAAGACCATCAGCTAACCCTCTTACTGGCCACCGATTTGGTCGCTCGTGGAATCGATATTGAACATCTTGAATGTGTGATTAACTACGATATCCCCCGTGATGTGGAGACCTATACCCACCGTGCTGGTCGAACAGGTCGAATGGGGCGTGATGGCTATGTGATCACCTTTATCACCCAGCCAGAAGAACTCAAATCCTTGAAAAAATACGCTTCTGTCCGTGAACTTGTTTTAAAAAATTCCGAACTATTTTTAAATGAATAAGAAAATCCTCTGCTAGTAAATTTACTGCAGAGGATTTTTTAGTTAATTTCCATTGTAATAAATGCGATGACTTTCAAGTTGATAATCCAACAATTCATCTACCGTTACAAAGGTATAGCCTTGTGATTTAAGGTAGTCAAGGACGGTCGGAAGAGCATCAATCGTGGTTTGATGGATATCATGCATGAGGATAATCGAACCCGGTTTGACTTCTTTTTTTACTTCATTGAGAATAGCCGTCGTATTATGAGTTTTCCAATCCAGGCTATCCACATCCCACATGATGAAAGACTGGTCTACACTGTATTGGATGGCGTTATTGATGGCTCCATACGGAGGGCGGGTAATCTTGGTCTGCACACCTGTCGCTTTTTGAATAGCTTCTTGGGTATCCAAGATCTCTTTTTTAGCATTATCCAAGCTCAATTTTGGCAACTGAGGATGATCCCAGGTATGGTTCCCGATTTGATGACCTTCTTTGCGGACTTGCTTAGCAATATCCGGATTCGCGCTGACATTTTTTCCAACCATAAAGAAGGTAGCTTTGGCATTGTATTTCTTTAAGATGGCCAGCGCCTGAGGAGTCGTGGTTGGATCTGGTCCATCATCAAAAGTCAGAGCAATCATCTTACGGTGGCGTTCTTCTATATAGGATTGGTAAGAAGCTAGATCATCAGGAAGCAAGCGCTCTGAATCGATCACATCATAGAATTTAGACAAGGGAACAGTGAAGGTATCATCTCCCTTAACCTTGGTTGGAAATGGAATGGTGAAATTTCCTTTTTCATATTGGAATTCCCATTGGCTCAAATCCAACTCTGAGAAGTGGGCAACCATTTGATCAATGCTTTCCTCGTCCAGCTGACGAAAGGCTAGATTCCCCCGTAATTCCTCCAAAAAGATCTGTTTGGCTCCATCTGGATCCGCAAAAACCTGGCTGAGGGTCAAAGGGTTACTATCATCATCCAAGTAAAAGAGGGGCAACTTCACCGTCTCATCTTTGATGAATTTCCCTTTTTTGTACTGGTATTCAGCCCGTTTGATTTGGATAGGGTGATAACCAACAAAAGGCGCTTCTGCTTCTTCACTATGGTAGAAGGTCAAATGCTTTGGCTCCTTGGTTTTCTCATCCGATCCTAGACGCTGAAGGTCTTCTTGGATCTTCTCTTTCACAATCTCAACAGGCTGTCCATCTTTAGTAGGATAATAAGCCGTCACATAAGAAGTTCCTAAAATCCCTTCCTGAACTTGAACATCTTTCCCTTTTTCAGAGCTTTTCTCGAGTTGGGTGACCTTGGCAAACTGATCCTGATAGGCTTTTTGTTCACGAACCCTTTGAATCTTTTGATAGCCGATATACAAAAGACTCAATAAAAGGAGATTTGTAATGATTAATAAAATAGTTTTCGTGTGTTTGAATCTCATAACTTTATTATAGCAAATTTCTCTCGAAAAAACATTCCTTTTTTGTAAATGGTTTCATAAAAAGAGGGCGACTGTCGTCGCCGACAGCGGCCCCTGTTTTTAGTCCCTCTTATTTTTCGCGAATGACTTCTACTTTATATCCATCCGGATCTACAACGAAATAATAATTCGGTTTCGTTCCTGGAAGACCTTTTGGTTCCGTCACTTGATAGCCTTTAGCCTTGTGTTCCGCATTCAAACCTTCCAAATCAGGAGTACTCAAAGCAACGTGAGCATAGCCATCTCCGATCACATATGGACCATGATCATAATTGTAAGTCAATTCCAACTCATAGTCATCTCCAGGCAAGGCCAAATAAACAATCGTGAACTTGTAGTCTGGAAAATCTTTCCGACGTTTTTCTTCAAAACCAAAAGCATCTTGGTAAAAAGCGATTGACTTTTCTAAGTTTTCCACACGAAGGCAAGTGTGCAACATTTTTGAACTCATAGGTTTTCCTCTTTTCTATTTTTAAAAAATTATCAACGATTTTTTTTACGACTTTCCGTCTTAATGGATAATTTCACTTCAAAGATGGTCCCTTTTGGTTTATTATCTTTGACTTGAATAGTCCCTTTAAAGGCTTCTACGATCTGCTTAGCGAGGGATAACCCCAAACCAAATCCACCTTTTTGACGGGTTCTAGCCTTGTCGACCCGGTAAAAACGATCAAAGATCCGTTTCTTATCCTCATCTCGAATCCCTGGACCATTATCCAGCACTCTCAAAAGAAGATTTTTATCCTTCAATTGAACTTCAAACTGGATCTCACCATCTTCATCGGTATACTTCAAGGCATTGTCATAGAGAATGGTCATCAATTGCTTGAGGAGCGTTCTATCAGAACAAATGACTTTGTCCACCTGATTGTCTCCTCGGAAGATTTTGTCATTTTCTTCCGCAATGATCTCAAAATTCGAGAAGGTCTGATCGAAAAAGCTTGGTTCGATATCTTCCATCTCCGGCTTCAAGCCGTCATCTCTTCGAGCAATGTTAAGAAGGTTGGTGGTCAAGAGCTTCATATTTCGAACTTCATCCAAGCTGGATGCAATATTCTCACTCGATTCCATAATGGTCGCTTCAGGCTTTCTAAAAAGCGTTTCGAGACGATTTTGCAGGACTGCTAAAGGCGTCCGCAACTCATGGGAAGCATTTTCCACGAAAGCCTTTTGCTTTTGCATACTCTCAAGAAGGGGCTTGACGCTGAGACGGGCGAGGAAGAGACTAGCGAATAAAGAGATTCCCCAGAAGCAGATCATGACAAGGGCGATTTGGCTTTCGTGCTCTTCACTGGTCTGCTCTAGCTGACTGATATTGGTCATGACAACCGCATACTTGATATCACTATCACTTTCATCATCAGATAAACTCAACTCTGCCATATAGGCCCGGTAACTTTCTTTTTTCCCATAGCTGTTTGTAATTTGAAGCTGGGAAACCTTGTTGAGGAGCTTTCGACCAAACGTCACCGTTTTGAAGTTTAAAAACCCATTACCGGTTGTCAAGTTTTCATATTTTTTATTGAGCAAAACAACAGTGGTATTGGATGTGACATCCCCTTTAGGTTCTGATTTATCATGATCTGGGATCATCATCTCATGATCATTATCATCTCCTTTGGTATTTGACTGTCGCTGGTCTCGATAAGCAATCGCTACAAGCGAGTAGGGATCTTGACTGAGAGTCTTGAGGTTTTCATCGACCGTTGTATAGAGACTCGAGCGCATGACCTGGATGATAATCAGGGTCATGGCTGAGAATATCAAAGTAAAGAGCCCAAAATATCGGATGAAGTAGGAAAAATCATCTTCCCCGACGGTTTTCTTAATTCTGGTTAGCATCTTTTAAGATATACCCCACACTGCGCAATGTTTGCAAGTTCTCAACGAAATCAGTACCTTTTAATTTTTTACGGATTTTTGAAACATAGACTTCAACCACTGAGATGGTTGTGTCACTATCAAAGCCCCAGAGACGATCGAAGATCTGAGTCTTTGGAAGAATGACATTTTGATTTTGAAGGAAATAGACCAAAAGATCAAATTCCTTCCCAAGAAGTTCCACTTCCTTATCGTCCACGTAAGTCGAATTAGTGGATAAATTAACCTTCAAATTGCCATAATTGAGGGTATTTTCATTGACCTTTCCTGAGCGCTTCAAGAGGGCTTGAATCCGCATCTTAAGCTCTTCTAGGTAGAAAGGCTTGGTGAGGTAATCGTCTGCCCCTAGCTCAAATCCGTGTCCCTTGTCATCCAGACTTTCTTTGGCTGTCATGATCAAAACAGGGGTTGTCACGCCTTTTTCACGCAATTCTTTCAAGACATGGAAACCGTCTTTTTCAGGAAGCATCAGGTCCAGCAAAATCAAATCATAGATCCCGCTTTCTGCTTCGTAAAGACCTTCTTCTCCGTCAAAGACCTGCATGACGTCCGCAAAATCATCTAAAAAATCAAATACTGAATTTGATAAACCAAGGTCATCTTCGACCAATAGAATTTTAATCATTGTCGTATCCTCTTCTCTTTCGTGAGCGAGTCTTTCTAATCTATTCTTAACCATTATAACACGACTTGCCTTCATTTCCTATAGTTTAGAACCTGGTTTGATGATCAAATTCATCCTGCCTGAGGAAGGCTAATTCTATGAGTTTGTCGTGTTTTCTTTGTTACTTTGACTATCACTCGTCTTGTTTTTATTTTTTGAATTCTTCTTATTGGACTTTTTAGAGGACCCCTGGCTCCCTTCTTGTCCGCCAGATTGGTTCATGCCGTTATCTGGACCATTCCCTTGTGGGCCACCATTGCCTTCCTGTGGCATCTGACCAGGTCCGCCACCTTGTGGGCCGCCTTGTCCTTGGCCACCACCTTGTGGACCACCGCCTTGAGGACCGCCATCCTGTGGGCCACCATTTTGCTGGTTTCCTTGTGAAGCATGGCCAGTTTGACTATTTTGTTGCTGATTGGATCCTTGGTTCTGACCCGTTTGGACCGGTTGAGAAAATTGTTGGTTATTGGAAGATTGAGAAGCGATGACTCCGACACCAAAGCCACTTCCAGCACCTACCAACAATCCACCAACTGCTGCCATGCCAATCCACCACTTAGGGCTTCGTTTTAGGACAACCATTTTTTCTTTGGATTCTTGCGTTTCGACTACTTGTTTTGTTTCTTTTTGATTCATCTTTTTACCTTTTATCTTTTTGTACAAGTACTTGTCTTTTAAAATTTAAAGGGAGCTCGATCCTTTAGTAAGTCGATTATACTTCAGGAGTCTTAAGCCTGCCTAAATTTTTACTTAAAAAATCCTAAAAAAAGTGTGGGCTATTGACAGGATGAACCCCTTATTGTAGAATAGTTACCATAAAATAAATTAGAGGTTAACTGTTATGAAGAAAATCTTTCCCTTAGTGCTCATCTCCATTGGAGTGGCCATGATCTCCGTCCTATCTCAATTCACCATTCCCTTTGGACCAATTCCTTTGACCCTGCAGACACTCATGATCGGGATTATCGGAACCATCTATAAACCCAGCCATGCCTTTGTCACAGTCTGCCTCTACCTGCTTTTAGGCTTCTTAGGTTTTCCAGTATTTGCCGGCGGTGCTGGTGGCGCTTCTCATTTCCTTGGTCCTACTGCTGGTTTCCTCCTCTTCTTCCCATTCCGAGCATGGATCACGTCTCTGTTCACGAGTGCTAAATCCAGCCTTGTCACTATCTTTTTGGCCAATCTCCTCAGTAGTGCTCTCCTCTTTGTGTCAGGAGCTATCGGCTTTATGCTGGTCACGCATACCGATCTCCAAAAAGCATTTACTTTGGTCGTTGCTCCCTTTATCCTTGCCGACCTCATCAAACTGGTCATCATCACGATCACCAGCAAGGCGATTTTTGCCAGCCTCAAACACCACTGGTATTTCAAATAATACACAAAGGGCTTAGCGGATATATTAAAAAAGAGAGTGGGACAGAAATCGGTAATTCGTTAGAATTCGATTTCGCCGTCCCACCTCCGCACAGTTGAGTAGGGCTGTATAAGCTGATGAAATCAGCGTATTAGAGCCCACTCAACCACTGCGTCTTGCTCTACAATCCAAAAATAATTGAGAGGCTAGGACTTTTGTCCCAGCCTCTTTTGTTATAGGCATACATTTGTAAATCTCTTTAATTAAACTACTTTTAAATGGGTTACTGTTTCGAAGAAGAACCTTCTATCTACCCTCCTTCCTTTATTTTTCCTTATAAAGAACTCTCAAGATCAGTAACTGTGTTAGCAAAATCCAGATAATCAGTATAGTGAAGTCAAAAAATGAGACGTGACCATGACTATAGACACAAGCTCGTAGGAGTTTGACAGAAGGGACAAATGGAAGAACATGGTAGAGATGGTTTATCCAATCTGGAAGACGACTTGCAGGGTACATGATTGGTGAAAACATCAAACCAATCATGAGAATTAACTGAGACATCAGCGTGACAATATTGGGAGAAAAAGTATACGCAATGGCAAATCCAAGACTGATCATCGTAAGACAGATCAGAAATAGGATGAAAACAGCCAGAACAGATACATTTAGGCGGACAGAAAAACGAAAATAGCCCAGTATAACAGAAATGAACACTCCAGGTAAAATAGCAATCATCCACATCCAAAGATCTGCTAAGGAAATCAGAATTCGTGGTATTGGAAGGGCTCGTACGTAGTCTACATGTCCTTCTGACTTCGCATTTGCTATAACAGGGGATGAGATCGTACAGCCAATAGAAATAATTCCTATCAGAACTGAACCAGAAGAGAGATAGTAGGCAGCTGTCGTATCAATCTCACCGATCACTAGTGGATAACCAAAAAGAAGTGAAATGGATAACAGAACCTGAGCTAGCGTAAAGAGTAGAAATAGATCTTTTTGACGAAGATAGTTCCAACGAAGTAAGTAAAAAAATTGAGTCATATCAGTTTGTCAACTCCTCTCTATAAAGATCTGAAATGGATACGTTTTTCTGAGCAAGTGACAGATTAAAAATATTCTTTCTATCCAATTCCTGTGTTATTTTTGGTAGCAGTCTTGTTAACTCCTTCTCTTCTACTTCAATCTGGCAAATCGAACCATTGATAATGCTATAATCTTGGAATAGAGCTAAGCTATCTTTATTCCTAAACTCAAAAGATATTTGATACTGTTTTTGATAGGTTATTTGCTGAACTGGGCCTGACTTGATTAACTTCCCATGGTTAAATAAGGCATAGTTGTCTGCATATTTTTCAACTTCCAAAAGATTATGCGTCACGATAATAATGGTATGACCTTTATGCGCCAGCTTCTGTAATAATTGCCATTGTTTTTCACGACGTATTGGATCAACATCATTTGTCGGTTCATCAAGAAGAATGATGGTCGGAGATCCTATTAAAGCCATTGCAAAAGAAGTTAGACGCTTTAATCCTCCTGAGAGATCCTTTCCTTGTTTTGCCCGGTACTCCTTAATTTCTAACTCGGTTAAGAGCTGATCCATTTCTTTTTGTATATCTAAGGTATTTAATCCTCTCATTCTTCCAAGCATTTCTAAGTTTTGTTCTACTGTTAATTTTTCAAGTGGTGCATACTGTTGAGACATATAGCTCATCATTGAGCGAGCTTGTTTACGATTCTGTACAAAAGAAATGTCTCCATAGCTAACGTCTCCTTTATCAGGTTTGGTAAAACCAATCATTTGATTTAAGAGGGTGGACTTACCAGCACCATTGTGTCCTAAAAAAGCTGTAATTTTAGCAGCTTCTATTTCTAATGAAATATGGTTATTAGCAAAATGTTGCTTATCAAATGATTTTGTCAAATCTCTAATAGTCAGTGGTGCAAATGTCTTCATCTCATCACTCAAGACTGAGAAGATTTTCCCAGCTTCCTTCATTTTTGATAAGATTATTGTATAATAAACATATGACTTTCCATGGTTTACGTCATGATTTACCATTTTAGTGTCATAATTAGCCAACTCAATTTGATAAGGGGGACTTATGTTAAACGTCGTTATTTGTGATGACTCAACTAGAGATGCTAGTCAGTTAGAACAGTATTTACTTTCTTACGACAAGGTTCCTGTAGAAACAAAACTATATACAAATCCACAAAAAATGCTAGAACAGTTAACAAGGGATACGCATTGTGTTTTTTTGGATATTGATATGCCACAAATTACTGGAATTGACCTTGCACGTGAAATTCGTCAGTTCAATCCTTTTATCCCCATTATTTTTGTGACCAGCTATCGTTATTACATGGAACAAGTATTTGAAGTACAGACTTTTGATTACTTAGTAAAACCCATTGAACCCCAAAGGTTAAATAAGGTATTAGATAGGATCTTGCGTTATTTAGATTTAGGACAAACCATCTTTAACTTCTCATTTGGAAAACAAAGTTACTCTATTCCTTTAAGTGACATTACCTATTTTGAGAAAGATAAGCGTTCCGTTTTTATTTACACACTAGCAGATACCTATAAGTCCTTACTGAAAACTCAAGAAATTTTAGATAAACTACCTGATTATTTTATTCAAATTCATGCTTCTTATATTGTAAATCCCAAATATATCAAAGATTTTGATGCGAAAACAGTAACTATTTTGCTCAATGGAACCGAGGAGCATTCACTTCCAATTAGTCGTAAGTTCCAGTCTTCTTTTAAAGAAAAATACTATAACTATCTCAGTGAAAGGAATTTCTAATGCTAATAGGATTGCGGATCATTAGTATCTTGTTTGACTTATTTCTAGCAAGTGTTTTATTTTATAGGTCAATATCCAAAAGTAAACATTCAAAAGAGACACTATTAGTCCTTTGTTGTTGCTTTCTTTTTCATGTGGCTCTTGTGTTTCTATTTTTAGAAAGTCGCGTGTTTTTAGTTAGCAATCTCTTCCTGAGTATTGTAGAATCCTCTCTTGTAGGACTCTATTTTGGCTACTCCTTTCGTGATTCTTCCTTTTGGATATTCTTACAAACAAGCCTGACATTATTGGCCGGAGCTGTCCTCAATCAAGCTATCCAACTATTTCTTCCACTGTCAAAAGTATCGAAAAATATAGAACTGATTAGTGGTTACCTTGCCATCAGTTTTCTTTTTTCAACTGTGATCACTCTTGTTCTTCGACAGCTATTTCGAACACATCAAAAGTTAAGCATGGCAACATCTAGAAGAAATTGGCTTTATCAATTTATCGTGCCGATTTTATCGATTATTTTTGCATATACTGTATCTGCTATTCAAGGGCAAGTATTTGGACCAGATTATCTTTCTGTCATTTCACTCTTGTCTCTTATTGTATTGTCGTTTTCCTCGCTTTATTTTACCTTACATCTTTCTCAACAACAGCACGCTTATTATCAAAATAAATTAGATAAAGAACAACTTCAATTCCAATTAAGGGAAACACAGCAGTCTCAAGAAGAATACCAACGATTGCAAAGTCTTCGGCATGACTTAAAAAATAAACATTTAACCCTCTTGGCACTTCTAGAAGAAAATCCTGATGAGGCTAGAGAGTACCTTCAATCGTTAACCGATAGTATTTCAGGAAAACAAACCTTTTACTCCAAAAATCCAACGGTTAATTATTTACTGAATCAAAAACTGCACGATGTGGAAGATGAAATTGAATTGGATATTAACTGCTTTATCCCACAAGAACTATCTATTCAGCCAGATGTTCTAGCTGTTATTTTAGGAAATTGTTTGGATAATAGTATTTCAGCCTGTCTTCGATTGACTGATAAATCAGAGAGAACATTGTCTCTGAATATACGTTATTTTCAACAAAATCTATTTATTTCGATCAACAATACCTTTAATGAACAGGAACAAGAGACTCGTAAAACACGTCAAAGAGATGGTTGGGGCTTGCGAAACGTTGATGCCCTAGTACAAGAATACCAAGGAACTATCAAACGATTCAAAGAAAATGGCCATTATCGAACGGAGATCCTCTTACCAAGTCCAGTAAACTAATGATTCTTCTCCTTTGAGGTCTTATTCAGGTCATTTATAAAAAAGAGGCTGGGCAAAATCTGTCCAGCCTTTGAAGTTAGATAGAAATAACAGTTTGACACATTGGTTGATTGCTCATAGCACTGCTTTGAGGTGACGCAAACAGTATTTCCTTTATCTGCAACCTCCAACACTCTTCCAGACTGTTGTATCTATGCGGGGGTGGAAAAATTGAAAAGAGAGGACTTCTTTCCCACTCCATTAGGATGTAGTTAAACTATCATTAACCAACCTAAATGATGCCCCAAAAATTAAAATAATATATTTTTTAAGTCTCAATCAAATATACACTGAAACTTTCCGCCGTGAGAAAAGTGCCTG
>NZ_KV812784.1:977507-1051818 GCF_001813505.1 Streptococcus sp. HMSC061E03
ATGGAACTTCAAAGAAGTTCGCTGACGTCCGTGCTCACCTAAGGAAAGTTTCAAAGATGACGTTGTCTACATTCTAAGATGCTACAGAATGAATTCTGTAGCATCTTTTTTCAATCTATTTTGTCGCAAGGATAGCAGCTTCTACTGCTGCTTTTTCCCGTTGGATTAAATCCACACGAGCAGCAATTTCTTTGATTCCCATCTTGATATTACGACTGATCGCCATATCATCCAATTGAGGCTCAAAGAAGGCCTTGTATTCATTCAACCGTTCATGGGTCTTGAAACAGTTAGCTGGGTAGATGACAAACTTATCAAAGCTCATATCACCACCAAGTGCTTTCTTGATCCAATCCCAGTTTTCACGCGCCCAAGTCCAGGTTCTACCTTGGGTAAAGTCATCATGCAAGAAGTTGTAATACCAGCTCATAGCCAAGTCCTGAGGTTTCACCACATCCTTGTTCTTCCACTCCTTCAATAGAGCTTCCAAAGTTTCCTTATCCTTGGTATAAGAAAGTGCAGCCGCCAACTGGCGTTTAAAGTTTCCATCAACTGTCTTAACATAAGTATCCAGGTATTGTCGGCTAAGCTCCTTGGTTTCCTGGTGCTTGATTTGGTTGACCAAGATTTGCAAGCGGATGGCCGCTGGAAGTTTTTCCAAATCATCTGCATGCGCTTCAAAGATAGCGCTCGCTTGAGCTTTTGCAGCTTCATCATTGGCCTTGATCATATTAGCAATCATTAGTTGACGAACTTTTTCGTCTTCTTCTGTTTCACCAGGCTTAGCTTCTAGACCCAAGCGTTCAAAGTTGTAACGGTTCAGGCGTTTCAACAACTCATGGAAGGCCGCTTCTGTTTCAGTTCCTTCATCCACAAAGAGACTGATTCCAGCTAAGACGCTCGAAACAGCTGAAACAACCAAGTAGGAACTTTCTTCTGTCAAGTGTTCAATCACTGGCAAAAGGCTTGCATAAGAAATTTGACCACTTTCCGCTAAGAGACGGCGTTCTTGAACCACTTGTAGTTTCGAAGTGCTATCCAAGCTAGCAAGTTCAGCAAGGATGTCTTCCAACAATTCCCCACGGTAGTCACTGATATAATGAGCTGTATTTTCTGTATTGAAGCGAAGAGCTCCGCTGTTAGCTGCTTTCAAGGCACTGTAGTTTGGAATTTCTAAGACTTCAGTTTCCAAAGTATCTGGAATACCTGTCCAGTTGCTATTTAAAGGAACAACCCACTTGCGACCTTTTTCTTCTCTTTCTCCGATGAAGAACTGCTCTTGACGGATGATCAAGGTATCGTTCTCCACAGAAGCTGAGACAACAGGGTATCCTGGTTGCTCCAACCATGAATCCATAAAGGCTGCGACATCACGACCTGAAGCCTGCCCAAGAGCATCCCAAAGGTCACGACCGATGGTATTGCTGTATTGGTGTTTTTCAAAGTAGATCTTCAAGCCTTTACGGAAGGCGTCATCGCCTAACCAACGGCGAAGCATGTGCATGAGACGGCTACCCTTGGCGTAAACGATTGCTGGGTCAAAGAGGGTGTTGATCTCATCAGGGTGTTTGACTTCCACATGGACGGATTGAACGCCATCTGTAGCATCGCGTTTCAAGGCAGCAGGCACACCGGTTGTTTGGAAGTCTTCGAAGATATTCCAGCTTGGTTCGATAGCATCCAAGCTGACATATTCCATCATATTGGCAAAACTTTCATTCAACCAGAGGTCATCCCACCATTTCATGGTCACGAGGTTTCCGAACCATTGGTGAGCCAATTCGTGAGCCACCACCAAGGCTACTGTTTGACGGCTTTGGGCAGTCGAGTTTTCATCTACAAGGAGATAAACTTCACGGTAGGTTACCAAGCCCCAATTTTCCATCGCTCCTGAAGAGAAGTCTGGAAGAGCGATATGAAGGGATTGAGGGATTGGATACTTAACGCCATAGTAGTCTTCGTAGAATTCAATAGCACGAACGGCAATATCTAATGAGAAGTCCAAATTTTCTAATGGGTGAGCTTTTGTTGAGTAGACTCCGACAAGGGTTCCATTCTTAGTCTTAGCTGTCACTCCTTGGAGGTCTCCAGCCGCAAAGGCCAAGAGGTAAGAAGACATGCGAGGAGTTGTGTCAAACTTCCAAATACCTGTTTCTTTACGGTTTTCCACATCAATTTCAGGCATATTTGAAAGGGCAATTTCACCTTCTTCTTGGTCAAATTTCAAAGAAAGATCGAAAGTTGCTTTAGCTTCAGGCTCGTCCACACTTGGAAAGGCTTCACGCGCAAAATGGCTCTCAAACTGAGTCGAGAGGACTTCCTTCTTCACACCATCAATGCTGTAGTAAGATGGGTAAATCCCAGTCATATTGTCTGTAATCTTACCAGAATAGGTCAGGGTAACTGTCACTTGACCTGTGCCTTCCAATTCAACATAAACCGCTTCATTGGCATCATCAACCGTAAATGGACGAGCTTGACCTGCTACTTCTACTGTTTCGATCGTCAAATCCTTTTGGTGAAGCGAGATCTTGTCCGCCTTGGCTTGACCCGTGATCACCACACGACCGCTAAAGGTCTTGGTTTTACGACTTAAATCCAAAAACACTTCATAATGTTCTGGAACGAATGTTTCTACAAAATGTGCAACTGCTTGCATAATTTCCTCCTTTAAATGTTTCACGCTTTTCCAATCAAAAGCCCTAATAAAACTATTTTATCACAAAGTTGGGATAAAAGAAAAGACAAGCATGACAATGCCTGTCTGAGATCGAAAAGACTCCTCGATCTTACATTTCGATAATTTTACCTGTTTCGAAGTAAACTACCCATTCACAGATATTTTTTGCATAATCTCCGATGCGTTCCAAGAAGTTGATCACTTGGAAATAATCACGACCAGTCACGATGGACTCTGGATTTTTCCGAATTTCTTCTGTTGCTAATTCTTGGATGCTATCGAAGTAATGGTTGATGACTTCATCTCGTGAAGCAACTTCATAGGCCAAATCCACATCGCCTTTGAGGTAAACATCTAGTGTCGCTTCGACAAAATCTTTGACTTCACGGCCCATCTTGCTGATTTCTTCCTCAACAGATTGGATACGGACTTCCCCTTTCATGCGAATCGTTGCCTTGGCAATCGATACAGCGTGGTCCCCCATCCGCTCCAAGTCAGAAACTGCTTTTAAGACGGTCATCACGACACGAAGGTCTTGTGAAACGGGCTGTTGAAGGGCGATAATCTCAAAAGACTTGCGCTCAAGCTTCACTTCGTATTCGTTGATCTCCGCATCATCTTCGATGACCTGACGGGCCAATTCACGGTCATGGGTCACGAAAGCACGAACCGTACGGTTGATCTGACTCAACACTTCATTTCCCATTGCATAAAACTGGTTATGCAACTTCTCTAAATCTTCTTCAAATTGAACTCGTAACATTTTATTTTCTTCCTATCCAAATTTACCAGAGACATAGTCTTCTGTTTCTTTCTTAGCTGGGTTCAAGAACATTTCATTGGTATCATTGTACTCGATCAAATCCCCATCCAAGAAAAAGGCTGTTTTATCGGAAATCCGACTTGCTTGTTGCATGGAGCGTGTTACCAAGAGCATGGTGTAGCGGTCTTTTAGTCCATACAAGGTTTCTTCAATCTTCCCAGCTGAAATCGGGTCTAGCGCTGAAGTTGGCTCATCCAAAAGAATAATCTTTGGACTGGTCGCAAGAACCCGCGCCACACAAACCCGCTGCTGTTGACCACCGGAAAGTCCGATAGCCGAATCATGCAGGCGATCCTTGACTTCATCCCAGATGGAAGCGCGTTTCAAAGAGGTTTCAACTGCTTCGTCCAAGACAGCCTTGTCCTTGACACCATTAATCATCAAGCCATAGGTCACATTATCATAAATGGACATTGGGAAAGGATTGGGCTGTTGGAAGACCATTCCGATTTCCTTACGCAATTCGACCGTATCGGTCCGTGGTCCGTAGATATTATGTCCATTGTAGAGGATGGTTCCTGTGGTGGTGACCTCATGGTTGAGGTCGCCCATGCGGTTAATGGCTTTTAAAAGGGTAGATTTCCCTGATCCTGAAGGACCAATCAAGGCTGTAATCTCCTTTGGAGCAAAGTCCAAGGAGACGCTATTTAGAGCCTTCTTTTTATTGTAATAAACCGACAAGTCCTTGACTTGCAAAATTGGTTCTGTCATTCTATTTTCCTTTTTGTTGTCATTTTACTTTATCCAAAGTGACCCGATACATAATCGTTGGTCGATTGCAATTTCGCATTTTGGAAAATATTCGAAGTCTTATCGTACTCGATGAGGTTTCCAAGATAGAAGAAACCGGTATAATCGCTAGCACGGGCTGCTTGTTGCATGCTGTGGGTCACGATGACAATGGTATAATCCTTCTTCAACTCAAGCATGGTTTCTTCTAATTGCGCTGTCGCGATCGGATCAAGCGCTGAAGCAGGCTCATCCATGAGTAAGATATCTGGCTTCACAGAGATAGCCCGCGCGATACAGAGCCGTTGCTGTTGACCACCTGAAAGGGTCAGGGCTGATTTATGAAGGTCATCCTTGACCTGATCCCATAGGGCTGCCTGTTTCAAAGAAGTTTCGACCAATTCGTCCAAAATCTTCTTGTCTTTCACCCCAGCGCGTTCATGCGGGAAGGTGATGTTTTTATAAATCGATTTGGCAAAAGGATTGGGCCGTTGGAAAACCATCCCAATGTGCTTGCGCATTTCATAAACATTGATATCTGGACGATTAACATCGATTCCTTCATACCAAATTTCCCCCGTTACACGCGCAATATCGATGGTATCATTCATCCGGTTCAAACTACGGAGGTAGGTTGATTTCCCAGATCCTGAAGGACCGATCAAGGCTGTAATCTTATTCTTTTCAAACTGCATGTCGACGCCTTTAATGGACTCGTTCGTTCCATAATAGACATGCAAATCTTTGGTCGATAGGACCACCTTTTCTTCAGGAAAAGTAATGATGTGTCTCTCATCCCAATTGTATTTTGACATTTCTTCTCCTTTAAGCAGATGTTAGTTTTTTATGGAGGTAACTTCCGAGTTTGCGTGCTCCAAAGTTAAAGATCAAGATAAAGATCAAAAGAACTGCGGCAGAACCGGCTGAGACTTCGATCGAGTCTGGAATAGTTCCTTCACTGTTGACCTTCCAGATATGGACGGCCAAGGTTTCAGCCTGACGGAAGATCGAAATTGGACTGGTTACACTAAAGATATTCCAGTTTGACCAATCAAGGGCTGGAGCCGATTGACCTGCAGTATAGATCAAGGCAGCGGCTTCCCCAAAGATCCGTCCAGAGGCCAAGACGACCCCGGTGATAATACTTGGAAGAGCTTCTGGTACCACGACATGGATCACAGTTTCCCACCGAGACAAGCCCAGAGCTAGACCTGCTTCGCGCTGCGTATGGTGAACGTGCTGCAAGCTATCTTCGATATTGCGGGTCATCTGTGGCAGGTTAAAGACGGTCAAGGCCAAGGCCCCTGAAATGATCGAAAATCCATATTTGAACTGGACAACGAAGACCAAGTAACCAAAGAGACCTACAACAACAGATGGCAAAGAAGACAAGATCTCAATACAGGTACGAACCAAATTGGTCAAACGACCTTTTTTAGCATACTCAGAGAGGTAAATCCCAGCTCCAAGAGAAAGTGGGAAGGAAATCACCAAGGTAATGACCAAGAGGAAGAAGGAATTATACAATTGAATTCCGATCCCTCCTCCTGCTTGGTAAGAAGAAGATTTCCCAGTCAAGAAGTGCCAGGATACATGGGGCAAGCCACGGACCAAGATATAAAGGATCAATGAGGCAAGAATCGCAACGATGATCCCTGAAATAGCATACAGCACTCCTGTCGCAATTTTATCCATTCGTTTAGCGTGCATAGTTCTTCTTACCTCTTTCTTTCGTAATCAGTTTAATCACACTGTTAAAGGCAAGACTCATGAGGAGCAATACCAAGGCGAGTGACCAAAGAACATTGTTATTGACCGTACCCATGACGGTATTTCCGATTCCCATAGTCAAAATAGAGGTGAGGGTGGAAGCTGGTGTTGTGAGCGAGGTTGGTACTACTGCCGAGTTTCCGACTACCATCTGAATCGCCAAGGCTTCCCCGAAGGCACGCGCCATACCAAAGACAACCGCTGTAAAGATTCCTGAGCGGGCTGCCTTGAGCGTGACATGCCAAATGGTTTGCCAGCGTGTCGCACCCATGGCCATACTCGCTTCCCGGTAATGACGGGGCACAGCTCGTAAGCTATCGGTCGTCATGAAGGTAACAGTTGGCAAGATCATAACAAAGAGGACAAAGACCCCTGAGAGGATCCCAAAACCGGTCCCTCCAAAGAGACTACGCGTAAATGGGACGACCACTTGAAGGCCAATGAATCCATAAACAACTGAAGGAATCCCCACTAGGAGCTCAATGGCTGGTTGCAAGAAACGAGCTCCTTTAGGAGAGACTTCTGTCATGAAAACTGCTGCACCAATAGCAAACGGCGTTGCCAAGAGGGCAGAAAGCAAGGTTACAATAAAGGAACCTAGAATCATTGGTAGGGCTCCGAATTCCTTTGCAGCAGGATTCCAAGTACTCCCAAATAGAAAACTAAAGATATTGACTTTATTGACAAAGAAAGTCGATAAACCTTTTTGGGCCACGAAAATCAGAATCATGGCAACGACGACAACAATCAAACTCATACATAGAAAGGTAATGGTTTTCCCAAATTTTTCTAGGCGGGAGTTTTTTGATTTCGTCAGCATTTTTTTTGCTACTTCGTTCATTTTTTACCTAATTCTTTTATTTTTTTGTCACATTCCCTTTTAAATCACGGGTGACTTTCATATCATTGATTGGGATATAGCCCATCTTGCCAACAACTTTTTGCTGAATCTCATCGGTCATCATGTAGTCAATGAATTTTTTAGACAACTCATTGGGTTTTCCTTTGGTATACATGTGTTCGTAGGACCAGATTGGCCAGTTATTGTTGACAACATTGGCTTTGGTTGGTTCATAACCGTTAAGCTTCATGGTTTTGACACTGCTATCCAAGTAGGTAAAGGCCAGATACGAGATGGCTCCTGGCGTTTGAGAAACGATGTTTTTCACCATTCCATTAGAGTCTTGCTCTTGGGCCTGCTTGGGTTGTTTGCCATCCATGATAATGGCATCAAAGACAGCACGGCTACCAGAACCAACCGCTCGGTTCACAATCGTGATTTCAAGATCTGGACCTCCCAATTGCTTCCAGTTGGTATATTCACCCGTAAAGATCTTTCGCAATTGCTCTGTTGTCAAATTGTCGATTGAGATATTTTTATTGGCAATGATGGCTGTCCCTGCTACGGCTACCTGATGGTCGACCAGACTAGAGGCATCGATCCCAGATTTTTCCTCCGCAAACAGGTCACTATTTCCGATGTCCACAGCGCCTGATTGAACTTGTGAAAGTCCTGTACCAGAACCTCCTCCTTGTACATTCACAATCTTACCAGGATGTTCTTCAATGTAGCGATCTACTACTCCTTCAACCAAGGGTTGTAAGGCAGTCGATCCGACAGCAGTGATGGATTCTCCGCGATCGATCCAAGAAGCACAAGCAGATAAACTTCCTGCTAATGCGATCGTCGCTAGTCCTAGGATCAGCTTTTTAGACTTTTTCAAATCATGTCTCCTTGATATTTCACTATTTCACTTATGATTTTGACAAGTTTTTTTCAAAAAAAACTGTACTTCCACTATATCATAGAACGGGTTCTTTGCCCAGCATTTTACCTAAAACGAAGCCCCTTTGGATAGAAATTTTTCAGAGTCTGGCCGGTCACTTTGGCAAAGCCCAAACCATTGCCTTCAACAAGGACCTGGTACCATCCATTTGGATGCGTTTCCTTCAATTGAACTGTCTCTCCCGCCACATAATGAACAAAGTCCTCAGGCGTGATCGAAACAGTCTCTTTGACTTCACACGGTCTCAATGCTAGACCAAGGGCAAAACTAGGTTCAAATCGATTTTTCTTGAAGGTCCCTAGGTGCAAGCCATTTCGGGCGATTTTTACTTTGCGCAAATCTGGTAAACCAAGTGGAACCAAGTAGAGTTCGTCTCCAAAGGTTTCAAGGATTCCTTCTAGAGTGATCTTCAAGTGTTTCTTGGCAAATTCCTGCCACCATTTCTTTTGTTCTGCAGATAATTGGTCCTTTTTGGAAGGGATTTTGGCAAGTCGATTCTCTCCTAGATAACGGAACTTAGCAACAAATTGGCCCTCCCCTTTAAAATGATGAGGATACATACGCGCGGTTTCTGGATAGTCAATGCCTTCTGCCATACCATTGATCTTCTCGATCGTTTCCAATTCCAGCTCATAATTTTCCAAAAGCCAGGATACGATCTCTTCATTCTCCTCGGGAGCCCAGGTACAGGTTGAATAAACCAAGGAACCACCTGGAACCAACATCTTGAGAGCATCCTCTAGAATTTCTCTTTGAAGAAGACTACACTCTCGAGGATAATCGATGGACCAATAGTCCATGGCATCTGGTTGCTTACGGAACATCCCCTCACCTGAACACGGGGCGTCTAGTACAATCAAATCAAAAAAGCCTGAGAAAACTTTGGCCAGACTATCGGCAGACTCATTGGTTACTAGCACATTTCGCGCACCAAAGCGTTCGACATTTTCTACAAGAATTTTCGAGCGGCCCTTGTGGATTTCATTGGAGACCAAGAGTCCCTGATTGTCCAAATAAGACAAGAGTTGGGTGGTCTTTCCCCCAGGAGCTGCGGCCAAGTCTAAGACCTTCATCCCTGGCTTCGGCTGAGCGACTTGGGCCACTATCTGTGCAGCTGGCTCTTGCGAATAGACCAAGCCTGTTGCGTGCTCGATGGATTTTCCTGAGACCTTTCCATAATGGCCCCAAGGAGTATTGGGAATCGGATCATCAAATGCTTTTTGAGCTTCTTTCAAGGGATTAGTCCGAAAGGCCGATACTGCTTCTTGTTCAAAGGTCGCAAAAAAAGCAGCAGCATCCTCACCTAGAAGATGCTGGTATTTTTCTTTAAAACCATTGGGAAAATTCATTTAACTTCTCCCTTTCTTAAGATAGGTTTGAATTTTTGTTAACTTTACTTTTGGAACCATCATAATCGGTTCCACTGACTGGTAATTAGGTTTATCTCCATTTAGATTTAAAACGGTATAGCCCAACTGTTCCCCCATGATCGCAGCTGCAGCATAATCCCAGGGCCAGATGTAGCTAAAATAAGCTAGAATCCCACCTGAGAGAATTTTTGAAAAACTAATACCGGCACTTCCGTAAACCCGAATTCCAAGAGAATCCATGCCAAGATCGGCCATGCCCCAGTCATTTTTCTCAAGCATGCCGACATTTGAAGCAATCAAAAAGTTTTCTAGAGGTTGGTCCACAAAGGGTGTTAGTTCAACCTCATTTCGATAAACAGGGAATTCTCCACCCCCGTAAAAAAGGTGATCCCGCATCACATCGTAGATCAGGCCAAACTGACCAATTCCGTCTTCAAAATAGGCCACCATCACCGCAAAATCTTCCTTTTGGGTCACAAAATTATTGGTCCCATCAATTGGATCAATCACCCAAACAGAACCTTCTGAGATCGGCGAACGAAGGCCATCTTCCTCCGCAAAAATCCGATCTTCTGGATAGCAATTTGTGATTTTTTCAACCAAATCCTTTTGAACCTGTTGGTCCATCTGGGTGACTAAATCTGTCGGCCCAGTCTTTTTTGAGATCATCAAGTCATCATGGAGATGAAGACGCAAGTAGTTTCCAGCCTCTAAAACGATTTGTTTGGCAAACTCTAATTTATTCTTCAAGAGAAAACCATCCTTCCTCTTTTTGCTTTGCAGCCTGGGTAGCACGATAGAGAGAATAACCGCTCACTTCTTCGAACTCCCGTCCAAGACGCTTTTCTTCTCCGATACTAGGCACGACCTTCTTAAAAGCGCGGTAGGCTTCCATGTATTCTTTGACTTCTACCTTACTTTCATAGGCTTCTTCAACTTTATTGAAAAAAGAAAGCACTGAAGCAAGCTCTTCAGTGCTCCACGATAAGTCCAGTGGGTAACTATAATTTTTTTGCATTCGACATACTTCTTAGTTTATTTCTGCTCTTAGAGTGGCAGAGCGTAACTCTTGTTTGCGATAACTCCGTGGCAAGAAGGCCCGAATTTCATCTTCGTTAAAGCCAATCTGCATACGTTTGTTATCCAAAATAATCGGTCTCCGCAAGAGACTTGGATTTTCCTCAATCAGACGGATCAAGGCTGAGATAGATAAATCTTCAACATCAACATCCAATTTTTGGAAAATTTTTGAACGAGTTGAAATAATGTCGTCTGTTCCGTTTTCGGTCAAGGCCAATATACTTGTCAACTCCTGTTTGCTCAAAGGACTTGTCATAATATTGTGTTCTTTAAATGGAACATCGTGCTTTTTTAACCAAGCCCGAGCTTTTCGACATGATGTACAACTCGGTGATAAAAATAATGTAATCATGTGGTTCACTTCTTTTTTTATATATAACTATCTGACTCTATTATACAAAAAAAATAGGTGCTTGAAAAGCGCTTTTTTGATTTCTCGACGATTTTTCTGAATTTCAGTGGAAAAAAGAAATCCCTTTCATTTTTCCCAAGAAGAGGCCCGAAAAAAGAGAGTGGGACAGAAATCGGTAATTCGTTAGAATTCGATTTCGTCGTCCCACCTCCGCACAGTTGAGTAGGGCTGTATAAGCTGATGAAATCAGCGTATTAGAGCCCACTCAACCACTGCGTCTTGCTCTACAATCCAAAAATAATTGAGAGGCTATGACTTTTGTCCCAGCCTCTTGGTCCAGTTTCGTGAAACTGCTTCATCTTCTTCTAGTTGAGCCACTAGTTGATCGATTCCATCGAATTTGACCATCTCTCGAATCTTATCTAACCAATGAATGGTCAGGGTATGACCGTAGATATCTCCTGTAAAATCAAAGAGATTGACTTCGAAACGAAGCTCTTTTCCATCAAAGGTGACATTTTTCCCGACAGAAGCCATGCCACGGTAGGTCTGCCCTTTAAAATCGACATCAACTACATAAACCCCATCTGATGGTAAATAGGTCCGGTCAATCGGCGCTAAATTGGCAGTAGGATAGCCAATGGTGCGGCCACGCGCATCCCCATGCACAACGATTCCTCGACTGGATAAAGGGTGACCAAGTAGACGGGCAGCTTCTTGGACGCGTCCTTCTAGGATAGCTTGACGAATGCGGGTCGAACTAATCTTTTCACCCTGATCCAATACAGGAGAAATGACTTCCACTTGACCATCAAAATAAGCAGCTAAGTCAGAGGCCGTTTTCTTATCAGAGCCAAAACTATAATCAAATCCAGCAATTAAGACCCGAGCTCTCAAGGCTTTCACGTACTGTTCGACAAATTCTTTTGCTGTTTTAGAAGCAAAATCAGTCGTAAAATCAATGAGGAAGAGCTCATCAACACCTAGTTCTTTTAATTTTTGGAACCGATCCTCAGGGCTCTGCAAATGAAGGAGTAATTCCGGTCGGTAGCGAACAAAGGCTAATTTAGGAGATTCAGGAAAGGTTAGTAAAGCAACCTTCAATCCCTTTTCATCTGCCATTTGACGGGCCTTTTTAAAGAGTTCTTGATGTCCCAGATGCAGGCCATCAAAATAGCCTAGGACTAAAACAGTATCACTGTCTAAATGGATCTGATGAGCAGTAGTTATCAAACGAATATTCATAAATTTATTGTAACACACTTTCTGTCAGAAAAACCTTGCGAGGTTTGTAAAGTTCTTCCCTTTTTTCCAAAATAGCTACCAATTTCCCTTGGTAAAAAGCAGCTAACTCTCTGGCTTCGCTCTCAACTGGAATAAAGCGTCCCACTTGGACTTCGCCAACCTCTTCAACTGTCAGAT
Source organism: Streptococcus sp. HMSC061E03 (assembly GCF_001813505.1). NCBI lineage: Bacteria > Bacillati > Bacillota > Bacilli > Lactobacillales > Streptococcaceae > Streptococcus > Streptococcus sp. HMSC061E03. Next base: position 989,521 of record NZ_KV812784.1, read on the forward strand.
CTACTTTTTCCAGATCCCCGGTTCCAATCTCAAGTGGGTGAAGGAAGCTCAAATCTCCTTGCGCTACTTTTTCAGCAACCTCTTCCAGGGTCAGGGCATCATCCAGTGACAAACCGGCAGCACTGGTTCGGGTCAGATGAGACATATGGGCTGCATAGCCTAGCTTTTGGCCCAAATCCACCGACAAGGTCCGGATATAGGTACCCTTGCTGCATTTGACCCGGAAGCGAAAACGAGCCAGGCCTTCTTCATAGCTAATCTCACTGGTGCGCGTGAAGTCATAAATAGTCACCTGCCGCACAGGTCGTTCCACTTCTTCTCCTGCACGCGCATATTCATAGAGCTTGCGCCCATTGACCTTGACTGCTGAGTACATGGGCGGGACCTGCTCAATCTCTCCCACCATTTGGGCAATCATGTGGTCTACCTCTGCTGCATCTAAAGGTGCTTCCACTGGCGTCCGCTCAACGATTTCCCCACTGGCATCTTCCGTCGTGGTAGAAAAGCCCAAAGTGATTTCTCCCTCGTAGATTTTACCCTCATCCTGCATAAATTCAACCATCCGGGTCGCTTTTCCTACGGCAATCGGAAGCACCCCCACCACATCCGGGTCCAGAGTCCCTCCATGGCCAATCTTCTTGGTTCCTAAAATTTTCCGCAGTTTAAAGACCACATCATGTGAAGTCATGCCTGCTTCTTTTTTTACATTAATAATTCCGTCCATTAGATTTGCTCTTTCTATCTCATGTGTGACCATGACGGTCACCGACCCTTTATTATAACATGAAAGCAGACTTCTTGTCCCTCTTTCCCCCTTCCCATGAGCTCCTAAAAAATCCCGTAGCAGATTTCAGACTTTTTATTATGGGTTTGGTACAATAGAAAACGAAAGAAGGTGTAACATATGTTAATGTATGATGTTATTGTTATTGGATTTGGTAAAGCTGGTAAAACACTCGCAGCGAAATTATCAAGCCAAGGTAAAAAAGTCGCTCTGATTGAAAAGAGCAAATCTATGTACGGTGGTACTTGTATCAATATCGCTTGTATTCCCACCAAGACCTTGATTGTTGCCGCAGAAAAAGGCTTGGATTTTGAACAAGCTATGAGCGAAAAAAATGCGGTCACTACTCGTCTCAATGGCAAGAACTACGCAACCATTGCTGGAACGGGTGTAGACATCATCGATGCGGAAGCTCGTTTCCTTTCCAACAAGGTCATCGAAATTCAAGCTGGTGAGGAAAAGGAAGAATTGACAGCTGAGACCATTATTATTAATACTGGTGCGGTGCCAACTATCCTTCCAATCCCAGGACTGGCTGAAAGCAAGTTTGCAGTGGATTCAACCGGTATTCAACGTTTGGAAAATCTACCTAAACGCTTGGGTGTACTTGGTGGTGGACCAATCGGATTGGAATTTGCCCATCTCTACAATACCCTGGGTAGCCAAGTAACGGTACTAGACGCTTCTGAAGCATTCTTGCCACGGATCGAGCCAAGCATTGCTGCTCTTGCAAAAGGCTACCTTGAAGAAGATGGCTTTCAATTCTTGCAAGGCGTTCATACCCAAGAAATCAAAGATGGTGAAGCTAGCTTAACCCTTGTAACCGATAAAGGCGACTTCGAGTTCGATATCCTCCTCTACGCAACAGGACGTAAGCCAAATACAGCTGGTCTTGGTCTTGAGAACACAGATATCCAAGTTACTGATCGTGGAGCGATTCAAGTCAACCGTCATTTGGAAACCAGCGTAACTGGTGTCTTTGCAGTTGGGGATGTCAATGGTGGGCCTCAGTTCACCTATATGTCCCTCGATGACTTCCGCATCGTCTTCAACTACCTCACAGGCGATGGTAGCTACAATCTCGAAACACGCGGAAACTATGCGACAACACTATTCATTGCTCCTCCATTGGCCCAAGTCGGCTTGACTGAGCAAGAAGCACGTGACAAAGGGCTTCCAGTCGCTGTCAAAGAATTGCCAGTTGCTGCCATGCCACGTGGCCATGTCAATGCAGATCTTCGAGGTGCTTTCAAAGCTGTGGTCAACCCAGAAACCAAAGAAATCCTTGGAGCAACTCTCTTTGGAGAAGCCGCAGGTGAACTCATCAACCTGATCACCATGGCCATGGACAACAAGATCCCTTACACTTACATCGCAAAACAAATCTTTACCCACCCAACCATGGCAGAAAACCTAAACGATCTCTTTGCGATTTAAATAGAATAAAAACGCTGGAAAAATTTTCCAGCGTTTTTTAATGTAAAAATCCACAGATAGCCTCTTGAAATACTTTATTTTCTTCATACAGAGCATGCCCTGAATGCTTAAGAATAAGGAGCTGACAACCCGAAATCGCTTTTTCCAGTTCCTTGGATCCCTTCACACCAATCACATCATCTTCAAGGGCACCAAGGATCAGGGTCGGACAATGAATGTACTTTAAGACCCCAAGGCTATTATGTTCCAGGCAAGACTGGGACTGAATGACAATTCTTTTTCATCTTTAATTCGACCCAGGCGACCCATAATATTATAAAGGAACCGCCACTTTTGATAGCTCTTTTGTGTGTAGGAGTGCTGTGCAATATCCAGCATGAGATGCTTAAAATTTCCAGATTGACTGAGTTTTTGCCAACGCTCAATTCGTTCTCTAGCAAGTTGACTAGGCTTCGCTGTTGTCACAGCTAGGATGAGCCTTTGAACCCTTTCTGGAAAATCTACAGCTAGCCATTGAGCAATCATTCCACCTTGTGAAATCCCCATGATATAAGCGGTATCTAGGTTTAGTGTCTCCATTGCTTCTGCTAGATCTGCTGCCATATCCCGTGTCGTATAGCCCTGCCTCAACTCATTGATTCGAGAAAAAACATAGATTTTATAATGCTTAGCAAGTAGACGATAAGAGAGGGAAAAGAGCTGGGCCTTTCCTTTAACCGTCTCTAGTCCATCACCCAATCCTGGTATAATCACCAGAGGTTGATTTCCTGTTCCAAATGTTACATAGTCCATGGTTTTCCCATTCATGGACAAGGTAGCGTTCTTAGCTGAATACATAGATTATTCCCCCTTCAAGGCATCAAACTTGGCCTTCATGGTTGGATTTTTGCGGGTCAATTTTTTGACTGATACATCATCCAGCTTATTATTGGCAAGGCGGAGTTGATTTTCTGATGTGGTGAGGAATTTCTTGACTTCTTCCATGCGTTTGATGGCTTTGTCGATTTCATCGATGGCCTTACCGAAGTTGACGGATGCTGAATTGTAGTTCTTGGCAAAGGCAACCTTGAAGGCGTCTAGGTCTTCTTCAAAGTGGGTGATGTCAATATTTTGCTCACGGATAAGCGCTAACTCCTGCTTGTATTTAAGAGAGTTAAGAGCCGCATTACGCAAGAGCCCAATCAGTTGGATAAAGAACTGAGGACGCACCACATACATCTTCTCATACTCGTGGCTAACATCGACAATCCCTGTGTTGAAGTAATCGTTGTCAGCTTCAAGCATACTTACCAAAACAGCATACTCACAGTTCTTTTCTCGACGGTCCTTGTCCAACTCCTTGTAAAAGTCTGCATTCTTATGCTTTTTCTCAGTTCCATCCGCTTCATTTTTCATCTCAAACATGATGGAAATGAATTCCAGCCCATTTTCATCATAGTCACGGAAGATAAAGTCGCCTTTAGACCCACGCGCAGAGACCTTATTGTCCTTTTCAAAATAGGCATTTGGGAAGGCGAAACTACGAACCTTGTTAAACTCGCTCTCCGCATACTGTTCTAGACTTTCCCCAATGGCCTTGGTTGATTGTTGGGCCTTGAAGTTCTTGTAGAACTCAACCTGCTCATTGGCAGCCTTAAGCTGGGCCTCATAGTTTTGTTTCACCGAAGTCAGAGAAAGCTCGTTTTCTTTTTCTTGTAGAAGAAGCTGATTTTTAACCTGATCGCGTTCTTTTTCAAGATCAGAAAGTGTCTTTTGTAGTTGATTCTCATGCTCTAAACGTAAGGTAGCCAGCTGATTCTCAAGTTGTTGAACTTCTTTTTCCTTCTCTAACAGACTTTGGCTAGCAGTTTGCTCTACTTCCTTTTTCGCCAATTCTTTTTCAGTATCAAACTGTTGAATCTGGTTTTGTAACTGAGCAATTTCTTGGTCCTTCTTGGCTAACTTCTCTTGCTGCTCATTAAGGGCCTTTTGCTCAGCTAAAGCCAACTCTTGCCGAATCCGCTCATGAATTTCCTTGTCAAACTCAGCTGTCCGTACCTGTGACAAGAGCTCGCTGTATTGACTTTCATTAACTGTAAAAACTTCCCCACAGTTGGGGCACTTGATTTCGTTCATAGCCTGCCTCTTTCTCTATTCTTAGTATATTATATCATGCCGCCTGTAAAATCAAAACCAGCAAACGAGGCTTGCTGGTTTTAACTGAAAATTCATTTCTCTATTGAGACTTTCCTTAAGTGAGGACGGACAGTAGCGACTCCCTTTGGGATTCCATACCTTAGATTTGAGCCTTCCGTCTCAAATCTACCGAGCACCTGAAACTAATGCGTTTCTGATGCTTTCCTCACGGCGAAAAGTCTCAATCTATTTTGAACTAGTTCCAAAATATTTTTTCAATAGTCTCATTCAGTAACAACTTTAGATTTCTGAAAAGATGTTGCTTGTTTATAATCTTAAACAGTGGACTTAGCTTACTGGTCTCCACTTATTTCTTCTCAATCGGCGCGACACTTGCCAAGAGTTTCTTGAGACCCACTTCTGGGAAATTGATCTTAAGCTCTTGGGTATTGCCACTACCAGAGACTTCAAGCACAGTTCCTTCGCCCCACTTCTTGTGAATAGCAATGTCGCCAATGGACCAAGCGACGGTTTCTTTGGCACCCGCTCGGTTACTATTGCCAAAGGGGAGGCTTGATGACGTGAGAGCACTTGGAGCTGCTTGTCTCTTGCGCTCTTGAAGGGCTTGTGACAGACTCATTCCTTTTCCAAAGGTCGTTCCGCCACCGTTGCTATAAGAAGCCTTAAAGCTAGTGTTTGCTGGACGGGCCAAGCCCTGGTAGGTCAATAAATCCGAGCTAATTTCATTGATGAAACGCGTCGGGCGGTTGTAGCTGGTCCGTCCAAAGAGCAAACGAGAGTTGGCATTGGTCAAGAAGAGAACCTTCTCTGCCCGCGTGATTCCTACATATGCTAGGCGACGCTCTTCTTCCAATTCATCCGGATCCTCAGCTGCTCGACTAAGAGGAAAGACATTTTCTTCCATCCCAATCAAGAAGACGACTGGAAACTCCAATCCTTTAGCCGCGTGAAGGGTCATCAAGGTGACTTCTGAGGTCTCTTGAGCTCCATCATCTGTATCGGCAATCAAAGCCAAATCGTTCAAGAAGCGACTCAGGGTCTCCACACCTGATTCGTCTTCGACGGTCTCTCCGTTTTCATCAAAATTCTTGGTAACAGATAGGAACTCTTGGATATTCTCGATGCGGGCCTGACTTTCCAAATTTCCCTGATTGGTTAGGGCTGTCATATAGCCTGTCTTGTCAAGGACTTCTTCGACCAATTCTGTAATGGTCAGCTGGTCCAATCTTTCTCTCAAATCAAGAATGAGATTGGCAAAGTCCCAGATGGCTTGGGCAGCCTTTCCTTTGATGCCTGAGAGCATGATATTAGCCGAAGCATCTAGAAGTGAGGACTCTTGCATTTGAGCAAAGTCACGAATCTTATCCACTGTACCTGGCCCGATTCCCCGCTTGGGTTCATTGATAATGCGCTCAAAACTGATATTGTCACTAAGGTTGGCAATCAAGTTTAGATAAGCAATGATATCCCGAATTTCCTTCCGGCTGTAGAACTTGGTGCCCCCTACCATGGTATAGAGAATGTTGGACTTGAGCAGCGCTTCTTCAATGGTCCGTGACTGGGCATTGGTCCGGTAAAGAACCGCAAAATCACGGTGCTTGTAGCCCGCTTCGCGACTGAGCTCTTCAATGGTTTTAGCAACAAATACTGCTTCATCCTGCTCATCATTGGCCCGATAATAGACAATCTCTTCCCCGTCAGCATTTTGGGTCCAAAGATTCTTCGGACGGCGGTTCCGATTGTTTTTGATAACATCGTTAGCTGCTTGTAGGATGGTTTTAGTGGAGCGATAATTTTCCTCTAACAAAACGACCTTGGCATGGGGATAATCCTTCTCAAAATCCAGGATATTCTGCATATCCGCTCCCCGCCAGCCATAAATAGATTGGTCAGCATCCCCAACGACACAGATATTTTTAAAACGTGAAGCCAAGAGTTTGACCAATTGGTATTGGGCATGGTTGGTATCTTGGTACTCATCTACATGGATGTATTGGAACTTCTGCTGGTAATAGGTCAGCACATCAGGATACTGGTCAAAGAGACGCAAGGTCAACATGATCAAATCATCAAAGTCCACCGCTTCTGACTGACGGAGTTCCTTTTGGTAAGCCTCATAGCACTTGGCGACGATCTGGGTGTACATATCCCCCGCTTGGGCGGCATAAGCCACTTCATCGATTAGGTCATTCTTGGCATTGGAAATGGTCCCCAAAATGGTTCGTTCATTCCATTTCTTAGGATCCAAGTTTAACTGCTTGAGAATACGTTTCATCAGTGTTCGTTGCTCACCTGGATCGACAATGGTGAAGTTGCGGTTGTAACCAATATGATCTGCATCTCGACGAAGGATGCGCACACACATAGAGTGGAAGGTGGCAATCAAGCAATCTTGGGTCGCTGGATTCAACTGATAAGCCCGCTCCTTCATCTCCCGAGCAGCTTTATTGGTAAAGGTAATGGCCAAAATATTCCAAGGATTGACCATTTTTTCATCGATTAAGTAAGCGATGCGGTGGGTCAAGACACGTGTCTTACCCGAACCAGCCCCCGCCATGATCAAGAGGGGGCCTTCTGTCGTTTGGACCGCCTCTGCTTGGCGATCATTCATACCATTCAATAAAGGATTCATCTCATACTCCTCATTCATTCAATCGTTCTATTATATCACAATTTGCCTCTTTCTCCTTGAGAAAATGGTCGGCTTCATTTGAATTTTAAGCGTAAAAAGTCTATAATGAATCTTTAAGAAGATACGTTTTTCTTTATCAAAGGAAAACGAGGAAACGAATGAAATAAAAAATGAAAAGTAAGGAGGGACTCGTGGAAAAGTCACAAAGTAATTTAAAACTAGCCGAACGTGGAGCCCTGATCAGTATCGTGGCCTACCTGCTCCTATCCGCCGCTAAGTTAGCAACCGGCCACCTCCTTCACTCCTCCAGTTTGGTTGCTGATGGTTTTAATAACTTATCCGATATTATCAGTAATGTCGCCCTTCTCATCGGCATTCGCATGGCCCGCCAGCCAGCTGACCGCGACCATCGATTTGGTCATTGGAAGATTGAAGATCTAGCTAGCCTGGTAACTTCCATCATCATGTTTTATGTGGGCTTTGATGTCCTACGAGATACGGTTCAAAAAATCCTCAGCAGGGAAACAACTGTTATTGATCCTTTAGGAGCCATTGTTGGAGTTGGGTCAGCCCTTGTCATGTTTGCGGTCTATCTTCATAACCGCAATTTAGCCAAGAAAGCCCAATCCAAGGCCCTCAATGCTGCTGCTAAAGATAACCTGTCTGATGTGGTCACTTCTTTAGGAACCTCTGTTGCGATTGGAGCTAGTGCTCTTAACTATCCGATTGTAGACCAATTAGTGGCCATCGTTATTACCTTCTTTATCCTAAAAACTGCCTACGACATTTTCATTGAATCCTCCTTCAGCCTCTCAGATGGATTTGATGAAAGTCTTCTTGATAAATACAAGGCTGCCATTCTAGAATTGCCCAAAGTCAGCCGGGTCAAATCCCAAAGGGGACGGACTTACGGAAGCAACATTTACCTAGATGTCGTCATCGAAATGAATCCAGACCTCTCTGTTTATGAGAGTCATGCCATTACCGAAGAGGTCGAGCGCCTTCTTAAGGAAAAATTTGGCGTCTTTGACATCGATGTGCATGTGGAGCCAAGTTCTATCCCAGAAGATGAGATCCTGGACAATGTCCTTCTCAAATTAAAAACTTATGAAGAACGCTTGCAGGCTCAGCAGGAATATTCAACCCTCCTAGCAGACAACTTCACCCTCATTAATGAATTCGGTCAAGAAAGCCACAAAGAGGATCTCGTTCGTTTGCAAGAAGAGCATCAAATTCCCTTTAAGAATTTCGAAATCGAATCCATCAGTCAAAAGACCAAATTGATTCGCTATGAATTACACAACCAGGTTCATACCAGTCTCTGGCGTCGCCATGAACACTGGCAAAAGGTCTTTCACCAAATCACTAGTAAACAAGAAAAATAGATCCCTCTCCCTCAATTTAACCAGAACAAAAAGCTACTGCAATTCCTTTCCGCAGTAGCTTTTTTGTAAGAAAAAATAGCCTTTCGACTATTCTTCAACTTTTATAAAACCAAATTTATTGAGGGGGTAGAGACGAAGATTCACGACTCCTTCGATCTGATTTTTATGGATATAACCAAACTCACGGCTATCTTCTGTATCTCCACGGTTATCATTTAAGACTAGATAAGTATCGGATGGTACACGACCAGCCTTGGTCCCTTTTAACTCTGATAAGAAGAAATCATCCGTATAATACCCATTACTCGTTGGAGCCGCCAAGTGTTTATTCAGCATTTTATTTAGGTAAGGTTCTGGTGTTGCCTGTCCATTCAAATAGAGGACGTCATCTACGTAGCTGACTTCATCGTTTTCTTTGGCAATGACACGTCCAAGGTATTCTTTTCCACCGACCTTGTATAAGACCAAGTCACTGCGATCTACCTGAGCATTTCTAGTCGCTATCACAAGATCTCCAGTTTTCACAGAAGCATTGGCCATTTTATCATTGATACTAAATGGATGAAATACAAAAATTCGAAGCAAAATCAGTGCCAAAACCAGTACACCAACAATGATGACATTTCTAATTAAATCTCTCCTTGGCATGTATGTCTCCCTTCCTTTTTATTTATTATACCATGTTTTTGATCTTTAAAAAAGAGAAAGTAAGCATTAGTGAGAATTCTTATCAACACACTACAGAAGAAAAAGAAAAACCTCGCGGCCGATCCTTTCGGACCAACCAGCAAGGCTTTAAGATCAAACTGTCTATTAACGTACTGTACGGATACGCATTGTGTTTGTACGAACTGCTTCACCAAGTGGTACACCTGCAACGATAACGATATCATCACCAGATTGTACAAGACCAGCTTCAACTGCTTTGCGTTCAGCAATTTCAAACATGTCATCAGTTGATGATGGAGCTTCTGTCAACATTGGGATAACACCCCAGTTCAACATCAATCCACGTTCTGTCAATTCGTCAAATGTCAATGCCAAGATATCAGCATTTGGACGGTATTTAGAAATCAAACGTGCTGTGTGACCAGTCTTAGTAAGAGTTACAACCAATTTGATATCCATTGAGTTTGTAGCATCTTTAACAGCTGAAGCCATAACTTCTGTCTTAGAGTTTCGTTCAAATGAATCTGAGTTCAAACGTCCGTATTCTTTAAGAAGAGTTTGAGCGTTCTTGTCGATTGTAGCCATTGTTGTAACTGACTCAAGTGGGTATTTACCATTTGCAGATTCACCTGAAAGCATTGTAGCATCAGTACCATCGATAACAGCGTTGAAGACGTCAGATACTTCAGAACGAGTTGCACGTGGTTTTTCAGTCATTGTTTCAAGCATGTTTGTTGCAGTGATAACAACTTTACCAGCAGCATTCACTTTAGTGATAATCATTTTTTGGTAAACTGGAACCATTTCAAATGGTACTTCGATACCCATGTCACCACGAGCAATCATAATACCGTCTGCAGCTTCAATGATTTCATCTAAATTATCGATACCTTGTTGGTTTTCGATCTTCGCAAACAATTGAACGTGTCCATTACCAGTTTCTTCGCAGATTGCACGAACTTCATTTACGTCTTTTGCAGTACGTACGAATGAGATCGCGATGAAGTTGATACCTTGTTCCAAACCGAAGCGGATATCGTCGTTATCGCGTTCAGCAAGTGCTGGGAAAGGAATCTTAGTGTTAGGGATGTTGACACCTTTTTGTTTAGCGATGATACCATCATTTTCAACTTCAACGACAAATTCACGTTTTGCAGCGTCTTTTTCTACAACACGAAGACCCAATTTACCATCGTCAACCAATACTTGGTGTCCAACTTCAACGTCATCGAAGATGTCAAGTCCACCAGCAACGTTCAATGCGATAACATCACGAGTTGATTTGATGCCTTGTTTTGTAGCAACGCGGATACGTTCACCAGTTTTGTATGAATACTCTTTAGCTTCACCTTCAAACAATTCAGTACGGATTTCAGGACCTTTTGTATCAAGAAGGAAACCAACTTTTTTACCAGCGATTTCTTCTGCACGTTTAACAGTTGCCATACGTTCACCTTGTTCTTGGTGGTCACCGTGTGAGAAGTTGAAACGGAAAGTGTTAGCGCCAGCTTCGATCAATTTAGCAATGTTTTGTGCTGAAGCTTCAACGTCAAGGTTTTCAGCCCAGTATCCATCTTCACCAAATTTTTTACCACCACGGATTTCTACCGCAGGACCCAAAGTTGCAACGATTTTTACACGTTTGTTCATGATATATATGACTCCTTTTTAAATATATCTGTCTTTTTAAGACAAGGTTAACGAATTTATGAAATAAAATTAAATTGAAGACAAGCTACGGTTCAACTCGGCAAGACCAAGATCAGCTTTATGTGGATTGTTTACCACAATCTTACCATCTTCTGTCAAGCTAAAGAGGGCTCCTTCTTCTGCTTTACCAAGGATTGGGTTTTCCACCATTTTTTCATTACGGATACCAACGGCTACACCACCGATTCCTTGTTTCAACAATTTAACAGCGTGTGCTCCCATACGTGAAGCAAGAACACGGTCACGCGCTGTAGGTGAACCACCACGTTGGATGTGACCAAGCTCAGTCACACGAAGGTCACTTTCATCACCAGCTTCTTTCAACGCTTTACCAAATTCATCTGCAGACATCACGCCTTCAGCCAAGATAATGATGTTGTGGGTACGACCTTTTGCGTAACCTTCTTTGATGCTCTCAACAACTTCTTCGATCTTGAATCCTTCTTCAGGGATGATGATTTCATCTGCACCAGATGCAATCCCTGCCCAAAGAGCGATATCTCCAGCATTACGTCCCATCACTTCAATTACGAAAGTACGGTGGTGACTAGATGAAGTATCACGGATCTTATCGATCGCGTCCATTGCAGTTGTGACTGCCGTATCAAAACCAATTGTAAAGTCAGTTCCGACGATATCGTTGTCGATCGTACCAGGAAGACCCACAGCTGGGAATCCAAGCTCAGTCAAGCGCATCGCACCATGGTAAGAACCATCTCCGCCAATAACGACAACACCTTCGATCCCGTGTTTCTTCAATTGCTCGATCCCTTTTAATTGACCTTCGCGTTGTGCGAATTCAGGGTAACGAGCTGAATGAAGGAAGGTACCACCACGGGAAATAATATCTCCAACAGATGAGGCGTCAAGCGGCTGAATTTTACCAGCAACCATTCCCGCATATCCATCATAGATACCGAAAACTTCCATTCCTTCTGAAATTGCTTGACGAACAACTGCACGGATAGCAGCGTTCATGCCAGGGGCATCTCCACCACTAGTTAAAACAGCAATACGTTTCATTTCGTTGTTTGCTCCTTTTTTTCTTTTACATTCTACGTAATTATAACACAAAGAAGACTAAAATTCTCGTATTTTTCGCAGTTTTTACCGATAAATCGTTTTCATAACGAGATTCTTTAATTCATCTTCCAATTCTTTGTTTTTCTGGACTGTATAGCCCTTCAATTGAAGAGTTTTTTTCTCGTCTTCATAGCGTAATATCACAGGATATGGGCCCGGATATTTTTTCAAGATAGAAAGAATTGTTTGATCCTGACGATGATCGAGCAACTGGATCCAGAACTTTTCATTGGTTGCAAGTTGCACCTCTGCTAGAATCATCTGCAAGCGCCCATCACGCTCTTGTATCTTCCCTGTCAAGTAATAAAAGCCACCTTCTTTTATCAAAGAGGAAAATCGATTGTAGGTTTCAGGGAAAAGGGTCACATCCAATTTTTTCTTGGTATCACTGACTTGTAAGAAAGCCATGAGATCACCCGACTTGGTTCGAATCGTTCGAATGTTTTGTATCTCAATGAGAATGCGTGCCTGCTCTCCTTGAACTAATTGAGAAATTGGTTGGATCTCGTAGGGACTCATTTGCCCAATCGCAACCAATGGGTGAGTACTGAGCCCGACGCCAATAATGGCCTCTTCCTTCTCATATTTTTCAGCCTGGCTAAAGTCCTCCGTTTCTGTCCAGGAATAGTTAGAATCCGCAAACAAACTGCCTAGCTCATCAGCAAAGACAAACAAATTCGGCAAATTGTGAAGCACCTTGCGCCTATTTTTTTCAAAAATGTCAAACAATCCAAGCTCCACTAAAGGTGTTAACAAAGGCAATTTATGATACTGATTGGGGAGTCGTAAAATAAAATCTTCGACACTTTCAAAGGGACGATTGTCAATGATCCAATATGCTAAATCTCTTGGGAGTCCCTTGATATTTTTCATTCCCAAGTAGATTTTCCGATCCTGGAACTTATCTCTGTAAGGGATGGTGTTGATGGATAATGGCGCGACTTTAAAATCAAACTGGAGAGCATCTGTCAGATAATCGCTACTCGAATAATTGAGCATGACATCAAAGAAAACATCTGGATAATGGACCTTGAAATAGGCCATCTGAAAGGCCAAGGCAGAATAGGCATAGGCATGAGAACGGTTAAACCCATAGCCTGCGAATTTTTCCATGATCGCAAAGACCTCTTTGGCTTTTTCTTCCGTATGCCCAAGTTTAAGAGCACCTGCGACAAAATCGTCTTCCATCTTGTGCATTTCAGCCACATTTTTTTTGCCCATAGCCCGACGTAAGATATCGGCTTTCCCTAGGCTAAAACCTGCAAAACGCTGGGCAACCTGCATGACCTGCTCTTGGTAGAGCATGATCCCATATGTGGGCCGTAAGATTGCTTCAATAGCTGGATCTAAAATCTCAACTTTTTCCTGGCCGTGCTTTCTTTTGACGAAATTGTCAATGTAATCACTAGCGCCTGGACGATTGAGAGAGGTGGTCGCTACCACTTCTTCGAAATGATTGGGTCTCACTCGTCTCAAGAGGCGAATGGCTCCAGCCTGTTCAAATTGGAAAATCCCCTTGGTATCCCCAGCAGCAAACAAGGCCAAGGTTTCTGGATCTTCTAAATCAATGGCTTCAATCACGATCTCTTCTTGGTACTTTTCATAGACGGCTTCCTTCATTTTCTGAACAAAGGTTAAATTTCGCAGACCCAAAAAGTCCATCTTTAACAGACCATTGGCTTCAACCGCATGGGCATCATACTGGGTGACAAACATGTCTTCTCCATACTTGAGAGGAATGTGATCCGTCAAATCCTGGTCACTCATCACAACCCCAGCCGCGTGGATCGAGGTTTGTCTAGGTTGGCCTTCTATTCTTTTGGCAATTTCAAAGCCACGTTCAAATTCTGCTCGGCTATGAATCACTTGTCGAAAAGCTAGATTCTGTTCATAAGCTGTCGTCAGTGTATCCCTAAACCCAATCCGCTTGGTAATGGAGGTCAATTCATACTCTGGTACCCCAAAACGTTTGAAGACATCTCGAATGGCTTGTTTGGCCCCAAAGGTTGAAAAGGTCACGATTTGAGCTGCATGGTAACTCCCGTAACGGTCTCGCACATAGCGGATAAATTCTGGACGATAGATATCAGGAATATCAATATCAATATCCGGCATGGTGTAGCGCTCCACATTTAAAAAGCGCTCAAATAGGAGGTTCTTCTCCACAGGATCAATCCCTGTAATCCCTAGGGAATAGGCTACCAGTGAGCCTACAGCAGACCCACGTCCCATTCCCATATAATAGCCTTGACTCCGTCCGAAACGAAGAAGGTCCCAGACAATCAAGAAATAATCATCAAAGCCCATCTGGTGAATAATGTCTAATTCATGCTCCAGACGTTCTTGATAGACCGGACTGGTCAAGTTCTTTCGAAGGAGACCCGCTTGAGCTAATTCTCTCAGTTCCTCAACAGCTGGTTTCTGAGGATTGAAGCGAGGCAATTTCAACTGGGTGTCAATATCATATTGAATCCCTTGGACTAGTTTTTCCAGATTTGTGATGGCTTGAGGAAATCGCTCTGCAAAATCATTCTTTAAATCCTGAGGAGTTTTTAGGACTGTTGTCGGATCAATTGGTCCTGTTTCCGTCAAGCTTTGATTGTCCTTGATGGCTGCCAGCATCTGCATGGCTTCCACATCCCCAGCCTCAAAAAATCGAACGGTATGAAGAGGGAGCACAGGGTGGCTAAACTCTTGGACCGGCGTATCCGCAAAAACTCCGATGAAGTAATCTAGATCAAGAGGCAGGTCTCTGCTAGCAAAAGGAGCTGGGACAATGACTGCTAGTCCTTCTGTTAGGTGCTTCACATCCTCCCAATTGCTCTTCCCCATCATTTTAACAGTTGATATCTTCATCAGATTTTGGTAGCCCTTAGTAGACAAAGCCAGCATCCGAAACGGAATTGTTTCATTGTCTACTTCTAGTTCAACCTCCAAACCAACTAAAGGGGTGATATTATGCGACTGACAGACTTCGATTAATTCATAAGCACCATACAAATTATCTACATCCATGATTCCCAATGCGTTATAACCCATGCTTTTAGCCACTTGTACATAGTCTTTTATGGTCACAAGACTTTCCATAAAGGTATAGACTGATTTGGTATCTAGCTGTGCAATCACTTTTCTCTCCTCCCTCACTAGTCTATTTCGAGGACTCATTTTTGAACAAAAAAACACCACTGCTACACAATGATGTCTCAACAACGGAAGACATGGGATTCGAACCCACGCACGCTTTTACACGCCTACCGCGTTTCCAACACGGCCTCTTAAGCCTCTTGAGTAATCTTCCATGAATAAAAATATGGAGCCGGTGGGAGTTTCTAAAACTCAATTATATAGCTGTTTTTAGGTTTTAGGGTCTGTTTTAGGTACTGACTTCTAAAACTTTCACGGCTCATCATTTGTATTACTAGTTTAGCATAGGTTCCAAGAAAGTTCAAGCTTAATTATAAAAGAGATATAGAATGAAGCTATTTAATAGGAAAAAATCTTTTATTTTTTTAAAAAAAGTTAGTAAAATCTCTTGATTTAATACAACTTTAGTTGTATAATATATACATAAGGTTAAGGAGGAAACCTTAGACAAGGAAACTAAAGAAAGGAAAAATAAATGTTAAGGCGAAGAAAAAAGCCAATCAAAGCTAAGACGAATAAGCTAGTAGTCAAAATCAACTTGTTCATCATAAGCATTGAGTGGCACATCGAATTCGGATAGTGAGCAATCACTATCCGCCCCTTGGTGGGGCTTGCTTTAATTATAACAGGTATCGTGATGAAAGTAAAATT
Source organism: Streptococcus sp. HMSC061E03 (assembly GCF_001813505.1). Classification (NCBI taxonomy): domain Bacteria; kingdom Bacillati; phylum Bacillota; class Bacilli; order Lactobacillales; family Streptococcaceae; genus Streptococcus; species Streptococcus sp. HMSC061E03. The sequence goes on from NZ_KV812784.1 coordinate 1,005,152, forward strand.
TAATGTTAAAAAAACCACAGCTAGAGAAAAACTTGAGTTTATTTTAGGGCTTCTGTTGATCGTAGTGATCATTTGGTTTTTTGTGAGGTAAATATGTTAGTTGATATCAATGCTATTAAATGGCTGCTAGAAAATGCCACAGCCTATTCTATTAGTAAAAATTGTGGATTATCCACCCAAGCTGTAGACAAATATAAGAATGGTATTTCTGATATTATGAATATGCGTTTGAAACACGCAATTAAAATGACAGAATACGCCAATCAGTTAAAAAACAAAAAGTGATGGTTATTTAATCATCACTTTTTTTGATGTAAAGACCCATTGCTTATAGCAGAGAATCAAAAAAACATAGTCATTCGATTGAGGTTACAACGGACAATTTTAATAATTGCCGTTATAAGCACAATAAAAAAAGCCCCCTCGAATTGAGGGGGTGTGTGTCTTATGTATTATAGAGTTTCTGGCCACGGGTCATCTGTGATATATGACATATCAGTAAACCGCAAGTCTCCGATATCACGATCTGTTGGCACTGGGTCATCGAATTGTAAGCGTAGCTGGTTGCCGTCACCCGGCCCACCTAGATAGAAAGTGCCAAGGCGCTTGCCTTTGTCATTTGTCATAATACCCAGTTTTGAGTTAGTCGCACGAAAACCGACGGGTATACCACCGACGTTTAAGATCACCACGTTTCGCTCACGGTCAGAGCCTTGTGGAACGTAGCTGGGCGCACCTCGTCTCACGATTCCAAACCAACCCCAAGAGAGGCCACCAAAGCCGATCTCAACCGTGGAGTTTATACGTCTAAACTCGACATACGCATTAGTTTGATTTGAGTTGATATTTCTTGGTTTAATTTTGACATCTCCAAACAAGACCGACCAAGCGTTAGAGCCGGTTCCGGAGCCTTTCTTGATCCACTTCACCGCTCCGTTTTTAGCCGTGGTATCAGTATAAATTGTACCGATGTCAGCGTTTAGATTATACGGGAAGCCTTGACCTTTTAATTCCGTTCCAGCACTGCCACCAGATCCTACCGAACGCTTTAATTCCTCAAGATCGTTTTTGCTGGCCAGTTGGCTTGTGTCGATTGTCGGGATTTTAGAGCGTGTTACGAATGGATCACCGCCATTTGCCAATTTTGTATCAATCAATGCATCAAGACCCAATTCAAGGTGCTTGTCTTTGATGTTATTGGCCATCTGGGATTGCAAGGTTGTATAGGTTGGAAATAGTTCGTATGCTTTAGAGGTTGATAAAAATGAAGTCTGTTGTCCTTGAAGCACACCTATATCAACCCCAATCGCCTGAATAACTTGTTTTAGTTTATCCATGCTTCACCTCCTTAGAGGGTATTTTTAGCGGTATTATAAATCTGTGCAAAATCGGTATTTTCCAAGTCAGTAAATTTTTGACCAAGCTCTGTCATTTTAGACACGATAGCCTGATCTGCTGATCCTGCACCGTTAGCAATACGGTCTGCGATTTCTTTGAGAGTGTCAAGTTCTTCTGGCACACCCTCGCCAAGGATTGCGGTTTTCACCCCTTGAATTGCTGTTTCCAATTGTTGTTGTGTGATCCCGCCTTGACCAAGCTCAGACTTGTCAGCTTTATTAGCAAGCGTGGTCTTGATTTCTTTTACGTCAGCACCAACGGCCTGTGCAAATTGTGTGAGGTTTTGTGTGTTTAAAGTCATTTATTTCTCCTTTTAAATTTTAGCTAGGTTATATAGTACGGTTAGATCTGGGAGTTCTTCCGTCTGTGGTCCATTTGGATGTTCTGCAATGTACTTGTCGATTTCAGTCTTGACATCGTTTCTTACAAGCGAAAGAACTTCCACGCTTGTAAATTCGTCTGCTGAACGTGTGATTTCCAAACGTGTCGAGCGGTCACTTGGGAAAATATACCCGTCACAAACGACTTCTACCAAATAAGATCCAATCGGTAGGGGCTTGCTTATTTTAAAAGTAACTTTTGAATTATCTACTGTACTCTCAAATGTAGCCTTTCCTTTTTGATTAAAGATTCGTATTGTAGCATTTTTGCCGTTTAGATCACTAATAGGGCGCATTTGCTCGTCCAGTAGCTCATATCCAAAAAGTGAGGCAGAGTCGCCTTGCTTGACGACTGCCCCTCCTTCAAATTGTTTTAGGTTCGTTGAATTAATGCGCATAATTCACCACCTCAGCTATAATAATTCACCAAATCGTCCTTGTCCCAACACGAAAGCCAGACTGGTCCAAATTGGCCAAATTCAAACAAGCGCCAATAGTAACCACCATAATATCCGCCCTTGCCGGTATCTGTGATATGGGCTTCGTCTAGTTCAAAACTGAAAAACATTCCAGCTTTGAAGTCTTTGTCCGCACCGTCCGGCAAGTTGTTTCCATCCTTGTCAACCCAGTTTACCAAAGACACGGGAATACCGTTTTCGGTCCAGTCAAAGCCTACTGGTGCTAGGTAATCACACTTGATCTGCCAGATACCGTTGACGTATTTAACTTCGTTTGCTTGGTAAAAGGCCTTATCTTTCGGTTGGACGGCTGTGTTCGCTTGATTGTTGGTCTGTGGTGCCGTATCAGCATATCGCCAAACCTCGATATAAGCTGGTTTATTCCAGCTGTAGTAGTCGTTCCAAGGATAGGTATTGATAGCTTGTCCGACTGCTCCTTGTGTCGAATAGTCGCAAGAAATGAAGTATGTATCATCGATCATCGCTCCGACATGCCCACCAGCGCCACCAGATGAAGACATATCAGCACCCCATGACATTAGAATAATATCGGCCATTTGAGCGTCCCATGGTTGGTTACGGCTCACACGATAGAAGCCGTTATTTGCGAGTTGCTGTCCAAGTGTCACTGTTGACGGCAAACCTTGAATTGGGATACCCGATTCTTTCAATACTTGCGACATGATACCAGAGCAATCCCCTGTCCCATCTGAACCGTTGCGAGAACCTAACATCGAATATGTAATCAGCCCACGACGGCTTGTAAAACCGTTAACTATAGATTGTTGTACACTCATGTTTTTTCAATCCTTTCTAAAATCAAAAGCGACTATCCAAAAGAAGATAGTCGCTAGTACGAAAATATTAATCTTGGTTAGGTTCTTCATAACCTAATGCTCGTGTACTATCACTCAATCCTGTGGTAGTTGGGTCGTTAACAATCCCGACAAGCACAAGGAAGGCAAATAGCACATTGATAAATACAAGAACTTTATCAATCGTTTGCCCGAATTCCAATTTGATGCCAAAAATATCGGCGAATGCTTGGAATAGCAAGGCTAAGGCTGGTACAAGGGCAAGCCAAAAGTTTTTATTTTTCAAACGTACATTCCAGTTGATTTTCATAGTGTTACCTCTTATTAATTATTTTTGTTTTGAATTAATGCTTTAAGTTCTTTCATGTCCTCGCTCAAGGCCTTGACCTGCTCTGCGAGGATCAATAGAGACTTATTTTGTTCATCGTGGTTATCAAGTCGTCTTACTGCCGTTAGACGAAAATCACGCATGTTTTCGATGTCTTTCTCGATAACGACCATGCGTTTTTCTTGTGCCACGACACTTCCTTTAAAATTTCCATAAATTCCAAGTAAGATCCCGACAAATCCGACCATCATCGAGATATCTTCTGGTGTAAAGTGGATCATAGATCACGCCCCTCTCTAATTAAAGTACTGGTTGTGGTGTAGCTGTCGCCACTGGTTGAGTTTCAAGATCACCAGAAGGTTGTCCCGGCTTCTCTTCCTTCTCTTCTTTTGGTTTCGTCCACTTCCAAATGCCAATCTTACCATTTTGGTAAAGGCTGTTTAATTGATCCAAGGTTTCGCCTTGGTAAGTAAATGGCTCATTTACTTGGATCATGATGCGTTTACCTTCTCCAAATGCTTCGGTGTGGTTTGGATCTTCAATGGTAAAGATTTCTTGTGGTTGATAAGTCTTACCGGTTTCTCCAAGGTCCACAAGTTCAAGACCACGCTTAAATACAGTTGGGTCGAGTGGGTTGTCAACATCGGTCACACGGGCCAAAACGTTCCATTCTGCCACTTCTTTGATCTTCTGGATTTGGTTCGCTTTTTCTTCGTTATCCTTGGTGAGGGCTTGAATCTTAGCAATAGCATCATTGTTAGCTTCGACAGATTTGTCTAACTCTTTCTTGATTGCCACGACTGCGCCAGATGTATCAAGCTCCATGCGCACAATATTTAGCACTGCTTCGACCAATGTCGCATCATCTTCGGTCATGCGGTTTGTTGGCAAAATTTCCTCAAAGACACGGTACGGGAAGTCTTGCTTGATTGCTACCTTAGTAGTGTTAGCTACTGCATCGTATGATTTAAATTGTACTTTGTAATCCATTATTTAGTTACCTCGTTTTTGCTTTTAATTTCTTCAAACAGGTCCTTCAAATCTTTGTCAGACTCTAGGACAGAGCGATAGCTTTCAACTTCCTGAGCGAGTTGAGCTACAAGTTGTTGTGATTCGGTGAGACGAACCTTAAATTCAGCCTCATTGATTGACTTACTAGCTAGTTGGTTTGCTAGTTCCGTGATGATTGCTACATAATTATTTTCGTTCATTAATTACCTCTTATCTAAATCCATATTTATCAAGCACACCCTGTACGTGATTGCCGGCAGCTCCACTAATCTGTCCATAACGTTTCATGATACCAAAGCAGGTCAGGAGATCCCAGAGATACTGACCTATATCTCGTCCACCACTCATATAAAAATGCCGTGAGTAAATACCCTCAACAAAGAAGTCCCCACGGCCAATGTAGTGCTTGACATTATTTTGGTTCATCGGTATCAAATAGGCATTACCGTCATTTGTATTTCCGTGGAAGTTCCAAGGACTACGATAACGACCGTTATTATAGATAAGTACACGGTCACCCACGAATTCTGTAAGGCTTTCTTCTTTACCGTTCCCTTTACCTGACCAGAGCCGAATACCAGCAAATGTTTCATTGTCGTGTCGTTCTACCTCTTTTGGATCTTTATTATGATTCGTCCCGATTACCATCAAGGCTGCATTAGAATCACGAAATTGCTCTGCGATAAATCCGCTCTTCGTCAATTTTATAAATTGAGATGAGTTTGTATCGTCAATCCTTCGAATTGTGCCTGTATTTGAGTATAGATTCAGCGTTCCGTTATCCAAGTCGAAAACTGTTGATCCAGTGTTTGCACTTAGCCTTCCACCTTTGACGTGTTCAGCAGAAATATCAATCGAAGCTAATTGCGTAATAAAGGCTTTTTGGGCCATTAATTCTCTGATAAACGCTTGATTTGCGAGCAATTTCTGAATCAAAGCATAATCAACTTGTAGCTTGTCTGCTGTTACTGCATTACTAGCTAAAACCGGTGTAGTAACCGATCCAGCCTTCATGTGCCCAGTTTCCACGCTCTCGCTTGCGATATGACGGCCCAAAATGGATCCATCAACTACCATGTCACCCTTAACTTTAATCAATTGAGCGATCAAGGCAATGGATTCTGGCTCTTGTACCATTAAGGAACTGATTGTTCTCCCGTTGATGCTCTTTCCAGTGCCAAAGGAAATTTGACTTGGTGTGATTTGGATATCCGTTTTTCTCAACATATCACCAATTTGGTTTGTGATTGTTGTAAACTGTCCATCCACCGTCTGTCTGTATTCAGCAATCTTAGACTCAATTTTAGCCTCTGAAGTGCCAGCTTTATCCAGTGGGCTGGGCCTAAATGCTGGGATCTTAGATCCACGGACTAAAATTGGATTCCGTACCCAAAACTCTCCGTTATTGATAGCATAGATGTAGAATGGGAAATTACCTGTTTTGTTAAACTCAAAATCACGATTGGCAGTGAAATGGAATTCTGCTCGAATCCACCTATCTTTCGGTGTATTTTTGTCAGCAAAACCTTGAGCAAATATGGCAGTATTGTTTGAATGGTTTTTTAATGCAAATGCTAGTCCTTTGTCTACCTCTACACTAGATTTGATCATGTAATCAAATGCGATAGAGTATACATCACCTTGCAAAATACGATCAATATAGATTGGGAAGCAAGGTCCTAGCCATGTTGTGGACGGAGACCCATCAATTTTCATTTTGAAGATTCCGTCTTCCGACCTTGAAAGCCTATTATTATTATTATTATTGGATACACTGTATTCAGTTAATGTGTCCGCAAATCTGATAAGATTGTCTGGTGTTGTATCTGTCGCAACACTTTCAAATCTTCGATTGATTCCAGCTACATCTTCATCATATTTAGCTTTTGCTATGTAGCCTTGCTCTAGAATCTGCCTTGTTGCTTTCAGGGCATCAACTGCAGCCTTCTCAGAGTAGGTCTGCATGCGCTGTTCAAGTTCGCCATTTGGACCAGCTTTGCTCTCTAGTTGTGTTAATTGGGTCGAGAGACCTTGGATAGTTCTTTCAAAAGTAGCTTGAGCCTGTGTTACTAAATATTCTTGATCTTCAAGTGCTGGTTGCCACGGCCTTTTTTGAGTCCCTTTATAAAGGTCAATTTCTGCAATATATAAATCAGATTGACCGCCATTTGTTCCGTTATTATCAAAACGTAAATAGGCATTATCAATATCTCCGGAATTAAATTGGACTGATACACTTTCTAGTTCACTAGTGCTTAATTTTTTACCATTAATCAACTGTTTGACAATGGTGAAGCCTTGGGTTTCACCGTTACGACGGCCAAAGATAAAGACATCATAGGACGTCAAAGCCGAATTATTAAAACCCCTAAAATTAAGGGTATAATCTGTATTTTTTTCTAATAAGAACCGGTTAGAACTTATTACTTTTTCGGTTTGGTCATTATTAGAGAAAATAAGTATTGGTTTTGAGCCGTTAAAATAGAATGGATGGTTTCCTATTTTTGCAATCCCATTGCTACCAAAATATTTCGTACCTTCTTTATAAGCAGTATCACGAATTAAGTTAGGCCCACCGATTGTCGAAGAGGTAAGTTGCTCTTTAATTCCATTCACCGTCTGCTCGACATAAGAGCGATCTGCTTTGCCATTGGCTACATTGATCAGGTCAGATATGGCTTTCTCAGTCGTCTGCTCAAAGCGTGATTGAGCGCCTTGGACACCGACAAATTGGCTTTGCGTTTGAGTTTTGAAATCATTGATCAGCTTCTGGATGTCTGCATCACTGGTTTTTAATTGATCAGTAGTAGCTTTCAGTCCTTGCATCTTGACTTCAATGCCATTGTATCGAGCCCTGAACTCTTCTACAATTTCATTTTTGTTTGCTTGGTTTGCTGCATTGATTTTCTCAGTTACTTTAGCCGAAATTTCCTGCTTGACCACTTCAGCTTGTGCTTTGGCTTGCTCAATCCCGTCTGTGATTTTATGTTCCAGCTCTTTCGCTTGCTTGTCATACTCAGCATTAGCATTATCTACAAGCTTCTGCACTTTCGCTTCATATTCTGCATCATAAGACTTCATTTTCTTGTCAACGGAGTCATTGACCATTCCTGAGATAGAGTCTGCTAAAGTTCTAGCAACTTCGCCAAATCCGATGCTGACAAGTTTGTTGCTCATTGGATTAAACTTGTATTTCGTGATCTTTTTTCGCAAATCGACATCGTAGCTCTCGTGGAAGATGCTCACGATATCGAACATGTGTACTGGTTGATCTGCCTGGCCTACAACATCAATCTCAAGGCTTTCTTCGATCATGTCACACAGAGTTTCACGGAAATAGCGCTTGCCGTATTCCTCAAGTGTTTTTTGATCCACTACATCCTGATCTTGTACTTCCATATCTGCTTCGTAGATATGCTTGTATTTATTAATCAGTTGGCTATCAATGGTCACGGTTAGGATCTGATCTTTCTTTCCTTCCTCATGCGCTTCGATGACCTTTTTAAAATGGATCCGTGTTCTCAACTCTTTAGTGGATTTCGATTCTTGAAACGACTTCATGTTTTTCTTGTAGGCAAACAATGATTCGTTTTCGATTCCACCATTTTCTAGCAATCGGACACTGTACTTATCCCGGACAAGATCTCCACCCCACTGCCCAACGATGGAATGCTTGTCTTTGGCCAAGGCTTCCATCGCTGAGATATCTTTAAGATTGAGGGTGTGTTTTGACATCACATCGGAAAAAAATGTGAATGGTGTTTCTCGTTTAAATCCGGCAACAAGCGCATTCATCACAGTTGCTCCATTCACTCGATCGACATTGATCTTGTTGATGGAATATCCATTAAGTAATGTTGCTACTTGATTGGCATATACAGTGACATATCCGTGTTGCTTTTCGACTTCGAAGATACTAAAGTACTGTTCTCCGTGCAAGTCATCAGCAACTAATTCTGTTTCTGGGGTTAACAATGCCCATTTGGGGTCTGAGGTTGGAAATTTAAAGGTAAGTTGATAGGTGCTGTTAGCTTCCTGGACAATTTCAGAGCTAAATGCTTCATTAAGAGGGAAGTTACCCTCTTGCAGATAGATCATACTTTATACCTCCAATTTCCTTTTATTGTGACTTTTGAGACGGTACCTGAAACTGCAATACCAGACATTCCTGGAGCAATTTCGAAGAAACCACCTCTTTTTCTCAATGTATTTTTCAGATTTCCATTTTTGTCATAGACATTTTGTTTTTTATGACGGCAGTCAATTGTTGCTTTTGTATCAATCGTGAGTTGCATGGTTTGCTTCCCGATAGTGAGAGATACATCTCCATTGCCTTCAATTGTGATAACTGGTTCAGAATATACCGTTCCTGGATTGTTTACTGTGCCGTTACCTGTCAAAGTGACTACGGCATCATTATTTAAGTAGCGGAATGGATGCATCTTTAACTTGATTTCTAAAGTCCACGCATGCAAACCATTTTGCTTAAATGATGCGCTTTGAAAATCGGCATAAAAAATAGAGCCTGGTCGGTGACTAAACTCTATTTTATTTTCCTCTGGTTTGAATTGATTGACAATCATTTCGATTTCGCTTGTTTTGACAACGTATAGACTTACTGTCTTATCGTACCCGTCATAAGCTCCATCATAAAGATTGTAATCTCCGTTAGCTCCGTAAATTGTATTTGATTCGACCCTTGGTGTGGCCGTCTGGTCTTCTCCGAAATCCGTCACATAGCAGTTTGGGATTGATCCAGTGTCAAATCCATTTATAATCATGTTAAACATTAGATTCCCTCCCTAGCCATGATTTTAGAATATCTTTGATAGCTGTTTTGTGCTAAAACATCACCGTCCAGATAGGTTTCTGACGGTTTTTCAAGGATAGCAGTAAGGATCTTTTCTAAACTTGCTCTCAGAATTGCGATCTCATCAACGATATTTTCACCAGTGTAGCTGTTTCCTGTGGATGTTTCTTTAAATAAAAATTGCTGGCTTGCATTTTTCATTTCTCGCAAGAATTTGGCATCTTCCGGAATTCCGACCCCTGTTGCATATCTTGGGAAGCCAAGATTTTTCATCAGTCGCTTAGTTCTATCAGCTCGCAATACTTTTGATCCACGAGGCAGGTTGAGGACAACATCCCGTCCATCTGGTATAAACGAGCTTCCATCTGGTAAAGTTACCATTTCTTTATAGACCGCATTCCGCTGGTCATTGACCATTGCGAGTCCACCTTCGTGGAAGTTCGTACCTTTTTCGTGTCTTGATCCAAAAACACGGGAGAATGAGTTAACTACTTTATTTACTACTTCTGTAGCTGTGATAGTCGTGTGGTGACTTGTTGGGATGCCATTGATAGCATTGGTAGCACTGTTCGCAGCATTAACCGCACTAGTGCTATCGCCTGTTATAGGCTTAGTTGGGCTTGGTGTAGCGTTCCAAGCGTTTTGATTTTCGACAGCTTGTTTTGCTGCAGTAATAGCACCCGTTGGATCACCTAACTGTTTCTTGACTGGTGATGGAGTATTATTCCACTCTAGCTGTTTGGCAATTGCTTGGCCAGCTGCATTAGTTGCATTATTTGGATCAGCAGTGATTTGTTTCGTAGGTACAGCAAATCCGTTATACAATCCTAAAGCGCCCATTGCTTGGTTAGTTCCAAGTGTCACACCGTCTGGTGTTGCGATCAGATCAGTCTTGTGGTCGGTAGGTAGTGTTAAAATACCAGACACCGCACTAGCAATAGCACTCTTGGTCTTATCTTCTGCATCTAAATTGACTACGTGAGCCATACCAGTTAAAGAGTCAACTGCAAGCCGTACACGTTCAGCCTTATCGCTAGCAGCGTCCTTTAAGATCAGTTCTTTCTGCTCTGGTGTGAGTGTGTTCCAGCGTTCAATGATCGCAGTAGCACGTTCACCAGATGATAAGAAGTCAGTATTCTTCATTAAGAGTTCTTTAACTTCCGCTGGCATAGCATTGTATTGTTCTAACAATGTTTTATTATCAAGGATGGCTTGCATACCTTGATTGTTGCCGACCACAAGTTCTTTTTCTTGTGGGGTTAAACTATCCCACTTACCAACCTCAACCAGCGCTTGTCCGATCGTCATCTTAGCGTTAGTCTCAAGGTTTGCGTGCTTGAGGATAAACTGCATATTCTCCCAGCCATTTTCGGCTTGGAGTGCTTTAGTTACTTCCTCTTGTGCATTGGTTTTGACTTGCCCAGTCTTAGGATCAAATACCAATCCATTCCATAGGTTGTTAGCATCTTTGGTCTCCTGCGACATATTTTGTACGCTTTTAGCGACCATACCAGATGAACGACCTACGATGTCAGCAAATTGGTCTGCCTTGGCCATCATCTTGTCATAATCAAGTCCAAGCTCTGCCCAATCCTTGCGCATCTGGTCAAAGTACATCTTACGTTGTTCATCGTTACCGAAGTTAAGAGGTACTTTCTTACTCCACTCTTTTTGAAGTTCTGCATACTCACGGCCATAGGCTTCCATTTTGGTCTTGTGTTGGGCATTTAATTTTTCCATTTCCTTATTGTATTCGGACTGGCTATAAATTCCCTTTTCGTGAGCATCTTTCAATGCAGTCACTTGCTCATCGTAGAGTTTCTGTTCCTCTTTGAGCCATTTAGCTACGACTCCTGTACCTTTACGTAACTGCGTTTCATTCAGATCACTGATCTGGCCATTCATGGCTTTCACAATTGCGGTACGTTCATCGGCAGAATACTTCTGCAATGACAATTGCTTATCAATAAATTGATTTTCGTAGTCAGAAATAATCGCTTGTTCTTCGCGAGTAATCTTTCTGTGTTGGTCAGATGCATTTTGATAAATCTGTACAATCTCATCTGTCATCGACTGGATGTTTTTCTTTTGCTGTTCTGCTTGCGCTACAGCACGTTTTTGGATTGTTTCATTCGCACCAACCTTTTCAAGCCCTTTAAGAGTTTTCTCAAGGTCTTTGTCAATCGCTTTCTGGATATCATCGGCAAGCCCTTGCACACTCTTACGTACATTTTCAACCGCTTGTGCGCCACCTTGCCCAAAGCCTACGGTAGCTTGATGCACTTCATCGACTTTGGATTTTAACCGTGATAATTCTTGGTCTTGTAGCTTGCTTACGCTTGTACCCCACGTTTGAGTGCGTTCGTTTGCGTCTGCCATTTCTTTTGCTACTGTAGCAATCACACCAACAGCAACACCGCCTATTAGGACTCCCCAGGTGACAGGGTTCCCAAGCAGTGCGATCCCTTTTGCTAATAGACCAGTAGAAGCTACTGCACCTTCTGCAGCAGTGCTAGTTGCAGTGATTCCGGTTGTTGCAGTTTTAAATGCAGAAGAAAGACTGCTACCTTGTTTAAATAGTTGGAATGTCTTGCCTAATACAGAAAGCCCACCACCGACTTTACCAATACCTTGAGTGAGGAAGCCGATACCTTTAGTGATTCCTCCGATAACTCCGATACCTTTGCCAAGGATTGATAAGGCTGGACCTGCGCCTGCTGCAAGCAATCCCCATTTAATGATATTTTGCTGTTGAGACTCGCTCATTTCACTAAAAGCCTTGGCCATGTCAGCCAGTTTTGAAATCCATGGTTTCACAGCCTGCAAACCTGAATTCATAGCTTTTAACAATGGACCACCAAATTCAATTGCCAGATCAGTCACCTGGTTCTTAAAGATCTTCAACTGGGATTCTGTTGTCTCGTAACGTTTCTTAGCTTCGTTTGTGAGAGCTGTATTTTCTTTCCACGCACTATTTGACCTACGGACAGCGTCTCCCATCTTATCCGATGCAGATGCAAGAGATTTCAGCATATTACCTTGACGAATACCTGTCATTTCAAGTTCATCAAGAATACCGTCCATATTCTTGCCTTCATCGTGTGCACGTTGTAGACCTTTAATAAAGGCTTGCAATGCATCTGCTGGTTTTTGTTTCCAAGCTGTAGAGAATTGCTCTGCCGTCATTCCTGCAGTTTGTGCGATCACTTCTAATTTCTCTTTCGCACCTTTACCAACACCAGCTACTGCCTTACCGATACCAGTAAGGGTCTGGTTCATCGCAGTTCCCCCTGCTTCTGCTTCGATACCTACACTACTCATCGCAGTCGCAAGACCAAGAATTTCTGGTGTAGTCAAACCAGCTAGCTTACCGCCTGCTGCCAAACGGTTGGTCATTTCGACAATATCACGCTCTGTTGTGGCAAAATGGTTGCCAAGATCTACTACTGCTGATCCAAAATGCGCAGACCAGGTACCCAGATCTTTCCCAGAAACTTGCATGATATTCCCGATTTTAGCAATTGATGATGCTGCTTCTTCAGAACTTAAGTTTGTAGAGACACCAAGATTGATCATGGTCTTAGAAAAGTCCTTGATTGCTCCAATTGGTACCCCTAATTGTCCAGCTGCTTCCGCAACGTTTGCAATTTCAACTGCACTTGATGGCATTTCTTTTGCCATCTCACGAATACTAGCAGATAGTTTATCGAACTGTTGCGGTGTTCCATCTACAGTCTTTTTGACTCCTGCAAATGCAGTTTCATAGTCGATTGCAGCTTTTAAGGCAAATCCAGCACTTGCAATCAATGGAGCTGTTACTCCTTTGGTTAGTGTCCCTCCAAAGTCAGAGACATTTTTTCCAAATTTTTGGATATTGTCTCCACTTTTAACCAAATTCTTCCCAAGGGCTTCCATTTTACCTGAAAAGCTATTTTCACGTCCAACAGCTTTCAAGGCTTGCTCTACTTTGTAGAGTTGTCCTTCCATTGCTGATAATTTTGCATTTTCTCGCTCAATATCAGCAGCGGCTTTGTCAAATTTAGCAGATCCAGGATCAAGTTTATCGAAGTTCTGCTTCATCTGATCGAGTACTTTTTTTTGCGCTTCAATGGCCTGTCCTAAAGACTTATATTTTGCTTTTAGGAGTTCTGTACTCTTACCATTGTTTTTCAATGTGCTATCGAGCGCTTTGACATTATTTTGGAAATACTTCACAGCGTTCTTTGCACTTGTTAAGCTAGGATTGAACTTTGACACGTCCAGCCCTAGTTCTATATACATTTGTCCTAGTGGCGTTCCACCTGCCATTTTTCCTCCTTTTACAAACAAAAAAGCCCAAAGAGGCTTTATGCTTCCATTTCTCCAAAAATGTCAGCCAGATCTAAAGACGCATTTTCGGTTTGATCTTTATCAAGATCAATAATTCCGATCAGATCTTCCCAGCTTAATTCCATCACATCATGGACATTCATGTTATATGGTCCATCAGCAACTTCCTTAACGAATTTGTAGAAACGTTTTAATGCGTTTTTAGGATCTATTTTTTCCCCTTTGGGTCTACATCACCCACAAGATGAGCATAGATTTCAGTGAACACTTCAATGATTTTTGCGAAATCAGTATGTTCTAGCAATTGCTCTACTGTCACATTTTCAAATAGTGACGCAATGAAGCCTAATTGTTGATCCAATTTTTCAACTTCTGTCTTATCTGATGTGAGTGAGTCGTTTAGTACAAGGTAATCACGATAATCACGAGTAGTAATTTCTTTACTAGAGTATAGTACATCTTCTCCAGCATCATTCTTCATGGTAAATGTAATTTTTGACATTGTTTGCCTTTCTATAATTAAAAAAGCACCGAATGGTGCTTATTTCATTTTGTCCAAATTTTATTTAAAAATTCAATTTTATTAACATCATTATTGGAATTATCTTTGTTCATTGCATAGACTATTGCGATAGTTGCCTTTCCTCCAGCTCTAATCACAACACTTTTTTTAGATTGGACTGCAACAGTGTCGTCATTAGTGATTACAGAATCGTATGCAAGATAATTCCCTTTATCATCACTTACAAGTATTTTACCTGGATTGATTTCAATGTTCGAAGAATCATTGTTTGTAATGGCTAGCGTTACTGTGACTGGTATAAAGCTGTTTGAATCATGTTCCATAGCCAGCATGCCAGACGTTTGCTTTTTTGGTTCGTTGATTGTGATTTGAGTTTTGTCGAAAAGAACTCCGTCCCCAAATTTGTAGCTAGTCAATGAATTCATTCCAAGAACGAAATCATTTGCTTCCAGAAATAAATCGTGATCTACGTTTGATACGTATGTAGAGAGCTTATCTTTTACCATGACAGCTCTGTCCTTCTCTTCCTTTACGCTCTCTAATTCCTTGTGTGTCTTAGAAAGTTGATTGTTGGAATTTACGAGCATAATAGCAAGTACAATGGAAACTAGAGTGATCATAATTGTTAATGTTATTAAAACTGTATTTTTCTTATTTTTCATAACAAAACCTCCACAACTTATTATATCAATAATTGTAAAGGTTTACAACGATATAAAGATAAATAAAGGGGCTGAATGCCCCAATTATTATCCTGCTGATGCCATACCGAGTTTTGCTTTCAATTTCTTGATTTTTGCTTCATCGCTACCAAAGTACATTGTACCGTACTTGTTCTTGGTTTGCTCATCAGTGCTTGCGCCTGCAGCGAATGATACATCTGTAGTAGCAAGCTCATCAGCTTTATCTTTGATCGTGTTAAGATCGATTGCATCCATTGACAGATTTCCTTTGTAGAATCCATAGTAAGCTCCACCACCATCTGGAGTGTTTGATTCGAGCAAGATAGCGACATCTTTTGAAACTGTGTCAGCCCCAAAGTCAAGGATGTCATCATCGTTTTCATAGCCGAGAGCTTTAATGTAAAGCGCTACTGGAATGTCCAAGAGACCAAGATCTACTTTGACATCTCCAACCCCACGGTTGTTTACATGGTAAGCGATGTTGCTTCCGAATGTTTTTGTAGGGTCAACAGCAAGACCGGAGATTTTTGCGGTTTGAGTTGCACCTTCTCCTTTTTTACCTTGGATGATAAAGAGGTTTTCTCCCTCTGTGATGGTTTGATTCCCATCCAAAATTCGAACTGTAAGGCTTTTAAAACCAACTGTAGCAGTTCCTTGTTTTTGTTGTGTCATATTAAATTTCCTTTCTAATAATCGTCATACAGCTTGCTCTTCCCTTTGTAAGTTCTGGCATCTGCATAGCGTTTGATTTCAGGGATCCATTCATCTAGACCCCCAGCAATTTGGTAGAATCCTTGCGATTCCATCACCTTTTCGACTAACCCTTGCAATTTTTTGCATTCAATTCGGTTAATCGATTCAACGTTGATTTGATAAAGAAATGTTTTTGAAAAGCTCGTATTACTTCCCTGGTCACTTTGGATAGGTGGCCCTAGTGGGATAATAACAATACTCGTCTGATCTGTTGGTAAGGTTTCAGGACGCTCAAATGATTTGATAGTGATCTTAGAAAGTTCCTCATCGCTCATCAGAGCATCATATATTTCTGATATCTTGTCTTTAATCATCCAAGCCCTTCTCCTTTCAATTTAGTTGCTAACCTATATTTAAATTTTTCTTTGTTGGCTTCTGAAAATCTTCGGATAACACCGAATCCCCTTGGGTGGGCCTTTTTGGCATATCCAAATTCGTTCAAATGCTCCAACCGCCAACGTGATCCAGCGCCAAAACCAAGCTTAACCATTGGCACTCCTTCAAAAGCACCCGTTACATTTCCAACTGTTGCGCTTTCAATTGTTTCTCCGGTATCTTTAAAAACTTGTAGGGCGACTTTAAAGTCTTCAAGTGTTTCAGTTGCTGCCCCTTTCAAAGCTCTATTCACAGACCTTCTCACTTTCGCATCGCCAAGCTTTGCTTCTAAATTCCGGATGACTTCATCGAAACCTCTTAATGTAGCGCCACTAGTCATTTGATCCACCAATAACAACAATTAAATAATCACGGTTGTCATAATCGGGACGAACGTCAATGATCTGCCATTTTTTATTTTCTAATCGGTGATCATTTACTTGTACAAAATGCTTATTATCAGGTTGATAGCTTGTCAAAGGATCTCTTATTTTCAGGGTCATCTTTGCAGTCATTGATTTACCTGTTGAAATTTCGATATCCTTTAAACTAGGTGAGTAGATTTTTGCGAATGTATAAAATACTTTCTCAAAACTCACATCCCGGCCATCTAATCCTTTAAGTACTTTTGAGTTATAAAACTCTACTGGAGTTCTTAATTCACTTGTATTGGTTTCTGGTTTCTTGTATTTAAACTCAGGCTTATTCATCTTCCGCAACTACATCTTCGTTTAGATTTTCCGAAGCTACTAAATCGTATTCTTTAACAAAATCAGGTAATTTCTTCATCAATTCGTTTTTTCGATCATCATCAACTTCAAAAATGTCTCCAACGTGTCGGACAACATTTTCTTTCAAGTCAAAGAAATCTTGGATTGTTTCTAGCACTCTTTTCCTCCTATTGGGTGGTTTTGAAGTGATAACTCAAGGAGTTCTCCTTGAAAATTTGCAAAGAAAAACTCGACCTGATCATTGTACAGATATCTTGCACGTTCCAAGACAAGCTCTTCAGTGCGAGAATCTGACAAATCAAAAGCTCCTGTTAAATCGAGAATCGCTTTTTCGGATGAAACTAACATCCTTGAAAGATTCCCATCTTCTGCATCATGAAAGATTTTCATCCGCTCCTTGAATGCTCCCAGAAGCGGATGAAGTTGTTTCGTTTCTTCCATTCGGTGTCACCACCTATTATTTAATTTTCAATACCCAGACAGCAGCAGTCTTTTCATCGTGAGCCTTACCGTAAGCAAATTGCTTAGCAGTGTAGAGGTTCAAATCTTCGAGAGCGTAAGTCTCAGTAAAGCGACCAAACTCGATTCCACCACCTACAAATGCATCGTAGCGACCTTTTACAAATGTAGTCACTTTACCAGCGGTTTGAGCAACTGATTCAACCAAGATCAAGTTGTACGGCATTGCAGTTACATATGTTCCTTGAGCGTTCAAGGAAGTGTATTGTTTCTTGACATCCCATGCATCCGCTGGGTTGACTACCATCACGACATTTCCTTCAACTGCCACTGGGTTACCGTCAGACTTAACAGAGTGATGTTTGTACACCGTAGTCAATTCTTTGACAACTGTCGCAGAGTCAGCAAATGTAAGGTTTGTAGTTTGGGCCTCTTTTTCTGCAAAAGTTGTTTTATTGCCAGCTGCAGTTCCAGTGAGGGTACGAGAAAGACCGATGGGCTTGCCGTCTCCGTCACCGTTCAAGAAGGCAGCTTCCAAAGCAGCAGCGAACGCTTCTGTGATTTGAGCGGATACGAATGATTGCAACCAAGCTGGACCGAATTTTTCAGAGTCTTTAGGAATGACTACAAATGCAGTCAATTTGTTTTGGATCGCTTCTTCTTCGTTGAAGTCTTGTTTCAGTTGACCTTGAATTTCACCATTGATCTTGCCCCAAAGAGCTGTACCAGTTTGAGTCGATTTGAGGAATTTAAGGCGGATGCCAGCATTGCGCAAGCCAATGTGTTGCAAGAGTGGGCGAGATTTTACCATATCGTCAAAGATACGGTCAATGGTTTCTTGTGGGAAGAGTTTTTCTACTCCTACAGGAGCAGTTTTGTCGATGTCGTTGAAGAATTCACGAGCTTCGGCAGTCAATTTAGCATCATAAGGATTCATTGCTGAAACTTCCTCATGGGCAGCATGGCGAGCTTGCTCCATCATTTCGTTAGTCATCGACTCGATCATTTCATTGTAGAGCTTCGCTTGTTCTTCTTGAGGTGCGCCATTTGCTACAGCGTTCAAGAAGTTCTGACGAATTTCGTTGAATTTGTTAGATAATTTCATTGTCATTGTATTTTTCCTTTCTAAAATGCAAAAAGACTGAACCCTTTCGGTACAGCCTCGTTTGTGTTATTTTCTGGACCTTCTGGTAGGGTGAATCTTTTCTTTACAAATTCACTATTTTCAAAAGTCTCTTCTGCAATCTGTCGAGCTTCCAGCTTATTAGCTACCAGCTCAGCAATTTTATCAACATCAGGGGTCATTGCTGACTTCATTTTGTCAATAAAATCATGTGGGATCATTGGAGTTTCGCTTGCAGCAAACGTAGGAGCAATTTCTCCAGCAAACATGATTCTGTCGGCAAAACCTTGATTTACTGCTGATTCAGCATCGAACCAGGTAGTCTTGTTCATCAGATCCAATAAATCATCCAACGCTTTCCCAGTCTTATCAACATAAGCATTTGCGATTGATTTATTAAAACCTTCAAGTACTCCAGCTTCATGAAGTAGAGTGTTGTGGTCTCCGTCAACTCGTGATGACACGTTGTGGATCATGATTTGAGCAGTAGGGCTAATTTCTACTACATCACCAGCCATTGCGATAACGCTCGCTGCGCTTGCAGCAATTCCCACGATTTTAACAACTACTTTCCCTGAGTAGGCCCGTAATGCAGTATAGATTTCGCTACCTGCATATACATCTCCTCCCCCTGAATTGATGTGAACTTCAATGTCCTCACCAGTTTCCGGTAATACTACATTTTTAGGAGCGGTACAGTCCCAACCAAACCAATCATAAAGCCAGACATCATCGTTTGACACGATTGTTCCTTTAATCGGAATCACTTTCATCTTCTTTCTCACCTCCCTTCTCTACATCCTCACCAAGTTGATAATTCTTAGTGATCAGAGGCTTGTCGCCCCACGGTACAGCTTCAAGACCAAGTTCCTCACGGACCTCATTGATAAGCATGGAGCCAGAAGAAATCAGCTTGTCAATACTTTGAGCAAGCGAGAATTTATCTCTTTGCCCTTCACCAACAATGACAAGGCGCTTATTGTCTTTGTATTCACTTTTGCTGAGCAAAGCAAAGTTCAAACCATCGCTCATTTTCTTCACAAGCGACTGGTAGCAATAGCTATTAAACATCTTCTGACTATTTTCCAGATTAGCCATGTCCCCATGCATCAGCGCAGTGGGAATCCCTAAGATGTCGGCAACCTCATCATCGAATTGCCTACGCAGCTTCTTGAGTTCATCTACGGATAGATTTGATGTACCAGTAGTGTTTGTCAGCTCAGAGTATTCCATTCCCTCTTGAGCTGGGACAATCGCTACTGTCTTTGTCGTAAATGATTTAAAGAGGCCGTCTGCATATCGTTGCATCTTTTCTCGTTTTGATTCGTCAAAACTTGCATTCGTTCTAGTGCTGAGTACTCCACGAATCTGATTGTTTCGTGCAAGTGCTTCGACTAGTCGGGTGTGTAGTTTTTCATAATCGTTAAAGAGTTGAGTGAAATATTCTTGAAGACGATTGTTGTTGTATTGCAAGAAAATGACTTCATTCATCTTGAATGGTTTCTGGAAAGTATAATTTTGACAACTCACAGATGTGAATGTATCATCGAACACAGCATATTTCTGTCGGATGTACGAGTCAGCAATCAATAACTGATCATCATTCGACAAGAAAATTAGTACTTCGTTTTTGGTTAATAAGCGATAAACCGCCTTTTGCCAAAACTCAGAAGCTGATTCATTTTTATTGGGCCTTACATTTAGCAGATAATCCCAATCAGTAGCCTTCTTTTTCCCATTATCGATGAATTTGAACTCAGATCTCGCAAAGATGCGGGCCACGAACTCAGCAGCCTTGTCAATCGACAGGCTCTTTAGTTGCAGATTTCCAAAGATCCGCTCCAGCTCATCAAATTCAAAACTTGGTTCCGGAACTTCTCGCTTGAATAAATTTAGCCATCCCAAGGCACCTCCTCCTTTCTAAAATTTTATGCCTACCACCCACCCGGATCTTTCTTTTATCGTTTGAAGAAAGATTTTTTAGAGCGTTTCAATTCCTTTTTGATTGATTCAAACTCTTTATTTGTTTGTTCGACATTTTGACCGCAAATATCTTCATGTCGTTTCACGGACTGGCTCAAAGTATTCAATTCAGCACTGATTGAACCAATCTTGCTCAGCAATTCCATGTTTTCTTTGCTCACTACAGCAAGCTCGCATTCAAGCCCTTGAATCTTTTGTTCAAGTTGTTGTTTCTTCTTCATTCGTTTGTTCATTTTGTTGTCCTTTCTAAAATTCCCAATCTTCGATCACGTCAAGAAAGTCTCCAACAGTACTTTCTTGAATGATTTCTCTCTTGTAGAGAGCAGCAATAAAGGCATGGAAGCCGTCAGTCTTTCGTCTCAACGGTTCCTTTTTCAAAAATCTCTTGTTCCCGTCTTTGTCTTCTTTGACAAAGGTATTATCGGTATACCAGAGCATTGATTTGTCGTTTTCAAAAATGAATCTTTCATTTGCAAATCCATCTTCAATAATTGGAGCTACCTTCGACTGTATCGCTCCTGGATTTCGCAAAAATTCATACTCAAAATCAGCTTCTTCCAGCAATGGTTTCAGCAAGTCCATTCGAAATCCGTCTGCGCAGACGATTTCGATATTGTACAACTTGCGCCACTGGATTAATTTATCAACAAGTAATCTTGGATCTATACTTGGACCATCTACAATAGTGAAAAGCCCTTGCTCCTGCCATTCACGGATTGGAGCCTTGATTTTAAACATATCCAAAAATTGCTTTCTGGCAAAACTGTGTTGCTTC
This sequence comes from Streptococcus sp. HMSC061E03, assembly GCF_001813505.1. Taxonomy (NCBI): domain Bacteria; kingdom Bacillati; phylum Bacillota; class Bacilli; order Lactobacillales; family Streptococcaceae; genus Streptococcus; species Streptococcus sp. HMSC061E03. Next base: position 1,026,086 of record NZ_KV812784.1, read on the forward strand.
CAGATAAACTCATCACCATTTTTAAAGAGTAGTCCCACACTTGCAAAGTCTCTGATGCTTGCATAGTCGAAACCAGCGACACAAGATCTTCCTGAGAGATCTATACCAGGGCTTCTCAATGCAGCCATTAACTTTTCACGAGTGGTCACATCTTTTTCAATGTCAGCTTCTGGCAGATTCATCCGTTTTGTCATAAACTCTTGTCTGCCTGACGGTTCCAATTCCAAATCATCATAGTCAGCTTTCGTTCTAGCTAATAGACGTTTGGCATAGGGAGTTGTTTCGTCAAGCATAGGATTCGCTTTTGGCCAGTTGCTCATATCATCCACTTCTTCCGGATCATCCAACTTACAGATAAAAGGGAATAAGCGAAACTCATCAAGCTCACCATTCAAGATTTTCATTGATTTCTCAATCATCTTGTCGTAGAACCCTTCACGGACATGCCCATTGGTACCATTGTAGAAGGTACGAGCATGGGCAATCTTACCAAGCCCTGACCGCTGGATTTTAACAGCAGAGTCATTTTCGAACTGGTGAATTTCATCGAATTCAAGACAGCCATCACGAGCCGAGTCCATTGTTTTCGGATTGTTCGTCCGATAAGAAAAGACCGAGTTATTCCCTCGGCCTGTAATAGACATCTTTGTCAAATAGTAATGATCTTCCAGTCCTCTTCTCTGGACAGTTTCATAAACTTCCTCAAATGATACTTTCCCTTGTTTTTCCGAATTAGCTGTGATAGTCACATCATAATCTCGAATTGGATATAGTGGGCTGATAAAAAATGCATCTCGACTAGACATAAAACCATTCTTACCACCCCCACGGGCCAAAGTAAGAAGGAACTCATCGAATTGAGGTTCCCCATCTTCTTTCCTGAAAAGGAATATAAACGGTGTGAGAAATTTTTGATATTTAGCCAGTGGGAAGAAATTCTTCTCAGTGAACTGGATATATTTTTCGATCAAAATATTGTCAAAATATAAATCATCCCTCGGATAGATTTTTTCTTTGATGATCTTGAATAGCAGTGAGCGTTCTTTGTTGACTTTGATTTTTCCCGTTTCGGCAAGTTCAATATATTCATCAATCAGAGGATGAGAAATCACAATAGATCACTTCCGTCCGATGGTGGCTTTTTCTCCACTGGCGAATTTTCAACTTCAAAATCGAATGATCGCTCAATTGCTAGTAGCTGATTGCTGGTTGTGTTGATTTCTTTGATCAACGAGTTCGCTTTTTGAAATCTTTGCTGCCCGTTGTGAACAGTGATAACTAATCCGTCCTGTTTGAGTCGTTCTTTCAACTCATAAAGTAGGCGGACCAGATAGAGATAGCGGTGAACTTTTTCGTACTGAATCGCATCTTTCTTTCGTGTGCTGAAATTACCGATTTTGGAAAGTAACTGGTTTTCCAATTCTTTTATATTTTTTTCTGAGTATTCTTCCATGAGCCCCCTCCCCCTTAAAAAATAGTGCTTTGCATTTGGACAATCGACCCCTCCCACCGGTTCCCAGAGACCGATTTTTTTCGATTTTTTTCGACCGGGGGGTCTTTGAATTTTTCAAAATTTTAAATTTTCATCCCCACCACTCGTCTGAACGAAAATTTTTATTTTGCAACTTGGATGATTTGCGAAATTGAAAGCGATGATGTCGCTTGTTATGGCACTCCTTACACAGAGTACGAAGATTGTTAATATCTAAAGCAAACTCTGGATAATATTCCAGCTCTTTGATGTGATCGACTTCGAGGTTATCTGTAGTCACCTTCCCCTCATCTCGACACCAGACACATTCAAAATGATCTCGACTCATTGCTTCGAGTCTCAGTTGTCTCCATGATTGTGAAAGATAAAACTCTCTGCGACTCTCTCTTGTTGAAACATCTACTTTCAATTCTCAAATCCTCTGTAACATTTCATACTTTCAATTATCTATTTCTGAAATTCATTATATTATTTCTGAAAACTATGTTGTTTTTCTCTCTTAAATTAGACATATCTTATATTCTGTCTGATTCACACTGACTTAAAAAAGCCAGCAAAATAAACGAATGGTAGGCAACTAATAAAACAAATTAGCGTTTTACTCGTTGTGTCTAATTGATAGCTATAAATCAAAATTAGACATAGCTTGATCTCGTTGATCCTGTCTAATCCCAATATATCTCAGCGTGATCGCAGGAGATGAATGGTTGAATAGATCCATGAGCATTGCCACGTCTTTGGTCTTTTTGTAATAGTGATATCCAAATGTTTTTCTCATCGAGTGGGTGCCGATGTTTTCAATTCCACACTCGCTAGCTGCTGTCTTCAATATCCAATCAACTGTCCGCCTGTCCAATGGTTTGTTTTTCCCAATGCGACTTTGAAACAGATAATGATGTAATGGCATATCTTTGATATACTCTCTGACTTCCTTTTTTAAAGTCTTTGTCATCTTGAGCTGTTTCCTCTTACCAGTCTTCTGTTCTTTGATTTTGATGTACCAGCCTTGCACATCCTTTACTCGTATTCGAAGAATGTCGCCCACTCGCAATCCAGAATTAATGCCAAATAAAAAGAGCAAGTAGTTTCGCTCATTCCATTCTCGTAGATATTCCTTCATCGCTTGGATGTCATCCTTATCTCTGATTGGATCCACAATGTTCATAGTGTCACCTCCCTTCACGTTAAAATAAAAAAAGCCAGCATTGCTGACTTGCTGATATTAGGAGTACAGGATTCGAACCTGTGACACGCCGGTCATAACCCGACCGCTCTACCGACTGAGCTAACTCCTAACCCGTTTCATAAGGATCCATCGGTTCGGTTTTACCCGATGATATAATTTTACCACCTTATTTTTAATTTTTTTCCACACTTTCGGCTGTATTTTTAACTTTTTTCCAAATTAATATTAATCTTAGTGTTCGCAGATAGTTCGTAGATTTTCTTTTCAAGCCCACTAAAGAATGGCTCGATCACTTCCTTGTAGGCAAGAGACTTACTACAGTGCAAGTATTTGATTGATGCTCCTTCAACAGTTAGAGTTCCATCAATGTATACTTCTTTGATTGCAGCCCATTGTTTTTCTGGGGTCAAAATCTTGATAGTGCTGATTGCTTCTCTGAGCAATTCGAGACGATGCAGTTCCGGATCCGATTCTTTCTTGATGATATCAGCCAGAGCTTTCGGTGTCATTACCTTATTACTCTTGATCCCTGTATTTGGATCGGTTGGTTTCCAAGGTACTTCGATTTCTTCAATCCGTTCCTTAATTTCTTTCTCGAATGGATATTGCTTCAGGGCTAGAATTAAATATCCATATCTACTTCTTAGATTCATTCATTTACCTCTTTGGTATAGACTTCTACAATTCCTTGCAATCCCAAACTTTCACGATAAGCAGGTGCGTCATGTCTATTTTCAAATTCTTTCTCAATGTATTTAGCTGAATGTTTCGGGTCATACCAGCTCGAATGCCCGTGATACTTTCTAACTACATATAATTTCATTTACCCTCCCTGTTTTTAAAAGCAATCATACCAGCCCAGATCAGACCAGAGAGCCAGATCAGTGCAAATAATAAATAGATGAAGTTTTGTAGATCCATTATTTCTCCTCAAGTTTTTTAATTTCCCACTCAACCTGTTCTTTCCTACGATTTAAGTCTGAAAGTTCTTGTACTTCGATTGCTTTTTTTATAACTTCAAGCCGTTCAATTTCTTTTTTAAATTCAATGAGCTTATCAACTTTTCGTGCGAAATCTCCGAAATTCTCTGCCCAGTTGTATTCTTCCCAGCCAAACGCTCTTTTCAATTCTCTCTTTTGATCATTAAATTTATCCATCAATAGCTTATTGAGATAGGCTTGTACGATTAAGATATAAATTGACATACCAATCACTAATGATGAAATTATAATCATTCCCCAAAACATTAAATCTTTCATTCTTTTACCTCACTTGTAATTCTATTACGCTCTACTCTTAATTTAAAACTAGTATCATCACCAAAGCACACAAGTGTTGTTTCTTCTTCCCATTGACTTTTAGTATATGGGTATCTGTTTGGTCGTTTCATCTTGCACCTCCTACAAAATTGTTAGCAATATTTTGTAACTCTGTATCAGTTATTTTATGTCTATAATTTAACAACGGATTCATGATGTCATTTACCAATTCAGGTTTCAAAATGATTTCATTTGTTGTCAAAAATCTTTTACCGTCGATTTTTATTTTTATATCATAACCGTTAGCGATATGTTCAAGGTCGTTTTTAGATAAATATATTTCAAATCTACTCATTCTTCTACCTCATCGTCATTGTTCGGAAAGATTTCTTCAAGTTTCTCCAAGGCAAATTTTTGTCCGTCTTCTCTGAATTTTATCCATTTTTCGGTCGATATTATCATTCTTCTTCCATCTCCTTTGGTGGTTTTGGATAACTCATCCAAAATACTGTGTCTTCATCAGTGTCCTCAAAACCAATTCCTTCTCCATAATCGATCCAGATGTCAGTGTATATATTTTGTGTTTTTGGATTGTATACAAGAACTTCCTCGTCAATTTCTGGAGTTTTGCCTTCCCAAACAAATTCAATGCCACTATTAAAATATTCCTTTTCATCTTCAGCAATATTCCTTGTTGTTAACTTATTCCATTCATAAAGTGCCACAGTTATGTCTGATGTTCTTTTTGTAATAGCCATTTTTTCCTCGCTTTCACACAACAAACCCTACTTATCCCATATCATTTTAGCTACCACTAAAATCAAAATAGAAATCACTAGGTCAGCTATTGCAGGCATAAAGACATAGAACCAGCTCCAAGAGATTACACCTAACAATTTCAAAGCTATTAATAATAAAGTTAACCAACTAATAAATCCCATTATTTCACCTCTACTCTTTCTCCTGTGAATTTATTTTCAAGATATCTAAACAGTTCATATTCTCCGTTGTTATACGAATAAACCGCCGTCGTTGCCTCTTCCCACTGACTTTTAGTGTATGGATATCTGTTTGGTCTCATCTTTCTACCTCTCAATCTTTATCTTTTTTAAATAACTTATAAAAAATTACTGACCAGTATGATGTCCACATAAGTATTGATAGAGAGCTAAGAAACTGTTCTAATGTCATTCCGCTGCCTCCTCAATCTCAATTCCTGTACAATCAAACACCCAGCCAAACCCAGCTTTATCAAGTTCTTTGATGGTGTGTTTTGCACGATAACGGTCGGATTCTTCAGGCCCGCTGAAAAACCATTTTGAGTTATCCACATCGCATTTCAAACACCCATTAACAACACTTATGCCCTTCACCTTCACGATATACCGTTTCTCTTTTTCGACTGTGTAACCATTGACCCAAGCTTCTGCGAATATATCCACGTTTTCTAACTCAAGCCAATCATCAACCGTACCTCTTGGTGCTTCGTTGATCGCGCCAGCGATGTTATACCCGTCTTCTTTTGCTTGCACGATCCAGTCGGCAATAAAACGTGGGATCATTACTTTCTGTGGTTCATCTAACTGCTTAAAGTCTTCTATAACTCCGTTGATCGTAACGATTGGAAAAGCATAAAGCTTTTCAAAAAGATCCTCGTACTTTTTAATTAATTCCTGCTTTTTCATCCTTCCACCTCCTCAACTTCAAACAACGGGCTGTCAAATACTTCCCTAAATCCAGCCTCTTCTAGTTGTTTGAAGGTAAATTGAGTAGCTAATTTTCCCAAAGAAAAGAATAGTCTCTTTTCCAGACTGTTATAAAATAGCGGTTGCTTTGTTGTTCTCATTTTTACTGTATACTGCCTTTCTTTCTTGACCTCGTAACCGAATTGGTGCATATTAACAAGCGTTTGGAAAGGTTCTGTGTGGTCATCTACCAACCATTCTTCAAATTCGCTCAAATCGCCTTCTTCGTAGTCACTAGGGATTAAATCGACAGCTCTGAATAGATTGGTTTCAAAATCATCTTTGTTAGCTTCATACCAATCCGCCACAAATTGCGGGACTTGGACTTTCTGCAGTTCGTCTAGTTCCCGTAAATCTTCTAAAAAAATTAGACGAGCGATTTCTGCTCCTGGATCCTTACATACACCTTCAAGCTTTTCGTATTTCTCAATTAACTCCTGCTTATTCATTTTCACACCTCTTCAACTTCCATACCTTCACAATCAAACACCCAGCCGAATCCGGCTTCTTCGAGCTGCTTGCGGGTGTGTTTTATAACAATGCTTTCCCCCCCGCTAGCCATAAAAGTCCAATAACCTTCATCTGGAATATATGCCAAATAGCAAAACAAAGCTCTCAAGTTTTTCATCTTCACAAGATACCGCTTCTCTTTCTCTACCTCGTAGCCATTGATCCAAGCGGTAGCAAGCGTTTCTTGATTACGTTCGTGATAAAACCATCTCAGAAGTTTTTCATCTTCTTCATCTTCTATACACTTAAATAAATCTTGAAAATCCCAATCATTCTCTATGGCATATTTAATATAATCCGCCACAAACTGCGGTACGACTGGCTTCTGCGGTTCGTCTAGGTTTTCTAAATCTTTTAGAATATTTTCATAAGCTATTGTCCTATAATATTCTCCGTACTTTGTACAGACTTCATATAGCTTGTCTTGATATTTCTCAATCAATTCTTGTTTATTCATTCTTCCACTTCCTCATTGTATTCTTCAAAATCATCAACAATAATATAGTTGACGTTTTTGGGGTTTGCATAAAAATTTCGAATTACCATCAATCTTCCATCGTAAAACTGACTGAAGATTCCTGTCAGTTCATCTTGGGTGAGATCGTTCACCAAAAATTCAGTTTCTTGTGAATTTGAAAAAACAATTTTGATTTTTTTGAGTCCTTCCGACTCTTTAATTTTATCCATCCCTTTGGGTCCAGGAAGGTCAAAAAGGTCAGTGATTGATACGCCAAAGAAATCGGCCAATTTTGACATTTTAGGAATAAAAGAAAGATTTTTTCCACTTTCCCACATTTGAAGAGTTCTAGTGGAAATCCCTAATTTTCCCGCTAACTCTTTGTGAGTCAACTTATTAGCTTTTCTAAGCTCTTTAATACGGTTCCCTGTTGAGTGGTTTTTTAACTCTTTTTCCATTTTTCTATCCTTTCTGCCTCACATTGCAACCGCACTAGGCTTTCATATAAATTTCTGGCCTCTCTTTTAATATCGCTCAAATTTTGGGAAGTCAGTTTATCTATATTACGTAGCAAGTTAATTGAAACATTATTTAATTCCAAGATGCACTGCTTATATACTGGCAAGTCATGCTCACTCACGTCATCGATTCCTAATAAATATGGTAAAGATACTCCTAAAATACTGCATAACATTTCCGCTTTATCAGATTTTATTTGATGTATCCCTCTTTCCCATTTTGAGATAGTCAATTTTGCTACACCTAATTGTTGCGCTAAATATTCTTGAGTTATATTTTTATCTTTCCGTAACTCTCTAATCCTATTCATCCATTTACCTCCTCAACTTCTTTCTTTAAAGTAAATGCTATTGTTTTTTCTCCTTTTGTTCTTAAAATGGCAAATCACTATCATCGATGTCCATCGGATTTGCATAGTTAGGTGGCATCTGTTCAGTCATACTATTCTGGTTGGCAGTGTTGTCACGTTTTTCCAAAACTTGGAAGTTCTCTGCAACAACTTCAGTCACATATACACGTTTTCCGTCATTTCCTTCATAGCTTCGAGTTTGGATTCTTCCCGTAATGCCGACCAGCATTCCTTTTTTGGTCTAATTACAAAATCTTTCTGCTTGCTCTCTCCACATCACGCAGTTGATGAAGTCTGCATCATATTCACCATTTGCATTTTTAAAATTTCGATTGCATGCAATATTAAATTGTGCTGTTGCGATATTACTAGGTGTATAGCGTAGCTCTGCATCTCTGGTTAACCGACCAATAAGAGTCACATTGTTGATCATTATTATCCTCCTACATTATTCATTTCAGCAGCTTCCTTAACTGCTTCTGCCTTTTTACGTTCCTGCGCTTGGTACTCCCGATTTAATTTGTTTAGGATTACCTCTTGTGCAGTGTTTTGTTCCGCCAATCTTTGAATACTTAGTTCGTGTTCCTGGACAGTCCACTGCATATCTTTGATTTTGTTTTCTTGTTCAACCAATCTGGAGTTGAGGTTGATAGTAATCATTAATGTAATTCCTGCTAGTAATACCAAGTTGATGATTAGCCAGTCGATTTTACGTTTCATCTTCGATTACCCTTTCTAATTTTAGATGTCCTGCATTTCGTCCTTGTTCATTTAAGTGGATGTAATATTTGAGTAATGCACTATCTTTTCCAGTGATTCTGCTCAATTCTTTTAAAGTCCCTGTACAGATATACTTATCACGATCATATAGCTTATAATCGGCAAGTATTTCCGGATCACCCATCAAAATTTTTTCCTCAATGCCGAAATACTCGCACAATTCTTGGACATGGCTGGGATTGATGTCGTCTTTCGTGATCCACTCTTGTATCGTCTGTTCACCACGATATAGATTTCTAGAGAGTTCTTTGCGAGTGAGACCTTTTCCTAAAATCAATAATTGTAATTGCTGACGAAAGTGATCCATTTGATTTTTTGTATAATGTCTCATAACTTTTACTCCTGCTTAACAATCGCTGTCTTTTCGAGGTCTTCACGCTTCAGATCTGCGATGAGCCAGTCTAAGTACTTCTTTGCCTTATTTAAATCTTCCAATCCGTTTTTCTTTTGATAGCGACAAAGATACTTGATGACATTTCCCCAATAAAATCCTCGGACTTCTTTTGGTCCTCCAGCAAAATTGCGAATAATGTCAATTGATTCAAGACCATATTGCCCACAGTAGTGATTAGGTTTATTTACTTTGTCAAAACCATTGTTTAAAATTTCTTCTGTCATTTTAGTCGTTCCTCCTTGATCCAAACACCATCGACTAGTTTTCCTGTTCGATCTTTGATTTCTTCATAAGCAATATTTAAGCACTCAACGAAGTCATGATGTAGCAATGCTGAAATTCGCATCAACTCATAAACAACATTTTTTAATTGGTATGATTGCCGGTTAAAATATGCTGCCAATGATTGGTCCATCATTAAGACGAAATAATCTTCTGACTTTGCTGCATTGGAAAATACGAATGTATTATTTTCTGGGAAAATCTCTTCTGTTTTGATTTCTAACTGTAACGTCAAACCGATTAATACTACAGTGATGTCTCCGATGCTATCTTTCGTGACTTCCTCATCGTTTTCTGCCAGTCCTCGTGATAATTCACCGATCTCTTCATACAATTTCAAAAATTGCTTGTTTGGATCTTGTGTTTGCAAATTTCGGTCATAAAACCAGCGCTGAACTTTTGCGATTAAATCTTTTAATTGTTTGTTTTCCATCAATATCTCCTGCTTTCTGTATTCTCTGGGAATTTAAAAATATGTTTGCTTGCGCCCTTGAAGATCCGGTCAGCAAGGGCCTTGTTATAAATTGTTTTAATATCGTTGCTCGATAAGTTTGTGTTAAAGAATGTTGTTTGACGATTGTCCAAGATTTTAAACAGTACTCGTTGTCTCCACTCGTTTGCTTCCTTGAGACTTCCGCTCATGCTACTTTCTTTTCCCAAATCGTCAAAGAAGAGAAAATCAACATTGCTCAGTAGATTCACAGCATAACTTTCTGTGAAGTCTCCTCGACCATTGAAGCTTTCTTCAATCTTTGAAAAGAGCGCAGAAGTCGAAATGAATAGCACACTCTTTGGTTGCTTGCATTCTTTGAATTTTTCATTTAATGCTTTGGCGATTCCAATAGATAGATGGCTCTTGCCAACTCCTGGAGGACCGCTCAGAATTACATTTCCTGTTTCGTACTTCAGATAATCTCGCAACATCCTTTTTGAAAAATTCAAAGCTTGCTCACACAACTTATTTCCAGCATCGTAATTATCAAGTGTTTTGTCTTCCAATTCCTTGGAATAGATGCTCTCACGATCAAATACTTTGTATGTATTCGCTAGAATTGACTGGATAACTGCTTCTTGATTTAAGTGTTCCTGCAATTCATTGATTCCTTCTTTTTCGCATTCTGGACAAATGTCAAGCGATTTCTGGGATCCATCAATCATAACTTTTGCAGTGATCATCTTGGATCCGTGCTTATTACATATTTTTGGTTCACTAGTTGAACCTACTTCATAATCCTGATGCATTAAAACCCTAACCTTTCGTCTTGCTGTTGAGTTGACGCACTCGAAGGCATCTTTTGGTTTAAGTACTTTTCAAACTTAGTAGCATTAAACAACGTGTCTGGAGTTAAATACTTGGACATTTTGGAATCATTCTTCCACTCAATAGTTTTTACATCAATGACATGCTTAAAATCATCTATTGAGTAATTCTCACTTAAACGACCATTGATTAACCTTTGAGTCGATTTGCTAGTAGGTTTAAAATGAGATCCTGTTTTGTCATTTAGATATTTGATAATTTCATCATAGACATCTGATTGAGCTTTTTGCTCCTTATCTATATCTATATCTATATCTATATCTCCGTTGCCTTTTGTTGCGTTGGTGTTGCATTGCAACGCTTTTTTATTCTCTCGATGCTTGCGAGACCTACGAGTGCTTGCTGTTTCGCTTCCTACCATTTCCGGAACTTGTTCGAGATTAAACTGATAATTGTCTGATGTAGTCAATAATTTTTTCTTTGTCAAAAACATCAGTGTTAATCTGATCGCTTCTGGATCTTCGTCTATCAATAGAGATAGTTCTTCTGCTAGATCTTCTGCTAGACCCTCGAAATATAACTTCCCTTGCTCTGCTAGACTTGCCAGCATCATTTTTAGGTAGATGATTGTGATTTCTTCTCCACCAGGAAGCTTTCTCATGAGCTTCATTTCTTTGGAATTAAAGAAGTCATCTTTTAGTTGTAACCAGTAATATCTACGATTCTCAGTTACCATTCATCAAGCCTCCTTATTTGAAAATTTCGCATATTCCTTGTGAAAGAATAATTTGACTGTTCCTAAACTGCCATGTCTATTTTTTTCAAGGATCAATTCTGTAACATTATCAGGTTCCTCCTGCTCTTCACGATTGTAGTAAGCTTCTCGATAGAGAAATGCGACTATATCAGCATCTTGCTCAATCGATCCTGACTCTCTTAAATCTGAGAGCACGGGCCTTTTATCGTTCCGTTGCTCAACCCCACGAGATAGCTGACTCAATGCAATTACTGGAACTTTCAATTCCTTGGCTAATATTTTTAATTGCCTTGAAATCTCAGACACTTCCTGTTGCCGATTTTCTCGACCTCTACCAGTAATTAGTTGAAGATAGTCAATTACAATCAATCCAAGGTCACCAGTCTCTTGAGACAATCGCTTGGCTCTGGATCGAATCTCAGCGATTTGAATTCCTGCTGTATCGTCAATATAGATCTTTCCTTTTGCAAGCTGTTCCTGTGCCAGGATCATCCTGCGCCATTCACTTTCTGATAAGTTTCCTGTTCTTACATGGTATGATGGAATCAGTCCTTCGGCTGACAGCATGCGCTCTACAAGGCTTTCTGCTCCCATTTCAAGAGAGAAGATTGCTACTGGCTTTCCAGCTCTTATTGCTACATTTTGGGCGATGTTTAGAGCGAAAGCTGTTTTTCCCATTGCTGGCCGTGCTGCAAGAATAATCAGATTGTCAGTATGTAGACCAGTCGTGATATTATCAAAATCTGTGAAACCTGTTGGTGTCCCTGTTACATCACCAACACGCTGTGAGCGCTCGTCAATAATTGACTGCGTAGAATCAATTACATCAATAATTGGACGGAAACCAGTCTGCTTGTCATTTGCTATATTTGATAACGCTTGCTCAGTCTGAACGAGTATGTCATTTAGATCTGATTGACCATCATATACGTTTGCTATCGTTTGATTGAGGTCTTCAATAACCTTTCGTGCTCTTGCTTTTTCAGCTACAACCTTGGCATAATGCTCAATGTGAGCACTGGTTGGTACGGCATTTATGAGACTAGCAAGAAATGCCATCCCTCCAATTCGGTCAAATTCTCCTATTGAATCAAGAGCTGATTTAACTGATACGGGGTCGATAGGTTTTCCCTTGTCCGACAAATCTTCCATGATTCCAAAGACAATTCCGTGTGATAGTTTGTAAAAACTTTCTTTTGTGAGGTACTCTGAAGCAATTAGGATTTTATCTGGATCTACAAAAATTGATCCAATTACTGCTTGTTCAGCAAGAAGATCGTGAGGCAGGATTGTATTATTTTCTGCCATAACTAGCTCCTATCTACGATATCCGAAACGCATTGCTTCTCGTGCTTCTTGAATGCGTTGCTGTTCAGCAATCATCTTTTTCAGTTCTCGTTTTGATTCTTTGCATCGCTCGCTAATTGAGCTGATGATGATCATTTGAAATAGGACCACGATGATTAATACTCCGACTAAGATTTCTGCTAACATTTTAATTCCTCCAATATTCTTTTATAAAAATAATTCCTGTGTTATAATTAAGTTATAGTTCTTTCAAAGTGCCTTTCTCAAGGCGCTTTTTTTATTTTTGCAAACTTCGACAGAATCGCTGAACATCTTCCAAATTATAGAGATACTTCCCGCCCTTTCCGGACTGTTGAAATTGAAATTTCCCTTGGTCTCTCCATTCTTCTAGTTTAGTTCTACCCCATCCGGTCGCTTCCTGTAGCTGTTTGATCGGCACCCATGTAGTATGTCTGCTTGATCTACGCTTAGCTTCTTCCATAGCTTTGATGTTGAGTGAAACCAGCTCTTCAAAGAGTTTATCTTTAAATTCAGTTCCAAATAATTCTAGAACCATGTAAGCCTCCTTACCCGACTAAGCTCATCTGTCCATTTCGGGCTTTGATTTCTAGCTTGGTATTTGCTGATGGCTCCCAACTATCCCAATAGTCGAAAGCTTTTTCCTCGTCCTTGCGCTTCAATAAGTCGTAGCGTGGAATACAGAAGTAGTCCTTGAAGTCTTTAGCAGCCTGTGAAAATACGGATTGTGCGAAATGTCGGTCACGGTATGCCTGGCTGTCTTTACCACCTAACAATGCCACGACTTTCTTCTTACGCAATTTTTCCAATGCCAGACAGATAGAAGGGTTGACTGGTTGCTCGTTCTTAAGATAATCGACATCGGCTGATAAGATGGACTGCCCTTCTTTCAGCTTTTTCAATTCCTGGAGTGCATGGATCATTGCGTCTTCTACCACTAACTCGGTAGGTTGGATTGTCACTTCATTCATTATTCAAATTCTCCTTCTAAAATATTGCTTTCTTTGCGGATATCGTTTAGGTCATTGAAGAAACGAAGACCACGACTGATAAAACTATCAAATTCGTTTCGGATGATTCCGTCTGCTTTGAGGACTTTCTCTTCATCTGCATAGATCAGTCCACCCATGCTTGCTAAAAAGTCATTACCCTTCTGCAATAGGCTTGTGATGTTCTTGTAGGCTGAGATTTGCTTCTGTACGCTGTTGAGTTGTCCTTGTGATTCTTCAATCGCTCGTGTCAATTCATCGTACTGAGAAGATTTCTTATCGACCTCTTCACGCTGGGCCAGTGTGTCAGCAAGTTGCTTTTCGATGAATTCGGAGCGTTCTTCCATTGCCTTAACGGTTTTGGATAGTTCCTTATTCTTTTCTAGCAATTGCTTGTTCAGGTCCTGTGTAGCTCCATAATCGTCTGGAACGACTTCCTTGATTATTTCCCTCACTTCGACTTTAGAAGCCTTAAGGGCCTCATTCTCACCCTTTAAAAACTCATTCGCTTGTTGGCTTAGTTTGAGTTTGTTTTTGACTTCTTTCAGCTCTCGAACAGTTGGGGTGTCGCCATCCTCGATCCGTTGGATCTGCTCCTGCTTTTCTTCTTCTGGAAGGGTTGCGATCAGGTAGAGGGCTGATGTTCCTAAATCGTTCAACGTTGAACGATTTGAAAGTTGTTGAGCAATTGTCATCATCTTTCTGGCTTCACTATGAGAAATCTTGATGGTATCTAACCATTTACCGAACTGACCATGCACTAAATCATTTTCTTTCACATGATTCAAACGTCTACCAATTTCCCAAATGGATTGTCCAGCAATTTGTTTGTGGTGACTGATTTCAAGTTCTATCTGAGATAGATTATTTGATAAAGTAATTTCGTTCACACGCTTTTCCTTTCTAAATTTGATATAATAAAGATAATAAATCGATCGGAGAAATTTTATGATATTTCAAGCGAAAATAAATTCTTCTGTTTCTAGACCTGTAACCATAGAAGATATCTGTCCAAATTGTAAAAAACCAACCAATCCAGATCTTGTGAACTCTTCTTATTTTTATCTCGGAGAAGATAAAACAAGCTTAGTATTAACATTTAGATGCTTAGGTTGTAAGCACTTCTGGACAGAGGAGTTTACAGCTACATGGTATTCAAGCAATAACTACGCTGAAGAATACGAAATTGAACATATCAAAGTAATTCCTAATCTTCCAAGCGATATACCTATATCTGACGATGTAGAAATAGTTTCTCCAATTGGTAAGCAAATCTATGTCCAAGCCCTGAAAGCTGAGCACGAACAATTAGACCACATTGCAGGCATTGGATATCGTAAGGCACTTGAGTTCTTTGTTAAAGATTTTTCTATTGTTACAAATCCTGATGACGAAGATAAAATCATTAAAATGTCATTAAAACAAGTTATTGAAAAATATATCAAGGATGAAGACCTTAAAACATTTTCACTTGCATCTGCTTATATTGGTAATGATGAAGGTCATTACTACAGAAATAACCCAGACAAAGACTTTACAGACTTAAAAAACTACCTGCATGGAGTTATTCACTACATGGAAATGAAACTCAATTTTCTTGATGCTCAAGAGCTTGTGAATCGCTCGAAGAAATCTTAGAGTCAATTTCATCCAACTTTTCAGCAATATATGTCACGGTCCTCAGTATTTCATTGAGGGCTGTTCTTTCTAGTTCGTTCATTTCCTACTCTCCTAAATCAACCCAAGTCTCATCAATACCTAAGACATCACAGACTCGATTTTTAAGTCTGTCACTTCCCTTCCCGTATTTCAGCAATTCTGAAATAGTCGGCTTCTTCACTCCGCAAGCACGAGCGAGATGCGTTTGTGTCATTCCTTCTGAATCCAATTTCTCTTTGACCAATTGAATCCATTTTTGATGTTGTTGGCTCATCTCTGATCCTCCTTTTTAAAATTATTTAAAAAGTTAGCGAATTTCTTGACAATGATAAATAAATTTATTAAAATCAAAGCATAGAGAAAAGACCTACTAAAAGTAAGTTTTACCTAGATTAAACGGACGCCAATCAGTTTTTTAGGTTTATTTTTTTTAGTTGTCTTATTCGCTAACTCTTTAGCTTACGAATAATATTTTAATAAATTTATTACTAGTTGTCAACAGTTTTGTAGTAAATTTATTAAATATTTTTTGTCATGCCTTAGAAAGGTTGATAAATCAATGTTTTTCACGTTTGAAAAAATTAAAGAATTGGCTGACAAGCAAGGTATTTCGCTAAATATGCTCGAAGAAAATTTAGGTTTTAGCAGAAATACAATTTATAATATGAAAAAATCCACTCCGAATGTTGAGAGGGTTTCAAAAATTGCTGACTATTTCAATGTGTCCACCGACTACCTCTTGGGACGCACAGAAAATCCAAACATTGCGAAAGATGGTGATGCTTCTGCACCATTAGACCTCCGAGACATCGCAGCTCAATCTATGTTATTCGATGGTAAACCACTTACCGAAGAAGATATTGATTTTATTACAGCGGTATTGGAGGCACACTTAAAAAATAAATAGAGGTGCATTTATGACTGTAAAAGAGCTTTGCGCTCAAGAGGGTGTAAGCCTATGTTACTTTGACGGGAGCGACTGGCATAGTCCTGGTTTCTTTAATCCTACTTTGAACATTTTAGCGTTAGATATTAATTTGTCAGTTGAAGATCAAAAGCAAGTTGCTTTGCATGAATTGGGTCACAAAGAGCATACTCCTGCTCAATATGAACTAAATAGAGAATACTGTGAACTGCAAGCTGATAGAAGTATGATTCATCATTTGCTAGAAGAAGAATTGAAGTTGATGGATGATGTAAGAGATTTCAATTACCTGCATTTTATGGAGAAATACAGTCTGAAGACCATTGCAAGTGAAACGATGGTCAAAGACGAATATAATTCACTAATTAGTTAAAAAAAGGAGAAATACAATGGCTATTTTTGGGAAGAAACACGATGAATCAGAAGAAATTCAACTCTTTGAATCTACTGAAAATGAAAAGACATTTTTCTTTGCTAATCAAAAAACTCTAGTAAGAATTGATGATCATTTCATTCGTATCGCTCGACAAAATACAATCAGCAATGCTTTGTTGCAAGGATTGGATGGGGAAAAATCTATACTACTATCAAAGATTACTGCTTACCAATTAAAAGAACCAGGTAAAACAGTAGGCTATCTTCAGTTGATTTTTCCTGGCAGTCTTGAACCAAAAGGTGTGGTTTTCGATGCTGTGAAAGATGAAAATACAATCACATTCAACAAAGAAGACAAGGCCAAAATATTAGAAATCAAAAATGCTATTGAGAAGGCATTGATAAACAATTAAGACAAATAAAAAAGCCCTGCACTCAACATTTGGGGCGTAGAGTACAGGGATATTGTTAAGGCGTAAAAATAGGCTTGAAAAAGCCCTTTTCACTATGCCTATTGTACCAATAAAAGAGGGAAAAGGCAATGGAAATTAAATCTTACAAAAAGAAAAATGGTGATACTGCCTACGGGTTTAGGATTTATGTAGGCAAGGAAAACGGAAAAGATAAGTATGTAAAGCGTCAAGGATTTCCAACCAAAGCAAAGGCACGGGCAGCGCTCTTGCAACTTCAAGACGATTTGGAAAATGGGGAGCAAGCGAAGAAAGAAATCACAGTTGAGGAAATTGCAAAGAAATGGCTCAAAGAGTACGCTGATACTGTTCAGGACAGCACCTACATCAAGACTCAAAGGAATATCAAAAATCACATCTATCCTGTTTTTGGTAGTCAAAAAATAGCTTCTATCACTCCTCTTCAATTGCAGGAACAGGTCAATGAATGGTCAAGAAAATTGGTGTATGGGCGCAAATTGAAAGGTCTGATGAATAACATTTTTAAGTATGCCATCCGTTATGGTTATATTTCGACCAATCCTGTTGATAGTGTGACCACACTTGTCAAAAAAGAGAGTGATTCTTCTAGTGATTTTTATGATAAAGATGAATTAAAATCATTCATGAAATTAGTGGATGACACGGATGATCTGAGAAAGAAAGTCATGTTTCGTCTTCTTGCGTTCACAGGGGCCAGAAAAGGGGAGATTTTGGCCCTCAAATGGACTGACTGGATAGATAACACCTTGAACATAAATAAGGCCATTACAAGAGGTTTTGAGGGCGAATCTGTGGGGGCTACTAAAAACAAGAGTAGTGTCCGACTGATTAGCCTTGATCAAAAAACAATTGATCTGCTTTCAGAGTACAGAGAAATGAATCCTACTACCACTTTCATTTTTGAAAGTCCTGAAAGAAAGCCTATTCCAAGTTCACTGCCACGCAAATGGCTCTTGCAGATTGTTAAAGGCACAGATGTCAAGCCTATCAAAATACATGGCTTCAGGCATACACATGCCAGCTTGTGCTTTGAGGCAGGAATGACATTGAAGCAGGTTCAGCATCGTCTTGGTCACTCTGATTTGAAGACAACCATGAATGTATACACACATATCACCAAGCAAGCCAAGGATGATATTGGTGAGAAATTTGCTAATTATATAGATTTTTAAACCTATCAGCTATCAGGACAGACTCTTTTCAAAAAGGGTCTGTTTTTGGGTCTGTCCATTTCAAAAAGGTATGGGAAAGAATAGAAAGTATAAAAATAAAAAACATTGAATTATCAATGTTTTAGAAAGTTTTAAGAAGTTTCAAAAAGTATATATGGAGCCGGTGGGAGTCGAACCCACGTCCAAACACCTGCCAGCATATTTGTCTACAACCATAGGTTATGTCTTCTTTTAACAGCTACACGACACATAACTCAAGCCCTGTAGTTGCGAGTCTATCAATCTCTTATCTAACTCCTAGACAAAGCTAGATCGTATCTCGCTAAAATTAAGACCTGTCATCAAACACGAGCGATTCGAATCGGGTCACGCCTGCTGGTGTTTAGGCAGCTAAAGCGTAAGAATTATTATTTTTTGCAGTTATATTTAACTGGCGTTTTACATCCGCTAGATGAGTTGCAAAATATGCCTCATAATGCCTGTCGAATCCGTAACGACCCCAAAACGAATACATTTAGTATATCAAAATCTAGCTAAAAATGCAAAAGAAAAAAATTGAACAAGAAGTCTTCCACTGGGGAGCTCCTTGTTCAATTAACTGTTTTTATTGAAGATTCAACTTATATTTGCTGATATAATGAATGGTGAAGTACATAGAAACAATCTTAATGACTTCATAGATGAGACCTGGAATGAAGTTAGGTCCAAATTCATCAATATTTCCATAAACCAATGCAGACCCAACAGCATATGAATCTTTTAATGGATTGACTGCTGTACCGATGATACTTAAAACAATGCACAAGAGAAAGAAAAACAGAATAGCCTTAAATCCACGACGGTTTTGGAAGAGTTGGCCAAGTGCGATCGATACATAAAATAGGAAGATCCCTGAAGCTGTGGTAAAAATCCACCAAACGATAATCCAATAAGCAATAGAATGACTAAAAGCCTCAGAGATAATACTAAATACAGGAGAGAGGTCTTGTCCAATGACAGCGCCCATCACAATAATTGTGATAAAACCACTAAAAAATAGAAGGAATAGGCAGTAAAGACTCGCTACTAAAGCTCCCACAAATTTAGACAAAATGATCGCATGAGGGCTAGCTGGAAGGGTCCAGGTCAAGTAACCTTCACGTCCGTATAAGTTGGAATAGAAACGACGAATAATAATATAGTAGTTACTAAGATAAAGACCAATGACTCCTCCAAAAATGAGAATCCCAAGAGTCCCCGTTATGATTTGCATACTATTGGTTTCCATATCCACAAAACCGTTTGTAGCACTTCCACCAATAACACCTGTAATCACTGACAAACCTAGTGCGATCAGGGTGATCAATAAATACCACTTAGCTGTCGATTTAAATTCATATTTTAATAATTTACCAAACATGGGGTCCTCCTAATAAACACGGAATTGATCACGGAAGATCTCATCGATTGATTTTCCGTGTTGATTGCGCAAAACAGTCGTATTTTCATGCAAGAGGATTCTTCCTTGGTTGATGAAAATCGCTTCATCCAAAACTTGCTCAATATCCGCAATCAAGTGAGTAGAAATCAAGACAGAAGAGTTTGGACGTCGGTTTTGAATAATGGTCCGCAAAATATAATCACGCGCTGCTGGGTCGACCCCACCGATTGGTTCATCAAGGACATACAAGTCAGCTTCACGACTCATCACCAAAATCAATTGTACTTTTTCCTTGTTCCCTTTTGAAAGGCTGTTCAATTTTTGATTTGGATGCAAATGCAAATCGTTGAGCAATTGGTAAGCTCGTTGGACATTAAAATCTGAATAAAAATCTTGGAAATAGCTAATAGCATCACTAATTTTTATATTTTCACTCAGATAAGTCGTATCCGGCAAATAGGAAACAACTTTTTTAGAAGCTGGGGATGGTAATTGACCATGAATATAGATATTTCCAAGGCTTGGTTGCAACAAACCATTAATCAATTTAATGATGGTTGTTTTCCCGCTACCATTAGGCCCCAAAAGGCCAATAATACGGCCAGGTTGGATGTTCAAACTAACATCCATGAGAGCAACTTCATGCCCATAATTCTTTGTCACATGGTCCAAGTAGACCAAAGGATACTGATTCATGTAAATCTCCTTTATTTTCTATTTATGCTATTATACCTTGTCCTCTTGATGATTGCAACTTTATCTGAAAATTTGCTAAGAATTTGAAAATGGTTGTTCAAAAATACAGGTGTAAACAAATCAGAGGTTAGGGAACCCCCAACCTCTGATTTGTTTTGATGCATAGAATGGTTAACTAATTCCAAGTGCGATCCGTGCATAACGGCTCATCTTTTCAACCGTCCAAGCAGGATACCAGACCAACTTCACATCCACCGATGTCACTTCTTCTACTTCTGCTAAAACATCATGAATCTGATCTGTCAGAAGGTCCGCTAATGGACACCCCATGGTCGTTAAGGTCATATCAATGATGGTTGCTCCAGTTTCACCGTCAAAATGGATCTCGTAGACAAGACCTAAATTGACAATGTCAATCCCAAGCTCAGGATCGATTACCTCTTCCAAAGCATTTAAGATTTTATTTTTAATTTCTTCAATTTGCTCAGTTGTATATGCCATATGACTTCCTTTTTCTGCTATTTACTCTCGATAGAATTTCTGGGCTCGGGTTAAAAAGATCCGCAGGATCTGGGTCGCTTCTTCATTTCTAGGCGACCGTTAAAAAGATCCCCCGGACCTGGGTCGCTTTTTGATTTCTTGGCGACCGTTAAAAAGGTCCCCCGGACCTTTTTAATCCTCTATAAAGTCACGCAGTGGTTTGCTTCTACTTGGGTGGCGGAGTTTGCGGAGGGCTTTGGCTTCGATCTGACGGATCCGTTCACGGGTCACATTGAAGACTTTCCCCACATCTTCCAAGGTCCGCATTTTTCCATCATCCAGACCAAAACGAAGACGCAAAACATTTTCTTCCCGGTCTGTCAGGGTATCGAGGACTTCATCCAATTGTTCACGTAGAACCACACGAGTGGTGTAGTCTACTGGATTTTCAATCACTTCGTCTTCGATGAAATCTCCCAAATGGCTATCGTCTTCTTCTCCGATTGGAGTTTCAAGAGAAACAGGCTCTTGAGCAATCTTCAAGATTTCACGCACCTTGTCTGGTGTCATATCCATACGTTCAGCGATTTGTTCAGGTGTTGGATCTTGTCCCAATTCTTGCAAGAGATTGCGTTGCTCACGAACCAACTTGTTAATGGTTTCCACCATGTGAACAGGAATCCGAATGGTACGCGCTTGGTCTGCAATGGCACGAGTGATGGCCTGACGGATCCACCAAGTAGCATAAGTAGAGAACTTGAACCCTTTGGTATAGTCAAACTTATCAACCGCCTTCATCAAGCCCATGTTTCCTTCTTGGATCAAATCCAAAAATTGCATCCCACGACCAACGTAACGTTTCGCAATGGATACAACCAAACGAAGGTTGGCTTCTGCTAGACGTTGCTTAGCTTCCAAGTCACCTTGTTCCACCAAGATAGCCAATTCTTGTTCTTCTTCATTGGTCAAAAGAGGAACAACCCCAATTTCTTTCAAGTACATACGTACCGGGTCATTGACCTTAGCAGAGTTGCTTCCAAGCAATTCCTCATCTGACAACTCTGGCTCTTCCTCATTGTTCAACACACGCGCACTTGGGTTGCCGTCTTTATCAGTGATCGAAATCCCTGCATCTTGAATGCGTTGCAAAAGATCTTCAATCCCATCTGCATCTAGCGTGAATGGAATAACCAATTGGTCATTAATTTCATCATCTGTTGCAGTTCCGCTTTTCTTGTGGCTGCGAATAAATTCTGCAATTTGAACGTCCAATGTTGTAATATCTTTTTGTTCTTTAGCCATTCTTACTCCATTCTTCTTTTTTGAGCGATTAAACGCTCGAGTTCCAATAAAGCCTTTTCCGCATCCCCTATTGAGGAAGCTTCCTTCACTTTATTTCCAATTTGTTGACTTTCTTTGCGAAGAAGCTCACGATTCCGTGTCGCTTCTACTTCTTCTAACTCACCATCTGCTATCTCATCTGGTAAATCTTCTTCTAACATGCGGTACCAGGCGTGCTGGACCCCTTCAGGCTGCTCGGATAGATCCTGAGAGGTGACTTCTCCATTTTGACAGAGCAATTGATACAAGATCTGTAACTCCGGCGTGTCGAAGGTAAAATCAGGTCGCAAACGGTAATCATTGAGGACCATTGGAAAATCCTTCATCCTACTTAATAAATGATTTTCCGCCTTGATCAAGCGCGTCATCCCACGATTCGGCAGGAGCTCCACTGAAAAATTCGACGTTTTTGATCGTCCACCTTCTTGCGCTTCTTGCCGTTGATGCAAGCGACTATTATTGACAATCTGCTCAATCTGCAAGTAATCAAAGTCCGGCAATAAATCGGCCAACTTATAAATATAGGTGTTTTGCGCTGTAATAGAACGCGTCTGGGCGATCATCGGTGCCAGCTTCTCGACAAACTCAATCTGCGCCTGCAAGTTCTCAATATACTGGGGTTTCCAGTAGTGCATCAAGAATTCAACCTTACTGATCCGAGAATTCTTCAAGAGGGTAGCTAGATCTTCTGGGGACGTCTTTTTGAGGTACTCATCAGGGTCCATCTGATCTGGGATACGGACGATCTCCAACTCCAGATCCTGCAAGACATCCAAGGCCTTAGCTGTTGCTTCAAGCCCTGCCTTATCTCCATCATAGGTCAAGATGACCTTTTTAGTAAAATGAGACAGGTGCTGGACATGCTCTGGTGTCAAGGCTGTCCCCATAGAGGCGACCGCATTTTCTATCCCAGCTCTATAAGCTGCAATGACATCCATAAAGCCTTCCATGATATACATTTCATGTTTCTTTTTGGCGCTCGTCTTGGCTTGATCCAAATGATAGAGTTCATAACTTTTATTAAATAGACGGGTACTACGACTATTCTTGTACTTGGCTTGATGACTACCATCCTCCGTCATTTTCCACAGCCTACCAGAAAAGGCAATGACCCGTCCACTATCATCCGTCAAGGGAAACATGATCCGATCCTGAAAGGCATCAAAAACCGTTCCTGCATCTGAGACTGTAAACAAACCCGAATCGGTAATCACTTTCTCCGAGAATTTCTCAGAGAGATTTCGATAGAGATAATTTCCTTCTGTAGGTGCTAAGCCCAATTGAAAATGTCGGATCACCTCATCCGTCAGACCACGTTCATACAGATAGTGTCGCGCTTCTTCCCCCATCTTAGTCGTCATCAAAATCGCCTGATAAAACTTACTAGCTTCCTGATGAATCTCATAAAGTTCTTGGTTTGGATTGACAGACGCTGATTGGGCAGGTCTCGCCTGGTACTGAAGCGCAATGCCAGCCTTTTCCGCTACGATCTGGACCGCATCCATAAAGGCGACTCCACGGTAGTCCTCAATAAACTTAAAGACATCTCCAGAGCGACCACATCCGAAACAATGGTAAAACTGCTTGTCTTCAACGACATTAAAGGAGGGAGTCTTTTCACCATGAAAAGGACAGAGGCCTAAAAAGTTACGGCCAGCCTTGGTCAAAGAAACAACTTCTCCAATGACTTCAACAATGTTTACACTGTTTTTAATTTCTGCAATCAGCTCTTTATCAACCATAAACAGTGCCTCCATTTTACCATAGATTATCACTTTATATTTTATACTAAAAGTTAGTAAAAGTAAATTTTTTCCTACCGATTTCACACTCAAAAGAAAAGATTTTCACCCTTTATCACTAATTTTTAAAAAAATTGTGCATATTTCTTGTCAGTCTAACTATTTTCCGTTATACTATCATAGTAAAAAATTATTATGAAAGGACATATTTAGGATATGTTAAAAGATTTGAAAGATTTTCTCCTTCGTGGGAATATTGTTGACCTTGCTGTTGCAGTCGTTATCGGAGCTGCATTTGGAGCTATCGTAACATCATTTGTTAACGATATCATTACTCCACTTATTTTGAACCCAGCTTTGAAAGCTGCTCGTGTTCAAAATATTGCACAATTGTCATGGAACGGTGTTGCTTACGGTAGCTTCTTGAGCGCTGTGATCAACTTCCTTGTTGTTGGTACTGTTCTTTTCTTCGTAGTGAAAGCTGCAGAGAAAGCTCAAAACCTTGGTAAAAAAGAGGAAGCTGCTGAAGAAGAAGCTGCTGCTCCTACTCAAGAAGAGTTGCTTACTGAAATCCGCGACTTGCTTGCAAACAAATAAAGAGATAAAAAATCCGATCTTCTAGAAGAAGGTCGGATTTTTTTGTCTTCAATTTTCTAGAAAAACAAAAAACAGACCGAAGTCTGTTTCTGTATTCAATTAGAATTTTTTACGTTTACGAGCTGCTTCTGATTTACGTTTACGTTTTACAGAAGGTTTTTCATAGAATTCACGTTTGCGTGTTTCTTGAAGAGTACCAGCTTTAGTAACCGCACGTTTGAAACGACGAAGAGCATCGTCAAGAGATTCATTCTTACGTACTACTGTTTTTGACATATTTTTCACTCCCTTCAAGCCTAAAATCTTAATCATTTTATCACACTTTAAGGACGCTGTCAAGATCTTTTGAAACTTTTCTAGCCTTCCTAGCCTTCATGCTATTTCTTTTTTCCGACTTTTTCATTCTTTCTATTTTATGATACAATGGAAACATAGAAAACCCTGAAGGAGATACCATGTCAGAAATTTATGATATTACGATTGTTGGGGGCGGACCAGTTGGTCTGTTTGCTGCTTTTTATGGCAATATGCGCCAAGTTAAAGTCAAACTGATTGATTCCTTACCTCAACTTGGAGGGCAACCAGCCATTCTCTATCCAGAAAAAAATATCCTCGATGTACCCGGTTTTACCAATTTAACAGGTGAAGAATTAAGCGACCGCTTGATCGAGCAAGTCAAACGATTCGATACACCGATCTTCCTCAATGAAACTGTAGAGGATATTCAAAAAGAGGGTGACCTCTTCATTATCACTACTTCTCGCCAAGTGCATCAGTCTAAAGCAGTCATCATTGCCATGGGTGGCGGTGCCTTTAAACCACGTGCTCTTGATATCGAGGGGGCTGATACCTTTGATAACGTCCACTATCACGTATCAAACATCCAACAATATGAAGGACAACAGGTGACCGTCCTTGGTGGTGGGGACTCTGCTGTGGACTGGGCTCTTGCTTTTGACAAGATTGCTCCAACTACAATCGTTCACCGTCGGGACAACTTCCGTGCCCTAGAACACAGTGTAGAAGAACTCAAGCAATCTTCTGTCAGCATCAAAACACCATTTGTTCCTAGCCGCTTGATTGGAGAAAATGGTCATGCCACACACCTTGAAATCACAAAAGTTAAAGCCGATGAAGCCGAACTCATCCCGATTGATCACTTATTTGTCAACTATGGCTTTAAATCTTCAATCGGAAACTTAAAAGAATGGGGTGTAGAATTGCAACGCCATAAAATCAAGGTGAACCAAAAACAAGAAACCAGCCTTCCTGGAATTTATGCCTGTGGAGACTGCTGCTTCTACGAAGGAAAGATTGATCTCATCGCTACAGGTCTGGGGGAAGCTCCAACAGCCGTAAACAATGCCATCAACTACATCTATCCAGATAAAAAAGTCCAACCAACCCACTCAACAAGTTTATAATAAAAAAGGCCTTTGGCCTTTTTTAAATTGAAGTCAAACTATTTTAAGTTAATCGATTCTGCAAAGAAGTAAAAATGAGTTCCTATTTTTAGTTTGAATCAAGAAAATACAAAAACTTTCCGCTGTGAGAAAAGTGCCTGAAAC